>DASXTC010000038.1:0-156720 GCA_036505635.1 Candidatus Polarisedimenticolia bacterium
GTCAGCGCTCCTCGACGATGTCTCGCATCGACTTCGTCGCGCTTCCTCGGATCCGGCCCCGCGGCGCTCGCAACGCGACCCGAGCCATTACTCGGACACACTCCTAGCGTTTGATCGGTTTGTCCGGGAGGCGAGCGGGCTTGCGGCGTGGACCGATGCGGCGCTCGGGCCCCGTGTAATCGGGCGTGTCAATGATGCGCCGGTCGACCCCGCTGCGCCGCTCGAGCGAGCCACCGTTGCCGCCGTTTCCGCCCTTGCCGGGCTTGCCCTTCGCGGACATCAATGCCTCACGAGGTCCGGGTCCCCGGCGGGGGACTCCTCCCGCCTCGCGCGCAGGCGCTCCCGGGAGAGGCCGGGGCTCCTCCGGTTGCGGGACTTCTCCTCCTCGAGGCGCGAGGTGGCGGCGGCCATCAGCGACTCGAAGTCCTCACCATCAGCCGGCATCGTGGCATGACCGATCGAGAGGGACATCCGCACGGGCTTACCGGGCCTCGCCTCCATGCAGTAGTCGAGGGCCGCTTCCCTGATCCGCTCCACGACCTGCTCGACCTCGCCGCCCGCCAGCCGTGGGAGAAGCGCGACGAACTCGTCTCCCGCGTATCGGATGCAGGTGTCGCACAGGCGAAGCTGGGAGCGGATCGCTTTGGCCATCCCCATGAGGAACCGGTCTCCGGCATGGTGGCCGAAATCATCGTTGATCTCCCTGAATTTGTCGATATCCATGAGCATCAAGGTCAAGGAGGTCCCTTCCTCACGCGCCTTGGTAGCCTCCTGATCGAAAGCGATGAACATGTAACGCGAGTTGGGAAGGCCGGTCAGCGAGTCGGTGAGCGCGTGCTCCTGGGTCTGCTCGAAGAGGAGCCCGGTTCGGATGGCGCCGGCGACCTGCCGGGCGATGAGCGCCAGCAGCCGCTCCTCCTGGGGGGAGTAGTCCGACTCGGCGAGATCGTAGAGGGCGACCACCCCCACCAGAGCGTCCTCCACCATGAGGGGGGCGACCAGTGATGACCGTAGCGGCGCGATGTCGGGATGGTCCGCGATCTCCTCCAGATCGGACCGGCCACCGTCACGGCCCTGCGGGAGGCTAAGCCCCGCGGCGCTGAGCGTGCGACCCTGGAGGGCGGCCCAGCCCGAATGCTTCTGCCCGAGCGGGATGGTGATCTCGAGGATCTTCGATGCGCCCGCGCCCACCGCGAACCGGGGACGCAGCACCTCATGGTCGGAGTCCACCAGATAGATGGCGCACGCCGAGAAGTGGATCAGGTGCTGGATCCTGGCCGCGATCAGGGCGAACGACTCTTCGAGGTTGAGGGATTTGCCGAGGACCTGGCTTATCTCGTGAAGCGAGTAAACCTCCATGTGCGACGACGCGATCCGATCCAGCACCGCCTGGAGCGGGGGGGTGACCTTGCGGGTGTCGGCTCCCGGCAGGCGCGACCGGAGGCTCTCCGCCTCATCGCCGGCCCTGGCCGTCTGCCGCTCCTCAGCGAGCACGGAATCCTCGAACTCGGTGTGATGCTCCACGAGCACCCGCACCACGCGGGGATCGAACAAGGTGCCCGCGTTCCTCTCGAGATAGGACACCGCGTCGCGCACGGGCAGGCCGCAGCGGTAGGGGCGCTCCGATGTGAGGGCTTCGAAGGTGTCCGCCGCCGCCAGAATGCGC
Organism: Candidatus Polarisedimenticolia bacterium; assembly: GCA_036505635.1. Lineage (GTDB taxonomy): Bacteria > Acidobacteriota > Polarisedimenticolia > JACPZX01 > DASXTC01 > DASXTC01. The sequence continues at coordinate 1,667 of DASXTC010000038.1, forward strand.
GCTCCGAGGGGGATCTCCAGGCCGACCAGGTGGCCCGGGTATCCACTGCCGTCGTACCGCTCGTGATGATGCCGGACCATGGCGGTGACGCGTGAGGAAAGCGAGGTCGTCTCGAGGATCTCGGCGCCCACCTTTGCGTGGCTCGACATCACCTGGAATTCCTCGGTGGTCAGGCTGGCCGGCTTGGAGAGGATCGATTCCGGGACCACCAGCTTGCCTATGTCGTGCAGGAGCGCGGCGTACTCCAGATCCTCGATCTCGTCGGCGGGGAGCCCGAGCCGGCGTCCGACTCCGACGGCGTAGAGCCTCATGCGCCTCAGGTGCCGCTCCGAGGTGCGGTCCTTCGCCTCGATCGCCAGGGCGATCGACTCCACCAGGGCGAGCCCCGTCCTGGCGCGCCGATCGGAGGCCCGGACGCGCTGACGCTGCCCGAGGCCCACGCCGGTCATGGCCAGGGCGCCCAGCCCCGCGAAGGCGAGACAGGCAAGCACGACCGGCTCCCCCAGCGGTCCTTCGGCCGACGCCAGCGCGATTGCGGCGGTTGCCGCGACCATCGAGGCGCATGCCGCGCCCAGGAGCTGGAGCAGGATCTCGGACGCGCCGCGTGGCCGATCCGGAGAGCCGGGAATCGAGAGGCGCATCACGAGCCAGGCCATGAGCGTCCCCGCGGCGCAGATGCCAAGGACCTGGATCACCTGCTCGGAGGAGGGAGCGTGCGGGAATGCCCGATTCTGGAGCGCCAGACCGAATGTTGATATCCCGCTCGACACGATCCCGGCGGCCAGCGACACCGCGCCGGCGGCGGCCCAGCCGCTCAGCCACCGGCGCTCGGACCACCTCTCTTCCTCCATCGGCGCGAGCGCCGTGGCGAGCCCGGCGATGAAGCCGGCGGTCATCGCCTGCGAGATCTCTCCCACAACGGCGATCATCCCGACGACCGGGAGGCTCAGCGGAAGCTGGGGGAGCCCGGCGGGCCGCAGCGGAATGAGACCCCCGGCCGCGCAGATCGCCACCAGCGTGATGAAGGTCCAGGTGGGCGCGATCGGGTCGAAGGTGCAGGCGGCGAGCGTGAGGCCGAGGCCGGCCAGACCGACGACAAGCGGGGGAGTTCTCATGGGGACGTGGCGCCTGAAAACCGCACCCGGAGCCTCCCGCGCCAGCCACTGAAGCGCGAAAGGCTCCGGGTGGAAAGTCCCTGAAGATTCCCCCTCCCCCCGTTATTGGGGCCCTGCCGGAGGCGGGTCACTCCAGGGAACCTCACAATCTCTTTTCTAGAAGGGGCAACTGCCGTCGCCGGCCGAATGCTGCCAGGCGATGCCTTGACTCGTGATCGCCTCGCTGGTCATGTTCTGCCAGACGATCCCTTCAGCGACCGCGTTCTGCCAGACGATTCCCGCCGCCTTCGCGTTCTGCCAGACGATCCCTGCGGCCTTCGCGTGCTGCCAGGCGATGCCGTTTCCCGTCAAGCAGGGATCCTCGAAGAAGGCGATCGACTGGATCACTTCCTCGCCCCACAGCGCGGGATCCCCGTACAGGTCCTCGAGGCTCCACAGGTCGGGATCCCCCCACGCGGCTCCGGTGTCGCTGATGAGCACGCCGCTGGCTGTCAGAGGCTCCACTGCGACGACCGGCGACGCGGACGAGGCCGCACGCTCCGGCGCGAGGTCCGAGGAGGCTTCGGCGATTGCGGACGCGACATCGATCATGCCGGCGCCGCGGGTGAAGATGTCGGCTCCGCCGCCGTGATCTGCGTGGCGCATCAGGCGGGCCTTGACGTCGTCGGGGCTCAAGGTCGGATCGGCCTGGAGCATCAGCGCGACCGCGCCCGACACCAGGGCGGCCGCCATGCTCGAGCCGCTCAGCTGGAAGTAGCGCGCCTCCAGAGCCGGGCTCGATCCAAGGCGGTTGGCGCTGATGCGAGCCTCGGGCAGCGTCCGGTCCAGTGTGGAATGGGGCACTCGAAGCGACACGATGCGCACCCCGGGAGCCACAATATCCGGCTTCACCGTCATGTCGAGGCGCGCGGGCCCTCGAGAGGAAAAGGGCGCCACTTCGTCGTCCCCCCGTCCGGCGGTGTTGCGGTCGTCAAGCGCGCCCACGGCGATGACCAGCGGATCGTTGGCCGGGCTCGCGATGGTCCCGTAGCCTGTCCCGGTGAGACCCGCATTGCCGGCGGAGGCGACCACCACGAGGCCGGCCCGCCAGGCCCTCTCGACCGCCTGCGCGAGCGGGTCGGTGCCGGCCGGCTCGTCGATCGGCTGGCCCAGCGAGAGGTTCACGACTCCGAGAGCGAACTCGCGCCGGTGCTCCATGCACCACTGAAGCGCCGCGATGACGTCGCTCGTGCGGCCCATTCCCTTGTGGTCCAGCACGCGAAGGGAGACCAGGTGCGCGCCCGGGGCCATCCCGCCGAGATAGCCTCCCGGCTCGACGGGCGAAGCGACGGACCTGCCCGCGATGATCCCCGCGACATGCGTTCCATGTCCGTAGGGGTCGGCGGCCAGGTCGGAGCCCTGCCGCGTCGGATCGATGAAGTCGACCGAGGCGCGGACAACGCCCGCGGGCAGGTCCTCATGTGGATAGATGCCGGAATCGATGACCGCCACACCGACACCACGGCCGGTCGGACCGGCCGAGCCGGCGCCCGGACCGCGTGACCAGGATGCGCCGGCTGCCTGGGCCGCGACGTCCATCGCCGACAGGACCAGCCTGTTGGGGGAGATGCGTCGCACGGCAGGATCCAGGACGAGGTCGGCGATGTCGGCCGCCGTCAATGTGGCGGCCATGCCGTCCACGAGCCCCAGATCGCGCCCGATGACCCCTCCTCGTTTCAGGAGGCGCGAGCGCAAGACCGGAGCGGTGCCCGGCTCCCCCTGGATGATGACGTCGATCAGATCAGATGAGTCGGCCGCGCTGGCGATCCGATCGGCGAGATCGGCCGGGAGCTTGCCCGGGCGACCGCCGCGGTCCGCCGGCTGGCCCGCGAAGACCAGAGAACCCGCAACGAGGGACGCGCCGCAGCAGAGCTTCAGGGATCGCAGGAGCGTGATTCGCATTGTCTCGACCTCGGACCTTGCTCCAGTTGTGGGATGGTGTCGCGACAGAGTATGAGGGCCTTGTTTGCATTGGTCAATTCGACAAAATGACAACTGGAAAGTTTTTTTTTCGCTATTCACTTGACGGTGCGCGCAGACAAGGAATACACGTAACTCGCTGCGAGAAGGCATTTTGGGCTGTCACCCACTGTCGGAAGGAAAAGACCGGAGGATGGAGACTCACGCGAGAGAGCCAATGGGCGATTGAAGCGGAACATACGTCCGGCTATACTGCGCGCATACTTGGTGCAGTGGAGGGTTCATGGGACGGGAGAGCGGGACGTATACAACCAACGAGCAGATCGCTCGCCGAGTGTATCGAAGCCTCAAGACCGCTTCGGACGACGCGCGCAAGACAGACCCGATCCTGGCGTTTCACTTCAGAGGCAAGGACGACTACATCCTGATGCGCTGCAACAAGGATCCCGAGATCACCATCAAGGGGAAGGACCAGCCCGCGGGCGAGGTGAAGTTTTTTGCGTACAGCGACTTCTCCGACTATGATGAGAAGGATGTCCTCTTGAAGCTCAAGGATCAGATCGATCTCATCGAACTCTACCGCAAGGGCGCCATCGAGGCTCTCTCTTTTCATTCCTGGGGCGAGTTCACCAAGTGGCTGGATACTCTCGACGAGAACGGCGTGCAGATCTCTCTGAAGCTTCCCTGCCTCGTCTATCGCGCGGTGAAGAACCAGACGCCTTCGATGCAGAACTTCATCGTCGAGGCGATCAAGAAAAGCCTCAAGACCGAAGGTTGATTCGCGGCGTGTCGCACCTCCGGCTCGCGCTCCCCGCGCTCCTGACCCTCGCCCTCTCCGTCGCGCCGGCCGCCGAGCCGCCGGCTCCCGCCCCGGAGCGCGTCGAGATCATGCCGCTGTCCGAGGTCCGCCCCGGGATGCGGGCGACCGCGCGCACCGTCTTCGAAGGGGACCGCAGCGAGGAGTTCCAGGCCGAGATCCTCGGCGTGATGGACAACTCCCTCGGCCCGGGACAGAGCCTGATCCTCGCGCGCCTCACGGGCCCGCGCGTGGAGTTCACGGGGGTGGCGGCGGGGATGAGCGGCAGCCCGGTCTACGTCGAAGGGCGCCTCGTCGGGGCCATCTCATATCGGCTGGGCACGTTCCTCAAGGAGGCGATCGCCGGCGTGACGCCGATCGAGTACATGCTGGAGCTCGGCTCGGATGAAGGAGCCGGAGCAGCCGTCGCCTCGCTTCCCTCGCCCGAATCGTTCCTGCGCGATCCGGGCGCGTTCGCCGGGAGGCTGGAGCCGATCGAGGCTCCGGTGGTCGCCGTCGGGGCGCCGGCCCGCGCCCTGCAGCTTTTCGCGGAGGATCTGGCCCGGCTGGGGCTCGGCACGGTCGTCCCGGGGGGTGCGGCCGGCCCGACCACGGGGGGTGGACCGGCGCCGGGCTCGAACCCCGTGCGCCCCGGGGATCCGATCGCGATGCAGCTCGCCACCGGGGACATCTCCATGGGCGCCACGGGCACCGTCACGCACGTGGACGGAAACAGGCTCTACGCCTTCGGGCACCCGGGGTTCCTTTACGGCGCGGCCGATGTGCCGATGGCGCGCGCGGAGATCTACCTCACGCTCGCCTCGGTGCAGGCTTCCACCAAGATGGGCCGCACTCTCGACACGATCGGGACCTTCACCCAGAGTCGCCTGCCCGGCATCGCCGGCGTCATGGGCCCCGTTCCCAGAATGCTCCCGCTCACCGTGCGAATGGGGGGCCTCGACATGGCCGGCGCGGCAAGCCCGGGCGCCGCGGCGGCTCCCGAGAGGGTGTTCCATTACGAGGTGCTCGACCATCGCGACTTCACGCCGCTGCTGGTGGCGTTCCTGACGGCCTCGAGCCTCTTCAACACGCCCTGGTACGCCGATGAGATGACCCTCTCGCTGTCGGGGCGGATCGGCCTCGAGGGACACCCCGACCTGATCCTCAACGACCTCTATACGGGCATCGCGGCGAGCCAGCCCGCGCTGGTGGACCTGACGCGGGACGTCCAGTCGCTCTTCGGCGCCGTCTTCCAGAACCGCTTCGAGCGTGCGAAGGTCCGGTCGATCGATCTGAAGATCGATACCGTGGAGCGGGCCAGGCTGAGCTTCGTGGAAGGGGTCTATCCGACGCGCACGGAGGTCGACCCGGGCGAGGAGGTCGAGTTCCGGGTGCTGATCCGCCCCTTCCGCGGCGACGCCTACACGCGCAAGTTCGTCTACCGGGTCCCGGAGGGGTGTCCCGAGGGAACGCTCAACGTCTTTGTCGGTGGAGCCAACCTGATGGGTGCGAGCGAACGCAATCTGCTCGGGCGCCAGGTGAGCCAGGCCGACAACCTGGATCAGCTCATCACGCTCATCAACCGCCTGCGCACCAGCGACAAGCTCTACATGAAGCTCACGCGCCGGATCGGCGGCGCGGTGGTGCTGAGCGAGGTGATGCCGGCGCTCCCCCCCTCGGTGCTGGCGACGCTCGTGGGAAACCGCGGCTCGGGCGAGGTGACTCCGCTGGCCGAGACGACCCTGCATGAAGAGGAAATCCCCCTTGGCCAGATCATCGTCGGTGGGACGATGATTCCGCTCAACGTCAGATGACTTCCAGGTGAATCCAAGATGAGATCGCATGTCCCGCTCTCTTCAACCTCCACGCTCGTTGTGTCGGTGGCGCTTGCCGTGGCGTCCGCCTGGCCCCGGCCGGCCCTCGCCTCCACCTCCCAGGCCTGGGTGCTGAGAAACCGAGGCGACTTTCAGGACGTGAACCTGACCGGCGTGGCGTTGTCGGGCGACGGGAGCCTGCGCCTCTCCGCCAAGGTGACCTCCCTTCTCGACGCGGCGCAGCCAAACCTCTGGTGCCTCGCGCGGGACGGCAAAGGCCGGGTCTATGTGGGTGGCGGCAACGAGGGGAAGGTCTTCAGGGTCGACGCGGCCGGGGGCAAGGCGGAGATGATCTTCGACGCCGACGAGCTGGAAGTGCACGCGCTGGCCCTGGACGCGGGGGGCGTGCTCTACGCCGGGACCTCGCCGTATGGCGCCGTCTACCGGATCGACGAATCGGGCGCCCGCACAATGGTCTTCAACCCGGAGGAGACATACATCTGGGCGCTGGTCTTCGACGACCGCGGCCGTCTGCTGGTGGCCACCGGCCAGAGAGGCAAGGTCTACCGTATCGATTCGGTGGGGCCCAACGCATCGGGCAAGGTGGTGCTGGACGGCCGCGAGGATCACATCAGATCCATGGCGCGCGGCCCCGGCGGCTCGATCTACGCGGGCTCCGATCAGAGCGGCATCCTCTACAGGATCCCGCTCGAGGGGAGCTCCTCGGTGGTGTATGACTCTCCGATGCGGGAGATCGCCGCGCTGGCGGTCCTGGGCGATTCGATCTACATGGCCGCCCTGGCCCCGATGCCACGGCAGCGCGGGGGAGGGGGGAGCGCGCCTCCAGGCGGAGTCACCCGGGTCCGCGTGACGGCCGACGAGGGAGGCGGCGGCGATCAGGAGCAGCCACCAGCGGGTGAAGAGGGCCAGGAGCAACCGCAACGCCAGCAGCAGGCCAGGCCGCCCGTCACGCCCGAGTCCTACTTCGGCGCCGTCTACAAGGTGAGCCCCGAGGGGTACGCGAGGAAGCTCTGGGAATCACGCGAGTCGCTGCCGCTGGCGCTGGCCCCCTTCGGCGACGGCAGGGTCCTGGTGGGAACGGGGGGCGAGGGCCGCGTCATGCTCCTGGACGACACCGGCAGCGTCACCGATTTCGTGGCGGTGCAGGCGCAGCAAGTCAACGCGTTGATCCCCGCGGACGGGGACGGCTTCATCGCCGCGGCCAGCAACCTCGGGCAGGTCTTCCGGGTCGACCCTGCCGCGGCTCGCGACGGGTCGGTTGTCTCCAAGTCGTACGACGCGGGTTTCACCTCTTCGTGGGGGGCAATCTCGTGGATCGCCGAGGCGTCCGCCGGATCCTCGGTGGTGTTCAGCGTCCGCACCGGCAACACCGAGGAGCCGGACGATTCATGGTCTCAATGGTCCCCCGATTACACCGAGTCCGGCGGCACCGTGATCGAGCGGCCGCGCGCGCGCTATCTCCAGTGGAAGGCGATGCTGAAGGCCGGGCGGGGAGGGGAGAGCCTCGTCCTGCGCAACATCCAGATCAACTACCTGCAGGACAACCTTCCCCCCGAGATCTCCGCCGTCGAGGTTCTTCCGGCGGGGGTCGTGCTGAACTCGACGGGTGCCGGTGGCGAAGGGGCGGAGGGAGGCCCACCGGGGCGTCGCCCGCAGAGCCAGGCCCGCCGGTCCTTCGAGAAGGGGAAGCGCTCGGTCCAGTGGAAGTCGGAGGACGGGAACAACGATGCCCTCCGCTACGAAGTCTTTTTCAAGGCCCAGGACGAGACCCTCTGGAAATCCCTGGGACACGATCTCGAAGACGAGTTTTTCTCCTGGGACGCCACCGCGATGCCCGACGGCGTCTATCGCATCCAGATCGTCGCCTCCGACGCGCCGTCCAACCCTCCCGGCACCGCCCTGACCGGCACGCACGTGTCGGCCGCCTTCGACGTGGACAACACGCCGCCGGTGGTGGGCGCCATCGAGGCGCGCCTGCGGTCTCGATCTGCGGAGGTGAAGGTGACGGTGAGCGACTCGTTCTCCGTGGTGGGCGACGTCGCCTACTCGCTCGACGCGGACGACTGGATCACCGTGCTGCCCGACGACCGGATCGCCGACTCGATGAAGGAGTCGTACAGCTTCCGGACGCCAGAGCTGGCCCCGGGCGAGCACACCATCACCGTGCGGGCACGGGACCGGGCCGGCAACACGGCGGCCAACAAGGTCGTACTGAGGGTGGAGAAGTAGTCAGAGCGACGCTTCCAGGAACCGGATGAGGCCCTCGCGGGATCGCGGGTCGGTCTCGAGGAACTGGATACCGCACCCCGGGCCCGATTCGGCCGACTCTTCGACCCTCGCCACCTCGCCCAGCACCTGGATCTCGTGCTGAATGCCGGGGAGCCTGAACCTCAGATAGAGCGGGGTGCCGGGCGAGAAATGCCTCGTGGCGGTGAGGAAGACGCCGCTCACGCTGATGTCCCTCAGCTCGCCCGCGAGGACATCGGAGCCCTCCGTGATCCCCACGGTCAGCTTGCAGGGCACGCGGATGCCGCGGCGCCGGGGCACCCCCAGGGCCTTCGCGACCTCTTCGAGAAGAGCCTCGCCACCGGCGGCCTTGTTGACGAACCCGACCGCGCCGGCCTGCCTGCACGCGCGAATAGTCTCCTCATCCTCGTGGGTGCTGAAGATGAGGACCGGGATGTCGGTTGTCAGAGGGTCCGCCTTCAGCCACTGGCAGAGCTCCGCCCCGGTCATCTCGGGCATCTCGAAGTCCAGAACGATCAGGTCGGGCCGGGCGACCATCGCCAGCTCACGCGCCTCGATGGCCGACGAGGCCACGAAGACCTTGAGGTTCCGGCCTTCCAGGAAGTCCTTCTCATGCGCGAGCGCCAGCCTCGTGTCATCGGCCAGGAGGACTTTGTACATGGCGTGTCAGCAGCCTCGTGGTGTGTGGGGTCTGAATGTCTCGATGCGGCGGCGCCTCTGGAGACGTCGCCCGTGTAATGTTGTGTGCCGGGAGGGGACAGGCAAGTCACGGGAGTGTCGGCTCTGGAGGCCGAGTCCGGGCTCTGAGTGGGAGAATCACCGATTCCGGGCCGCGGGGGAACCGGGCGCTGAACTTGGAGGAAGAGAGGGCCGGGCGCGGCGACCCTTTGGATCGCGTCGCCGCAACCCTCTGGGCGCACGGGGGTCGCGGCCTCATCCGTCGTCGCTCGTCGTCGACGACCACTCGGGTCGACTTCCTCCTCGCTCCTTGGCTGCGGCTCGCAAGCCCCGTGCGCGCGGCCCAAGCCATTACTCGGACACACTCCTAGCGGTGCCCCTGACTGAAAGGCTTCGTGCCTCTCTAGAATCTCCGGCCGAGCGAGATGTAGGGCTCCTCGTATTTTCGCGTCGAACGGCCCCAGAGCCAGTGGTTGTAGCCGAGCTCCACCCACCACAACCGCTGCGAACCGACGCTGAGCAGGAAGCCGGCTCCGAGCACCTGTCGACTGGCGTCCGGGAAGCAGTTGGTCGCCGAGCAGCCGAAGCGGTCGTCCTCCTGCCGCTTCAGTGAGTTGTTGCCCACGCTGTCGACCCAGTTGAAGGTCCCCTTGAGGACCAGCCTGTCCCACGGCAGGGGATAGCCGAGCTCGAGGTACAAGGGCATCTCGTCGGCGAGGTTTCCCGTGCGGTAGGTGTAACCGACCTCCATGTTGAACCAGCCGCTCCCGAACATCGAGCGGCTCGCAATGAAGCTGAGGCCGTAGTCCTCACCGAGGAGACCGCGCCACTCCGAGTCGTTGGCCTGAAGGACCGCCTCGGTCGTGTCGCCGTCGCCGTCGAGATCGTCCTCATCGGGCAGGTACGTGTGCCGGTCGTAGGTGCCGGCCTGGTCGTAGAGGATCGAGGTCCGGACGTTCAAAGCGACGGCCATCGGCCAGGTCCCCTCGTGCACCCGGTATTTGAATCCGAGGAATGCCTCGGACATGCCGCGGTTGACCTCGTAGTTCCCCGGCGGGCCCTCGGCCCCGTCGAGGTAGAGCACGGCGTAGCGCAGCGAGACCCGGTGCCCGAGCCCCATCTCGCCCCCCAGGTACCCGTAGCGGAACAGGTGCCAGCTCCCGTTCTCCACCGTCTTGCCCTCGGCGGTCCAGGAGTGATCCGCGAACTTCCTGCTGTAGCCGAACTGAAAGTCACCGTCGCCCTCCTCGGGCACCCAGCCGCCGCCGGCGAACGCTGCCGAAACGGCAAAGCTGAAGACCCCGACGACGCATGCCAGACTTCCCCTGCTCATCAACATGGATTGCTCCCCCCCTGACGGCCCGTCGAACAAAGCCGGTCTCTTTGCAATGTCGGAGCCAGCCGGATCTGCATCTCGTTCGAGGGAAACGGGCGCTCCTCGGGGGTCCGGGTCATAATAGTTCTCCGGAAGGAGCATAGAGATTATGAGGCGCGGCCACGGCGAGGACCCGCTGACACGCCGATCTCCGATGCTCGAAGGTTCGGGCCGGGAGGGGAATCAGGGGGGCGATTGCTGGGGCGAGGAATCGGAAGAGCCGCCGATCAGTCCGAGCTTCCCCCGGCGCGTCAGCGCCTTGATGAGGGCCTCACGCCGCAAGGCGCTCGAACGTGACCGATGAGCTTCCTGGTAGATCACCCGGACCGGAAGCCGCGCCCGGGTGTACTTCGAGGCGGCTCCGCGCAGGTGCGCGGCGAGACGCCGCCTCAGGTCGATGGTGATCCCCGTGTAGAGGGTCCCGTCGCCGCACTCCAGGATGTAGACCACCCATCCATGCACCCTCACATTATCCACTTCACGTGGTCGCACGCCACCAGGCTGGAGACCACTGGCATCAGCGTGACCTGCGTCCCCCCCGGATGGGTCGACGGCGGGATGTGCACGGCGACGTGCGCCGGTGAAGTGATGGCGTGAGCCTCGAGCAGGTCAATCACTCAATGACAGGTGAATTGTGAGTGCGGGTTGTCCCGCATCTCGCCGATTCCTATATTCGCGACACAGGATCGGTGGCACTGTTTCAGGACGCGGGCAGGCACCCGGCTTGTTCCCAGGACTCGTCCATGATGCCAGGAATCGAACCCATTGGAGATATCTTCCCGGAAGCCGGCCTTGCGGACGAGATGGCGTGTCCCGTCAGGTCTCGATCTCGACGACGCGACGCTCCAGGATGTCGAGATCCGCACCAGCATGAGGGGGGCCGGAGAGGTCGAGATTGCCCAGACCGAGACGCGCGGTCCGGAGGGTGGCACCATTGAACATATTCTCAAACCGATCGAGCCCCGACGGCCGGCGGCGTGGTTGAAGGCGCTCGTGGCGCGAGCCCAATCCCGGGCGCCGGCCGCGTCATGAACGGGCGGCGTCTGCTCGCCGGCGTCTTCACCGCGCTGTGGGCCGCGGCCCTCGCCACAGGGTTCGGTCTGATGATCGAATTCGACCTGACACCCGGCGACGCGGGCAATCCCGCGGAGGTCTGGCCGGCTGACAGCGGGATCGAGCGCGTGGCGGGCCGGCCCGATCTCCTGATGATCCTCCATCCCCACTGCCCCTGCTCCCGCAGCAGCCTGGCGGAGCTGGAGAAGATCGCCGCTCGCACTCGCGGGCGTCTGGGCCTGCTCGTCCTTCTCGTCTCCCCCCCCGGCGCGGCCACCGGGTGGGCGGGGGACGAAGCGAGGCTGCGCTCGAAGAGCATCCCCGGTGTCACCGTGGTTGACGACGTCGATGGTGTCGAGGCGCGCCGATTCAACATCGCCACCTCGGGCCACACACTGCTCTACGACGCCGCGGGATCGCTTCGATTCAGCGGCGGGATCACCCCGTCGCGGGGCCACCAGGGAGACAACGCGGGCAGCCTCTCGATCGTGTCGTTCGTCAACGACGCGACGCCGGCTCGTCTGACGACACCGGTGTTCGGCTGTCCTGTCGAGGCACGACCCGCATGCCGCCGGTAGACTTCGACAAGCGCGCTGCCGTCCTGTACGAGCAGGACCGCCAGGCGATCCTCCGTCGAACCGACCGGCTGTTCGCCGGTCTAATGCTGGTCGAGATGCTGGCGGGGATGGCCGCGGCCCTCTGGCTCACGCCGCTGAGCTGGAGAGGGCTCTCGAGCACGACCCATCCGCACGTCTGGGCCGCGCTGTTGCTCGGCCCGGTCATCGTAGGCTTTCCGATCGCGCTCATAGGGCTGCGACCCGGCGCTGTGCTCACACGACATGCCGTGGCCGTCGGCCAGATGCTCATGGGCGGGATGCTCATCCAGTTCACGGGCGGGCGTATCGAAACACATTTCATCGTTTTCGGAGCTCTGGCTTTTCTCGCATTTTATCGCGACTGGCCGGTTCTAATCACCGCCTCGCTCGTGGTGGCCGCGGACCATCTGGTGCGCGGCTTTGTCTGGCCCGAGTCGGTCTTCGGCGTCCTGACGGCGCCGATCTGGCGTTCGTTCGAGCACGCGGGCTGGGTCGTGTTCATCGACATCTTCCTGATAACGGCCTGCCTGCAGGGTGTGCGCGAGATGATGGCCACCGCCGGCCGTCAGGCGCGGCTCGAGACCGTCAACGAGAGCATCGAGCAGGAGGTCCAGGCGAGGACCGCGGAGCTCAAGGCGAGCGAGGCGAGGGCGCGCAGCATCCTGGACACGGCGGTGGACGGCATCATCATGATCGACACCGCGGGAAGCGTCGAGTGGTTCAATCCGGCCGCCGAGCGGATGTTCGGATACGCGGCTGAGGAGGTGATCGGCCGGAGCGTCAACATGCTGATGCCGACACCCTACCGCGAGGAGCACGACGGCTACCTCCACCGATACCTCGAGAGCGGCGCGAGGAGGCTCGTGGGCATCCGCCGCGAGTTCCTCGGCCGGCGCAAGGACGGCTCGACATTGCCTGTCGACATCGGTATCGGCGAGGTGCGGGAGGGGAGCCGGACCTCCTTCACCGCCGTCGTGCGCGACATCACGCTGCGCAAGCAGGCGGAGGAGGACCTTCGCGCGGCCAAGGAGGCGGCCGAGGAGGCCACGAAGATCAAATCGAACTTCCTGGCGACCATGAGCCACGAGATCCGGACACCGATGAACGGCGTGATCGGCATGACGGGTTTGCTGCTCGACACGAAGCTCGATGAGGAGCAGCGGAAATACGCCGAGACGGTCCGCAGTTCAGGGCAGGCGCTCCTGACCCTCATCAACGACATCCTCGATTTCTCCAAGATCGAAGCGGGAAAGCTGCAGCTCGAGGTCATCAACTTCGATCTCCGCACGGCGGTCGAAGAGGCCGTCGAGCTGCTGGCCGAGCGGGCGTTCACCAAGAAGCTGGAGATCGCCTCGCTCGTGCATCACGACGTTCCCCTCGCGGTTCGCGGCGACCCCGGGCGCCTGCGGCAGATCCTGATCAACCTGATTGGCAACGCGATCAAGTTCACGTCCAGCGGCGAGGTCATCGTGCGGGCGAGGCAGGAGACTCGGACCGCGAACGACGTCGTCGTGCGGTTCGAGGTGACCGACACCGGTTTAGGCATTTCCGGGGACTCGCAGGCAAAGCTCTTCCAGCCCTTCTCGCAGGCCGACAGCTCCACCACTCGCAAGTTCGGTGGCACCGGGCTGGGTCTCGCCATCTCGCGGCAGCTGGTCGAGCTGATGGGTGGCCAAATCGGCGTGACGAGCGAGCCGGCTCGTGGAAGCACCTTCTGGTTCACGGTGCGTCTGGAGAAGGTCTCGGAAGAGGCGCTCGAGGCGTGCGGCCGGCGCGACGACCTGCGAGGTCTTCGAATCCTGGTGGTGGATGACAACGAGACCAACCGCCAGATCGTTCACGCGCAGATCGCCGCTTGGGGGATGTCGTGTGATGCCGCCGACTCGGGAGTCAGCGCGCTCGCCGTGCTGCGCGCCGCCTCGGGGGGCAGACCGTTCGACCTCGCCGTCCTCGATATGCAGATGCCCGGCATGGATGGCATGGAGCTGGCCCGGACGATCCGTGCCGACGCCCGTTTCGCCTCCCTGCGTCTCGTGATGATGACGTCGGTGGGGATCCGGGGTCACGCGGAAGTGGCGCGCATCGTCGGCATCGACGCCTATCTCACCAAACCGGTGCGTCAGTCGCAGCTCTACGATTGCCTGAGGACCGTCATGGGCTCACCGCGTCACGTGGAGCCAGCCGCGAAGCCTGAGCCGTCGCGTCTGGTCACCGCGCACGTGCTGAAGGAGGCTGAGGCGCGCTCGCGCACCCGTATCCTCGTCGTGGAGGACAACGAGGTGAACCAGATGGTCACCGTGCGCATGCTTGAGAAGCTCGGCTACCGTTGCGACGTGGCCGCCAACGGGTTGGAGGCCGTCGAGGCACAGACACGCGTCCCCTATGACGCGCTCCTCATGGACTGCCAGATGCCGGAGATGGACGGCTACGAGGCCTCCCGAGCGATTCGGGAGAAGGAGGCCCTCTTCGGCGTTCACACACCGATCATCGCCATGACCGCCAACGCGATGCAGGGGGATCGCGCGAAATGTCTCGCTGCCGGCATGGACGATTACATCAGCAAACCCGTGCGTCATCCCGATCTGGAAGCGATTTTGGTCCGGTGGCTGCCTCAATCGCCGCGCACCCCGACTGCCGGCGAGGCGGCCGCCACCCTCGCCGGTACCTTCAGTCCGATCGACACCAGCGTTCTCGACAACCTTCGCGAAGAAGGCGCGAAGGGAGCCACCGGGTTTCTCGCCGATCTGATCGGCCAGTTTCTACGCAGGGCGCCCGACTGGATCGACAAGCTTCGCGTGGCCGTCACCCAGGTGGACGCCGACGCGCTCAGGATGGCGGCGCACAACCTCAAGGGGAGCTCCGGCACGATCGGCGCGAACAACCTGGCGTCGATTTGCGCCTCGCTCGAGACTCAGGCGAGGGCCGGCTCCATCGGTCAGGTCGCGGGCGAGATGCTCTCGCGTCTTGACGACGAGTTCGCACGGGTGCGTGAAGCCCTCGAGTCCGAGCTGGATTCCTGAAGGGGACTCCACCGGGCCTCGGGCCGCCTTCTCAGCGTTCGACCTTGACGTCCTTCCAGAATGCGATACGGTCCAGGATCTGCCTGGCCGCGTCCTTGGGGGAGGGGTAGTACCAGGCGCCATCCTTGGCCACGCGGCCGTCGACCACGATGTCGTAATAGCTCGCTTCGCCTTTCCAGGGGCAGATCGTGCGCGTCGCGCTGTCCTTCAGATACTCCCGCTTGACGGCCGCCCGGGGGAAGTAGTAGTTCCCCTCCACAACGACCCCCTCGTCGCTCTCGGCGACGACGGTACCGTTGAAGATCGCCCGCGCCATCAGATCTCTCCCTTCCCGGCGCCCCGCGGCCGTTGGCTCCCTCGACAATCCTCGAGGGAGCCCTTCGATCGTACTATCATGAGTCGCTCCCGCCGTCTCTCTCGCCGGGACGGATCCCATCATACGCCGGAAGGGGCGGGGGGCCAAGAGACGGGCGCACGTGGTGAATCGGAGGCTCGAGCAGCGAGAGCGCGCCGTGACACCTTGCCAGTCGAAGCGCAGAGATGGGATGCAGTATGCAGGACGGGTGAAAGCTGTTCCAGATCGGAGCGCTCATGAAGATGTGGAGCTCGGGACAGGCCTCACGCGCGGGCTCCGCCGCGACGTCATGGGACGGCGCAGGCGCCACTTCCCGTCAGAACATCGTGTTGTCGTTGGCCGATCTCTCCGGCACGCGCTGGAGCATATCCCGGTGTTCCACTATCCGGCCCTGGTCGTCGAAGCGAAAGATGTCCATCGCCGGCCAGGGGGCGTCGCCAGGCCATTCCTGAAAGCAATGAAGGATGACGTAGTTGGCCTCGGCGAAGACGCGTTTGAAGTATTCGATGAACGCCTGTTTGCCGGAGATAATAGAAGGCCTGCGCCGTTCTCTTGTTTCGTTCCAGACTATCGCTCAGGCCATGCCCTCAGCAGGGATCAGGCCAGACTTGCGGGGGTCGCGAAGTCGGATGCGGTGAGCAGTATATCTTGCTACCACGGGGTGGAGACGTCATGGTCCATCGCACATGCATGCTCGTACTGTTGCTCTCGTTCTGCGCCAGTGCCGGCGCCGGCGCCGGCGCGGGCGACCCAGTAAGTATCGGTGAATCACGGCGTATCCATTCAACCCTGCTCAACGAGGACCGGGAGTACCAGCTCTATCTGCCTGACAGCTATAAATGGGCGAAGGATCGGCGTTACCCGGTCCTCTACGTCCTCGATGGCAAGACTCATTTCGTCCACACCGTTGGTTCAGTGGGTTTCCTCGCCTCGAAGGGAGAGATCCCTGAAATGATCGTGGTAGCGGTCGCCAGCACAGTGCGGGTGAGGGATTTCACTCAGACGGACTGGCCCAGTGCCTGGATCGGCGGCGGCGGCGCGGACAATTTCAGGCGCTTCCTGTCGAACGAGCTCATACCGGAGATCGACATGACCTGGCGCACGGATGGGTTCCGGATGCTCTCCGGTCATTCCGCGGGCGGGCAGTTCGTCCTGTATTGCCTGACATCAGCGCCGGCGCTGTTTCAGGCTTATTTCGCGCTGAGCCCAAGTCTCGATTGGGACGACAACCTGCCGCAACGGTCACTGGGGAAGTCCTTCGAATCGACCCGCAGCTTGCCGGCGTTCCTGTACGTTGCCCGCTCGGATGATTCCGGGCGCGCCCTCGCCGACTACGAGCGGCTCGTCGAGACGCTCAGGACGAAATCCCCGCAGGGATTCCGCTGGCACAGCCAGGCATTCCCGGAAGAAACGCACGTCAGCGTTCCCTTGCTCGCGCAGATCGATGCCCTGCGCCACCTCTACACGGGATACCGGTTTCACAACGACCTGCTGGAGAAAGGGTTCCAGTTCGCGCAAGCGCATTTTCAGGACGTGTCGAAGACGGTGGGATGGCCGATCGCCATTCCGGAGGGCGTGATAAACAGCCTGGGCTATGCCGCGCTATCCGCGGGGAAGACCGAGGATGCTATTGCATTGTTCAAGCGTAATGTCGAGGCCAACCCGAACTCCGCCAATGCCTATGACAGTCTGGCGGAGGGGTATGCGAAAGCCGGAATGTGGAAGGATGCCGCACGTGCATCGGATAGGGCGGTCGCCCTGGCCATCGAGTACGACCATCCCAGCCGAGCCTACTTCATCGAGCAAGCCAGGAAGTTGAATGAGCGACTCAAACAGGAGTCCGGGAATCCAAAGTGATCCCTGATTGTTCGTTCAAGCGGACGTCTATGAAGCAGCGGGGCGGGCGGCGGTCGCCCCACCCCTCAGCCGGCTGTTCCAGTAGCCGTAGAAGAAGTAGATCACCATCCCGATCAGGAGCCAGACGCCGAAGCGGGCCCAGGTGACCAGCGGGAGGCCGTCCATCAGGTAGAGGCAGGTGCCGATGCCGGCGAGGGCGAGGTCGGTCTGGAGCCACTCGGGCACCGACCCGTCGCGCAGCTTGCGGGCGATGGCCCACCCGTTCATGACGAGGCCTGCCAGACAGACGATCGCCACGCCGATCGCCAGCACCGGGCTGGTGAGGGTGCCGGCCCGGTAGCTCACGACCACGAGCCACAGGAACCCGAGCCAGGCCGGCGCCAGCGGAACCCACGGCATCCGGAAGGGGCGCACGCGATGGGGGTCGGTGGCGCGCAGGATAATCACGCCCGCGCACACCAGCACGAAGGCGAACAGGGTGCCGATGTTGGTCAGCTCGACCACGATGTCGAGCGGGCTGAGGCAGGCGAACAGGCCCACGAAGACACCGGTCCAGATGGTGCCGATGTGCGGCGTGCGGAACTTCGGATGCACGCGCCCGAAGTAGCGCGGCAGCAGCCCGTCGCGTGACATCGAGAAGAGGATGCGCGGCTGGCCGAGCTGGAAGACCAGCAGCACCGCGGTGGTGGCGACCACGGCCCCCAGTGAGATGATTCCCGCCGCCCAGTTGATGTGGTTCGCGGAGAACGCCTTGGCCAGCGGCTCGGCGGTGTTGAGCTCGGAGGAGGGAAGCATTCCGGTCAGCACGGCCGCCACCAGGATGTAGATGAAGGTGCAGATCACGAGCGACGCGATGAGCCCGATCGGCAGGTCGCGCTTCGGGTTCCGCGTTTCCTCGGCGGCGGTGGATACCGCGTCGAATCCGATGTACGAGAAGAAGATGATCGCAGCGCCCGCCTGCACCCCGATCCATCCTCCCGGCGAGAAGGGATGCCAGTTCTCCGGTCTGACGTACGTGAAGCCGACCCCGACGAAGAAGGCCAGGATCACGATCTTCAGGGCCACCATGGCCGAGTTGAAATAGGCTGACTCGCGGATGCCGATCACGAGGATCACGGTCAGGAGCGCCACGATCGCCACGGCCGGCAGGTTCATCACGATGGGGATGGCCCCCAGGTGGGGCGCCGACGCCAGCAGCGCCCGGCACGTCTCGGCGCGGGCCTGCATGTCCGCCCCGATCACCCCAGCCAGAAGATCGCTGCACGCCAGGGCCGTGTGCACGTCGCTTCGAAGCCACATCGGGATCTCGAAGCTCATTCCGCCGAATGAGATTCCACGCATCAGCTCGTTGAAGTACCCGGCCCACGAGATGGCCACCGCCACGTTGCCGATGGCGTACTCGATGATGAGGTCCCACCCGATGATCCAGGCGAGCATCTCCCCCAGGGTCGCGTAGGCGTACGTGTAGGCGCTCCCCGAGATGGGGATCAGCGATGCCAGCTCCGCGTAGCAGAGCGCGCAGAACGCGCACGCGATCGCCGTGATGATGAACGAGAGGATGATGGCGGGCCCGGCTCCGGGCCGATCCGCGTTGCCCGCCGCGGCGGTGCCCACCGTGGCGAAGATCCCCGCGCCGATCACGGCCCCGATCCCCAGCGCGGTGAGCTGGACGGGGCCGAGGGTGCGCTTGAGGCTCTGGCCCGGCGCCTCGGAGTCACGCAGGATCTGGTCGAGGGACTTCGTGCGAAAGGCTCGCGCGAGGAGGCTCATGTGGCCGCCATCATAGGCGAGGGAGGACCGCACCTCAAGAAAAATCCGGTCAAGGTCCGGCGAGGTGCCGCAGCCTCTCCGCGAGGTCCAGCCGGTTCAGGTCCCCCATCAGGATCCGATCCGCCACGCGCCCATCCCGCCCCACGATGAGCGTCACGGGAAGCGAGAGGACGCCGTACTCCTCCGCGACCTTCCCGCGCGAGTCCATGAGCACGGGAAAGGTCAGCCCGGATCCTTCAACGTAGGCGCGCACCTTCCTGGGCCTCTCGCCAAGGTTGACCGCGAGCACCGCTACGTCGTCCGCGTGGGCGCGCGACACCTCCTCCAGGATCGGCATCTCCTGCCGGCAGACGGCGCACCAGGTGGCCCAGAAGTGCAGGAGCACCACGCGACCCTTGTAGTCCGAAAGCAGGACCTGCTTTCCCGCGAGATCGCTCAGGGCGAAGAGGGGCGCCCGGCTGCCGGCGGCCAACTCGCCCGAGGAGGCGGGGGCGGCACAGAGGGCCAATCCAGACAGCAACGTCACGACGGCAGCAAGGCGCCTCACGAGCATCCTCCTAGAAAGTCTTCGAGAGCCCGGTCAGCAGGCCCGTCCGCGGCGCGAGCTGGGCGTCCCTGACGTCCTGGTATACCGGAGCCTGCAGGAAAAAATAGAACGAGCTCGAGGTGGACATGTAACAACGCACCCCTGGTGTGAGGTTCACGAAGGTCGCCCCGGTCGAGGGAACCTTGTCGCCAAGGTACCGGTCGGCCGCCGTCCTTCGTCCGTTGAGCTGCACCGACCAGCTCCACCTGTCCCTCACACGATAGCTGATCCCCGCGTTGGCGAGGCTCTCGGCCCCGAACCGGTAGTCGAGGTCGTTCTCCGAGTTCCACTTGTGTGACCCGGAGACGAAGTACTCGAATCGAACCGGGATCCACTGGTGCGCGTAGTAGGCGCTCGCGATGAGGTCGGTGGAGCCGGAGCCGGGCTGGATGGTCGGCTCGTTGATCTCCCCCTCGCTGTCTCGCAGCCTGTACTGGCCCGTGGGCAGCTTGAGGGTCAGCCCGCCCACCAGGAGGTCCTTTGTCCTGACGAGAAACGCGTAGCGCCCCCCCAGCCGCGCGTCGCCGAACCCCGAGGAGCCGTCCTGTCGCGTGAAGGACTCGTTGGGAGTGCCGACGTCGTCGTAGTGCTCATGGTCACGCTCGTTCAGCAGCGGGAGCGACGCCGCGAGGCTCAGGCGGCCGGTGACCCCCCAGGCCAGGTCGAGCTGGACAAGGCTGTTCTGGGTCCTGATCTCCCGGTGATGATCGGGCTCCAGCTCTCCGTTCTCGAAGTCGACCTTGGGAGTCAGGACCTCCCTCACGCCGTGTGTGCCCTCGAGCTTTCTGTCCTGGACGACGTAGCGGAACGACAGATTCAGGGTGATCTCACCCTTCGAGCCCACGCCCTCCTGCGTCCCGGTCACAAGGAAACAGTTGGCCGATCCACAGGTGGCGCCGGCCGGCGAGACGGCGAGAACGCCGCAGGAGATCACGAGGGCAGCCCCTCCGAGGATTCCCCGGAAACGAGATTGATGATGGTGCATGAAAGGATCTCCTTCCAGAAGCGGACCGGATGGACGCATCCCCGGCCGCGGGAAAGACGAGCTTCATGGTGGTCTGATCGACGGAGGCGTCGGATCAGCAGGATGCGCGCGGGGGAGGATCTGGCGGGGCGGTGGGAAGGTCCAGGGGGGTTTGCGCGCCCTCCATCGCGAGACGCAGGCGCCGGGGATGCGGCGAGGGTCCGACCGGCGCCGGAAGCAATGCGGCCTTTCCGACCGCCGGGGAGGTCGATGACTCCGCCGGAGCCTCGCTGTGGCAGGGTCGTTTCAGGAAGCAGTGGTCCTTCGCCGGTCCCGAGCCGCAGCGGCATTCCTTGCTGCACATGGCGCAGGCGACCTCCGGCCCGCCGGCGAGCCGGCCGGCGAGGAGCGCGGCCAAGGCGATCAGGAGAAGGGCTGCCGGGGTCTGACGGGACATCTGCGCTCTCCTCACGGGACCGACTCACTCTATCACGTCACGCCGAGCGCACGCCGGAACAAAAAAACGGGGCCCGGCCATGTCACGCAACCGAGCCCCGTTTAATAAGCGCTGCTGAGAGGTGTCCAGGCTCTCGCGCGCTTGGGGGGGGAGATTCACTGGGAGGCGCCGCGGGTTGGGGGTTCCCTTCCGATCGTTGGGGGGGACCTTCAGGGAGGAGAGATGCGGCGCCTCCCAATCTTGTCGATCTCTAGTCAGTCATCATGGCCCCAGTGACCTCTCAGGTGTTGAGCGTGAGTCCGCAGACGATTCCGCAGGAACTGCACGTGGGGCGGCAGCGGAATGCGAGGGCGAGCCACGCGGTGGATGACCGGTCTTGCGTACGGGTAGTACTGATATCTCGGATAGTAGTGGGCGTAGACCCCCTGGCGAGGGTAGTAGTAGATCGGCCCGCGGGAGCAGTATGCGGGCGAGTAGTGCACGTGCCCGTACAGGTAGGGGTTGCCGTAGGAGTATCCGACCACCGCCGCGGGTCCTCCGCCGATGACGATCTCGCCGCTGACGTAGGTGTGGGCCTGTGCGTCCGAAGCGCCTCCCGACAGGAGCAGGGCCAAGGGCGACAGTGTGAAGATCGCCGCCGCGACCGCCGGTCTCTTCAGCATGCTCAGCATCGTTCTGCCCTCCTTCCTTCGTCGTGAATCAGTTTCCGATCTCCCATTTAGCACGGCCCGTGCCACGTGGACCGGCCCGCGTGGTGTGAGCTTAAGTATCTGTAATACATAGGGTTGTTGGATAACGAGGCGAGCGCGAGGATCCTGAGTTCGTGTCCCCGCAGGGCGTCAGATCGTCCGGTCCCGTCCAACAGAGTGGTCACATTCGGCGCGCTCCGGATCCACGCGCCTCGCCCTCCACGCGGCCGCGCGAGACGCGGCGCGTTTCGCCGCTCTGCAGGCAGACGGTCTCCTACAACATTTACCGGGGCGAGTATTCCTCGGGATGGCCGGGGGCCCACTCCTATGCCTGCCTGCTGGCTGCGCTCCTGGACCCGGGCTGTTACGATTCCGACCTGCCCCCAGCGGGCGCCTCCTATTACTACCTCGCCACCGGGCGGAATTGCTTCGGTGAGGGAACGAACGGCGCCCACAGCGCGGGCGCTCCCCGGCCGATGCCGGCGGCATGCCCGTAGGGCAGGTGAAAACGAACCCGCGGGCGTGTTATAAGGACTCATGTCTTCCGCACCCTGCCTGCGCCTCTACCGGGACGATTCGTACCTGAGAGAGTTCACGGCGCGCGTAACGGCCTGCGAGCCCGCGGGGGCGGATTTCGTCGCGATCGAGCTGGATCGGACCGCCTTCTATCCCACGGGCGGGGGGCAGCCTCACGACACGGGGACGCTGGCGGGAGTTCCCGTCGTGGAGGTGCGCGAAGGGGGAGACGGGCGGATCCTGCATATGACCCGCGGCTCCGAACCTCTCTCGGGGGAGATCGCCGGCGAGATCGACTGGCGGCGGCGATTCGATCACATGCAGCAGCACACGGGGCAGCACATCCTCTCTCGCGCCTTCGTGCGGATCGCCGGGGCGGCCACCAGGTCGTTTCATCTCGGCGAGCAGTCGTGCACGATCGATCTCGATCTCGCAGATCCGGATGAGGGGTTGATCCGGCGGGCCGAGGCGCTGGCCAACGAGAACATCTTTGCCGATCACGCCGTGGCGGTCGATCAGGTTCTCGCGGATCGCGCGCCGGGCATTGCCGCCAACATGAACCTGGCGCGGGAGCTGGCGCTCAAGCCGGGGGACGCCATCCGGATCGTGAAGGTCGGTCCCTTCGACGAGACGCCGTGCGGCGGGACGCACGTGGCGCGAAGCGGCGAGGTCGGCGCGGTCGCCATCCGCTCCTGGGAACGCTTCAAAGGGGGCACGCGCGTGAGCTTCCTGTGCGGCGCGCGGGTCGTTTCGGCCCTGGCCGGGATGGGCGCGGTGGTGGATGCCTGCGTGGGCCGGCTGTCGGCTCAGCCCGAAGAGCTGCCCGGCGCGATTGGCCGACTCCAGGATCAGCTTGCGGAGGCCCGCCGCGCCACAAAGCTCCTCAACGAGGCGCTGGTGGGGGCCGAGGCGGTGGCGCGTGACGCGTCGGCGCGGCTGGCCGGCACCTGCCGGGTGATCGTCGAGGTCTTTCCCGAGCGACCCATCGATGACGTGCTGCTGCTGGCGCAGAAATACACCCTGACCGCCGGCCGGGTCGCGCTTCTGGCCGCGGTGGAGATGGCCACGGGCCGGGCGAGCCTCGTCTTCGCGCGCTCCGACAAGGGGACCCCCGCCGATCTGAAGATGGGCGACATCCTCGCGCATGTCTGCAGGTCCCGGGGCGGCAAGGGGGGCGGCGGGCCGGCGTTGGCGCAGGGCGGCGGGCTCGTGGCCGAGACGGCGCTGTCCGCCCTCGAGGAGGCCTTCGGGATCGTCTCGGCGCGCCTGGCATCATGAGCAAAGAAGGTCCGGCGAGCCGGATCGCGGCCGGCGCCCTGCTGGTCCTCTTCTTTCTGACGGTCACGATCGCCGTCTCCACCAAATCGGCCACCTACGACGAGTCGGTGCACATCTTCTCCGGCTGGCGGATCCTCACGGCCGGAGACTTCGCGACCAACCACGAGCATCCTCCCCTGATGAAGGCGCTGGCCGCCATCCCCGTGGCGCTCTCGGGTGCGGCCCCGCCGAAGGCCGCGATGAGGCGCGAGGTCGACGAGTGGAACGTCTCCCACGATTTCGTTTATCACGCCAACGACGGCGACAGGATGCTGGCAAGGACGCGCCTGCCGGTGGCTCTGCTGGCGACCCTCCTTGCCTGGGCCCTGTACCGCTACGCGGCCGCCGCGTTCGGGCCGGCAGCGGCGCTCGTGGCTCTGGCCCTGCTGGTGTCGGAGCCGAACATCCTGGCCCACTCCGGGCTCGTGACGACCGATCTGGGGATCACGGCGCTCACGTTCTTCACCTTCGCGGCCTTCGTCACGTGGCTGCGCACGCGTGCGAGTGCCTGGCTCTATGGGACGGGCCTGCTCTTCGGGCTGGCGCTCCTGACCAAGTTCACGGCGATCCTGCTGGCGCCCATCCTGATCCTGACCGGAGCGATTCACGCATGGATGGAAGGGACGAAACGCCGGGGCGATCTGGCCCGCGCGCCCGCCGTCATCGGGCTGGTGGGGCTCTTCGTGCTGAACCTCGGGTATGGGTTCTCGGGGAGCTTCTCCTCGCTGCGCTCCTTCCCGCCGGAGAGCGAGACGTTTCGCGCGAGGGCAGCAGGGCCATTCGGAGGCCTCCCCCTACCGCTGCCGGTGGAGTACGTGCGCGGCTACGACCACGCGGAGGCGGGCGGGCAACTCTGGTGGGCCTATCTCTTCGGAGAGCACTCGCGCACCGGGTGGCGTCACTACTATCTGGCCGCGCTGGCCGTCAAGACCCCGCTGCCGCTCCTGGCGATGGCACTGGCCGGGCTCCTTCTCTGTCCCCGGGCCGCCGGCTCACCGCGCCAGGGCGCGGCCGGGGCCGCGGCCATCCGGCCGGCCGACGCCCTGCTTCCCGTGGCGCCGATCCTCGTCTACCTGGCGGCGTTCACGTTGTCGGGCAACCTCAAGAACATCGGGTTGCGCTACATCCTGCCCCTTTATCCCTTCCTCTGTCTGATGGCCGCGCTCGCCGCGCGCGCCCTCTGGAGCCGGATCCGGGCGAGACGCGCGATCATCGCCCTCACGGCCTGGCAGCTCCTCGTCGCGGCATGGATGTATCCCGACTACCTGACCTTTTTCAACCTGACGGTGGGAGGACCCTCGCACGGCGCCGAGGTCCTGCTCGACTCGAACCTCGACTGGGGTCAGGATCTCAAGGGGCTGGGCCGCTACATCAAGGACCACCGGATCGAAAGGATCTACGTGGACTACTTCGGGCGCGCGTGCAAGAGATACTACGGCGTCACGAGCACGCCCGACTTCACGGGGGGCTGGATCGCGGTGTCGGCAACGAACCTCAGGGGGGTCTACGCCGACGACAAGGAGCGTTACCGCTTCCTCTGGGACCTCACGCCCGCGGCGCGGATCGGCGGATCGATCTTCGTGTACGACGTGCCGAGGCCGGAGGGCTGGACGCCCAAATCCGTGGCGGGGGACTGAATGGAGCAGAAGGGGCGGGTCGGCCGGAGCCGGGCCATCTGGATCGTGCTGGCCGCGGCGGCGGCGCTGCGCGTCATCTACCTCTTCGACTATCGCGCCCACTCCGTCTTCTGGGACAAGATGCTCCTGGACGCGGAGCTCTACGACAACTGGGCCGTCCGGATCGCCGCCGGCGATTGGCTTTCGGGCACCGAGGTCTTCACGCTGCCGCCCCTCTACCCTTACTTCCTCGCGGTCCTCTACAGGATGTTCGGCCACGGCTATTCCGTCGTCTACGTCATCCAGTCCTGCCTGGGTCTGGCCAACATCTATCTCATCTACGCCATCGGCCGGAAGGTGTTCGCCGGCAGGGCCCCTCTGATCGCCGCCGCCATGGCGACTCTGTACGGCTCGTTCATGTTCATGGAATCCAAGCTCATGAGCACGACACTCGCCCTGACGCTGGGGCTCTGTCTGATGCGGATGCTCTTGTGGGCGGGCGAGGCCCAGACGTTGACGCTGTGGGGGGCCTGTGGCGCGATGCTGGGGCTGACGGCCCTGGCGAGGCCCGAGACGCTGGTCTTCGTGCCGTTCGCCGCGTGGTGGATCCATCGGGTGACGCGCAGGGGCGCCGCGCGCAAGCCGGCCGCGGCCATCGATCAGTATTTGCTGGCCGGCCGGCAACCCTGGTTCGCGATCTGCGCCTTCGCCTGCTTCGTGGTCATCGCGGTGTCCCCCGTGACGATGCGCAACTGGGTGGTGTCCGATGACTGGAGCCTCTCGAACCTCATCTCGTCACAGGCGGGCATCACCTTCCATCAGTCCAACAACGAAAAGGCGGTCGGCCTCTACGTCTTCCTCCAGCACGAGGGATTCTCCGGGAGTCCGGCCTCGCAGGCCGAGGAAGAGAAGGCGCTCGCCGAGAAGGCGACCGGGCTTCCGATGAAGCGCTCGGAGGTGACGCGATACTGGATGGGAAGGGGACTCTCGTGGATCGTGGCCAACCCGACCAGGTTCGTGGCGCTGGAGTTCTGGAAGCTGGTGCGGTTCCTGGGATCGTACGAGTACAGCACCGAGTACATCATCTACGTGGAGCGCGAGTCGGTGAAGAGCCTGTGGCTGACCTGTCTGCCGTTCGCCGCCTTCACGGCGCTGGGACTGGCCGGCATCGCGATGCAGCGCAGGGAAGGTTTCCGCGCCCCGTCGCTGCTGCTCCTCCTGTTCGTGGTCTCGAACCTCCTCGTCGTGATGATGTTCTACGTCTCCTCGCGCTACCGGATGCCCTCGGCCCCCTACTTGATCCTGTTCGCGGCCTCCGCGGTCGAGAGGATGTGGAACGGATACAGGTCCAGGATCGGCGCGGCCAGGACCGAGGCCTGGATCTACGCGGGCATCGCCGCCACGATCTTCGCCGTCTTTCATCCCCAGGTCGACGCGAGCAGTCGGATCCAGGAAGCCAACACCCATTACAACTCGGGCAACCAGTACTTCGAGAAGAAGCGGTACGAGGATGCGATCAAGGAGTACGACCGATCGCTCGTGGACTACCGCACCAACTGGCGCGCCTGGTACAACCGGGGCAACGCGCTCCTGGCGGTGGGGCGCAAGCCCGAGGCGATCGAGTCGTTCCGCCAGGCCCTCAAGCACAACAAGAACATGGCGGCGGCGCGGCGGCAGATCGAATCGCTGGGCGGGACTCCCTGAAGAGGACCACGCAGCCGCCCCGTTCGGCGACCACCACGAACCCATCGAGACGGCCGGGCCTCATCCGATCGAGGCGAGGCCGCGTCATCACGATCGCGACGGCCTCCCCCTCCGGCGTGCCGGCCAGCAGGCCGCGCAGCTCCTCGCCGCTCGTCACCCACACGGCACGGCGTCCCGCGTAGTAGACCAGGCTCGGCTTGTAGAGCCGGTACGACAGGAGCGTGAAGTCGCCGCGCCCCCCCGCCGGATCGAGACGGCCCGCGAGAACGAGGTCCTTCGTGCTGCGGGCGCGCGAGAGAGGGCCGGTGGCCGACAGCAGGGCCGCCACCAGCAGGATCGCCATCGCGCCGGCCGTCCAGAGAACGATGCGGCGCGGCACGTGGCGCGCCACCATGAGCGCGAGAGCGGGGGCGGCGGGGAGCAGGTAGGCGTCGTTCTTGTCCGCCATCATGGTGAAGAACAGGATCACGCAGGCGAGCCAGCAGGCCAGGAAGAGGCCCACGAGGTCCGCCTCGCGCCGGGAGCGCCAGGCGGCGACGAAGGCGAGGGGCGCGGCGAGCGACCACGGAAAAAAGGTCGGCCAGAACGAAACCAGAAAGTAATGAAACGGTCTGGGGTGATCGAGCCCCCGGACGGCCCGCTCGATCCCCTCGCGACCGATGAGATCGAGGGTCCCCTCCCATCCGATCCGACCCGAGAGCCCCGCGAGCCATGGGCCGGCGACGAGGAGGCTCCCCGCAAGGGCCATGGCGGCGCCCCGTGCGGTCACGAGGCGGGAGCGGCGCGCCACCGTGGCCGTGGCGATGATGACGGCCGCCGGCAGGAGCGCGCCGACGGGCCCCTTCGTGAGGGCGGCCAGCCCGCACGCCAGCGACGCGGCCATCGAGAGACGGCGTCGGGCCCCCGGCTCCTTCGCGGTCACCGCCTCGTGCCAGATCAGGAGCGTCGCCCCGATCCAGAGCGCCAGCATCATGTCGGTGATGGCCAGCCGCGCGCAGGCGAAGAACAGAGGGATCGTGGCGAGTGAAGCGACCGCCAGGACCGAGGCCTGCGCGCCGATCCGGCGGCTCGCCCACCAGGCGATGAGCCCGGCGAGCGCCACCGCTGAGAGAAGGGAGGGCAGACGCGCGGCCCACTCGCTTTCGCCGAGCACGAGGTAGGACGCCGCCTGGGCCCAGTAGATGAGCGGCGGCTTGTTGAGGCGGGGCTCCCCGTTGAAGCGCGGCACGATCGGGTCGCCCGATGAGACCATCTCGGGGGCCGCCGCCGCGTAGCGCCCCTCGTCCGGATCCAGAAGCGCGACGCCCCCCAGGCGGAACGACAGGAGCGCGACGGCGAGGGCGAGGATCGCCCAGAGCGAGCGGGACGACATGGCGCGCAGGATACTCCGCCGCGCTATCCTGTGTGCGCCATGAGAGCCTGCGTCGTCGCACGCATCGGCCCGATCGCGAGCCACCCGCTCGAGCTGAAGGAGGTGCCGGCACCGGCCCCGGGGCCCGGCGAGGTCCTCGTCATGGTCAAGGCGTGCGGCATCTGCCGGACCGACCTTCACGTCGTGGAAGGGGATCTGCCGGTGCGCCGCCCCGGCGTCATCCCGGGCCATCAGGCGGTCGGCGAGGTGGAGGCCCTCGGCGAGGGGGTGAGCGAGCTCGCCCCGGGCGACCGCGTGGGGATCGCGTGGCTCCACGGCACGTGCGGCGCCTGCCGTTTCTGCCTCTCACGGCGCGAGAACCTGTGCGAGCGCTCCGAGTTCACCGGATGGACGGTGGATGGCGGCTTCGCACGGTACGCCGTGGCCTCCGCCTCCTTCGTGTACAGGATCCCGGTGGGATTCGACGACCTGCAGGCCGCGCCGCTCCTCTGCGCCGGGATCATCGGGTACCGCGCGTTGCGCCTGACGGGCCTCGAGGAGCGGGACGCCTGGCCGGGCGCGCGTCTCGGCATCTACGGCTTCGGCGCGGCGGGGCACGTCGCGATCCAGGTGGCCCGCGCGCGCGGCGCGGAGGTCTACGTCTGCACGCGCGACCGCGAGAGGCACCAGAAGCTTGCCGCCGAGCTGGGGGCCGTCTGGGTCGGTGGCGCCGCCGACCCACCTCCCGTCCCTCTCGACGCGGCCGTCATCTTCGCTCCGGCCGGCGAGCTGGTCCCCCTGGCCCTCCGAGCGCTCGACCGCGGAGGCGCTCTCGTGCTGGGGGGAATTCACATGAGCTCGATCCCCTCCTTCGACTACTCGCTCATGTACGGGGAGCGGCACATCCGAAGCGTCGCCAACAACACGCGCGAGGACGGCCGCCGATTTCTCGAGGAGGCGGCCCGCATCCCGGTGCGCACGCACGTGCAGAGCTTCCCCATCGAGGAGGCCAACGAGGCCCTTATCGCGCTCAAGCAGGACGCGATCCGCGGGGCGGGGGTCCTCACCATCGGACCCTGAAAAGGGCGGTCCCGCGAGCCCCTGTTCGTGTAGGATCGGTGGTCATGAAGCGAATCCCCCATCTGGCCACGGGGGCCCTGCTCCGCCGGGCAACCCTTGCCGCCGCTCTGCATTCGGCCGCGCTCCTTTCCGCGCCGGCCGCCGCGCCCGCCGACCAGTGGTACGCGCACTACCAGAAGGGAGAGTCGGCCCTCAACGATCAGTACTGGGCGCAGGCGATCGAGGAGCTGACCCAGGCGATCGAGCTGCGAGGCGATCCGGGCGTCGGTCTGAGGGCCAATGGGATCGATTCCATCAACTACCTGCCTTACCTGAAGCTTGGGATCGCTTACTTCAACGTGGGCCAGTACGACGCCGCCCTGAGGGCCTTCGAATCGGAGGAAAGGGCCGCGGCGATCCAGAAGTCCCCCACAGACCATCAGAACCTCCAGACCTTCCGGGGCCTCGCGCAGGACGCGCTGGCCGCAATCGTGACCGACAGCCTGCAGCAGGCGCAGGAGCTGGAGCGCAAAGGGCAGATTGACAAGGCGCTCGAGGCCCTCGAACGCGGCCTCGCCGTCGCCCGCCAGGACAGCGAGGTGCTTTCCAGGATGCGCCGGCTCAGACAGCTTCTCGAGGCGCAGAAGAAGGAGTGGATCCTCGAGAACAGCATCCGCAGGATGATGGGCGAGGGGCGCAGACTGATCGGCGAGCGTGAGTACGCCAGGGCTTCTGCGCTGCTCAGGCAGGCGCTCATGCTGAAGCCGAGCATGCAGGCGAGAGATCTGCTGGAGCACTCCCAGCAGGCGCTGCAGGAGGAGCTCACCGGGAAACTCGACGAGGATGGGCGTCGCGCCCTCATCAAGGACTCCCTGGCCGAGGCGGCCAGGCTGGATTCGAGCGGCCGCCTGGCCGAGGCGATCGAGAAGCTCCAGTCGGTCCTGGCTCTCGACGCGAGAAACTCGCAGGCGATGCAGATGCAATTCAGGATCGTCCAGGCGCAGGTCCAGGACCAGAACACCAAGGCTCTGGCGCAGGAGGCGTCGCGGCTGGTGAACGAGGGGGTGGACCATCTCAACAACGGGATGTACCAGGAGGCGATCGCCGCCATCAGCAGGGCGCTGACGCTGGATCCCGGCAACGCGACGGCCCGGAACCTGTTGTGGCGGGCCTTCTCGGCGCGCAATCTGGCCGTCGGGGTGCAGACGAGGCCCCCGGCGGCGCCGAAGCTCCCCCCCACAATCATTTTCCTGGGCACGGCCGGCGGCACCGGCGATCCGGGGTCGGGAGTCGAGCAGGAGATCTCCTCGCCCGATTTCTCCCTGAAGGGGATCGTGGTTTCGGATCAACCGCGGATCGACCTCTCCTTCACGCGGACCCGCGATGAACCCGAGGGGGGCGCCGTCCCCGTAGAGGTGGTCGTGGCCTCGAAGGCCGGGCTGGCTGGCGAGCAGGCAGGGAACCTCTATCGGTTTCGATTTGATCAGCCCTCCACGGTTCCGGAAGGAGTGACGCGCTTCAAGGTGACGGCGGTCGATCCGCGGGGGCTCGCCTCCGAGGCGTCGTTCCACGTGAGATACGTGCGCCCGCTGAGCCGCTCCCCCTGGTTCTATCCGGCGCTCGGGCTGCTCGCGGCCGCCGCGCTCGGGGGCGTGCAGATGTACCGAACCCGGCGCAGGAACCTTCTGAGGAGACGCCGATTCAATCCGTACGTCGCCGGCGCGCCGGTGCTCGACAACGACCTGTTTCTGGGCCGCGACGCGCTGCTGTCGAGGATCCTCGAAAGCGTCCACAACAACAGCATCCTCCTGTTCGGGGAGCGCCGGATCGGCAAGACAAGCCTCCAGCATCACCTCAGGAAGCGCCTCCAGAACATTCAGGACCCGGTCTACGAATTCCACCCCGTCTACATCGACCTGGAGGGGACTCCCGAGGACCGCTTCTTCGCCCGGCTGGCTCAGGACATCTTCGACGAGCTGTCGCCGATGCTGGACGGCGCGCGTCCCGGGCAGGGGATGCCGGAAGGGGCCGAGTACACCTACCAGACGTTCGTGCGCGACGTGCACCTCGTGCTCAAGATCCTCAAGAAGCGCAGCGCGAAGAGGGTGAAGCTGATCCTGCTCATCGACGAGGTGGACGAGCTGAACAACTATGACCCGCGCATCAACCAGCGGCTGCGCAGCCTCTTCATGAAGAGCTTCGCCGAGGATCTGGTCGCGGTGGTGTCGGGCGTGGGGATCAGCAAGCACTGGGCCAGCGAGGGGAGTCCCTGGTACAACTTCTTCGAGGAGATCGAGGTCAAGGCGTTCACCCGCGAGGACGCGGCCGATCTGATCCAGCGTCCCATACGCGGGGTCTTCAAGCTGAACGAGGGGGTCGTGGACCGGATCATCGAGCACACGGACTGCAAGCCGTACCTGATTCAGAAGCTGTGCGTGTCCCTTGTGAACCGGATGTACGTCGAGGGTCGCCGCAGGATCACCGTGGCGGACGTCGACGCCATCGGTCGTCCGGCGGAAGGGTAGAGCCGGTGACGACGAGCCCCTACGTCATCGGGCAGTGGGTCCGGCGCGAGAAGTTCTACGGCCGCGCCGCGCTCATCGAGGAGATCCTCGATGGGCACCGCAACAGCATGTGGGTGCTCGGCACGCGCCGGATCGGCAAGACCTCGCTGCTCAAGCAGATCGAGCACCTGGCCTCGGCGGCCCCCGAACGGGGCTGGTTCCCCCTCTTCTGGGACTTCCAGGGGGCGGAGGATCTCGGCGAGCTGCACCGCGGGTTCGGCGATGCACTGCTCGATGCGGAGGAGGGGCTCGAACGGATCGGGATCGGCACGGCCGAGTTGGAGGGTGGCGATCTGTTCGAATCGCTCGGACGGCTGCGCCGCAAGCTGCGCGGCAGCCGCCTGAGGCTCCTGCTGCTGTGCGACGAGGTGGAGGAGCTGATCAAGCTGCACCAGAAAGACCCCGCTCTGCTGCGCAAGCTCCGGCGCGAGATGCAGTCGCGAGAGGACATCCGCACGGTCCTGACCTCCACGATCCGCCTCTGGGCGCTCTCGGGGCAGCGCGGAGACACCTCTCCCTTCCTTCACGGCTTCACCCCCCCGCTTCACATTCATGGGCTCGCCGACGGGGAGGCCCGGGCGCTGATCCGCCAGGAGCATCTGCCCGAGGACCTCAGACCCGCGATCGACGAAACGTCGGTCGAGGAGATCCGCGCCCGGTGCGACAACCACCCTTACCTGATGCAGCTCGTGGGCAAGAAGTACCAGGAGCTGAAGGACCTCAAGGAGGCCATCGAGCAGGTGGCCTCCGACCAGATGGTGAGGTACTTCTTCGCGGTGGACTACGAGATGCTCTCGCAGGTGGAGCGCGACGTCCTGAGGATCATCTCGGAGGGCTCCGCGGCCAGCAGCGACTCGATCCTGCACGGGCTGGCCGTCGACCCGGGCGAGCTGGGAAGCACGTTGAACCACCTCGAGCGCCTCGGATACATCCGGCGCGACAAGGAGATGCGGTTCCACCTGGTGAACGACTTCTTCCGCCGGTGGTTTCGCGAGCAGCCGCGCCCGGACCCTCCAAGGCCGCCCGTCCCGCGGGCCGGTCTGCGTATCGAGGAGATGGCGACGCAGCAGCCTGTGACCTTCGACGGACGCTACAGCCTGCTGGAGGAGATCGGGGCGGGCGCCACGGGAGTGGTCTACAAGGCCCTCGACGGCGAGGTGGGGGAGATGCTGGCGATCAAGATCCTCAAGCCCGAGTACTGCGCGCATGCCGACGGGCTCGAGCGGTTCCGCCGTGAGATCCTCCTGTCGCGCGACATCGGGCATCCCAACGTGGCTCGGATCTACCATCTGGGCGATTGCGAAGGGCGCAAGTACCTCGCGATGAAGCTCATCGAGGGGATGACGCTGGCTCGGCTGATGCAGCAGGGAGGGCCTCTTCCGCTCAGCCGGGCGATCGCGATCGCGCGCAAGCTGGCCGGCGCGCTGGAGGCCGCCCATACGCAGCACGTGATCCACCGCGACGTCAAGCCGCAGAACGTCCTGATCGATCGGCAGGGAGAGCCCTACCTCACCGATTTCGGGCTGGCCCGGCTCATGAGCGCCCCGGGCATGACGCACGCGGGGGTCTTCCTCGGCACCCCCGACTACGCCTCGCCCGAGCAGGCCGACCTGAGACCCGTGGACGAGCGTTCAGACATTTACGCGCTCGGCGTGGTCCTTTACGAGATGGTGGCGGGCCGGCGCCCCTTCGTCTCGGCCACGATACCCGAGGTGCTTCAGATGCACCGCAGCTCTCCTCCGCCCGACCCGAGGGGCTTGCGGCCCGAGGTGCCGGCCCTCCTCGCCGGCCTGATCCTCCGGTGCCTCGAGAAGGATCCCGCCCGCCGCTTCGCCAGCGCCCGCGCGCTGCGCCTCGCCCTGGAGGAGATCACGCCTCCCTGAGCGCCTTCACGATCTCCCGGCAGAACGCGGGCAGGTCGTCCGGCGTGCGGGAGGTGATGAGGTTGCCGTCGCGCACGACCTCCTGATCCACGAACTCCGCCCCCGCATGCACCATGTCGTCGCGGATCGCCTTGTAGGAGGTCAGACGTCTCCCGCGCGCCACGCCCGCCGAGGCGAGCACCCACCCGCCGTGGCAGATCGAGGCGACCACGCGGCGCTTGTCGCACAGCTCCTTCACGAGCCTCAGCACCCCGGCGTCCTGACGCAGACGGTCCGGGGCCCATCCGCCCGGGATCACAACCCCGAGCAGGTCGTCGGCCCGGACCTCGGACGCCGCCGCCTCGGCCTCGATCGGGTAGCCGTGCTTGGACGCGTACCTGGTCGCGCGTGGACCGATGACCACGGTCGCGTATCCTTCCTCCCTGAGCCGGTAGAACGGGACCCAGACCTCCATGTCCTGGTAGTCGTTCTCCACCAGGACCGCCACTTTCCCTTTGACCATGCCGCTCATGACGCCTCCGTCGGGATGCTCCCGCGAAAATCTCATGCTAGAGTATGCTCGCAATGCGCCTCCTGTCACGCCCCCGCAACATCATCCTGACGCTGGCCGCGCTCCTCCTCGCGGCGTGGACGGTCGCCTCCGTGCGACGCGTGCAGGGGGCCGGCGGCTTCCTCGTCGTCGACGCGCCATTGATTGGCTCCGCGCCCCATCTCGTCGATCCCGGCTGGCGCTTCGTCCCGCGTCTCTTCGGCCGAATCTCGGAGTATCCGGCCGCCTCCAGAAAGCTCAAGACGGAGCTGGCCGGCGAGCGGGCGGCCAGCAGCCGCGAGGGGGCCAAGGTCGAGGTGGAGGCGGAGCTGACCTACGTGATCCAGCCCGAGGGGGTCCTCGACCTTCATCGCGCGCAGGGGCCATCCTACGAGACCGGGTGGCTCGCCGGCGTGGTGCGCGAGCAGACGGCAGCGCGGCTGGCCAGCGTCTCCTACGACGTCGTGCGCAACCGCGACCCCGAGCTGACCAAGGGCCTGCGGGCGGCCATCGACCGGAAGATCTCCGGTTCGGGCATCCGGATCGAGGGCCTGAGGCTCGTCCAGGTCGCCGGGCTGGGGGAGGCATCCGGTGACATCGCGAGACCGGCGGGCGGGCCGATCGAGCGTGAGGTCGTCGTCATAGGAGTCGATTCCTTCAATTGGCGCGTCATCGAGCCGCTCATGCGGAAGGGCAGGATGCCAAACCTCGCGCGCCTGGTCGCGCGCGGGGCTCGGGCCAATCTCAGGACGATCCGGCCGATACTCTCTCCGGTCATCTGGACCAGCATCGCCACGGGGGTCAAGCCGTCGCGCCACGGCATCGTGGATTTCGTCATCACGGCGCGCGACACGGGGGCGCTGGTGCCGGTCACGAGCGTCATGAGACAGGTCCCGGCAGTGTGGAGCCTCATGAGCCGTCAGGGGGTCGACGTCGACGTCGTGGCGTGGTGGGCCACCTGGCCGGCGGAAACCGTGCGCGGCAGCATCGTCACCGACCGCGTCGCGTACCAGCTCTTCGAGGACAGGATCAAGGAGGACTGGAAGAGCGCCGATCCCGCCCGCAACAAGGGCAAGACGTGGCCGGCGAACCTGATCGACGACGTCCGTCCCCTCATCCGGGTCCCCGGAGACGTGAGCGACGAGGAGGTCGGATGGTTCCTGCCCGGCGGGAAGGTGCCGCCATCCTTGACGGCAGAGCAGCGCGAGTTGATCAACGGATTCAGGACCATCATCGCCGCCGGCCAGACCTATCACGCGATCGCACTGCGTCAGTTTCGCGAGCCGGGGCCGCGGCTGAAAATGGTCTATTACGAGGGGCCAGACGAGGTCTCCCATCTCTTCATGAAGTACCGGCCGCCGCTGCTGGCCGGAACCAGCCCGACCGACATGGAACTGTTCGGTACGATCGTGGATCGCTACTACGAGCGTCAGGACCGCTACATCGGCGAGATCCTCGATGCGGCGGGCAAGGACGCCGCCATCGTCCTGTGCTCCGACCATGGCTTCAAGTCGGACACCGACCGGCCGCCCAACAGCGACGCGCGGATCGGCAAGGGTGACGCCGCGGGCTGGCACACGCCTCTGGGGATCCTCGTCATGGCCGGGCCCGAGGTCAACCCGGGGATCGAGCTGAGCGCCGCCTCCGTGCTCGATATCACGCCCACCGTCCTGGCGCTCTACGGCCTGCCGGTGGCGCGCGACATGGACGGCCAGCCTCTGGCGGAGGCCCTGACTCCCGCGTTCCTGAAGGATCACCCGATCGCCTGGATCGATTCCTACGGAGGTTTCCGGAGCGCGACCGAGCAGGTCGCGGGGACCCAGAATCCCTCCTCGGATGACGCCGAGATGATCGAGAAGCTGCGCTCGCTGGGCTACATCGGCGACGATCGCCTCACGGCGCGCAACAACCGCGCGACGATGGCCCTCGACGATGGGGACGTCGACGGGGCGATCCAGGAGTTCGAGACGGCGCTGGCCAAGGAAGGAGACGTCGGCACGCTGATGCGCACCAACCTCGCCCGCGCCTGGCTCGCCAAGGGGGAGATGGCCAAGGCGCAATCGCTGGCGGAGCAGGCCGTGGCCGAGGAGCCCGGCAACAAGTACGCCCTCCTCATCCTCGCCGGAGTGCGTGCCCATGGAAAGGACTACGACGGCGCCGTTTCGTTCCTGAAGAGAGCCATCGAGATCGACCCGACCTACACGCAGGCCCGCTCGAGGCTCGGCGAGGTCTACGAGGAGATGGGACGTGATGACGACGCCCTCGCCGAGTACCGGAGGGTGCTCGAGATCGCTCCGCTGAGCCCCGTCGAGCTCAACAACATCGGCAACATCCACCGCAAGCGGCGCCAGCTCGACCTCGCTATGGATGCCTATCGCGATGCCTTGCGCTGCGACGCGCGTTTCATCGGCGCCTACAACAACCTCGGCCTTTGCCTTCAGGAGAAGGGGGAGCTCGACGAGGCGCGCCGGCTTTACGACAAGGCGCTGGCCATCCGACCGGAGAACCCCATCCTGCGCAACAGCATGGGCACCTTGCTGGCGCTGCAGGGCGACAAGCAGGGCGCCCTCGCCCAGTTCGAGCGCGCCGTCAGCTCGGATCCCAACTGGGCGATCGGGCAGGGGAATCTCGCGAGGACGCTGATGGAGGTGGAGCGGTACGACGAGGGCAGGGCCGCCTTCGAGAAGCTGGTCGAGCTCGAGCCCGACTCGATCGAGTCGCGCCTGGGTCTGGGTCTGGCCTCCCTGATCACGCAACGGCGGCCCGAGGCGGTCGCGCAGTTTGACGAGGTGCTCAAGCGCGACCCCGAGAACCTGCGGGCGCGCATCGCACTGGGGGAGACATACCTGCGCGGCGGCGATCTGGACAAGGCCCAGAGTCATCTCGAGAGAGCCGTCCAGATCAACGGAGGCATCGCGCGGATCTACAACAGCCTCGGGGAGATCTACCTCAAGCGTGGGCGCCGGCAGGACGCGGCGCGTGCCTTCCAGAAGTCGCTCGCGCTGGAGCCCGGCCAGAAGGCGGTACGCCAGAGGCTGGCGACCTTGGGAGGAGCGTCCCCCGGCTGATCCTCGGTCGTGGGGCGCGAGGGAACCCCACCATCGGGCACGGCTGCGCGCGGCCCCGGGCCGTGCTCGCCTCGACGTTCGCTCGCCGGCGTCGCCCGGCTCCGCCAATCAGGCTCGCTCTCGACGGCCCTCGGGTGGGGTTCCCTCGCTCCCCGGCTACCGATCAGGGATGGCCCAGGGCTCCCTTTGGAGGCCTCGTGGCGGCGAGAGACCTGTCAGCGCGCCAGCTCGAAGGGGGGAGCCGCCTCCGAGCCGCGCTTCGACCGCAGGGTCTGGGCGGTGGGCGCGGGAAGCTGTGCCAGGAATCGAAGGTATCCGTCGAGATCGAGGGGCGCAAGCTCCTTCACGCGGCGCAGCGCCAGGACGTCTTGCGTCGTTGTCGGCAGGTCCCGCTCGAAGTCGAGAGCGCTAGAGCGTTCGCCTGATCTCATCGTATTTCTCACCCAAGCCCGCCTTCTCGAAATACCCCCGGATTTCCTCCCCGTCGACACCGGGAAGCTGGAGGAGGAAGCGGATGTCGGCCATCTCCTGAAGGGTGCGCCCCGGATCGTTTTTCATCGCGTGGATCTTCATCGCGGCGAGGTGTTCGGCGCGTGGCACCGGCAGCTCGAGACTCCCGAAACGGAGGGTCGCACCTCTCGCCGAAAACAAGCGCCGCGACGTATCTCCGTTGACATAGATGAAATCGAGGCGCCCCATGGCGGGCTCCGGGTGCATGTGGTTCGAGTATCCCGGACTTGCGTAGAGGGTCTCGTAGCCGAGCGACTCGAGGAAGGCAATGAGGCCGTCGCGCGCTCCGGAATCGGTCACGAAGTCCAAATCTGTGGTGGCGCGTGACAGGCCGTATGCGTGAAGGGCGAAGGCTCCCGCCAGCGCGAAGGGCGCGCCTTCGCGCTCCAGAAAACCCGCGACTGCCTCGACCACCCGCGCGAAGTCCAGGGAAGCTCCTCCTGAGCAAAAAGGATAGCCCTTACTCGCCGCGGGCGGCAATACGGGGTCGGCTGGAAGTCGGTGGGGAACTCCGAGGAGGGCAAAAAAAGAGGCGGCCGATGTGGGCCGCCTCTCGTCATTCAAACTTCCCGGCTATGCCCGCGGGCGCGCCGGTATCAGCCGCCCAGCTTCCACTTCACTCCGGCGTGCCAGCTGTTGAAGGTCACGTCGGTCCTGTCCTGCCCCCCCACGCTCCCGATGGCGAAGTGGCCTCCTTCGGGCATCGGGTTCGGGTTGGCGACCAGGCCGTCCCAGTTCGAGGCCCTGAAGCCCGCGACGATGTCGATCGGGCCCTGGTGCCAGACAGCCTGCACGCCGTAGTCACGGATCTCGCCGCGCTGGCTGTCGTCGGTTCCCTCGAAGTTGTCCTGCTGGTTGCCTGAGCCGCAACTGCCGTCGCAGAAGGAGGCGTTGCCCCTGCTCTCCGCCTGCAGGAACGACACCCCAAGATTGGCGGCCATGCCGAAATGGTCGGTGAAGTCCATGTTGGCCTGCGCGCCCACCTTGAAGCCCCAGCCGCCTGACTTGATGTGCCTGTCCTGGACGTAGCGGTCGTAGGTGTCCGAGCCGTCGAAGAAGAGGTTCTCGCGGAACTCGGCCACCCGAAGGCCCGCCATCCAGTTCACGCTGAACTTTTCCCCGACCGACATCGGACGGACGTAGTCGATGTCCCATATGGTGGCCCGCTCGTCCGACTCCGCCTCGAATTCGACGCCGCCGGCGTAGGCGCCGTTGTACAGGTAGCCGCCACCGATGTTCGGGCTGTAGCCGGCCACCACAGGATAGACGCCCCCCGCGACGTTGCCATCGAAGCTGTCGTTGCTGCCGAGGCCCCAGTAGGAGATCTGGAGCGCGCCCATCTTGCCGAAGCTGTAACCGAACGCGGCGCCCCATGTGAAGCCGGCGTCATTGTCGAGCACCATGCGCTCGACCTCGCCGAAGTTGCCGTCGCCGTAATCGACGTTGTTCGCGTACTGCTGGTCCAGCCCGGTGGGCTGTGTCAGCGCTAGGTCAAGCGCGCCGTACCACCCCTTGAAAGGGTCGGCTGCCATGGCCGGCGTGGCCACCGCCAGGATCACTAGAGCGGCGAGGCCAGGAAGTATCTTTCGAGCTAGCATCAATCGTCCCCCATCAGTATTGTGGTTTCTCGTGAAGTGGAACTGCTCAATGCCTGCTTGAGAAGTTCGAGCCTGACTTCCTGCAATCTCTAGGGCTTCCACCTCCTTCCCTCGGATGGCGTTCCAACGGGCGCCATTTCAGTAGATCGATCAGGAGTTGTCAAGTTCTGCCCTTCTCCAGGTCGCCGCGTTTGACACCCCCGGAGGGGTTCACCTACCATCCCTCTCGATGAAGCCTCGTCTATTTCCGCTCTGGGCCTTGGTTCTCATCGGGTTGGCCGCGTGCGAAGGCCGCGCCGGCCGCGACCCCGTCTATTCAGGCACCGTGGAGGCGGTCGAGGTCAACGTCGCGCCCGAAGTCTCCGGCAAGCTCCTCTCCCGCCCCGTCGATCAGGGGGATACCGTCGAGCCGGGCACGCCGGTCGCGACGATCGATCCGGAGCCGTACCGCCTGGCCCTCGCGGAGACGGAGGCGGCCCGCGACGAGGCCAGCGCCAGGCTCGCCCTCCTGACCGCGGGGTACCGGAGCGAGGAGGTGGAGGCCGCCGCGCGCGAGATGGACGAAGCCGGCGCCCAGCTCACGCAGGCGGAGGCCCGCATCGGCCGGATCGAGGACCTCGTGGCCAAACAGATCGCCACGCCCGACGATCTGGACCTGGCGCGGCGCGATCGGGACGCCGCCAGGGCGCGCCTGGCCGGGGCGAAGCAGCGCCACGCGCTTCTGGCCCGCGGATATCGTCGCGAGGAGATCGCTGCGGCGCGGGCCGAGGTCGCGCGTCTGGAGGCGTTGCGCGATCAGCGCGCGCTCGATCTGACGCGCACCACGGTGAGATCTCCCCTCGCGGGGACAGTGACCGAGAAGCTGATGGAGGTCGGCGAGTACGCCAGGCCGGGCTCTCCGATCGTGGCGGTGGCCGACCTGACCAACCTCTACACGTGGGTCTACCTCAGCGAGGTCGAGCTGGGCGGTGTGCGTCTCGGCGAGGAGGTCGCGGTCAGGATCGACTCGTACCCCGGCCGCGATTTTCGCGGCGTGGTGGTCTACATCTCCACGCAGGCCCAGTTCACTCCCAAGAACGTCCAGACCGTCGAGGATCGCGTGCAGCTCGTCTTCGGGGTCAAGGTGGCGGTGAAGAGCCCGGCCGGCGAGCTGAAGGTCGGCATCCCCGCCGACGTGGTGCTGGCCCGCCGCCCCTCCTCCCCATGACCTCCGCCGCTCCGGGGATTGTCGCGGAGAAGCTCTCGAAGCGCTTCGGAACTCTCCTTGCCGTCGCGGACCTTGACCTGACCGTCGCCAGCGGGGAGATCTTCGGTTTCCTGGGCCCCAACGGCGCCGGCAAGACCACGGTGGTCCGCATGCTGTGCGGGCTCCTGGCCCCCACCGCCGGGCGCGCCACAGTGGCCGGCTTCGACGTGGTGCGCGAGGTCCGGCGTCTCAAGGAATCGATCGGCTACATGTCCCAGAAGTTCGGCCTCTACGCCGACCTGACGGTGAGGGAGAACATCGAATTCTTCGGTGGAGTCTATCTCGAGGACAGGCGCCAGGCGCGGGAGCGAACCGAGGAGGTCCTTTCGGAGATGGGGCTCGAGTCCCGAGCGTCCCAGCTCGCCGGCCAGCTCAGCGGGGGGTGGAAGCAGCGCCTCGCGATGGCCACCGCCATCGTCCACCGCCCCGCGATGCTCTTTCTCGACGAGCCCACCGCCGGAGTGGACCCGGTCTCGCGCCGCGAGATCTGGGACTTCGTCTACGGGATGCAGGGCCGCGGGATCACCCTCTTCGTGACGACCCACTACATGGAGGAGGCGGAGCGGTGCAACCGGATAGGCTTCATCCATTCGGGAAGGCTGGTGGCCCTCGGCACGCCGGCCGAGCTCAAGGCAAGCCGGATGGAGGCGCAGGTCCTGAGCCTGTCGGGCCCCGATCTCTACGGGATCTACCGGGCGCTGAAGGGGACCGATCTGGTGCTCGACGTGAATCTGTACGGCAACGACCTGCACGCGGTGGTGGCTGACGCGGATGAAGCCCTGCCTCGGATCGAGGCCAGGGTGAAGGAATCCGGCCTGCTGCTGAGCGGCGCGCGGACCATTCCACCCTCCATCGAGGATGTCTTCGTGAGGCTGACGCGGAGAAGCTGATGCACCGGCTGCGCGCCCTGCTCCTCAAGGAGTTGCGCCAGATGCGACGCGAGCCCCGGACGGTCGTCCTGAGCTTTGTCGTCCCGGTCGTCCTGCTCCTCCTGTTCGGCTACGCGGTCTCCTTCGATATCCGCGAGATCCGCGTCGCCGTCTGGGACCGGGACGGCTCGGCGACGAGTCGCGAGCTGCTGCGGGCCTTCTTCTCCTCGGGTTATTTCCGGGAGGTGGAGAGGGTCTCGAGCGCGGGTGACGCGGAGCGGGCGCTCGACTCCGGACGCGCCGTGGCGGTCGTCGTGATTCCGAGAGGGTTCCATCGCGACGTGGAGCGGGCGGTCCCGGCGGAGATCCAGATCCTGCTCGACGGAAGCGATTCGGCCACCACGAGCGTGATCCAGGGACACGCGCGCAGGATCGTGCAGACCTTCACGGCGGAGATCCTGACGGTGCGTCTGCGCGAGACCGGCGTGGAGGGCGCCGGAGATCTGCTGCCGATCGATTTCGAGCCCCGGGTCCTCTACAACCCGGAGCTCAAGAGCCGCAACTTCATGGTGCCGGGGCTGATCGGCGTCCTGCTCACGATGCTCGGGGTCATCCAGACGTCGCTGGCGATCGCCAAGGAGAAGGAACGCGGCACGCTCGAGCAGCTTCGCATGACGCCGCTGCGCGCGCCGGAGATCCTGGTCGGCAAGCTGGCGCCCTACGCCCTGGTGGCCTTCGCCAACGCGTGGATCGCGCTGGGGCTCGGGCGGTTCCTGCTTCACGTGCCCGTCCGGGGATCGCTGCTCCTCTTCACCGCGGGCACCGTCCTGTTCCTGGTCTCGGCGCTGGGGATCGGCCTGGTGATCTCCGCCGCCACCGCGACGCAGATGGGGGCCCAATCGGCGGCCTTCCTGGCCGCGATGCTGCCGGTCTTCTACCTGTCCGACTACATGTTTCCGATCCGCAACATGCCGGGCTGGCTGCAGGCGGTCACCTATCTGCTGCCGGCGCGCTTCTACATCGCCGTGCTGCGGGGCACGCTGCAGAAGGGAGTGGGATTCGCCGACCTGTCGGGCCCGCTCGCTGCGCTGGCGATCTACGCCGGCGCGATCGGTCTGATAGGGATCCTCGCGATCCGAAGGGCCTTCCGGTGAGCGGGCACCGCGTCGCGCGCCTCATGGTGAAGGAGGTCCTTCAGCTCCGGCGAGACCCGCTCGCCCTGCGTCTCACGTTCGTGGCGCCGATCCTGCAACTCGTGTTGCTGGGGTACGCGGCCACGCTCGATGTCCGGCACATCCCGACGGTGATCTGCGACCTGGACCGGTCGACGGCGAGCCGTGAGATGATCCGCGCGGTGCTGGAGTCGGGGTACTTCCAGGACGTGGGGCGCACCGACCGGATGGCGGAGGTGACCCGGCACCTCGACTCGGGACGGGCGGTGGTGGGGCTGGTCTTCCCGCCCGATTACGCGGAGCTGCTCGACTCGGCGGGGCGGGCGCCGCTCCAGGCGCTCGTGGATGGGGCCAACAGCTCGGAGGCGACCACGGCTCTTGGCCACCTGTCCGGGATCGTGATGGACCAGTCGATCCGGCTCGCCGTCCGGCGTCTGCCGCCTCAGGCCTTCTCCGGACGAATCGGCCCTCCCGTGGAAGCCCAGATGCGGATCCGGTACAACGAGTCGCTCGAGAGCAGCCACTTCATGATCCCGGGAGTGGCGGGTCTCATCATGCTCGTCAGCACGTTGCTGCTCATGGCGGTGGCCGTCACGCGCGAAAAGGAGATCGGCACGATCGAGCAGATCCTCGTGACGCCCATCCGCCCGGCGGAGTTCCTCCTCGGGAAGATGATCCCCTACTCGATCCTGGGGATGATCAATGTCGGAGTCGTGCTGGCGGCCGCGCGTCTATGGTTCGGCGTGCCGGTACGCGGGAGCGTGATCCTGTTGTTCTCGCTGGCGGCCGTATTCCTTCTCACCACGCTGGGGACGGGGCTCTTCGTGGCGACCACCGCCCAGACCCAGCAGCAGGCGATGCTGCTCGCCATGGCCTTCGTCACGCCCAACATGCTGCTGTCCGGGTTTCTCTTCCCCATCGAGAACATGCCGGAGGCCATCCAGTGGCTGACGTGGCTCATGCCGATGCGCTACTTCCTCACGATCATCCGGGGCATCATGCTCAAGGGGGTCGGGCTCGAGACGCTGTGGCCACAGGTCCTGGCGCTGGCCGGGTTCGGTCTGGCCATTTTTCTGGCGAGCCTGGCGCGCTTCAAGACGCGGCTGGCGTGACGCGGTGCGCCGACAGCTTGACCTTTCGAGTCCGGCAGGTAGAATTGACCGGCGTTCTGAACAATTCGTTAACCCCTTGGGTTCAAAGTGTTTGAATGGGGCGCCTCCGCTCCACGCCGGCCCTGGCGAGCTCCCCCTGGAGGAATTCATCGTGATCGCGCAGGAGAGCCTGACGTGAAGATCTCCGTCATCGGCGGCGGGCCGGCGGGCCTCTACTTCGGCATTCTCATGAAAAGGGCCGACCCGTCGTGCGACCTCACCATCCTCGAGAGGAATCCCGAGGGAGTCACGTGGGGATGGGGCGTGGTCTTCTCCGACGAGACGCTGGAGAACTTCCAGGAGGCGGACGAGCCGACCTACCGGCGTATCGCCGAGACCTTCGCGAGGTGGGAATCGATCGAGATCCTGCACCGCGACCGGGTCATCCGGTGCGGCGGGCACGTCTTCTACGGGATCCGCCGCATGCGTCTGCTGGAGATCCTCCAGACAAGGTGCCGCGAGCTCGGCGTGACGCTGCGGTTCAGCACGGAGGGGGCCGATCCATCGGACTTCGCCGGAGCCGACCTCGTCGTGGCCGCCGACGGGGTCAACTCGAGGATCCGGTCCGATCGGGCCGACGTGTTCAAGCCGGACATAGAGG
The DNA here is from genome assembly GCA_036505635.1 of Candidatus Polarisedimenticolia bacterium. Taxonomy (GTDB): domain Bacteria; phylum Acidobacteriota; class Polarisedimenticolia; order JACPZX01; family DASXTC01; genus DASXTC01. Next base: position 45,773 of record DASXTC010000038.1, read on the forward strand.
TGGGACGCTCCCCCTACATCTGGCTCGCCACGTCGCGCGTGTTTCCTGCTTTCACCTTCATCATCCGGGAGAACGAGCACGGTCTGTTCCAGGTCCACGCGTACCCGTTCGACGAGGCGGCCAGCACCTTCATCGTGGAGACCGACGAGGCGACGTGGCGCCGCGCGGGGCTCGATCGCGCCACGGAGGCCGAGAGCGTCGCCTACTGCCAGAGTCTCTTCGCCCCGGAGCTGGCGGGGCATTCCCTGATGAGCAACAAGTCGACCTGGGGCAGGTTCCGCCGTGTCCGGTGCGGGACGTGGCGGCATGGCAACATCGTCCTGATCGGCGACGCCGCGCACACCGCGCATTTTTCGATCGGTTCGGGGACCAAGATGGCCATGGAGGACTCGATCGCGCTGGTCGGGGCGCTGAGGGAGGGGACTGGGATCCCGAGCGCGCTGGAGGCGTTCGAGGAGGCGCGCCGGATCGACATCCTGAAGCGACAGCGCGCCGCGGAGGTGAGCCAGCGCTGGTTCGAGGGGATCGCGCGGTACCGGCGCTTCGAGCCGGAGCAGTTCGCGGCCAGCCTGATGACGCGCAGCAAGCGGGTCACTCACGGGAATCTCAGGAAGAGGGATCCGGGATACATCGCTGAGCTGGACCGCTGGTTCGCCGACCGCAACGGCTGCGCCGGGGTGGAGCCGCCGCCCCCTCCCATGTTCACGCCGTACCGGCTGCGGCGGATGGAGCTGGTGAACCGTGTGGTCGTGTCGCCCATGTGCCAGTACTCCGCGTCGGACGGCACGCCCGGCGACTGGCACCTCGTGCACCTGGGAAGCCGCGCCATCGGGGGAGCGGGTCTGGTGATCGCGGAGATGACCGACGTCTCCCGTGACGGGAGGATCACCCCGGGCTGCTCCGGCATGTACAAGGACGAGCACGTGGCTGCCTGGAGGCGGATCGTGGATTTCGTCCACGCGCACTCGAAGGCGAGGATCGCCCTTCAGCTCGCCCACGCCGGCCGGAAGGGTTCCACCAAGCTGATGTGGGAGGGGATCGACGACCCGCTGCCCGAGGGGAATTGGCCGCTGATCTCGGCCTCGGCGATCCCGTGGTCGCCCGCCAACCAGGTGCCCAGGGCGATGGAACGCGCCGACATGGACCAGGTGCGCGACGACTTCGCGCGGGCGGCGGAGATGGCGCGGGAGGCCGGCTTCGACATGCTGGAGATCCACTTCGCGCACGGGTATCTGCTGTCGAGCTTCATCTCCCCGCTGACAAACACCCGCGCCGACGAGTACGGCGGGCCGCTGGAGAACCGGATGCGTTACCCGTTGGAGGTCTTCGACGCGGTGCGGCGCGTGTGGCCGGTGGATCGCCCGATCTCGGTGAGGATCTCGGCCACCGACTGGGTCGAAGGCGGGTTCGAGCCGGACCACGCGGTCGAGGCGTCGATCATGCTCAAGGCTCACGGGTGCGACATCATCGACGTGTCATCCGGTATGACGACGCCGCGGGCAGCCCCGGTCTACGGCGCGATGTACCAGACGCCGTTCGCCGACCGGATTCGCAACGAGGCGGGCATCCCGACGATGGCGCTGGGCAACATCCAGAGCTGGGACCAGGTCAACACCATCATCGTGGCGGGGCACGCCGACCTGTGCGTCCTGGCGCGGCCCCACCTTTTCGACCCCTACTTCACGCTGCACGCGGCCGCCGATCAGAAGCACGACGACGCGCACTGGCCCAACCAGTACCTGGCGGCCCGGCCAAGGCGGGGGCGCGCGTGACCACCTGCGCCTCGTGCAGCAACGAGGTGCCGGAAGCGAGCCGCTTCTGTCTGTCGTGCGGCGCCTCGCTCGACTCCTCGGCCATCCCGACGCTCCTGGATTATTCGCGCCCGCCACCGTCCGGTTCGCATTCCACCGGTGACGATCCCGAGCGCGTCCGCCTCGAGCCGGGTGTCGTGCTGGGGGGGCGCTACCGCATCCTCGGACCGCTCGGACGGGGAGGGATGGGCGAAGTCTTCCACGCGGACGACCTGAAGCTTGGCCAGCAGGTCGCGCTCAAGTTCCTGCCGGCCCTCTTCGCCACCGACCCGGGCCGCGTCGCCCGGTTCCACGGCGAGGTGCGACTGGCCCGGCAGGTCTCCCATCCGAACGTCTGCCGCGTCTACGACATCGGGGAGGCCGACGGGCACCACTACATCTCGATGGAGTACGTCGACGGAGAGGACCTCTCCTCACTGCTCAGGAGGATCGGACGGCTCCCCGGCGACAAGGCGGTCGAGCTCGCGCGACAGTTGTGCGCCGGGCTGGCCGCCGCCCACGAGAGGGGAGTGCTCCACCGGGACCTGAAACCGGCCAACGTCATGATCGACGGGCGGGGGAGGGTGCGGATCACCGACTTCGGGCTGGCGGCGCTCGCGGTCGACCTGAAGGGCGCTGGCGCGCGGGAGGGGACCCCCTACTACATGGCCCCCGAGCAGCTCGCGGGCAAGACGATCTCGATCCGCAGCGACCTCTACTCGCTGGGGCTGGTGCTGTACGAGATGCTGACGGGGCGTCCTCCCTTCAAGGCCGACACGATGGCCGAGATGTCGAGGATACGCGAGAAGTCGACCCCCGCCACGCCCAGCAGCATCGTTTTCGACCTCGACCCGGCCCTGGAGCGCGTGATCCTGCGGTGTCTCGAGCACGACCCCGCCGCCCGGCCCGCCTCGGCGCTCGCGGTGGCCGCGGCCCTGCCCGGGGCCGACCCGCTGGCGGCGGCTCTGGCCGCGGGCGAGACCCCCTCCCCTGAGATGGTGGCGGCGGCCGGCGACGTGGGGGGGATCCAGCCCGCCATGGGGCTGGCGTGCCTGGCCGTCCTGTCGGCGGGATGCTTCGCTCTGGCGGCGCTCGGGCCCGCCATGCTTCTGCCCGGGCGGGTGCCCCTCGTCTCTCCGCCCCAGGTGCTCGAGGCCAGGGCGCGGGAGGTGATCGGCCGGCTCGGCTACACCGAGCAGCCGGCCGACGCCGCCGGTTCGTTCTCCGTCGACGACGAGGCGCTCCTCTTCATCGAACGAAACGACGCGTCCTTCGATCGATGGGAGAGGATCCGCGGCGGTCGTCCGGCGGTCATGCAGTACTGGTACCGGCAGAGCCCTCGCTCCCTGGAGCCGACCGACTTCTTCGGGCATCTCATCGGCAGCATCATCGTGGACCCGACCGACCCGCCCCCGGTGATCTCCGGGATGGTGGGAGTCCGGCTCGACTCGCAGGGACGTCTCATCGAGCTGAGCGCGGTGCCGCCGCAGGTGGACAAGGTTCAGGGAGCCTCACCGGAGCCCGACTGGCAGAAGCTGTTAGCCGAGTCCGGCCTCGATCTCTCCATGTACAGGCCGGCGGAGTCCGAGTGGCTGCCTCCCGTCTATTCCGATGCGCGGAGCGGATGGGTGAGGAGGGACGCGGACCGGAGGGACCTCCCGGATCGCGTGGAGGCCGCGGCCTACCGCGGCCGGCCCGTCTACTTCCAGATGATCTGGCCGTGGACCCGGCCGGCCCGGATGCTCCCTTACCACCAGACGCGGGGCGAGGTCGCGAGCCGGACCGTTCTCGTCATCATCTTCCTGGCGGTCCTCGTGGGGGGAGTGCTGGTGGCGCGGCACAACCTTCGCCTCGGACGGGGGGACAGGCGCGGCGCCGTCAGGCTGGCGCTCTTCGTGATGGCCGTGCTGATGGCCATCTGGCTCCTGAGGACGAGCCACGTGGCGACTTTCTACGAGCTGGGCCTCTTCATCATGGGGATCAGCGGCGCCCTGTTCGGTGGGGGGCTCGTCTGGCTCCTCTACATCGCGCTGGAGCCATACGTGAGAAGACGCTGGCCCCTCATCCTCATCTCGTGGAGCCGGCTCCTGGCCGGGCGCCTGCGGGATCCCCTGGTCGGCCGCGACCTCCTGCTCGGCTCGTTGTTCGGGGTGGGCGTGCAGGTCTTCGTCATCCTCGTCCGATTCTCGACCTGGGCCATGGGCTTGGCCCCCATCGGGCCGATACCGACGCCGGTGAGCGCGCTGATGGGTGTGCAGTTCGCGGCGGCGGACTTCCTGCTGCGGCTGACGCTCTTCCTGTTCGCGTCGATGGCGCTCCTGTTTCTCTTCTTCCTGCTGCGGCTCGCCGTGAGGAAGGAATGGCTCGTGGGGCTGATCATCGTCCTCATCTTCGGCGTCAATTCGGCGGCGGTCAGCAACCTTCCGGCGGTCGGGTTCGTCCTTTCAGCGGGCGTCTGGACCTCGCTCCTGCTGATTCTGACGCGGCGGGGGCTGCTGGCGCTGGTGGTTGCGTTCTTCGTGTGTTCCCTGGCGCAGGCGTTCCTGCTGACCCTCGACCCGACGGCCTGGTACGCCGGGACCACCTGGCTGGCGATCGCGGTGATCGTGGCGCTTTCAGGGTACGGCTTGAAGGTGGCGCTGGCGGGCCGGCCGGTCTTCGGGGCGATAGGTCTGGACGAGTAGGGACCTGCGAGGAGGCAGAGCTTCACTGCTCCAGAACGTACTCCTTCTCCGTGAAGGTCCACGCGCCCAGGGCAAGCAGCCCGGCCGCGGTCGCCAGGAGGACGATGACGGCCGTGGCTGGCGCGGTGGGCGATTCGAAGAAGCCGAGCACACCGCGCTCCCCCGCGGGGTGGGGCAGGAGCGCCAGAATGTAGTGCTTGATGGTGAGCTTGCTGAGGTAGCCCGGGATGAAGGTGACGAGTGTCTCCCACACGATCGAGAAGCCGAGCCCCACCAGCACCGGACGCTTGAAAACCGCGCCGAGCAGCGCATAGAGCGACCCGTACGTGAGGATCTCCAGCTCGAGTACGGCGAGGTCCTTGGCGAGGATGACCAGGTGCCCGGCGGCCTCTCCCGGGGGGTCGCTCGTCATCGCGATGAGGAAGCAGAGCGCGGCCGAGGGGATGAGGAGCAGAGAGGCGACCACGAGGTAGGCGAGGTACTTGCCCACGTAGATCGTCGCCTTGGGCACCGGCCGCATGAAGAGATAGGTGATCGTCTTCTCGTCGATCTCTTCGGACACCAGCGAGGTCGCGTAGAAAAGCGTCACGACCACCGCCAGCACGTAGACGTAGAAGTTCACCATGATGAAGGAGATCAGGCTGAAGCCGGTCAGCCCCGATGGCCCCTGCCGGCTCATGATCAACAGGGCGCCGGCCGCCGCCAGCAACAGCGGCAGGAAGCAGATCACGGCGAATACCATCGTGCGCCGGCTCCTGAGAAGCACGGTCAGCGAGAGCCGGAAGATTGCATTGAGTGGACTCATGCGCGAGCGCCCATCATCATCGGTCATTTCACCAGGTAGTCGAAAACGGCCTGCAGGTTGTCGTCGGGCGACAACAGCCTCGTGACCTTCACCTTGTCGGCCAGGATCACCTCGGGCAGGCGCGTGAAGAACGCATCGGGCCGGCTCGTCTGCACCTCCACACCCATGTCGTCGAGACGCATCCCGGCCACCACGTCCCACCCCACCAGGTGCCCCGCCAGCCGCCGGGGATCGTCGCACTGGATGAAGATGCGGTGCGGGTGGTCCTCTATGAGCTCGCGGATCTCGTGGACGTTTCCCTCGGCCACGATCCGGCCGTGGTTCACCAGCAGGATGGTGGAGGTCATCGATTCGATCTCGTGAAGGATGTGGCTCGACACCACGATGCTGCGTCCCGCTGCCGCCCACTCCTTGATCATCTTGATGGTGGAGCGGCGGCCGAGCGGGTCCATCCCGCCCAGCGGCTCGTCGAGGATCAGGAGCTCGGGATCGTGCGCGATGGCCTGCGCCAGCTTCACGCGCTGTCGCATCCCCTTCGAGTACGCGCCGATCTTCTTGTTCTTCGCCTCGAGCAGGTCGACCTCCTCGAGGGCCTTGAGCGCCCGTCTCTCGGTCTCTTCGCGTGATCCGCCGTTGAGGCTCTGAAGCCCGCGTACCCATTGCAGACCCGTCATCGACGTGTAGAACGCGTCCTGCTCCGGGCAGAACCCGATGCGACGCATCAGCTCGGGGTTGTTCCAGACCGGCTGGCACAGCACTCTCACGCTGCCGCGGCTGGGGCGGATCTGACCCGTGATGAGTTTCATGAACGTGCTCTTGCCGGCGCCGTTGGGGCCGAGCAGGCCGGTGATTCCGGGGCCGATGGTGAGCGTCACGTCGTTGACGCCGATCACCTGCTTGTACCAGCGCGACAGCCCCTCGCTCTGGATCACGGGCGCGCCGCCCGCCACGCCGTTCATGTGACGATCTCCACGGCCTTGACGCGGCGTCTGAGCACCAGCACCGAGAGCCCCATGAGCAGCGAGTACATCAGCAGCGTTGGCACCAGGTGGACCCCCTCCTCCGTGGGCCCGCCGAAGCAGATGGCACCGATCTGGTCGGCCAGCGAGACGAGGGACAGCACGGCGAACGCTCTCAGCCCCGTGATGAGCTGCAGAAGCCCCGCTCCGGCCTGCGAGAAGAAGACCAACGCGAAGAAGAGCAGGCCCGCGTACCGCCCGCTGCGCGTCATCGACGAGATGGCTAGGATGATCAGACCGGCGCCGCCGACCACCAGGATCGAGTAGGCGAGGATCGCCAGGGGGACCCAGAAGTTGGCCGTCAGGAACTTCGTGTCGGTGGAGAGTCCCAGCTCCATCAGGTAAAGGAGCAGCGCCGGCACCGGCAGCAGGATCGAACCGACCCCCGCGATGATGGCGAACTTGCCCACGACGTAGTCGATTCGCGTCAGGGGGCGCGCGAGATAGAGCTGGATGGCGTTGGTCTTCAGATCGTGGGCGATGAGCGGCGCTCCGATCCAGATCGAGACCAGCAGGAGGAAGAGACCCTGTCCGAGCAGCGTGTTGCGGAAGAACTGCGCGTCGATCATCTCGAACGGATTCGCGTTGAGCTGATGTGTGCCCCAGATGAGAACGCCGCGCACGATCGGATGGATGTAGGCGATGAACAGAAAGATGAGAAAGACCCGCCGCGACAGGTGCTGCGTCAGCCCCGCTTTCGCGATGGTGCGCCACCGCCACGTGTGGGTGGAGAGAGTCCCGCGATAAGGCCGGTACGACATGTCATAAATAGGCATGTGCTATCTCAATCCCCGAAGAGCCGGGTGGTGGCGGACCAAATGGGCGCGGACGGCGAGCGAGCGCGGAGCCGAGCACGCGCCGGGCGCGAGCGCAGGCGTGCCCGAGGGAGGGTTCTCCCGCCGTCCCGTTGTCATCTTTCACCAACAGCCCGTGCGAACACATCCTCCAGAGTCGGCTGCTTCCTCACCAGGTGCCTCACCTGCGCACGTGCCGCGTTGGCGGCCCCGAAGATCGCCTCGGAGCCCATCCCGTCGCGCATCGAAACGTCGAGCATCCCGTCCTGCCCCGGCGTCGCGGCGCACCCGTGCTGCGCCAGCATCCTCGTGAACTCGCCCTGCTGCTCGGGGCTTCCCTTCAGCCTCACCTCGAACAGCTCGCCGGAGGCTCCCTTGAGCGCCTCGATGCTTCCCTGGCCCACGACCTTGCCGTGCGACAGCATCACGACCGAGCGACAGGTCTCCTCGACGTCCCGCAGCAGGTGGCTCGACAGCACCACGTTGACGTTCTTGCGCTGAGCGAGGTCCCGGATCAGGGCGAGCATCTCCATCCGCCCCTTCGGGTCGAGCCCGTTGGTCGGCTCGTCCAGAAAGAGGATGTGCGGCCCGTGCACCAGCGCCTGCGCCAGCTTCACTCGCTGCCTCATCCCGGTGGAATAGGTCTCGACGTTGCGGTACCGCTCGTCGCCCAGCCCCACGTAGTAGAGCGCCTCGTGGGCGCGCTGCAGCGCCTCGACCCCCGGCATGCCGCACAGCTCGCCCATGTAGGCGGTCAGCGACACGGCGTTCATCCCCGGGATGTGACAGTCGATCTCGGGCATGTAGCCGACCTTCTGCCTCACGTCGAGGGGGTGGGTCGCGACGTCCATTCCGAGGACCCGGGCGCTTCCCGCGCCCGGCGTCAGGAACCCGAGCAGCGTCTTGAGCAGGCTGGACTTACCCGCCCCGTTGGGGCCCAGCAACCCCACCGCCCCGGCCGGGAAGATGGCGCTCACGGAGTCCAGCGCGCGGCTCCTGCCGTAGAGGATCGTCAGCCCTTCGACCTGGATGACGCCGTCGCCGCCCATGGAGGTCCCCCGCATGCCGCTATCTACGGATGGAGGCGCAGGTTGGTTCATCGGAAGGTCTCAGGATTCAATCCGGAACTTGAAGATGTACCGGGAGAACGACGTCCCCGCGATGATGACGTCGTGGTCCTTGAGAAGGACCTCGTCGGGCCGGGCGCCGCCGCCGAGAACCTCCCCCTCCACGATGGTCCCGCAGGTGGAGCCGCGGTCGAGCAGGAAGAAGCCGCCGGCTCTCCGGTCGATGAGGAAATGCTCGCGCGACACGTTCATCGGTTCGCTCTCCTCCACGAGGTAGAGGTCGTTGTTGGGTGGGGCCTCCGTGCGCCGCTCGCCCACCAGGCCCAGCTCGGTCCACTTGAACCGGCGCGACTCCCGGCCGACCCGGAAGGGCAGGTGCGGGATGTTGATCTCGTGGGCCTGGAACGCGGCGGCGCTCTCGGGAGTGAGAGCCACGAGGTAGGCGCCCGTGGGGCCGGGTGCGTCAGGCATCCTTCATCTCCCGATGGTTTCGTGAGCGGTCCCAGGCGCGATGTTAACCCATCGGAGGCGGCGGTGTCATGGCCGGCGGGCGGCGGAGCGGACCCACCGGCTCGGAGCGGAACGCTCACCGGTTCGGGCGGCACGGGGAGGCCCGCGAGCGGGCTTTTTTACGTTCCGGGGTCTCCTCTGTCTGTCGGTTGTAGGGAACCATCCGAAACGGCAGCAACTCTTCCCGTGAGGAGGAATCGAAGATGAAGAAGATGCTCGGCACCGGAATCCTGATGTCGGCCCTGGCTCTGGTGGCGCTGAAGCCCGCCCTCGCGCAGAGCACGCCGCCCGCGCCGCAGCCCGTCGTGGTCGTGAACCAGACCCGCTTCCAGAGCGTGGCCCAGGACGTCGTCCTCGCCGCCGGGGCGTCGCAGAGGTTCGAGGTGAGATCCGACGGGTTCTCGCGCGTCAGCCTGCTTCTCGGAGGAACGACCACCCCCGGCACGGGCGGGCTGCGGATCGGCACGCTCTACGGGCCCCCGCTGGTGCCGGCCGGCACCGTCCGCGCACTGACCGATCGCGCCGGCGCCATCCGCGGCAAGCTCGTGGAACCCGTGCTCGGACCGGCGATGGTGGTCGTTCTCAGCAACGAAGGCACAGCCGACGCGACCATTACGATGAGCGCCTACTTCGCGAACTGAAGCTCAGGGGCGCCGCGCCGTCGCGAAGATGATTTGTCCATCGTCGGTGAAGTCCGCCGGGGGCATCGTCGCGAGCCTGCGGCGGGCGCCGGCCATGAAGGAAGCCTTGGCGGCGGGCGTCAGGGACTCCACACGCCGCCTGCTCCCGCCGAGCTCCGTCCCTTTGGCGATGAACCCCTCCAGCGTGAACCGATGCTCGAACGGAGAGGACCACGCGCTGACGGAGGCGAATCCGGCGCGACGCAGGAGCGAGCCCACCTTGGCCGGCGTGCTCACCGGCTCGTGGTCCGCGATCGCCGGTTCGGCGGGCGCCGCGCCGTGCGCGTCCAGCTCCTCGTTCCAGGCCTGGAGCGCGGGGAAGCTCGGCTCGCCATCCCAGGTCGTGGCGCCGATCGCGCCGCCGGGGCGCAGGACTCGGGCGGCCTCTACGAGGGCGTCGAGCGGCGAGGGCACGTGGAACAGCATGAAGGCCATCACCGCCGCGTCGAAGACGCCCGTGCCCAGGGCCAGATGCCGCGCGTCGCAGACGGCGAGCCCGTGTCCGGCCGGCGCGAGGCGCAGCATCCCGTGAGAGCCATCCACCGCCACGACGAAGGCGCGAGGGGCCGCGCCGGAGATGTCGGCCAGGAGCGCGCCCACTCCCGAGCCGATGTCGATCACGCGCGAGGCCTCGGAAAGCGGGAGAGCCGCAAGCAGCCGCCGCGCGTGGGGATTCAGGACCGGCGCCCAGAGCTTGAGATAGGCGAGGGCGTCCGACGAGTAACGGGACGCGACCTCGGCGCTCTTCAAAACGCCTGCCCGATCGAGAAGAAGAACTCGCCACGGCTCTCGGGCCGGCGTCCCACGGCGCGGCCGAGCTCATCGTAGACGAGATCGTGGTCGAGCTTGCGCCCGTACTCGACCCTGAACGGGCCCAGCGGCGTGTCGAACCTCAGCCCGGTGCCCAGCACGTGCCGCAGGTCGGTCACGTCGAAATCCCTCAGGCGGGCGTAGACATTGCCCGCGTCGTAGAAGACGACCCCCTTGAGCGCTTTGAAGATGGGGAAGCGCAGCTCCTGGTTGATCAAGAACAGCGCATTGCCGCCGACCGGCTTCAGGTTGTCGATCGCGAAGCCGACAATAGGGTTGGCGGGGAGGTTCGGGTCGCACGGGTTGCGTGGGCAGACATTGTAAGGGGAGTTCGGGTCCTCCAGAATCCGCTTGGCTGGCTCCAGAGGGCCGACCGTGTTGAACCGGAATCCGCGCAGCGTTGTGTCTCCGCCGGCGAAGAACCGCTCGCTGATCGGGATGTTGTGCGAAGTCACCAGGCCGATCCTCGCCGAGGAGGCCCAGACGACGCCGCGGCCGATCTCCTTGAAGGCGTTGGCCGAGGCGAACGTCCTCACGAACGCCTCTTCGGAGCCAAGCGCCCGGTGATAGAGCCTCACGTCGAACGTCGAGAAGCCTCCCCGCGACGGGTTTATGATGTCGTCGCGCGTGTCGTGGGCCATGGAAGTGGCCACGCTGGCGAGCCTCACCGTCTGCTGTCCGGTCTCCTCAACGGGAACCCGGAGGTCGAACAGGTTGATGTCCTCGAGGCGATACCGCCCGAACAGCGTCGTGTTCTCGCCCAGCTTGCGCGACAGCTGCACGGAGCTGCCGACGCGCCGCAGGTCGAACGACTCCAGCTCCTGGCGCTCCACGAACCCGGTCATCAGGGTCTCGATCTTCTCGCCGAAGAGGTTTGGATCACGCAGCGTGACCTGCACGCGCCGGTCCACCGCGGAGCCGCGCACGAAGAGGGCCGCCGAGCGCCGTGTCCCGAACAGGTTGTTGTTGGCGATCTCGAACGAAGCCCGGGCGCGGTCCTTCGAGTCGTATCCGACTCCCCAGGCCGTCAGCAGGGGAGATCCCTCCTGGACCCTGACCCTGACATCCACGAATCCGGGCTTGCCTTCCACCGGCAGGGTGTCTATCTCGACTGAACGGAAGACGCCGAGCCGGTACAGGTTGCGCTGCGTGGTGAGGACCGCTGACCGGGTGAGGTAATCGCCCCGGTTCAGCGGGATCTCGCGGTCCACGATCCGGTCCAAGGTTCGCGTGTTGCCCTCCACCAGCACCTCGTGGACTCGGACCCGGCCGAGGGGGATGATCGAGAAGACCACGCGGGTGCGCTGCGGCTCACCTTCGAGCCGCGTGCTCACGCGCGCGCGCGAGTATCCCTCATGGTCGAGCGCTTCGCGCACTCTGTCCGCAGCCAGGCTCACGATCTCGGCGTTGACGACCTGGGTCTGCGAGAGACCAGCCGCGCGCAGGAGATCCTCTCCCGGCACTCCCTCGGCCTCACCCTCGATAACGACGGCGCCGATCCGAGCCTGCGGCCCCTCGTCCTCGATCGCGATCGCGACGTCGGCCTCCTTGCCGTCGGCCGACAACGTGACGACGGGCGTGGCGATCCTGACGGCCAGGTATCCGTTGGCCAGGTAGAGCCCGCGGATCGCCGCCACGTCGTCCTTGAGGACCGGCTCCTTGAGCAGGCCGCGTCCGAACAACCGCGTGAATCCTCCCACGCGCGTCAGCATCTGCCTGCGGATCCTCTCCTCAGGTATTCCCCGGTTGCCGGTGACGCTCACCGAATGGACGTGCACCTTCGGGCCGGGCTCCACGCTCAGACTCACGGTCCGAACCGGCTCACCCCGTGGTGCGACCTCGGCCGGCGCTTCCATCCTGGCCTCCACTCGCGCAGAATAGTACCCGTCCCTCCTGAGCAGGCCCAGCGCCGCCTTACGCGCCTCCTCCACAAGGTCATCCAGCAGGATCGGCTCCCTCCAGGCTCGCAGGACGGCCTTCCGGATCGGCCGCTCGCCCACGTCACCCTGGATCGCCAGCTCGTGCCGCGGACCGGACCGGATCGCGTACTGAACGTCGACGGTCGTTCGCCCCACCAGGGACGCGGCGTCGCCCTCGATGAGGTCCACCTCGGCGGCCGGAAATCCACGCCTGACGTATTGCTCCCTCAGGATCTCCCGGCCTTCCAGCAGGTCCCCGCGGCGAAACAGGTCCCCCTCGTCGAACGGGAGCCTGCGGACCAGGGCGCTCTGGCTGTCTATGAGATGGTCCGCCGCGAGCGAGACGGAGCCGATGCGCAGGAGCCGCGGCCCCACCGTGCTCTGCCCATCTCCTTGAGGGAGCGCAACGGGGTCGGGTCCGGGCGGCGTCCAGCCCCATCCCCGCCACCGTCTGCGAATCCTCACGTCGGCCCCCACCGAGCCGTCCAGGTCGCGGGTCGCCAGGAGGTCCCAGAGCCGGCCCGGGTTGTACTCGATCTGGTAGATCTCCTGGCCGTTCTGGCCGAGGCTCGCCGAGTATGTGAAAAGGAGGTTCGAGGCCATCCGCTTCGTCACGGTGAGCCGCGCGGACGGATCGGCGGTGCCGTTGAGGAAGAACGGATCGAGCTGAACGCTCGAGACACCGAGGATCTTCTCCAGCGGCGCGGAGACGGCGCCGGTGACCGGGGTCGCCAGGTATGCGGCGACCTGCCCCTCGGCCATCGTGCGGGCCCCTTCGCTCTCGGAACCCGACAGGGTGTTGCCGGTCATCAGCAGCCACACCACGTCGCGCTGGGGGAGGGCGGGATCGGAGGCCAGGTCGTAGATCGGTCTGGAGAAACGCCCCGAGATCCTCAGCGTGATCTCGTACTGCTGCACGCGCGTGACCGCCTCGATGTCGATGAGCGGATCGATGCGCGCCACGTCGGCGAAGTCGAGCGCGCCGCCCACGATGCGGTAGGTGACGTCACGGAACCGGTAGGTGCCCCCTTCCAACGCGGAGATCCTCCCGGAAAGCTCCGGCTCGTCGAGGGTCCCTTGGAGCGAGAGGTGCGCGGAAGCCTCGATCAGCGCCTCCTCGTTGCGGATCCAGACATCACGGTCGGCCGCGATGGCGATGTCGAGGAAGACCACCGGGGCGCCGGCGCCGCGCTCCCTGGCCGGCGCGAACTCCCGGCCGCGCAGAAGCAGCTCGGTGGGCTCCACCCCGAAGGCGCGCGTGTAGACGGCGCGCTGGATCGACACGCGTCCACCGAACCGGTAGGCGCCCGAGTCCTTGTCGAGCGCCATCTCGGCGTCGAAGAAGGCATGCAGGTCGGGAAGGATCTCGGCGCGGATCCCCTGGCCGGTCAGCGCCAGGTGGAGCTGCGGCACGCCGGCCCCCTCGAAGCGCACCCACCCCGCCCCCGTGGCGTGGCCGCCGCCGGTGTCGAACCGGAGCTCCTCGATGTTGAGGAGACCCTGCTCGGTGAAGGACCCGCGCCCGCGAAGGTTCTCCAGAGGCAGGGGCAGCGCGGGATGCCGCACCGTGCCCCCCTGAAGCGTCAGGCCGCCCGCGTAGGTCAGCACGTCGCCGCGCTCGATGACGTGCAGGTCGGCCGTGCCGAGTCCGGTGGCCCGCATCTCGGGTGCGATCAGCTCCGCCAGCGACAGGTCGAAGGTGCCTGCGACGCGGGCGGTGACGTCGTAGTGGCCCGACAGGGCCATCGAGCCGCCCAGCGTCAGGTCGGTCCTCTCCCCGATGAGCCTCATCGGGGCCACCGTGAGGAACCCGTCCTGTACCGTGACGCGCACCGGCTCGTCGTTGCGAAGCGGGTCGTCGCCCGCGGTGAGGGCCAGGCGATCGAGGGTCGCGCGCACCAGAAGGGCCGAGGGTTCCCGCAAGGGGCCCGTGACGGTGACGGTGCCATCGGCCTCTCCTTTCAACCCCGCCAGCGCGCCGCGGGGAAGAAGCGGCCTGACCTCCTCGAGGCTGAAGCCGCGCACGGCGACGGTTCCCTCCACCGAGCCGCCGGCCCCGAAGTCCGCCGCCACCTTCAGGCTGCCGAGCTCGTCCTTCAGCTCGAGGCGCAGCCTCGCGTCGGGGCCCGTGACCGGCCCGGCGAGCGTGCCCTCGAGGCCGCCGAGATCGATCCCGGCGATGTGGACGTCACGCCCCGCCAGGGTCGCGTTCACCGCGACGTCGCCGTCGATCGTGAGACGACCGCCGGCGTCCAGGGAGCCGGACATCGAGGGGCCCGCGTAGGCGGCATCCACAGCGCCCAGATCGATCCCCGAAACGGAGACCTCCAATGAGCCGGCCGCGCGCGGCGGCGCCAGGTCCACCGCGCCATGGCCCCGCGCCAGCCCGCCGCACCAGATGAGCGAGATCTCGTCGAAGTGTACCTTCTTTTCCTCGATCCGCGCGAGAGCCTTCAGGTTCGTGAAGGCGAGCGGGCCGAGGGAGATCGCCTCGCTCTCGAGCCGGAGGGTCCCGTCTGGGCCGGCGAGGTGAACCCCGCCGCGCAGTATCCCGCCGGCGGCCATCCTGTCCTGATCGATCCCGGCGAGCCGCGCGGCCAATGCGGCCGGCAACGCCGTGGCGTCCAGGTCGAGGTCGAGGACTTCCCAGCGCCCGGGCCGGATGCGCAGCGCCCCCTGCGCGCTGAGGTCGGCCCCCTCGGCGCGGCGCAGGTCGAGCCTCATCAGATCCGTGCGGTAGACCACGTCGCCGGCGGCCGCCGTCAGCGGGATCGGGACGCGGGCCGCGGCTGCCCCCCCACCGCCGGACAGCGCGGGGACCTGGACGGTCAGCCCGTCCGACTCGAACGAGGCGCGCACCTCGGGGCGCGCCGAGGTCCCCTCCACCTCGATGTGGGCGGTTGCCCGGCCGATCAGATCGGTGGGGCGCGTCACGCCGCGTCCAAGGGCCGGAAAGCGTCGCTCCAGGAAGGAGGCGAGCGGTCGCGTGTCGCCGGCTGACAGCTCCGCCGTCACCTCCATGCCAAGGACCGCGGCCGTTGCGTCGAAAATGCCGGCGAGCTCGATGGCGGCGCCGGGCGCCTGGAGGAAGGACGACTCCACCGTCACGCGCGATCCCCTCCAGTCGACCATCGCCGTCCCCGAGAGGGGCAGCTCCCCGTCGAGCCGATCGAAGGCGAGGTCGGCGGTGCCGGCCATCCCATCGGTCCGGCTCCCGGTCCATCGGACGGTGGCGTCGCCTGACAGGAGCGCCGATGGCGTGACTCCGTCCTCGCCGGGCAGATCGAAATGCCCCAGCACCTCATCGAGGTGCAGCGCCTTCGCCGTGATCGACGCCTCGTGCTCGCGCGGCGTCTCGTCCGCGGAGCCGTACTTCACTCCGACGTATCGCCCCTCGACGGTGCCCCCCGAGAACGACTCGAGCGTGCCGCCGATCTCGATCCGCCCCGGCTCGACCGAGAAAGTCCCCGCGCCGCGCGCCGCGGTCCAGGGCGCGGCCGGTCCGTCACTGAGGGAGCCGTCGTCGGCTTGCCTTCGGTCCGCGTCGATCACGGGGCCGGTGGCGACGAAGGTGCCGTTCACCTTGACGCCTTCGGCGGAGAGGGTGACGCGCAGGTCGCACGTCAGCTCCTTGGCGCCGAACTGCGGGAGGGGCCTTCTCAGCGAGGGCCCCGCGGGATCGAGGCGGGCCTCCCCCTCGAACCGGCCCCGCACCGGCGTCCCGGGCTGGACCTGGCCCGAGGCGCGGATGTCGACCCCCTCGGCCTTCAGGCGAAGGCGCTTCGTCCTGATCGATTCGCGGTCCGCCTCGAACGAGAGGGAGCCGTCCAGCCCGCTCAGCTGAAGGTCGCCGAGGGCGAACCTCCCCCGGTGAAAGAGGGCCGTGCCCTCGTAGGGGCCCCAGTAGCCGAACATCGTGTTGTCGGCATGGAGCTGGAGCCCCTCGATCTCGGCGCTCAGGGCACGGCGCTCGGAGCCGATGACGACCGTGCCGCCGTGGATTCTCAGACGCCTCAGGTCGAGCCGTGCGGCCAATGGCCCGGGCCCGGCCGCGGCGGGCTGGCCGGGGGCCCTCGCGGGCAGGAAGCGCTCGGTGTCGGTCCGCCACTCGAGCACCGGTTCCCAGACATCGACGTCCTTGAGTACGATCAGCCCGCGCAGGAGAGCGCGCAGCGACAGGGAGGCCTCCGCGCGGGGCGCCTCGATGCGGGGCCCCTCCGTTCTCAGACCGCGGAGCACGACGCCCGGCGGCAGGTACTGGAGGCTCACGCTCTCGATGACGACGGGCCTGCCCAGAGCCCGTGAGAGCGCCTGCGTCAGCTTCTCCCTCGAGAGCGACTCGGGATGGCCGGTCCACACATAGATGAACAGCGCGAGGGCCGCGGCGGCCGGCACCCCCAGCAGGGTGTACAGGACCCGGCGAGTCCAACGCTTCAACCGCGCGCGGTCAGCCATGTTCACAGTCTAATCGCTCCAAACGAGGCGTGGTATCATCCCCACCCTTTGAAACACGAACGCAGGGAGAGTCCTCCATGCCGTCCGCCGCCGCCGGTCTGAGCCTCGATGTCGAACGTCGCGTCCTGGCAAATGGATTGACGGTCCTCGTCATGGAGAACCACGCCGCGCCGACCTTCTGCTACATGACCTGCTTCAGGGTCGGCTCGCGCAACGAGAGACCCGGGATCACGGGGATCTCACATCTCTTCGAGCACATGATGTTCAACGGGTCGAGCCGGTACGCTCCGAAGGTCTTCGACCGCCTGATCGAGTCGAGCGGCGGCTACAGCAACGGCAGCACCTGGTACGACACCACCAATTACTACGAGGAGGTCTCCAGCGACAGCCTCGAGAAGATCCTCGACCTGGAGTCGGACCGCATGCGGTCGCTCCTGCTCACCCCGGAGAACCTGGAGCAGGAGCGCAGCATCGTCAAGGAGGAGCGGCGACTGAGGACCGACAACTCAACCGAAGGGACGATGTTCGAGCTGCTGATGGCCAACGCTTTCATCGCCTCGCCCTACCGGTGGCCGGTGGTTGGATGGGAGCCCGACCTCAACAACATCTCGCTGGAGGATTGCCGCGACTACTTCCGTACTTACTACGCGCCCAACAACGCCATCGTCGCCATCGTCGGCGACGTCGAAACCGACGCGACCTTCGCGCTCATGGAGAAGCACTTCGGCGACATTCCGGCCCAGCCGCCGCCGCGCGCCGTCATCGACGCGGAGCCGCCCCAGAGAGGGGAGAAGCGGGTGGTTCACCGCATGGCGGCGGAGCTGCCGGCCGTCATGTTCGGGTTCAAGGCGGCCTCCTTCAGCCACGAGGACTTCCCCGCGCTCGACGTCGTGCGGTGCATCCTGACCGAGGGGGACTCCTCGCGCCTGTATCGCACCCTCATCTACGGCAGCCGGATCGCCGCGGAGGCGAACGCCTTCTTCCGGCCGGCCCTCGATCCGACGCTCTTCATCGTCTACGCGCAGGCGAAGGAAGGGGTGGAGGTGGGAGCCGTGGAACGGTCCGCCCACGAGGTGCTCGAGAGGATGGCCGCAGGTCAGCTGACCGACATCGACGTGGCGAAGGCCAGGAACCAGATCCGGGCCGAGACGATCCGGGACCTGAAGGACAACTCGGGCCGGGCCGAGCTGATCGCCTCCTACGAGCGGATGACCGGAGACTGGCGGTCCTTTTTCTCGATGATGGAGAAGATCGACGCCGTCACTCCCCCCGACGCCGTGCGCGCCTGCGCCCGCTGCTTCGAACCCGACCGGCGCACGGTAGTGACGTTGATCCCGGAGCCGACCCCGTGAAGGACGCCTCGGGCGGCTTCCGGCTTCCGCCAACCGCCAGCACGACGCTCACAAACGGCCTTCGCGTCCACGCGATGGAGCACCGTGCGCTGCCCATGGTCGCCTTCGACCTGATCGTCTGCGCCGGCGCGGCTCATGATCCGCCGGGGCGCGAGGGGCTCGCCGACCTGACCGCCGATCTGCTGCGCAAGGGGACGGCCGCGCGCTCGGCGCACCAGATCGCGGACGCGGTGGATTTCGTGGGAGGGGCGCTGGAGGGCTCGTCCGATCAGGACGGCACGAGGCTCACGGGTGAATTCCTCTCGAAGGACCTCGACATGGCGCTCGACCTCCTTGCCGAGGTGGTGATGGCGCCGGCCTTCGCCGAGGAGGAGGTCGAGCGGCTCAAGGGGGAGACGATCGCCGAGCTTCAGGGGATGAGGGAGAACCCCGGGCTGCTTGCGAGCCGCCGGTTCGCCGACGTGCTGTTCGCCGGCCATCCGTACGGGCACCCGAACCCGGGATGGGAGAGCACGGTGGCGGCCATCACGCGCGACGACGTGAAGCGCTTCTACGAGGCGCGCTACAGGCCGGAGGACATCATCCTCGTGGCCGCCGGTGACCTGGATTCCGCGGAGTTCCTGGCCGGAGCCGAGGCGAGGTTCGGCGGGTGGGCTCCGGCCGGGTCCGGGGGCGCCGTCGCGTCGCGGGAGCTTCCGGAGCCCCGGCGGTCCGCGGGACGGTCCATCTACCTCATCGACAAGCCTGACTCAACGCAGAGCCAGATTCGGATGGGGGGGCTGGGGCCGCAGCGCACCGATCCGGACTACACGAGGATCAGCGTCGCCAACACGATCATGGGGGGCGGGTTCACATCGAGGCTGGTGGAGGAGATACGCGTCAACAGGGGCCTGTCGTACGGGGTCAGCAGCCGGTTCTACCCGCTGGTGCACAGCGGCGCATTCCTTATCAGCACCTTCACGAAGAACGCCACGACCCGCGAAACGATCGAGGTGGCGCTGGGCGTGATGGCCCGGTTCCGCGACGAGGGTCCCACACCCGAGGAGCTGGACAAGGCGCGCCGATACCTCAAGGGGACCTTCGCCATCGGACACCAGTCACCCGGCTCGATGGCCGATGCGATGGCCGACATCGCGTTCTACGGTCTGCCCCGAGACTACTACGACACCTATCTCGAGAGGCTCGAGGACGTCACCCAGGCGGACGTCCGGCGTGTCTCGGCGCGGTTTCCCCACGATGACATGGTGATCCTCGTGCTCGGCCAGGCCACCGAGGTCGGAAACGAGCTGGAGACGCTTGGACCGGTGACGGCGCTGCCGCTGGTCGAGCGCTGAGGCGGCCCCGCGTTTTCAGCCCTCAGTTCATCCGGAAATCTACCTTCACGGTCAGGAAGACGGGGACGGGGGCCTCGTTGCGCAGGGCGGGTCTGTACCGCCACTGCGAGACCGCATGGATCGCCGCGGTGCTGAACGCCTCCTGGTTGCTCTCGATGATGCGCAATTGACGCGGAGCCCCCTTCCGATCCACAACCAGCGCGATCGTGACGGTGCCGCTCCTCCTGATCAGGCGCAGCCTCTCAGGGTAGACCGGCGCGACGAAGCGGATGCGCACCGGGGGCGTGATCGTGCCGCCGTCGTCGTCCAGGTGCGCCGGGGAATCAGCGATTTCAGGTTCATCCATCAGCGAGACAAGGTCGCTGTCCAGTATCAGCAGGAACGTCGCCTCTCTGGCCTGATCCGAGAAGTCGCCTTCCGTGTCGATGGATGCCTTGAAGATGAGGCTCGCCGCCAGCTTGCAGGCCAGCGCAACGGTGGAATCCTCCAGGGTCACCTCCACCGGCCGGCCCGGGTCGTCGAAGCGCACCCTGGCCCGCACGACGCCGGGGATATCCTCGGGAACGCAGCCGGCGGCCTCCAGGACATCGGATGCGAATCCCTTGGGGAGCCCGGAGGGGTAGCGGGCGCTCCCTGCGGCTGACCTCGGCTGTGCGAACGACTCCGTGGGCTTTGCCGCCGGGAAGAGTCTCAGACGCCGGCCCAGGGCCTCGCGTTCAGAGGGCGTCAGGTTGGCATTGAGCCATCGGGCGCCGGCGATCCTGTCGATGCGTCCGGGGCGGGACCATCCCAGCGCCGCCAGCAGGGACGGGCTCTCCACGGGGGGCCGGCCCAGCAGGCGCGTGAGGAGCACCGGACCGATCGATTCGTAGAGGTCGGAACCCGCATCGACGGTCCCATCCATCGAGGCTGTCTCCACCGCGGCCAGGAGATCTCCGCGCATCGACGGCACCCGGGCCGCGAACGACTCCAGCAGGAGCCAGGCGGTGCCGCTCCTGAATCTCGACGAGGGATGGCCGATCGCCAGGACGAGCGCGCTCACGGGAGGCAGGTGATCGACCTCGGCCCCCACCCGCAGGATCGCCACCCAGTCGTCGGGCTCGCCGGCCGCGAGGGCCGCGGCGGCGGCCGCGTCGATGGCCTCCGGGCGGGATCTGCAGGCAAGGCGGAAGATCGAGACACGTTCCTCGCCGGTGAAGCCCGCATGGTCAAGACCGGAGAAGTAGAGCGGGATCGCCGCGGTGCCGCGCGACCTTGCGAGAATCTCGCCGGCGATCGGGCCCATCTTCCCACCGAGCCGATTCGCTGCTTCGATGAGGAGGAGGTCCTCCTCCGGGGCGCCGAGACTCACGAGCGCCCGCATCTGCTCCCGGGCCGCGTTCGGGTTCGTTTCGGTCTGAAGCGTTTTCCTGAGGTCGGGCAGGAGCCCAGAGGCGCCGATCACGTTGGCCACTCGCGCAGCCGCGCCGCGGATCTCGGGCGAGGAGTGCTGCAGGGCTCCGGCAAGCGCCACCGCCGTGGTTCGTTCGTCCGGTTGCTGAATCAGCAGGCCGAGCGATCCGGGCGTGACCTCGCCGCCCGCGAGGAGCGCGATGAGGGCCAGCAACAACAGGACGGCAGGGGATGGCGACACCGGACGCTCTCCATGAAGCCGATCGGTGATTCTCAATATCATCGGCCCCGGAGGGGCGGTTCTTGAGTGCCGGTACCTCAGGGGCTGGATGGGGAGGGGGAGTTCCGGTGTCGATCGTGGGGGACGGTGACGAGCGCCGAGGTCGCCGCCTGGTTTCCGGATCGGTCCGCCGCGGTGTAGGTAATCGTGTAGACGCGGCTGGTCTCGGGGCCGGCGCGTTCGGCTCGCAGCTCGAAGTCCAGGTCGAACGAGCCGATACCCGCGCCGCGGATGTCGGGGCCGCCGCGCCGCCCCTGCGGGACCGGCGACTCGGACGCGTCGCTGCTGGCGATCGACTCGAGCACCACCTCGACGTCGCCGCACAGGTCCTGAGCGGCCACACTCGCCGAGACGCGCACCATCCGGCCGTTGGGTGGCCAGAGGGTCTCCGGTCTCACGGTCAGGGCCATTTCCGGCGGAGTGGTGTCCACGACCGAGGTGTCGACCTGATCCGTGTCGGCATCCCCACCGCTGTCGATCACCTCCAGCGTGATCGCGTGCGAGCCCAGCGGCAGCGTCACGTCGAGGCGCTCGCCGGTCCCGAGCAGCCGCTCCGCCGGCTGCCCGAAGTCCTCCATCCAGCGGTATTCCACGATGTCGGTGGCGGCGCCCGGAGCCGAGTCCTCGTCGGTGGAGGCCGAGCCGTCCAGAGTCACCATCGCGCCCGATGGGGAGACGCACTCCACGCGCGGCGCCACGGCCGCCACCGCGCGCGGCGGATGTGCGGTCTTCTTCAGTATCGTGAAGTGGTCGAGGACCCGGGAGCGTCCATCGAGAAACAGGGCGTCGAGGCGCCGGCCGTCGATGTCGAGCACCAGCGAGCCGAGCGAGTTGAGCGAGAGGTACATGGCCGGATGGTTGAGTCGGCCCCCCCCGATCGACCCCGACGAGCCCGCCACGACGTAGACCGCCCCCTCGTGCGGCGAGGCGGCCGCCGGCGGCTTGCGGTAGGCGCCCGTCCCCTCGTCCCGTCCGTCGCCCGAATCCTTCACCATGCCGCTCGTCAGGGTGTTCGAATACCCATAGTGGCGGTCCAGCAGGAAAGACCTTTCGTACGAATGGCTGTGGCCGGCCAGCACGAGATCCACGCCCCCCTGCTCGAGGATCGGCAGCGCGTTCTCCCTCATCTGGATCAGCTCGATGTCGAAGTCCGAGTCGTGCGAGCCGCGGCTGTAGGGAGGATGGTGCCAGAAGGCGATGATCCACTTCCGGTTCGTCGAGACGAGGTCCTCGCGAAGCCAGGTCAGCATTGCGCCGCCGGACGAACGATCGGTCTCGTACGACTCGAGGCAGATGAAGTGGATGTCTCCATAGTCGAAGGAGTAGTAGGCCTCGGTGCCGGAGGCCAGCCCGCCCGCCTCTCCCGCGGTCGGCAGCGTGAAGATGTCGTAGTACGGGCCCGACTGGGTGGAGGAGTCCGCGGTGTGGCCGTCGTGGTTGCCCAACGTCGGCCACAGGACGGTGTTTTGGAGCAGACCGGGATACATGTCGAAGACAGCCGCCTGGAACTCCGCGTCGGTCCCGTCCTGGTAGGCGTTGTCCCCGAGCATCAGCCACAGGTTGGCCCGTGGGCCTCCGGCCGCGAAGGCCTCGTACGCATCGCGGACCGACCGCGCACCGGCGTCGGCGGTGCCCGAGTCGCCGATCACCCAGACGCGCGTGGGTCTGGACGCGCCCGGCGCGGGCGAGGTCGCAAAGTAGTGATCGGCGTCCGCGCCGGCGAGCAGGTCCGACGTCGTTCCGACAGCGTAATAGTAGCGGGTGTCGGGAGAGAGCCCTGCCAGCTTCACCACGTGATCGGTGGTGAGCGATGCATCCTCGACGACCGAGGTCAGGAGCCCCGGCTCGGGACCGAACATCACGCGGCTGTCGGCCGGCCGATCCGTCCTCCACCGGATCACGACGCTGTCGGGAGCGCCGCTCTGCAGATAGGGCCCTCGTTTGATCGCCACGGGCCGGTTGATCGAGAGGCGGGGCACGAGGACCAGGTCGCTCGAGGTGGCGGTCTGGTTCCAGACGCCGATCGCCAGGACGTTCTCGCCGGCTCTCAGCGCCGGGATGCCGGCGCTCGAGATGTCCACCAGCGGCTCGTAGCCGGGAACCTGCCCATTGGTCGACTCGTGCGACGCGGGGCGCGAGTTCCAGGCCGGGTTGCCGGAGGGCATCTGGGGGGAGAGGTGGACCGGCACGCCGTTGATCCAGGCCGCGTAACCGTCGTCGTAGTCGGCGCCCAGGTACAGGTTGGTGACCGCGGCGGGGTTGGCTATCGTGAAGGTGGCGCGCGTGTACACGGAGGACGAGCCGCCCGGCACCGTCGTGCGGATCAGGTTCTGCGCGCCGGTGGCCAGCTCATACCCGACTCCGTAGACGCCCGACGGCCACGCCGAGGCGTTGAAGCCCTGGGCCGTCCACGACAGCCCGATCCCCGGGTCCGACAGGTTCGACAGGTATCTCATCGTCGTGCCCGATTCCACCAGCACCGTCTCCGCGGCGAGGGCGGGGGCGGGGGCCGCCAGCAGGAATGCGCAGAGGATCGGGCTCGTCAGGAGTGGACGCCCCATCACCTTCCTCCGCTCCTGGCTCTCGCCTTCTGCGCCTCGACCTCGTCTCGATGAGCCTGCGCGGCACGGTCCCGCCCGGCCCGCGCCTCGAGGTCGATGAGGGGCAGGAGAAGAGAGACGGGGCGTCCGAGCCTCTCGGCCCCCTCCTCCAACCCCCGGATCGCGGCGTCAAGGAAGGGTGGACCGGCGGCGGCCTGGGCCCTGGCGCGTTCGAGGTAGTAATCGGGCAGGGGGGAGGCGGGGCCCGCCGCCGAGATGGCGCTCGTATAGTCGTCCGCCGCAGCCAGGTGTTTCCCCAGAGCGGCCCGAGCCCGGGCCCGCGCCGCCAGCGCGAAAGCGTTGCCAGGGTGGCGAGCTACGAACCGGTCCAGCGCCCGCGCCGCCCGCCGCGCCCTTCCCCGGTCCAGCCAGAGCTCCCCCAGGCAGAGATCGACCGCGTCGAGGGAGGGCTCCAACCCGCGCGCGACGCGGTAGTCGGCCAGGGCCCGGCGCCACTCGCTCCGCAGCCGGTGCAACTCTCCCCGGTGCAGCCACAGCGCCGCATCCTCGGGGTCGGCCTCGATGCGCAGGGTGAGGCTCGAGATCTGCCGGTCGAGGGCTTCGTGGGCCGTGGCGGGGGGAGCGGATACGAGACAGATCAACGAGCAGAGCAGTGCAGGAGCTGGATGCCTCATCAGGCGCCTCTGGGGTTCGAAGGCCGGCCCCCTCGAGGAAATGTACACCCTTCCGGGCGGACGGCAACGACGAACTGACTGCCGAAGATCGGGAACACCTTCGTGAGCCACGCGCCCCACGCGCCGCGGGAAGCCCCAAGCGCTCCCCGATCTGATACTCTATCGTACTGAGATTCTGTCTCAATATCAGACCGCGGGCCCGGCGGTACGTGGCGTCGTGGTCGCCCTGCTCCCCCGCGAGGAGAGCCCGGTCGGAGGCCTACATGTTCGAGTCGCTGATCATCACGCTGCGCGAAGGCATCGAGGCCGCCCTCGCCATCGGCATCATCATGGTCTACCTGCGCCGGCAGGGACGCACGCACCTCGTGCGCTTCGTGGCGGCAGGGCTGTGGTGCGCCGTGGCCGCGAGCCTCGTGGCGGCGCTCGGGATCCAACGTCTCGATCTGAGCGGGGAGCTGGCCGAAGGGGTGATCATGCTCGCCGCGGCGGCGCTGGTCGTCTCGATGCTCGTCTGGATGGCGCGCCACGCCAGGAAGCTCAAAGGGGAGATCGAGAGGAAGGTGGAGGCGGCCTCGGCGGGGGGAGACAGGCTCGCGGGCGCGGCCCTCTTCGGGCTCGCCTTCCTGCTGGTCTTCCGCGAAGGGGCCGAGACGGTCCTGCTGCTCGCGGCGGTCAGCTTCGAGTCCGACGCCCTGCTGTCGTTCCTCGGTGGGCTCGCGGGGCTCGGCATCGCGCTCCTCTTCTACGTCGCCTTCGTGAGGGGCTCCCTGCTGGTGGACCTGGGGCGCTTTTTCAAGGTCACGGGCGCCGTCCTGGTGATCTTCGCGCTCCAGCTCGTGCTCGGGGGGATCCACGAGCTGGGCGAGGCGGGCGTCATTCCTCTCGGGCGGGCGGAGATGCGGACGCTCGGGCCGATCGTGAAGGGCGAGACGCTCTTTCTCGCGGCGCTCCTGACGCTGCCCCTGATCGTCATGCTCATCCCGGGCACCTTGCCGAAGCGGACCGAGGCGGCCGGTGCCGCGGCGGCCCCGGGCGCCGATCTGTCGGCGCCCGAACGGCGCCGGGCTCTGGCGATCCTGCTGGTCCGGAAGAGATGGAGGGCGATCGCCCTGGGGCTGGGGTTCATCGTGGCCGTCTCTCTGACCGCGGCCCACACCTACAGCCGCCTGCCGCGCGCGATCGATCCGCCGGTGATGGTCGAGCCGGTGGACGGCGAAGTCCGCGTTCCGGTGGCGGGGCTCGACGATGGGCACCTGCACCGCTTCGGCGTGCGCGTAGCCGGCACCGTGGTGCGCTTCTTCATCATGCAGGCGGAGGCGGGCCGGCTCGCAACGGCCTTCGACGCGTGCGAGGTCTGCGGCGCCGACGGGTACGTGGAGGAAAAGGGGCGCCTCACATGCATCACGTGCGCGGCCGACATCGTCAGGACGACCGTGGGGCGTGGCGGCGGCTGCAATCCCATCCCGCTGCCGTCGAGGCAGGAAGCCGGCGAGGTCCGGATCGAGCTGGCCGATCTGGAGAGACTCACGGCGGCCTTCAGGACGGCCGAGGCGGCGCGCTCCGCCCCTCCCGCGAGGTGAGGCGGCGATGATTCTCAGAATCCTCATGGGCTCGCTCGGGCGCCAGAAGCGCCGGCGGGCGATCGCGCTGGCCGCGGTGGCCTTCGGCGCGGCCGCGGCCACGGCGCTCGCCAACGTCTCGCTCGACATCAGGGACAAGGTGGCGCGCGAGCTGAGGAGCTTCGGCGCCAACCTCACGGTGCTGCCCGCGGGCGGCGGCAGCCGGGTGATGCTGGGCGGTGAGGAGCTGACGCACCTGAGGGCGCGTGCTCACCTGGACTCGTCCCAGGTGCTCAAGGTCAAGGAGAACTTCTGGAGGCACAACATCCTCGGATTCGCCCCTTACCTCGACGTGCCGGCGCGCTCCGGTGAGCGCGTGGTGCCGGTGCGCGGCACCTGGTTCGACCGGAACGTCACGCTGGATGACGGCGAGATCATCACGACCGGGATGAAGGGGCTCCATCCCTACTGGAAGGTCACAGGGGGATGGCCCACCGACGCGGCGGGCGGCGCGGGGGACACGGCGCTGGCGGGCGTCCGCCTGGCGAGGAGCCTCGGGATCCAGGCGGGCGGGAGGCTGGCCCTGCGCGCGGCGGGGGCCGAGGCGTCGCTCGCGGTGAGCGGCATCGTCGAGACGGGAGCCGAGGAGGACGATCTCCTCCTGGTGACGCTGGAGACGGCGCAGCGTCTCGGCGGGCTTCCTTCCGAGATGGACGGCGTCCTCGTCAGCGCCCTCACCACTCCCGAGGACGCGGTCTACGAGAGGCTGGGCCTGAGCCCTCGGGATCTGCCTGCCGCCGAGTTCGAGAGATGGAGCTGCACGCCCTTCGTCAGCTCGATCGCCTACGAGATCACGAACGCGCTTCCCGGATCGGAAGCGCAACCGATCCTGCGGGTCGCCGACTCCGAGGGGAGGATCCTCGCCAAGATCGGGGGGCTCATGCTGATGATCGCGCTGGCGGCGACCGCTGCCGCCGCCCTGACCGTGACGAGCGCCCTGATGACCGGCGTGGTCGAGCGGCGCGCGGAGATCGGCCTCATGAAGGCGCTGGGCGCTCAGGAGTCGCGTGTGGTGGGGCTCTTCCTCGGCGAGGCTGCGATCCTCGGGCTGCTGGGAGGACTGGCCGGGGCGGCCGGCGGCCTCGCGCTGTCGCGCGTCATCACGGTGTCGGTCTTCGGGACGCCCGGGTCGGCCAGGCCGCTGTCGATCCTGCTTGGCGTGGCCGCGGCGATGGTCATCTCGATGGCGGGCTGTGCGATCCCGGCGCGCGGGATCTCCCGCGTGCGTCCCGTGGAGGCGTTGCGCGGATGAGCGAGGCCATGAGAGCCCGACCGGCGAGCCGGCTCCGCGTCGCGGCGCGGTTCCTGGCCCGCTCGCTCGACCTGAGGGCAACGTCGTTCCTGCTGGCGCTGAGCTCGGTCGCGGTCGGCATCTCGGTGGTGGCGATGTCTCTGGCGTTGAAGGCCGATGTCTCGCGCAAGATGTCCCGCGAGCTGCGAGCTTACGGGCCCAACCTGATCGTGACACCGGGGGCCGGTCTCGGCGGCGGAACGCTCGACGCCTCGGTGACCGGATCCCTCGCGAGCGTCCTGAGTCGGACCGAGATGGACCAGACGCCGCTGCTCTACGCCGCGGGCCGGGCGGGCGGCCTGGGATTGACGCTGGCCGGCATCGAGTTTGACTCGGCGCGCAGGCTCTTTCCCTACTGGCGCGTCCGGGGAGCCTGGCCCGCCCCGGGTGATGGCGACTCCAGCCTCGTGGGCGCGCGGCTGGCGGGGCGGCTGAAGGTGGGGCCCGGACAGGCGCTTCGCATCGAGGTGGGCGGGCATGGCGCCGAGCTTCGCGTCGCCGGGCTCGTCACGACGGGGGAGGCGGAGGAGGAGCAGGTCTTCGTGCCGCTGGCGTTGCTGCAGGGCCTTGCCGGCACCCGCGGGATTTCGACCGCAGCGCTGCGCATCGACGCGGGACCCGATGAGGTGGAGGCTGCCGCTCGCGACCTGGAGGCCGCCGTCCCGGGGATCTCGGCCCGGCCGCTGCGCCAGGTGTCCCGGGCCGAAGGGAGCCTGCTGGAGCGTCTCGATGTGATGATGGGGCTTCTTTCGGCGCTGATGCTGGCCATGACGGTCCTTTGCGTGATGACGACCCTGGTGTCCATCGTCGTGGAGCGCCAGCCCGAGATCGGATTGATGCGTTCGCTGGGTGCGGGGGACGGCGAGATCATTCTGATGCTGCTGGGCGAGGCGACGCTCCTGGGGCTCGCCGGGGGGCTCCTTGGGTACGGCCTGGGGGTCGCCGGCGCGCGCCTGCTTGGCCATCAGCTCTTCGGTGCGGCGATCGCCGCGCGCCCCGAAGTGATCCCGGTGGTGACGGGGCTCGCCCTGGCGATATGCTGGGCCGGAACGCTGTTGCCGCTTCGGCGCGCGCTGGCAATCCGTCCCGCCGACGCGCTGCGAGGTGAGTGATGTCCTTCGTGACGATCGACCGCGTGACCCGGCGCTACGACGCGAACGTGATCGCGCTGGACGGCGTCTCCCTGGAGATCGCCAGGGGCGAGTGGATCGCGGTGATGGGTCCATCCGGGTCCGGCAAGACGACCCTGCTGAACATCCTGGGTGGGCTCGACCTGCCCGATGACGGGCGCGTGCTGGTGGACGGCGAGGACATCGCGCACGGCTCGCGCAAGGACCTGAACCGGTACCGGCGCGAGATGGTCGGTCTGGTCTTCCAGCAGTTCCACCTCGTGCCGTACCTGACGGCCGTCGAGAACGTCATGCTCGCCCAGTACCTGCACAGCATCGCGGATGAAGGCGAAGCGTCCGCGGCCCTGCGCGAGGTGGGACTGGCCGACCGTGCGCGGCACCTGCCGTCGCAGCTCTCGGGCGGGGAGAAGCAGCGCGTCTGCATCGCGCGGGCCCTGATCAACCAGCCGAAGCTCCTGCTGGCGGACGAGCCGACCGGCAACCTCGACGAGGAGAACGAACGGATCGTGATGGATCTCTTCCAGGCAATGCATGACCGCGGACAGACGATCGTGATGGTGACGCACGACCCGGTCATCGGCGTGCGGGCCGACAGGCAGATCCAGCTCGAGCACGGGAGGCTGGCCGGGTACCACCTGATGGCATCGGAGGCGAGCGAGGAGATCGACGAGGTGCTGGAGTACCTCTACCTCGAACAGGAGGGGCACAAGATCCCGCCCGAGGTCTGCGCCCATGGGGCGCTGCTCTCCAAGACCGCCCTCATCGAGCACATCGCCCGCAAGGGGCTCGTCGTGCGCGATGGGGGAGGGCCCAGCTTCACGGAGGAAGGGCAGGCGCGCGCGAGGCTGCTGGTGCGGCGCCACCGCCTCGCAGAGAAGCTCTTCACGGAGCGGTTCGGCATGGAGGGGGACAGGGTCGAGGAAGAGGCGTGCTATTTCGAGCACCGCCTTTCGCCCGGGATGACCGACGCCATCTGCGCCTTCCTCGGGCATCCGCGCCGGTGTCCTCATGGGCACGACATCCCGACGGGCCCATGCTGCGAGAAGCGCTGACCAACCACCTCGCCCCGGCCGGTCAGGGATGCAGCGACTGGTAGATTGAGAGCAGGTTGCCCAGGGAATGCATCACGGCCGCCAGCAAGGTGGAGCGGCTGTGATGACGGGCGGCCCCGAGGACCAGCCCATCGGCGAAGATCAGGCCGATCGTCATCGGTTCGTAGCGGTAGTGCATCGCGGCCCACGCCGCGGCCACGGCCGCGATGGCGCCGATCGGCCCGAGGGCCGTCCGGCGGAGGCGGTCGAGCAGCACCCCGCGCATCACGAGCTCCTCGGAGGCCGGCCCGAGGATCCCGATGGCTGCGATTCGCAGAACCACGATGAGGAGTGGGTATTCCTCCCACGGCGCGGCCTGCTCCATACCGAACACACGGATCGCCGCTTCTCCGATCGCCATCCAGACGATCCAGGCCGCGAGCCAGGCCAGCCCGATCGCGGGCCTGGGCCAGCAGAGCCCCAGGTCGGCCTTCCACGAGATCCCGCGCACCCTCGTGACGGTGAGGGCGATCGTGATGACCACGGCGGGGAGCGCCAGCTTCATGAGCGTCGAAAAGAGCAGAGGGTCCATCGGGACGACTCCGGGAAGGTGCCTCGCATTGCGGCGGCGGTCAGCGCGGCGGGCGCCATGTTTGCGCCAATCGACGCCCGGTTCAAGGCGCGGCGCCGCCGCCCGGCCGTGACGGCCGGCTTGTCCTCCCGTGCCCCGCCTCCTATATTGGCCCGCGCGCCGCCTATGTCGCGCAGAGAGGAGAAGCTCTTGCCCACAACCGCGATTGCCGAGAAGGGCCTGCTGGTGGTGGCGCGGTTCCTGGATGGGACGATTCTCAAGGGAACGACCCATGACTTCGCCCCGAACAAAACCGAGTTCCACCTGCACCTGGAGGGAAACGAACGCTCACGCGCCGTCCACGTCGGTGTCGAGTCCCTGAAGGCGCTCTTCTTCGTCAGGAGCTTCGGGGGAAACAGCCAGCGCCGTGACGACTACGCGTTCGAGTCGGTCGGAAGCCAGGGGGGGCGGAAGATCCGTGTTCGATTCACCGACGGAGAGGAGATAGCCGGATTCACGGCGGCCTACAGTCCGCGCAAGCAAGGCTTCTTTCTCGTCCCGGCGGATTCGGAGGGCAACAACGCACGTGTTTATATCCTCAACAGGGCCGTCGCCAAGGTGGAGTGGCTCTGAATCGGAGGCTGCCGCGGCCCTCCCTCTCCTGCTTTCCCCGGTCAATCCCCGCTCCGGGCGACGACCCTCAGTCTAGAGACTCCGGCGCGGTATCATGGGCGGGATCCGCCGGGGCATTCCCCGCGCGTGAGCTGGAGAGGAGCGCATGAACCCTGCCCACGTTCATCTCATCTTGAACCACGTCCCCGTCGTCGCCACCGGGATCGGGCTCCTGGTGCTCGGCGCGGCGATGCTGCGAGGGAACCCGGTCCTGACGCGCGCCGCTTTCTGGATCTTCGTGCTTGCGGCCGTCGCGGCGATCCCGACCTACCTGACGGGGGAGCCGGCCGAGGAGATCGTGGAGCATCTCGCCGGCGTCTCGGAGGCGGCCATCCACGAGCACGAGGAGGCGGCCAGGATCACGATGCCCTCGATGATGCTGCTCGGGCTCACCTCGAGCCTCGGCCTGTTCCTCATGTCGCGGCGCTCTGCCGTGCCACGGTGGCTTCAAGTGATGGTGCTCGCCTTGGGGCTCGTCACGTTCATCCTGATGGCGCGCACGGCGAACCTCGGCGGCATGGTCCATCACTTCGAGATCCGCGATGGGTCGGCGCAGCCTGAAGCCGGGTCCGGCTCCGGCGGCCTCTGAGATTCAGCGCGACCCGGCCGCCCCCCGCGAATCTCTCAGCGCCCAGCCTCGGCGAGGGCAAGGATCTTCGTCATGGTCGCCCAGTTGCGGGTGGTCACGGAGTCGCCGAGCACGCGGCCGACGGCCTCGGGCAGCCGGCTCTCGAGCACCCCGCTGGGGCACCAGAGGTAGGCCACGCGGGAGCCGAGAGCCAGGACCTCGGGGGCCCAGTCCCGCTTCAGCAGCGGCTCGAGCCTGGTCCGATCCTCACGGCGGGCGGGGACTGCGACGAGCAATCGTGACGGGTCGGCGGCGACATCGAGCAAGGGATTCTCGGCCACCGCCACGGCGAGCTCCTCAGCCGAGAGCACCGTGACCCGGGCCGAGACGCCGAGCCGCGTCGCGAGCCCCTTTTCGATGCGGGCGCCCGGGTCGCCCGGGGCCTTGGCGGGCGCGGTGAAGACGACGTTGCCGCTGTTGAGCAGAGTGCGCACCTCGCGGTAGCCCAGCGCATCCACGAGCGCGCGCAGATCCGCCATCGCCACCCGCTTGGCGCGCCCGACATTGATGCCGCGGATCAGCGCCACGTGCCTGCGGGCCGCCATCAGCCCTTATCGAAGAACTTCAGCGCCATCGCGCCATGGGTCGCGGCGCCTCCGGCCCGCAACGCCGCCGCGAGGAAGGCGGACTCGACGATCTCCTCGCGGGTCGCTCCGACAGACTTGGCCGCCTTGGAGTGTACCTCGATACAGTAAGGACACTGGGTCGTGCACGCGACCGCCAGCGCGATCAGCTCTCTGTACTTCCTGGGGATCGCCCCATCCGCTCGCCCGACGATGTTGTCGAGGCCAAGCCATGCCTCGAACTCAGCCGGGGCCAGTTTGCGCATATCCTTGAGGAGCCGAAGATCCGCCGGGTCATGATAGTGCTCGCTCATCACCATCCCTCCATCTCGTGGTTTTGAATCAACTCGCGCGTACTCCCTGCCATCAGGTATTCAGCACCGACGGTCACTGCCACCAAGGGGGACTCTCGTACTGCATCACGCGAGCCGTCGAGCGGGCAGCATCGCGACCATGGTAACGCTCCACCACGTGCAGCGCCATGTCGATTCCCGCCGAGACGCCCGCCGAAGTTATGACCCGCCCGGCGTCGACAAAGCGAACATCGCGCTTGACCTCTACGTCGGGGTACTCCCCGGCGAGCCGGTCCAGGAAGTACCAGTGGGTCGTCGCGGGCTTCCCCTTCAGCAACCCGACCTTGGCGAGGAGAAACGCGCCCGTACACACGGAGGCAGTGACCTCGGTGCCTTCGGATATCTTCTGAATCCACCCAAGCAGAGCCCGGTTGGCCTCCGCGCCTGCCGTGTCGCCACCTGGCACGATGAGGATCTGAGGCGCCGGAGCCGAGGCGAGCGTGTAATCCGGGAGGAACGTCTTGCCGGCGTTGTTGGCAGTCACAGGTTTCGATCGCTCGGCGACGGTGTAGACTTCGAAGGCTCGCGCCTGCCTGCCTTCCCTCTCGATCGTGGTGCTGGTAAAGACCTCCAGCGGCCCTGCCACGTCCAGTATCTCGACGCCGTCGTAGAGCAGAACGGCCACGCGAAGGGGCTTCGGAGCAGGCTCGCCCGCGGCGCTGGTCGGTATCACACCGATCAATCCGAGGAGCGCCAGCGCCGCAGCCGCGATCCTCTTCTCAGATCCCTGCTTCATCATGATCGATTCCTCATGCACCAGGTACGTGCGAGCATCGGGCCAGGCTGACGTCCGCTGGAGCGTGCTGGGCGCACTGCTCACGCCTCTTGCCCCCGCGCGCGCCACCGATGGGCCAGTGAGGCCCAGAAGTGATATGACCCTCCCAGTAAGGCCGAGACACTGCCTGCAACAGCCGACACCTGGCCAGCATGAATGAAATACCAGCACCCAGCCACGGCAAGGGGAATGTAGAGCAGCACGCCGGTGCGCACACCAGGCGACACCCGCTTCGTCCGGTAGGTCCCGACGAGGTGGAAAAGCGCGTTCGAGAAAAGCAGCCCGGCCAACGCCAGCCAGCCGATCACGGACAGCGAAGCGGGCAGAGCCGATCGGAAGCGAAAGCCACCCACGACGATGGCTCCATCGGGCATCCCCGAAATACCGACCGTCACGCACGCCACGAGCAGGAGCGCGTTCACGATGAAGTGAATCCTGGGCGTGATGCTGCTGCTGATGGACGGGCGGTATTCCCGATCCCAGGAGGCGAAGCCACCGGGGTAGACGAACTCCTCACCGATGTGGAGCGCTGCGGCGCCCAGTGGCGCCCACCAGAGCCAGATCACGCAGACCATCTCCTCTGCGCCGATGCCCGGGCGCCCGGCGGAGCGCTCATGCGGTGCCTGGGCATCCAAAGGGCATTCATCGCTCCCTCCGGCGGATGACCAGCGCGAGCGACACAATCACCGCGAAGATGACTACCAGGAGGAGGGAGAGCCCCACGCGGCGGGAGGTGAGCTTCGCGAAGGCCCGCCGTCCGGCCTCCACTCCCTCCTCCGCCGCGGCCACCCCTTCGGCCGTCACGCCCGCGAACCGTTCGATGTCGAAGCTGTGCACGAGCACGCGCGCCTCCACGAGGTTGTCCCGCGCCTTGCGCAAGGCGAACAGGTCGGGGCCGACCTCCACGCCGGCGCGTTGGGCGTCGCCGAGGATCCGGTCGGCGTCCGCGAGACGGCCTTGCAGCTTCGCCAGCAGATCGCTCATCTGCGAGGCCGCGCGGTAGCCCGGATCTCCTTCGGCGTGGCATCCCGTGCAGGTGGACCCGGGCCCCGTGCCGACCATCTCGTCGCCGGGCTGGGCGATGGCGTGGTTGCCGTGGCAGATCACGCACCGGATGCAGGCCTCCAGGTCGAGACGGCGCTTCGACTCCATCTCCCGGAACAGGGTCGCCTCTTGCCCATGACAGCTCCCGCAGGTGCCCGTCACCTTCGCCGGAGAGGCTGACGAGAGGGGGTCTCCGACGCGCCGGATGCCGTGCACTCCGTGGCAGTCCACGCACACGGCCACACGCTCGTCCCCGGCGGCGTTCTTCTTTCCGTGCACAGAGGTACGGTACTCGCTGAGCTGATCGACCCGGGCGTGGGAATCGAACCGTTTCATGAAAACGGCGTCCGCGTGGCACCTCGCGCACAACTCGGGGATCTTCAACCGCGAAGGCTTGCCCGTCCATCCCTTCGACTCGTCGTGCGCCGCGAACGGGTCCCCGTCAAACCCCGCCGCCGGATTGCCACCGTGACAATCATGGCAAGAGAGCCCTTTGATGAAGTGGATGTCCTCGGCGGCCTTCCTGGTGGGCTCGGCCGCTGCGCCGTCGAGCTGCGAGTGGCACGAGACGCAGCTCGTGTCGAGCGGCCCGGGCGCCTTCGGCGGGCTCGGCGGCTCCACGGTGAAGGCGTACCCCGCGCCCAGGGCCGAGGCAGCCGCGAACAGAACGGCGTGGGAACGGCTCCAGCGCACCTCACAGTCCTCCCGGCAGGTAGACGATGATCGTCATCACCACATAGATCACGGACGCGAACATCGCCCCCACCGAGGTGCCGAACAGCCAGCTCAGGAAGCTCCGCCCACTACCTGGCCGCCTTCTGCGGGTTCGGATGCGCGATCTTCTGGACGGCCGCGGCGAAGTCGAACCCCTTGAAGGTGGGACTGTCGGCATTGTGGCAGATCTTGCAGTTCTCCTCCTTGGGGAGGACCATGCCGGCCGACACCGACCTGGCCCGGTCCTTCATGACCTCCATCTTCCAGTAGTCCGCCCCCGCGCCGTGGCACGACTCGCAGGAGACCCCCTGGGCGGCGTTGTACTTGTCGGCGAGCTTGTCGGCCGGCTGGCCGTGCCCCGTCACGTGGCACCTCAGGCACTGATCGGCCTTCTGAGGGTCGGCGATCCCCTTGGCGGCGGCAATCTTCCTGGCCTCCGCGGTGGCGAGGGTCGCGAAGGCCTGAGCATGCCTGCTCTCGGACCACTTGGTGTACTGGGCCCCCTTGGCCGGAGAGTTGTGACACAGCTTGCACTTGTCCGCCCCGACGAACGCGTGCGCCGACGGCTCCGCCGCAATGGTCATGGCGGCGGTTCCCGCGAACAGGAGCGCCACGGCCCCTGCATCGAGTAACCATCTGGAATGCTTCATGCAGCACCTCCGGAGGTTCGGTGTTCCATCGCGCTGGATTCTACGACAGAATTCCCGCTCCTCGCCGCGTCGAGGCTCCGACTCCCCGCGTGAGCACAATATGCCACCGGCTCTCACGGCCGGCGGTGGGTTAGACTGTGGGCATGCCCGAGACACTCTTTCCTCAGAATGGAGGGTCCGCACGCGGCGGAAGGTGGAACGCATGAAGATACTTCTGGCACTGGATGGCTCCGAATGCAGCGACGCGGCGGTGGATGAAGTCGCCGCCCGTCCCTGGCCCGAAGGCAGCGAGGTCAAGATCATATCGGTCGTCGAGCCTCCCCCTCTGATGGCGATGCCCGACACTTGGGGGCCACCGACCGACTACTACGAGGCGCTGGAGAAGAGCGCCGCGAGCCAGGCCGACGCCGTGATCGACAAGGGGGTTGGCCGCGTGCGCACCGGCACCGGCGAGAAGGTCCGCATCCTCAGCGAGGTCCTGCGCGGCCTTCCGAAGGAGGCGATCCTGCGCGAATCGGAGCGGTGGGGGGCCGACCTGATCGTCGTCGGCTCGCATGGCTACCGCGGGTTGACCCGGCTCTGGCTCGGCTCGGTGTCGCACGCGGTCGCATCGCACGCGAAGTGCTCGGTGGAGATCGTCAGGTACCGGAAGATCGCACCGGCGCCATGATCGGGTGGCCCGCCCGGGCCTTTGGGCGTACCTTGAGGCAGGCCGCTTCATGAGCCGGTGATGCCGGATCCGCGGCCATCGAAAACGGGGACATGCGCACCTCCGTCATCCTACTGGCCACGTTGTCTTGCACCTTCTCCACAGCCTTGGCCGAGACGGTCACCCTGGAGGCGAGCCGGGACGCCGCCTTGATCGAGAATCCGGATGGCGCGCTGGCCAACGGCTCCGGCCCGGCATGGTTCGTCGGCCGCACGGCACAGGCGGTCAACGGTGTCCGCCGCGCCCTCGTGGCCTTCGACGCAAACGGGGCGCTGCCCGACCACGCCGTCATCGAGAGCGTCTCGCTGACCCTCTTCATGACTCCGAGCAATCCCGAACCGCGCACCATTCGTCTCTACCGCGTGCTGGCCGACTGGGGGGAAGGCCCCTCTTCGAGCTCCGGGGGCGGGGGAGCCCCCGCCGGACCCGGCGATGCCACCTGGATCCACACCTTCTGGGACACCGACCTCTGGGTGCACGCCGGCGGCCAGTTCCTCGGCAGGGCCAGCGCGCAGCTCGAGGTCGGGGGATCCGGACTCTACACATGGAGGAGCACGGTCCATCTCGTGCAGGACGTCCGCCTGTGGAGCGCGTCCCCCGACCGGAATTTCGGCTGGATCCTGATCGGGGACGAAGGAGCGCCTCAGACGGTGAAGAGCTTCGCCAGCCGGGAGAACTCCGACTCGATGCTCCACCCGCACCTCGAGATCACCTACGACGTGCCGGGCGAGCCGCCCCTCGAATGACGGCTCGGTGCCCCGATCCTACGGGCACGCCGCCGTGACCTGTTCCACTGGCGGCGCTCCCCAGTAACCGTACGTTCCCGTTCCGCAGCCGTGCCGCGCGCGCACCAGGTACCAGAATGCCCGCCCCGCGGAGGGCGAGGCGCCGTCCGACGCCGTCGCGGAAGCCGTCCCTCCCAGCAGGCACATTTCGGAGGCGCCGGCACCCACCGGAAGCTCGTCCAGGCGCCCTCGGGCGACATCGTACAGGGTTCCCGAGGGCGCGCCCGGGATCGGATCCCAGCTCAGCGCCGTCGCGTTTATCGCGAGCTGGACGTTCGAGACTTCGGGCGGGGGAGGCACGGCCGTGCCGGCCACGCAGACCCCTGCCTGGCACTGATCGTTCAGCGTGCACGAGCTGCCATCCTCGCAGGCCGTTCCCGCCGCGAGCATCGCGCACGATGCCGAGCAGCAGGAGGCGGCCGTGCCGTTGGCGGTTCCGTCGTCGCATGTCTCGGTGGGGTCCAGCTCGCCGTCGCCGCACGACACGACCTGGAACTGCCGCATCATCTCGTGCTCCTCGTGCTCCAGGATGTGGCAGTGATACGGGTACCTGCCCTTGTAGCCGTCGAACCGCATGATGACCCGCGCGATCTCGTCGGGAGCGACCATCACCGTGTCCTTCCAGCCGTTCTCCTCCGCCGGCGGCGGCTGCGGGCTGCCGCCCGGCACGACCTGCCCGTTCGGGTCCTTCGTGAAGGTGTCTCGATCGAGGACCTGGAAGGCGACCAGGTGCATGTGCATCGGGTGCGAGACTCCCGAGTCGTTGACGAAGCGCCAGATCTCGGTGGTCCCCAGCTCTGGATACTCGGTGATGTCGTCCCAGCGCAATCCGTTGATCTCCCACGTGGCGCGCCCGCACCCGTCGGTGCCCGATTGCTTGAGCCGGAAGTCGCGCGTGCGGACCGCCGACGCCGGATCCAGACGTTGGATCGATCGCAGCGTCGCCGGGAGCGGGTCGGTGTCCCCGGCGGTGGCGGTGACGCGGAACTTCATCACGCGAGTCTCGTCGACCGTCCCGTTGGGAAACGGCACCGGCGCGCTGTTCTGCAGCAGGATCTCCGTGCCGGCGGCGTAACCGGCGAAGTCCACCACCACGTCGTAGCGCTCTCCGGGACCGAGGGTGAGCATCCCCACACCGGGGACGGGGGCCTCGAGCAGCCCCTGGTCCGTCCCGATCACGGTGAACGAGAGCAGGCCCGTGGGCGGGTTGAACGACAGCGTGTAGGTCCGGGAGGTGGAGCCGTTCAGCACGATGAAACGATACTTGCCCCGCTTCACGTCCAGGTACGGCCAGACCTTGCCGTTGACGATGATCTTGTCGCCGAAGAAGTGGTCCATCCACATGGCCGGGTACTTGAGACTGCCGTTGGTGTTGAAGGTGCGGTCCTGGATCGCGAGCGGGATCAGGTCGCTCGGCAGATTGAGGGCGTCCTCCACCGCGTCGCGCACCAGGTAGAGCCCGGCCAGGCCCATATAGACGTTCAGCCTGGTGACCCCCAGGGCGTGATCGTGGAACCAGATGGGGGCGGCCTGCTGGTCGTTGGGATAGACGAACATCTGCGCGGCGTCCCCCGGCAGCATCGTCCACTCGGGGTAGCCGTCGAACTCCTGCGGGACCTTCCCGCCGTGCAGGTGCACGACCGTCTTGGCCCGGTTCTCCGCCCCGTGGATGCAAACCATCCCATTGGGGTCGGTCTCGGTGTCCACGGCCAGATAGTGGTTGTTGGTGCGCAGCGTGCCCGTGCCCAGGTCCCGGATGTCATTGAACCAGTTCACCGTGACCGGCTGCCCGGTGTGCGCGACGATGACCGGCCCCGGGGTCCCCGGCGGGTTCACGCCGTCGCTGTATGCCCAAACGCGCGTGAGCGGCAGATCCCGGTGCATGCGCTGATTAATCTCGACCATGGAGATGTTGTAGGTGGCGGTCCCGCCCGGCGTGCCAGAGGTGGGAGCGGCGATGGCCGGAATCGGCAGCGCATCGACGTAGGGGGTGAGCACGATCGGGCAGGTCGCCGTGGCGCAGGTGGTGCCATCCCCCTGGTAGGTTCCCCCGCCGGTGACGCACGCCGTCTGGGTCCCCTCGCTGCAGGTGCCGCTGTTGGCGCAGCAGGCTCCCGAGATCACGATGCAGGGATTCGGAGAGCAGGAGGTGCCGTTGCCCTGATAAACGCCACCGACCGCCGCGCAGTCGGCGCTCGTCCTGACGCTGCACACCCCGCCCTGGCAGCAGCCACCGACGGCGGTGGCGGGCGTGTAGTTGACGACCAGGCTCGGCTTCCAGGTGACGCCGCCCGTGCTGCCCGTGTTCTCGCGGGTGCCGAATCGCTTCGTCGTCTGCGTGGTGGACTCGTCGCCGACGAGGATCCAGCCGAAGTTCTGTGACGGTGTGTTGAGCCACGCCTGCACGTCGGCCACCATGCCCGAGGTCGAGCCCCAGGTGTAGAAGCCCGTGTTGCCCACCGACTGGGTCGCGCTGATCGTGCCGGAGTAGTCGCCGCCGGGCGTGGTCCAGAACTGGCTGGGATAGAACCTGTGGCGCCAGGTGGCGTCCCCCGTCGTGGCGAGCTCGCCCCGCCCCTGTCGCGAAGCGCCCGTGTCGGAGGTCCCTTCCCCCCAATCGGCGGTCAGACGCCGCAGGACCACGATTCTGATGGTCGTCGCGGAGACTTTGTCGCAGTAGAGTGTGAGCTGCACGCTGTTGATGGTGGCGCCGGCCGGGATGTTCCCCGCGATGTCCCACGCCAGCACGGCGCGGCGCAATGCCACGCGCGTGCCCGGTCCCGGATCGGCGTCGGCGTCCTTGACCTTCCCCGCGAACATGGTGGGGCCGGCGCCGTCGCTCACGTCGGCGAACGCGTCCTGGGAAATGGGCTCGTAGAGCGTATTGTCCTTGATCGGGTTGATTGTGACCGTGTCGGCCAGGATGGCCGGTGTCGCAAGCAGGATGGGAGTCGCGCAGAGAACGACGGCGAGCGCCCGGGTTACGATGGTCATAGGTCCCTCATAGATTGGATGAGTCCGGCGACGCCAGGGCTTCGGCCGGCGCGACCGGTTCCCCTTCCCGGCGGAATAGCAAGCTCGATGCCTTCCGAGATCTTCGCGATTCAGGGGAATCTGCTCGACTCGACGTGGTGGTCTGGCGGCGGCTCGGGAGGCTACGTGATTTAGCGCTCAAGCTGCGGCAGAAGACTCACCCTCAGACGGGCGGGGACTATACTGATGGCTCGGCCATCATGGAGGAGAGTGCCATGCCGACGACGGTTGACTGGTACTACCACCGCAACGGCTGAATGACCTGCGGCCGGGCTCGGGAGTTTCTCGAGCGCAAGAAGATCAAGGTGACAGAGCAGGTTGCCGCGGGGAAGGCCTCCTACGGCAAGAAGGAGGCGCTGGCCCTGGCGGCGGGGGCAAGTCGGCTCGTGTCGGCGAAGGGCACCAGGGTGGTCGAGCTCGACCTGAAGGCCGGCGCGACCGATTCCGAGATTCTCGCCCTCATGCTCGGCCCAACGGGGAACCTGCGCGCCCCGACGATGCGGGTGGGGGACACCCTCTACGTGGGCTTCCCGAAGGAAGGCTTCCCCGCTCTGAAGTGACGCGCTCCTCACTCCCGCCGGCGCCTTTGCCGGCGCCCCCAGGGCAGGATGAACCCTTCCTCGGGCACGCCGTCGCATGGCCTCCACGGCCATGCGCGGCTCCGCTCTCGCTCGGAGCGCGCGCCCGGCGCGCGCACCTCCTCGCTGCGAGAGGGCTCCTCGGAAGGGTTCACCCTGCCCCGGGGAGTCGGCCTACTGGTCCAGCCTTCCCGGGTTGAACCGTCTCGGGATCGTCGTATATCGTGGGCTCCTCAAGCTGAACGCTTCCCGGGTTGCGGCGTGACCCGCCCGGGGGTTACCTTTGGCGCGAGCTGAATGCAACGGGGACAGCATGGGGGCGGTCTGATGGCAATCAAGGGGGTCGTCCTGGCCGGAGGCTCGGGCTCCCGGCTCGATCCGCTCACCCGGGTCACGAACAAGCACCTGCTGCCCGTCCACAACAAGCCGATGATCCACTACCCGCTGGAGGCGCTGCGCGGCTCGGGCATCGACGAAGTCCTGCTCGTCACGGGGGGCAACGACCCCGGAGACTTCATGCGGCTGCTGGGAAACGGCCGGGAGCTGGGACTGCGTCACATCGAGTACGCCTACCAGCAGGGAACCGGCGGGATCGCCCACGCGCTCGCCCTGGCGGAGCACTTCGCGGCCAGCGGGCCGATCTGCGTGATCCTGGGCGACAACATCGTGCACAAGGTCTTCCCCCGATCGGTGGAGGCGTTCGCCAGTCAGGGGAGTGGGGCCCGGATCCACCTCAGCCCGGTCAGGGCTCCGCAGCGTTTCGGCGTCCCCGAGCTCCGGGAGAATCGCGTCACGCGGATCATCGAGAAGCCCTCGGACCCGCCCAGCCAGTACGCGGTGACCGGCATCTACATGTATGACAGCCGCGTCTTCGACATCATCAGAACCCTCAAGCCCTCCGGACGGGGCGAGCTGGAGATCACCGACGTCAACAACGACTACATCGAGCGCGGCGAGATGACCTGGGCGCTGCTGGACGGCTGGTGGACCGACGCGGGCACCTTCGAGTCGTTGCACGAGGCCTCCAACCTCGTGTGGCAGTACGGCGCCAACAACCCCGAGAGCACGCCGGGCGTGCCGCACCCCTCGCTGCGGACCGACGCCGCGCTCAAGGCGGCGGCCACTCCCGCGCGCGACAGGAGGCGGTGATGAAGGAAGGCGCGGCGGTGTCGGAACGCCCGAAGGTGGGAGGCAAGCCCCTCATCGAGGGGGTCCGCTTCAAGCGGCTCGACGTCATCCCGGACGAGCGCGGGCGCCTGATGGAGATGCTTCGCTGCGACGACGACCTCTTCATCAAGTTCGGGCAGGCCTACCTCACGAGCGCCTACCCCGGCGCGGTGAAGGGATGGCATTACCACAAGGTGCAGCACGACCACTTCATCGTCGTCCGCGGGATGATGAAAATCGTCCTGTACGACGCCCGGGAGTCCTCGCCGACCCACGGCGTCGTCAACGAGTTCTTCATGGGCGAACACAACCCGCTGCTGCTGCAGATCCCGCCGTACGTCTTCCACGGCTTCAAGTGCATCAGCGAACACGAGGCGCTGGTGGTGAACCTCCCCACCGAGCCGTACCATTACGCCGACCCGGACGAGTTCCGCGTCCCGGCCCACGATCCTTCCATTCCCTACGACTGGTCGCGCAAGGACGGGTGACGGGGCGCGCGAAGGGGATGTCAGAAAGGCGGAGCCGCCGATGAAGCTGCTGGTGACGGGTGGGTGCGGGTTCATCGGATCCAACTTCATCCGATGGATGCTCCGCCGGCCGGGCGGGCGGTGCTCCGTCGTCAACCTCGATCTGCTGACCTACGCCGGCAACCCCGAGAACCTCGCCGATCTCGTCGATGAAGAGGCAGCGGGCCGCTACCGATTCGTGCGGGGCGACATCGCCGACCGCGCGACGGTCGACGGGCTCCTCCCTCAAGGGTTCGATGCCGTGGTCAACTTCGCGGCCGAGTCCCACGTGGACCGCAGCATCGAGGACGCCGCCTCCTTCATCCGCACCAACGTCGCCGGCGCGCAGATCCTGCTCGACGCGGCGCGCGCGGCGGGGGTGAAGCGATTCCTCCAGGTCTCCACCGACGAGGTCTATGGCGCGCTGGCGCTCGGCTCGGCCGAGAGGTTCACCGAGACGACGCCGCTCGCGCCCAACTCGCCCTATGCCGCGAGCAAGGCCTCGGCCGACCTGCTGGCGCGGGCGGCCTTCGTCACGCATGGGCTGCCGGTGCTCATCACGCGCTGCTCGAACAACTACGGGCCCTGCCAGTTTCCGGAGAAGTTCCTGCCGCAGATGATCCTCAACGCCCTTCAGGGAGAGCCGCTGCCCGTCTATGGGGACGGCCTCTACGTGCGCGACTGGCTCCACGTGGAGGACCAC
Source organism: Candidatus Polarisedimenticolia bacterium (assembly GCA_036505635.1). Classification (GTDB taxonomy): domain Bacteria; phylum Acidobacteriota; class Polarisedimenticolia; order JACPZX01; family DASXTC01; genus DASXTC01. The sequence goes on from DASXTC010000038.1 coordinate 88,421, forward strand.
TGCTCGGCGCTGGAGGCGGTGCTCGCGCGCGGCGCGCCCGGCGCGGTCTACAACATCGGCGGCGACGCCGAGCGGCCCAACATCGAGATCGCAAGGCAGGTGCTGCGCCTCACGGGCAGACCGGAGAGCCTCCTGACGCGCGTGCCCGACCGGCCGGCCCACGATCGCCGCTACGCCATCGACGCGAGCCGCATTCGGCACGATCTGGGTTGGGCCCCGACGTGGGATCTGGTTCGCGGGCTGGAGGCGACGGTGACCTGGTACCGCGAACACGAGACCTGGTGGCGGCGCATCGTGTCCGGCGAGTACCTCGTCGATCGGGCGCAGGCCCGCGTCCGCGGCTGAACCCTTGCGCGGCGATGGCCGGATCGCGTGGCCTCTCGTCGGGGTCTTCGTCGCCATCCACGCGATCGCCCTCTCCAACGCGCTGCGCCACGACCCCAGGGTCGGCTACGACGCCGAGAACCACCTCAAGTACGTCGAGACGCTCTCGGTCTTCAGGCTCCCGTCCCCCGAGGACACCGCGGAGTTCTACTCGCCGCCGGCTCCCTACCTTGCGCCCGCTCTCGCCCGCGCGCTCGGGCTGACGTCCGGGTCCGCCGCCCGGTTCGGTCTGATCCTCAATGTCCTCTATTCGGTCGGCCTGACCTGTTATCTGATGAAGATCTGCGAGCGGGCACGGCCCGGCGCGGACGACCTCAAGCTGGCGAGCCTGGGTCTCATCGGGATCCTCCCCGTCTACTACCGGACCTTCGCGTTCATCCGGGGGGAGCCCTTGCTGGCGGCCGCGGCGGTCTTCGTCGCGCACGAGGCGATCGCCCTCTTCATCGACGGCGATCGGAGGCCGATGCGGACGATCCGGCTCGGCCTGGGGCTGGGGCTGGCCATCCTCTCGCGGCAGTTCGGGCTCCTGCTGGTCCCCGCGGTCGGGGCGCTCGCCGTCGCGCAGGCCGTCAGGCGGCCGCAGGAGCGGGCGTTTCATCTCAAGCGCGCCGCGGCGGCACTCGCGCTGGCCGCGGTGGCCGGCGGCTGGTTCTACGCCCACCTGGGCCTGCGGCACGTGAGCGCCGGGGCGTTCAGCCGGACCGTGGTGCGCGACACCTCGCTTTCGAACAACCCCCTCGAGTTCTACGTCGACCTCGGGCTCGACAAGTTCTTCACCGATCCGGTGAGGAACGCGTTCCCCAACCGTCTCATCCCGACCTTCTACTCGGACGTCTGGGGGGATTACTGGTGCTACTTTCTCATCTACGGCAAGGACATCCGCCGGGGAAAATTCATCTCGGGATACGACCTGGGAGAGATCCTGGAGAAGAAGCCCTGGCCCGGGTGGCTGGAGACCAACCGCGACTCGATGGCCGCGTACCTGGGGCGCGTGAACCTCGTCTCCCTGGCGCCGAGCGCGGTCCTCGCATGCGGCCTGGCCCTCGGATTCGCATCCGCGATTCGGTCAGCGATGGCGGGCGGTGACGGGCGGACGCGCCTCCTTGCGTTCCTCTTCGTGATCGTGGCCTGCACCGCCGCGGCCTTCGTCTGGTACCTGGCGGCCTACCCCAGCCCGCAGAAAGGGCGCGGGATCAAGCCCACCTATGTGCTTCAGATCTTCCCATTCCTGTGCATCCTGGCCGGGGAGGCCCTCGTCCGGTTGAAGCAGTGGTCCCTTCGGGCCTGGCGTCTGGCGCTGGCGGCGCTCTCCCTCTGCGCGGCGCACAACCTGCCGGTCCTCTTCACGCGGACGACCCTTTGAGATGACGCCGAGGCGCGCCGCTTCCCTGGCATCGCTGGTCCTGACGGTCGGGCTCGCGTGCGCCTGTTCCTCCACCGGGCCGAGCCAGACGGCCTCCGATCTCATCGTCACGCGCGCGGCTCATTTCTTCAACCTCATGTAGTCCACCGCGAGGCGCGACATCGTGCGCACGCCGAGGTTGAGGACCCTGGCCTCCTCCTCGATGTGAAAACGGGGGGAATGATTCGAGGGGAACCCCTCAGCCGGCGTAGAGGGGGCGCGGATCCCCAGGATGACGTAGAGGCCCGGGGCCACCTTCTGGAAATAGGAGAAGTCCTCCGAGCCGAGGTTCACCGCGCTCTCCAGGCTCGCCTTCGTCTCACCCGCCACGGCCCTCAGGGTAGGCGCCATCTTCCGCGTGAGCTCCGGGTCGTTGTAGGTGATCGGGTACCCCGGGAAGATCTCGACCGTCGCCGTGGCCCCGGCGGCGGCCGCGGTCATCTCGGCTGTCCGCTTGACCCGTTGGTGGATGTCGAGCCGCATCGATTCGTCGAGCGCGCGCAGGGTGCCGGTCATCTCCACCTCGTCGGGGATGATGTTGTTGCGCACCCCGCCGTGGATCGTGCCGACCGTGACGAGCCCGGGGGCCAGCGTCACGTCGATCTGGCGGCTCTCGATCATCTGCAGCGCTGTGACGATCTGGGCGGCCGCCACGATCGGGTCGATCCCGCCCCAGGGTCGGGCGGCGTGGGTCTGCCTCCCCTTGACGACGATGCGGAACCGATCGGAGCTGGCCAGGATCCCGCCGGGCCGCGTGCGGATCGTGCCTGCCTCGTCGGGGGACATCACGTGCAGGCCGAAGATTGCCTCGGGACGGGGGTTCTCCATCGCCCCCTCGCGCACCATGACCTCGGCCCCACCGGGCTCGTCCGTGGGGGCCCCCTCCTCGGCGGGCTGGAAGATGAACTTGACGGTTCCGGGGAGCCGGTCGCGCAGCCCCGCCAGCACCTGAGCCGTTCCCATCAGGATGGCGGTGTGCGCGTCGTGGCCGCAGGCGTGCATGACGCCGACCTCCTGGCCGTTGTAGGTCGAGCGCACTTTGGAAGCGAACGGGAGGTCCACTTGCTCGGTGACCGGCAGCGCGTCCATGTCGGCGCGCAGCGCCACCACGGGGCCGGGAAGCGCTCCCTTCAGGACGCCGACCACGCCCGTGCGCGCCACGCCGGTGCGAACCTCGAGGCCGAGCTTGCGCAGGTGCTCGGCGACGATTCCTGAGGTGCGGACCTCGCGGTTGCCCATCTCCGGGTTCTGATGGATGTCGCGCCGCCAGAGGATCACCTGGTCGTTGGCGGCGGCGGCACGCTGGTCGATTTCGGTGGAAAGCTTGTCGTCGGCCGGCCGGGGGCCCGGCGCTGCCACGGCGCCGAGCAGGATCAGCACGAGAGTCTGGAGCAAGGTCTCCTCCCTGGAGGGGCTGGAATCACGTGGAACCCCGAAACGCGACGCCTACTATAGAGCGGAAGGGGTCTGGCCGGATAGGGGGATTCTCCCGGAGCTCCTCGGTTGATCGGCCCGCGGAATGCTGGTAGCTTCAGCCTCTCCGCGGGGATCGTGCGGCGCGTGTCGGGGCGTGGCGCAGCCTGGTAGCGCACCTGCTTTGGGAGCAGGGGGTCGGAGGTTCGAATCCTCTCGCCCCGACCATCCCCGGCCTCACTCGCCGGCGGCCGGTGGCTTGGCGTGCTCGAGCATGTGCTGGCCGATGAACTGCGCCATCACGTCCTTGGGCATCTGGGCCAGCGTCACCTTCACAACGCTCTCGGCGCCCGCGCGCGACACCGTGTAGGTGACGGTGTTGCCGGGCTTCATCTCCTCGCTGACCTTCTTGAGCGCCTCCTCGTTCTTGTCGGCGAACCGGACGCCGTTGAGCGCCGTGACGAGGTCTCCCACGAGCAGCCCCGATTTTTCGGCCGGGCTGCCCGCGACGACGCGCCGGACCAGGAGCCCGCCGCTCGTCGCGTCCATGTCGTACTCGATGCCGAGCCATCCCTTGTTCCTGAGCTTGGCCACCATCAGGTCGAGACATTCCTGGGTGGGGTGGGGGCACTTGTAGGTCTTCTCGGCGGGTTTCTCGGAGGGCTTCTCTCCGGCCGCGGCGGGACCGGGAAGGGCCGCGACGATGAGCGCGGCCAGAAGAGCCGGGAACAGGCGGAATGTCGTCATGATCGAGCGCGCCTCGATGCCTCCAGGTTGGCTGCAAGCCACATTATTATAGGCCCGGCGGGGCGCGAAGGCCCGTCGGATCGGAGCCGGGCAGGCGGGGAGGGGTCCCGCCGGCCCCCGCGCCGGAGGCAGGATGGACCCACTGGAGCTCGCCGGAGGCCAGGCTCGTGACGATGACGTCGATTGCCTGGGTCCGGCCATCGAGCGGGAGCTGGATCCCGCCGCTCGCCGCCGGGCGGGCCAGCACTTCACGCGCGCCGATGTCGCCGATCTGATCACGGCCTTCTGCGTCCGCACGCCGGCCGACCGCGTGCTGGACCCGGCGTGCGGCGCCGGAGTCTTCCTGATGCGCGCCCGCGCGCGCGCGAGGTTCCTGGCACGGGCGGCGCCGGGGTCCGCCGGCCCCGGTCTCACCGGCGTCGAGAGGGATCGTCGCCTCGCTCGGGCCGCCGGAGTCAACCTGCCCGAGGCCGCCATCCTCGCGGAGGACTTTCTCACGGTCGATTCCTGCCGACTCGAAAGCGGCGGGCCCTTCGATGCCGTGGTCGGCAACCCGCCCTACGTGCGCCACGAGCTTCTCGGCGCGTCCCGCAAACGGGCGCTGGAGGAGGCGAGCCTGACGGGTCCGTTCCGACAGTCGCGCCGCTCGGACCTCCATCTCTATTTCTGGCCCAGGATGATCGCCCTGCTGCGCGACGGCGGCAGGCTCGGCCTTCTCACGAGCAACACCTGGCTCGACGCCGAGTATGGCGAGCCGCTGCGGCGCTGGCTCGCCGGCCGCTTCACCATCGTCGCCATCATCGAGTCGGAGTCCGAGAGCTGGTTTGACGACGCCCGCGTCCGCACCAGCATCACGATCCTCGAGAAGAGCCCTCCCTCCGGCCGGCCCCCCGCGCGCCTCGTGCGCCTCGAGCGCGATCTCGCGGAGATGGTGCCAGCCGGCCTGCCCGCCCCTGAGAGGGTCGCCAGGTTCGACGAGATCGCCTCGGAGATCGAGCGGGGACGAGTCTCCTCGGGGCGCGTCCGGACACGGAGCGTCCCTTCCGCCGGGCTCACCGGGGCGCCGTGGGGCCCCGCCCTGCGCATGCCCGACCTCTACTTCGAGATCCTCGAGCGCGCGGGGGACCGCCTCGTCCCGTTGTCACAGGTGGCCGAGGTGAGCTGGGGGATCAAGACCGGAGACGACGCGGTCTTTTTCCTCGGCGCCGGCGAGGGGCTCGAGATCGAATCGCGCTTCCTGGTCCCCGTCGTCTTCAACCTCATGGATCTGGATCGCCTGATCGTCACGGACGACCAGCTCGAGCGGCGCCTCCTGGCCGTGGATCTGCGGAACGAAGGGGCCGGATGGCGCGCAAGCGCGCCCCGGCTTTACCGCTACCTCGGGCGAGCGCAGCGGGACCGCGGGAGCCACCTCAGGCCCACCTGCGCCGCGCGGGAGAATGGCGCGCCCGATTCGCGGCGCTGGTTCGAGCTTCGCCCCGGCCCGCCGGCGCAGATCCTATGGTCGATCATGCACCAGTACAGGCATCTGGCCCCCCTCAACCCGTCGGGCTTTCCCTCCAATGACAACCTGCTGAAGATCCGCGCGCGCTCCGGCGTCGAGCCGCGCCTGCTCGCCGCGCTCCTGAACTCGCACGTGCAGGCGCTCATCAAGCTGGCGCACGGACGCCATCGCAACGAGGGGATGCTCAAGACGCAGGGGGCCGACGTCAGGAGGATGCCGGTGCCCGATCCGCGCCGCCTCGACGCCCGCGCCGCAGAGCGTGTCACTGACGCGCTGGATGTCATCGCCCGGCGGGGGATCGGCCGGATACCGGAAGAGTGCGCCCGGCCCGACCGCCGCGCCCTCGATCTCGCGGTCCTCGCGGCGCTGGGCTATGGGAAGGACGAGGCCGGCGCGACCGTGGACAAGCTCCACGAGACCCTGATCGAGTCCTGCCGGCGCGAGAGGCGGTGGGAGATCGACGCCGTCACGCGCCGCCGCCGGCGTCGAGCCCCTCGGTCAGCCAGCGCGCGAGCAGGCCGAGGTCCTGGTTTCCCCCGCTGATGAGCGCCACCACCTTCGAGCCTGGGGGGAGCGGAAGGGCTCCGTCGAGGATCGCGGCCAGGGGCCCTGCCCCCGCTCCCTCCGCCAGCAGCTTGCACCGTGTCAGCAGCAGGGAGATCGCGCCGAGCAGCGACGTGTCGCTCACCAGCAGGACATCCTCCACGTAGCGCTTCACGTACTTGAGGGTGTCCTCGAAGCCGGCGCGCCCCGTCATCCCGTCGGCGATCGAACGCGCCGATTCCAGCACGACGACGTGGCCCGCCTCCATCGCCCGCTTCATCGAGGGGGCCCCGGCCGGCTGGACGCCGAAGATCCGCACCGCGGGACGCTGCGACTTGACCGCCACGGAGATCCCCGAGATGAGGCCCCCGCCGCCGATCGGGATCACGATGGCGTCCACGTCGGGCAGGTCCACGAGGATCTCCAGCCCGATGGTGCCGGCCCCGCTCACCACGTCGGCGTCGCAGCAGGGGTGGACGTAGGCCATCCCGGTCCGCTTCTGCAGCTCCAGGGAGAAGGCCAGCGCCTCATCGAAGCCGTTTCCGTGCAGGACCACCTCCGCGCCCATCGCCCGGGTCGCGTCCACCTTGGCGGCCGGGGCCGTGGCCGGCATCACGACCTTGACCGGGATCGAAAGCGCCGAGGCGGCGTAGGCGAGCCCCTGCGCGTGGTTGCCCGCCGAGGCAGCCATCACGCCGCGCGCGCGCTCGGCGGCAGGCATTCTCGCGATCTTGTTGAGCGCCCCGCGCGGCTTGAAGCAGCCGGTCTTCTGGAGGTTCTCGGGCTTCAGGTAGAGCCGATGCCTGGTCATTTCGCTGAGCGTGCGTGACGCGAGCAGGGGCGTGCGATGGATCCTGCCGGCGATGGCGCGCGCGGCGTCCTGGATCGATCGCAGCGTGACCTCGGTCATGCCGCGCCTCCACCGCGCGCGGCGTCGCCGAGCGTCGGTTGACACTGCCTCGGAAGCGCCATTAGAATGCGGCTCCTGACTCATCCAAAAGATGTGGACCCGTCGGAAGTTGCGCCTGTAGCTCAGATGGATAGAGCGGCAGATTCCGGATCTGTAGGCCGGGGGTTCGAATCCCTCCAGGCGCACCAGCCGCTGTGCCCTTTGCCTCGGTGGTGAGTGTAGCTCAGCTGGTAGAGCTCCGGATTGTGGTTCCGGCTGTCGAGGGTTCGAACCCCTTCACTCACCCCAACCCTTCTCCTTGCGGCCGCGCCGGCCGCCGGACCTGAGAGGCAGTCATTCCCACGCCGGCCGTGACCCGAATCGGGCATCTCTGCTACCGGTACCGACAGTACCTCTCGATGGCCTTGCTCGCGGCGTCGATCCTCGCGGCGCGTCCCCTCACCGCCGACCGGCGCATCAGCCTCGCCTTCGACGCGGCGGCATTCCTCCTGGTCCTCATCGGTGGGGCGACCCGGTCCTGGGCGATGGGGTACCACGTCTGGCGGCGCGTCCACGGGCCAGGCTCGCAGCGCTCGCTCATCACGGCCGGGCCCTATGCGCTGGTGCGCAATCCTCTCTACCTGGGCACCCTCCTGATCTCCGCCGGTGTGGCCCTGATGTCGGGCTCGCCTTTCATCATCGGCACCTACGCCGTGGTCTTCTGGTTGGGCTACTACGCCATCATCCTGTGGGAGGAAGAGAAGCTGGTGGGGCAGTTCGGGACGAGCTACCGCGACTACTTCGACAGCGTGCCGCGGGTGGTGCCGGGTCTGAGGATCTGGGCCAGGCGCGAGGGGGTCTTTTCGTTTCCCACGATGATGCGGTGCATGGAGCCCGCCAAGACCCTGGCGTTCCTGCTGGCGCTCGCGCTGATGGCCTGGCTCAAGGCCCAGAGGACCCCCGCGGGCTAGAGGGAGGCCCCGTTCATCCACGTCGCGCTTCCGGCGCGCCCGCTCGCCATATCGATCCTTGGTTTTTTTCGTGACATCGTCCAGGGATCTGTGGTCGAATGGGTCTAATTCGGCGGAGGTCATGGCGATGCAGACAGGCAAGATCAAGAAGGTGATGAAGGACAGAGGGTTTGGCTTCATCACGAGCGAAGACGGCAAGGAGGTGTTCTTCCACCGCAGCGAGTGCCAGGGGTTCGATTTCGCGTCACTGGAGGAGGGCTCCCCGGTCGGTTTCGAGCTGGAGATGGATCAAAAAGGTCCGAGGGCGCGAAACGTGACGCGTCCGGCCGCCCCCCGCTGAGGACCCCCATCCCGCGAGATGCCCGGCGGGACGCACTTTCCCGCCCGCGTGTCGATCCGCGCAGGCCGCCAACAGCCTTTCTGGTGCTATCCTGAGGCTGGCCACATCCAACCGCGTCGGCAGCCGTTCGATCGTGACCCGCAGGAGCGCACATTGGTCAGGGACTCACTGGACAGGCAGCTCAAGGACCTGCGCATCTCGGTCACCGACCGGTGCAACTTCCGCTGCCCCTACTGCATGCCCGCCGGCAGCTTCGGACCCTCCTACCGGTTCCTACCCCGCGAGGAGCTCCTCACCTTCGAGGAGATAGCGCGGCTCACCCGGCTCTTCACCCTCCTGGGGGCGACCAAGATACGCCTGACGGGGGGCGAGCCCCTTCTGCGCGACGGACTGCCGATCCTCGTGAACCGGATCCACGGGATAGAGGGAGTCAGGGATCTCGCGCTGACGACCAACGGGTACCTGCTCGCCGAGCTCGCACTGCCGCTCCGGCAGGCGGGTCTGGGCCGCGTGACGGTGAGTCTCGACAGCCTCGACGAGGAGGCCTTCGGCACGATGAACGGCCGCGCCTACGGTCCGGAGAGGGTCCTTGCCGGGATCCGCGCGGCCGAGAGCGCGGGCCTCTCCCCGATCAAGATCAACGCCGTGGTGCAGCGCGGCGTCAACGAGCACACGCTGGTCGACCTGGCGCGGCGGTTCCGCGGCACCCCCCACATCGTACGCTTCATCGAGTACATGGACGTGGGCAACATCAACGGGTGGAGAATGGACCACGTGGTCCCCGCATCGGAGATCGTGGCGCGCCTCGAGGAGGCCTTCCCGCTGGAGCCGATCGAGCCCAACTACTCCGGGGAGGTCGCCCTGCGGTACCGGTACCTCGACGCCGCGGGAGAGATCGGGATCATCGCCTCCGTCACCCGGCCCTTCTGCGGCGATTGCACCCGCGCGCGACTCTCCACCGAAGGGAAGCTCTACACGTGCCTGTTCGGCACCGAGGGCACCGACCTGAAGGGCCCGCTGCGCTCGGGGGCCACCGACGAGGAGCTGACCGGCCTCATCACCGACGCGTGGCGCCGTCGCTCCGATCGTTACTCCGAGGAGCGGACCACCATGACCGGTTCTCCCGGACGCAAGATCGAGATGTACCAGATCGGCGGGTAGGCTACCGGACCTGCGTCCCCGGGGCGAGCGCTTCGCCCCGGCACTCCCTCTCAACCCACCGCGCTGGACGACCCGCCTCGCCCGCTCAGCGCCAGTCGCGATCGGTACGGAGATCTCATCCAGGCGGTCCGATTTCCGGTGCGTATCTCGTTGCTCTCCGCCTTCTTCGCCGCCATGCGGCGCGCCTCTTTCCCCCGTCCCGCCGCCTGCGGGCCCGCTCGGCGCCAGGATGATGGGAACCATTCGGCCCGCGGCGACAATATGAAAGATGGGGAGACTCGGTATTGGAGTTACGCGGCGCGTTAAGCATGTGGGGAGCCGGGCGCGCCGGCACCGACTGGGTCAGTGTTCTGCATCCGTGGGGGGGGGCGATTCACATGACTTCGCGAGCGTTTCGTCTCATCGCCATTGCCGTCCTGGGTAGTTTCTTGTGCCCCCTCCGCATGGGAGGTGAGCATGTTCAGACAATCGCCACAGTTTCTCCTGGCCTTGGCAAGCAAGGCCTGTTTCTCAGGGAGGGAACCATGATGAGACTGCGGTTGATTCTGCTATTCCTGACGCTACTATCCCTTGTGTCGCTTATCCCCCCGGCCGTCGCCGCGGCGCCTGCACCAGCAAGCGTCCTTCAGACGTTCTCGTCGGTGGCTGTGATCGATCCACCATTCGGTAGTGCCTTCCTGCTCATGAACCTTCCGAGTTGCGGATCGGGGCAAGCCTGGCTCCTGAGGAGCGTTCAAGTGAGCCCCGAGATCGAAACCGGCACTACAGCAGAGGATCTTCCTCAGTTGCCTCCCTGGGGCGCCTCCTTCCACGTCTTCCAGAACGGCCCGTCAGGGTCGTCCATAGGCAGGCCAGTCACTCTCATCGGAGCAGGTCCGACACATCTGTCCACCTCGATTGATGGCGGACAGCCCTTCGGAGGCTACGTGGAGGTCAAACTGCTCGGGCAGGCGACAACGACAGTGCGCTTCCAGTTCAACCTGCACGTCACAGGCCAGTGCGGGACACCCTCGGTCATGGTGTTTTGAGGCGGCACGGGTTCGACTCTTCGAAACGCTGAAGTCAGAAAGGAGGCGCACCTACGCCAAGAGGCGCTCTCCGGGGCCGCTCCAGCAAGTGCGACGGCCGGAGTAAGGGGCGCCTCCTTGAAGATCCCGTGTCTCGGCGAAAGTCACAGGAAGGAGGTGCCCCGTTCGTGTTCGTGGACCAGGAGGGCCCGCCTGCTGATCTCTACGGCCTACACCCACCTCCAGCCCGATCACCTCCGCAACGCGGTGCGGGCCATCGACGCCACTCTCGGCATTGGTCCCATTTCGGCCCCAACTCCGCAATCCGAACCCGACCAGAAGACGGCCGTCGCTGCAAATCCAACCAGTGTAGTAGGATCTGCGGCGCGCGCCTGTAGCTCAGTGGATAGAGCAACGGCCTTCTAAGCCGTGGGTCGGGGGTTCAATTCCCTCCAGGCGCGCCACAAAGGCTCCAGAGAATCCGCTGCAACCGCGCCCCCCTCCCACGCGTACTTAGTGGCCAGACAGAGGACCCTGTCACACTGAGAGGCCCCCCGCTCATGCAGGAAACGCCTGGAACGACTCACGCCCTCCTCACGCTCACGATCGAGAACCTGTCGAAGACGTACCCCAACGGCGTGCGCGCCCTGGACGACGTCAGCCTCACCATCCCGGCGGGGATGTTCGGCCTCCTGGGGCCCAATGGGGCGGGCAAGTCGACCCTCATGCGCACCATCGCGACCCTGCAGGAGCCCGACTCGGGGCGCATCCGGCTCGGAGATCTCGACGTGCTCAGGCAGAAACACGAGGTCCGGCGCACGCTGGGGTACCTGCCGCAGGAATTCGGCGTCTACCCCCGGGTCTCGGCCCTGGAGATGCTGTCTCACGTGGCCGTGCTCAAGGGGCTGGTGAACCCGGGCCAGCGCCGGGAAACCGTCGACGCGATCCTGCACACGACCAATCTGTGGGACGTGCGAAAGCACAAGCTGGGGACCTACTCCGGGGGGATGCGGCAGCGCTTCGGCATCGCCCAGGCCCTGCTGGGGGACCCGCGGCTCATCATCGTGGACGAGCCCACCGCCGGGCTCGACCCGGCCGAACGGCTGCGGTTCAACAACATGCTGAGCGAGATCGGCGAGAACGTCGTCGTCATCCTGTCCACCCACATCGTGGAGGACGTCAGCGACCTGTGCCGGCGCATGGCGATCATCTCGCGCGGCCGCGTGCTGCTGACGGGGGATCCGCAGCACGCCATCGACGAGCTGCGCGGGCGCGTGTGGAAGAAGGTCATCGAGCGCGGGCACCTCGCGGGTTACGAGCGCGACTGCACGGTCATCTCCACGAGGCTGGTGGCGGGCCGCACGGCCATCCACGTCGTGGCCGACTCCCGGCCGGACGGTTCCTTCGAGGAGGTGCCCCCCGACCTGGAGGACGTCTACTTCTCGGCGCTCAAAGGCTCGGACCGCCGGGCGGCGTAGGCCATGCTCCTGCGAATCCTGGCCTTCGAGCTCCGGTATCAGCTCCGCCAGCCCTTGTTCTGGATCTCGCTCTTCCTGTTCTTCCTACTCACCTTCGGAGCCATCTCCACCGACGTCATCGTGGTGGGAGGCGCGATCGGAAGCGTGAACCGCAACGCCCCCTTCGTCATCCTGCAGATGCTGGCGGTGATGACGGGTATCGGCACCTTTCTGACAACCGCGTTCGTAGCCAACAGCATCCATCGCGACTTCGAGAGCCGCACCGACGCGGTGTTCTTCTCGCTTCCTCTGAAGAAGCGCGACTACCTGCTGGGGCGTTTCTCGGGGTCCCTGCTGCTGGCGAACCTGGTGTTTCTGGGCGTCATCATGGGCATCGTCATCGGCAGCATGATGCCGTGGCTCGAGCCCGCCCGCGTCGGCCCCTTCCTGCTCGGCCCCTACGTGCAGGCGATGCTCATCTTCGTCGTGCCGAATCTGTTTCTGACCGGGGCCATCTTCTTCTCGTGCGCCGCCCTCACGCGCAGTCTGCTCTGGACCTATGTCAGCGTCGTGGTCTTCTTCGTGGGGTGGGGGATCGCGGGGGCGTTTCTCAACGATCTGGAGAACAAGTCGGTGGCCGCGATGGCCGACCCGTTCGGCCTCTCGGCCTTCGAGCTGGTGACGCGCTACTGGACGGTCTCCGAGAGGAACGCGGGAGGCCTGCCATTCACCGGAGCGTTGCTCTGGAACCGGATCCTGTGGGTCGGCCTGGCCGCCCTCATCCTGGCCTTCACCTGCGCGCGATTCAAGCTCACGACGGCCGAAGGGGGCCGGGCGCGCAGGCGCCGTCGCGTCGAGGAGACCGTCGAGGCCGCAGCGCCCGAGGCGCGGGCCGCCGCGCGCGCGCCGGTGAGCGTGGCCTTCGGGCCGGCGGCCTGGTTCAGGCAGTACCTGCACCAGGCTCGCCTGGAGACCATCGGGGCGATCACGGGGACTCCCTTCCTGGTGATGCTGGTCTTCGGTGTGATCAACATCGTCGCCAACTCCACCGAGATTGACGACCTGTACGGCACGGCCGTCTACCCGGTGACCCATCTGATCCTGCAGGTGATCCAGGGGGCGTTCGGCCTCTTCGTCTTCCTGATCCTTATCTTTTACAGCGGCGACATGGTCTGGCGCGACCGCACGCTGCGTCTGTCGGAGGTCGTGGACGCCCTGCCAGCGCCGGGCTGGGTGCTCTGGGGGGCGAAGGGGACTGCGCTTGCGGCGATGGTGGTTGCCCTGCACGCCGCCGCCATGGCCACAGGGATCGGCATCCAGATGTATCGCGGCTACACGAACTTCGAGGTCGGGCTCTACCTCAAGGGATTGTTCCTGGTCTCCTGCCCGCAGTTTCTCTTCATCGCGGCCCTCTGTCTGTTCGTCCAGGTGGCCGTGAATCAGAAGTTCCTCGGATGGCTGATCTCCCTGCTCGTCTATGTCATGGGGCAGGTGCTCCCCGCGATGCGGCTGGAGCACCATCTGTACCGGTTCGCCACCGCTCCGGAAGCCCCCTACTCCGACATGAACGGCTTCGGCCACTTCGTGGAGCCGAGGGTGTGGTTCTTCCTCTATTGGGGATTCGTGTGCGCGGTCCTGGTGGTCCTGGCGCACCTGCTCTGGGTGCGGGGGACCGGGACGGGCCTCGCGCTGCGCCTGAGGATCGCCCGCCGGCGCCTGAGCCCGGCCGCGCGCGCGATCCTGCTGGCGTCGCTGGCCGGTGTGGCGGCCACCGGGGGATGGATCTACTACAACACCAACGTGCTGAACGACTATCTGCCGGCGAAGACGCGGATGGATCGCCAGGCGGAGTTCGAGAAGCTCTACAAGGCAAACGAGAAGCTGAGGGGGCCGCGCGTCATCAACGTGGCGGCCGACGTGGACATCCACCCCGAGACGCGCAGCGTGGAGATCCGCGGGCGGTACCTGCTGGTCAACAAGACGACCGAGCCCATCCAGGCGGTGCACGTCACCATCAACCCCCTGGTCACCATCAACAAGCTGGAGGTCGAGGGAGGCCGCCTCGACATGGAGGACGCCCGGCTCGGGTACCGCATCTTCGCGCTCGTCTCGCCGCTGGCTCCCGGCGCGCAGACTCGCCTGAGCTTCGATCTGGCCGTGACCAACCGCGGGTTCGTGAACAACGGCGCCAATACGAAGCTGGTGGCCAACGGGACCTTCTTCGACAGCTACGACTACTTCCCGCACCTGGGCTACTCGCGGGCCAACGAGCTGGACGACCCCAACGAGCGGCGCCGCCGCGGCCTCCCTCCGGTCCAGCGCTTCCCGAAGATCGATGACGCCGCCGCCCGCATGGACAACTACATCTCCAGCGAAGCCGACTGGGTCCACTTCGAGACCACGGTCAGCACGAGCCCCGACCAGATCGCCATCGCCCCGGGCTATCTGCAGAAGGAATGGGAGGCCGGTGGCCGGCGCTACTTCCACTACGCCATGGACTCGCCGATCTTCGATTTCTTCGCGTATCTGTCGGCGCGCTACGCCGTCACGAAGGACGTCTGGAACGACGTGGCGATCGAGGTCTATCACCACCCGGGGCACCCCTGGAACGTGAACCGGATGATCGAGGGAGTGAAGGCGTCGCTCGACTACTTCACCAGGAACTTCGGGCCCTATCAGCACCGCCAGGTCCGCATCGTGGAGTTTCCGCGCTACGCCCGGTTCGCGCAGTCGTTTCCCAACACGATTCCGTTTTCGGAGAGCATCGGCTTCATCGCCCGCCTCGACGACGAGCCGGAGGCCATCGACTACGTCTTCTACGTCACGGCCCACGAGGTGGCGCATCAGTGGTGGGCGCACCAGGTAATGGGGGGCAACGTCCAGGGAGCTACCCTGCTCTCCGAGACGATGTCGCAGTACTCGGCCCTGATGGTGATGGAGAAGGCCTACGGGCGCGACAAGATGCGCAAGTTCCTGAAGTACGAGATGGACAACTACCTTCGGGGCCGCGGCGGGGAGCGTATCGAGGAGATGCCGCTCTACCTGGTGGAGAACCAGCCGTACATCCACTACCGCAAGGGAAGCGTGGTCATGTACGCCCTGCGGGACTACGTGGGGGAGGAGCCGCTCAACCGGTCGCTGGCCGAGTACGTCTCGGCCGTGAAGTTCCAGCAGCCCCCCTACACCTTCACGCTGGAGTTTCTCGACTACATCAGGAGCGCGGTGCCCGAGGACCGTCTATCCGTCGTGGATGACATGTTCCGCAACATCACCCTCTATGAGAACCGGGCGTCGGCGGCCACTTGGAGCCGTCGAGACGACGGCAAGTACGTGGTGACGCTGAGCGTGTCGTCCGCGAAGTTCAGGGCTGATGGAAGCGGGGCGGAGATGCCGGCCCCCCTGGACGACTGGGTGGACGTGGGGGTGTTCGGTGACAAGGAGCCGGGCGCGCCCCCCGAAGGCAGGCTGCTCTATCTGGAGAAGCGCCGCATCCAGCGCAACGAGGACACCTTCGAGGTGGTCGTGGACCAGAAACCCTTCAAGGCCGGTATCGACCCGTTCAACAAGCTCATCGACCGCAACCCGGAGAACAACCTCATCGCGGTGTCGGCCGGGGCGTCCTGAGCCGGGCCGCGGTCGTGCCGCGGGCAGGTGATAGACTGCCGGCCTAGCGCGCCCATAGCTCAGCTGGATAGAGCGCCGGACTTCGAATCCGTAGGTCGGGGGTTCAAATCCCTCTGGGCGCGCCAGCGCTCCTGCCACGCCGGTCCTCCAGGCGTCCTTCCTGTCCTACCGCCGCCGCCATCATCCGTCGCACTCCGGTGATCAGGGGGATGGTGAAAGGCTTCCCGCGGGGTAGATCGATCCGCGCGATTCTGGTAGCCTCACCCGCTCAATAAGATAACAGGGTGACTCGGCGAGAGCCCTCGCCACGGCCCGGCCAGAGCGATTCGGTCGGCGGTATCGTCGCTCCGATCGCGGGAGGTGAGCCTCTTGATCGGAATCGGGTCCTTCGTCGGGTCCCTCCTCGGCCTGATTGAATGCCTGTGGATCTCAGGGGGGCCCGCGGGATGGTCGGGTCTGGGTCGTGCTCTCCTCACCATCGTGCTGCTCTACGCCATCGCCGGAGCGGCCCTCGCGCCGCTCTTCTCACTGGTCTGGCGTCGCCTGCCGATCCACCGGTCAGGTGGTCTCCGGCTTGAGGGCGCCGTCTTCGCGCTCCTGTTCGGCAGCGCCCTGTTGGCTGTCGACATCAACCGCTTCATGCCCGCCGGCGCGCTCGAGGCCAAGAGTCTGATCGCGGACGGCATCGTCGCGGCCTGCGGCGTGATCATCCTGGCGGTGCTCCTCCTGTTCTCGCGCGGGACCCGATTCGAAAGGACGATCCGTCCCCCGCGCCGGCGAGTCCCGCTGGCCGGCGCTCTCTGCGCGGGTCTGGTGCTCGCAGGCACCGGCGCCAACGCCTGGATGGAGTCGGGCAAGGGCTCTCCGATCGCCCGCACGGCGACCATGAAGGCGGCCCCCACGTGGGAGTTCCCGCTCCCCGGCGGTGACGGTGCGGTGGAGCCAGGCGATGCGAACGAGTTGCCGGCGGCCCATCCCACCCGGCCGAAGCTCGTGGTGATCGGTCTGGATGGAGCGACCTGGAGTCTCATGCAGCCTCTGATGGAGCGCGGCCGCCTCCCCAACCTGACCTCTCTGCTCGCCAGAGGAGTCGGTGGCGTGCTTCGATCCACGGAGGACTCGTTCTCGCCGATCGTCTGGACGACCCTCTTCACGGGCAAGGTGCCGGCCAAACACGGGATCGACAGGATGCGGAACACCCTGTCGGTGAACCGCAGGGTCCACGCGCTCTGGGACGTCCTCTCGGAGCACGAGCAGACGCTGCTCGTCGCAAACGTGCCGGGGACCTTTCCGGCCGAGGCGATCCGGGGCACGATGCTGGCGGGGTTTCCCAACGAAAGCGAGACGGGCAACAATCTGGGGTACGTCTACACGACGCGGCCGACTTCTCAGTGGGATCGGTTGAGCGGTCTGAGAATCGAGTCACTTGGGCTGGCGGCGACCCACGATGACGGGTCAGTTGCCCTCAGGGTCACGGAGACCTCGCACCTGCCGAGGCAGTCGGCCCTGATTTGGGCGATCGAGGCGGCCACCGGCTCCGGCGCGAGCCCTCTCGAGGGATGGCTCCTCAGGACCTACGCCACCTTCGAGGTTCACCGGAGCGCGGGGGGGCTCCGGTTCGAGCTGCCCGGATGCGAGGGATGCGGCTTTGCCCTCGAGACGGGCTGGAGCCCCTGGATCCTCATAGAGAGGCCACGCCGGCCACTTGCCTTCCGTCTGCGTGTCATGGAGGCGACGCCAGAGGCGACCTCGGTGTACGTCACGCCCCTCTTCCTGCTGGACTGGGAGACCCAGGCGTTTCCGGCCGAGGTGGCGGAGAGGCTCGAATGGACCGAGGGCCCCTATCTCGCCGAGGCCTCGGGGTGGCTCGACTTCCGCGATCCCCGGCTCCTCGACACGCTTGCGGAACATCTTTTCGGGGCGGCGCGGGACCGGGAACGTGAGGTGAGCCGTCTCTGGCGGAGCGCCGACTGGGACGATCTCGTCTATGTCTTCACGCTCATCGATCGGGTCCAGCACAGCTTCTGGTCCTTCCTCGATCTCCGGGAGTTCCCGCGGATCTCCCCTCCGGATCCCTATCCCAATCCATTCCCGGAGGGGATCCACCGCGAGGACTACGCGCGGGTGATCCCTCAAGCCTATGAATGGGTCGACCGGGAGATCGGCCGACTCATCGCCGGTCTCCCTTCCTCGACGCTCATCGTGGTCGTCTCCGACCACGGATTCCGGTCGGGCCGTTCGCGCATCCCCGGATCCGGGATCCACGATCCGGACGGCGTCTACATCTTCAGCGGAGCCGGTCTCCTCGATTCGCGACCCCGGGGAGGGACGCCATGGGCGAAGGGCCCCGTCCTGAACCTCGTGGATCTCCTCCCCACCCTCCTGCCGCTGATCGGAGTGCCCGTGGCGTCCGACTTCGACGGCGTCCCCGCGCCCTTTGTCGAGGAGACGCTGAGACGGCGCGGCGAAAGGATCGCGAGGATCCCCTCATTCGAATCCCGGGCGGAGTGGCAGCGACGTAAGGACACGGAGCTCGACCGAGGCGCTCTCCAACAGCTCCGAAGCCTCGGCTACGTCGAATAGAGAAATACCCCGAAGGATCGGCCGGCCTGAACCCCTCATACGAGAAGAGGTCGCAATCGTGTGGGAGGCCTGGTGCAGCCCACCGACCAGGCCCAGGGCAAAGGAGTCATGGCCATGATGAGACGCACGTATCTGTTGCGAGCTTTTCTGCTGGGTGTTATTGCACTGAGCCTGGGAGCCCCGAGCTGGGCCGCGAAGTTCTCGATCGAGCGGATCTACATCGAGTACAACTCCTCGGCCAACGATCTCGGCTTTCATGTCTCTCTCGATGGGGAGGACTGGAAGACTCTCAAGATCGTCAACCCCGCCGGTGTCACGGTCCTCGATCTGACGGGCCGAGGGCCCTATGCGGCTCTCGGACTCACCGAGCTCTTCTTCGAGGGCGCGGAGCCTTCACTCGACGATTACCCGCTCGATCGGCTCCTAGCGCAATTCCCGGAGGGGCAGTACAAGTTCAGTGGACTGACGACCGATGGGACCCGCATCGCCAGCTCGGCGCTCCTCTCGCACGCCGTCCCCGACGGACCGGCCGTTTCCTCCGAGGTGGACGATGACACCGTCGTCATCCGGTGGAGCGCCGTGACGGATCACCCGGCCGGTTTTCCGAACAGGAGAATCCAGATCGTCGGCTATCAGATCCTCGTCGACCCCTTTGAGGTGACCCTCCCGGCCTCGAGCAGAGAGGTGACCCTTCCGCGGGAGTTCGTGGAGTCCCTGAAGCCCGGCGAGCACCAGTTCGAGGTGCTGGCGATCGATTCGAGCGGGAACCAGACGATCACCGAGGGGTCTTTCGAAACGGACTGACGCCCGGTCGTTCTCCGCCGCGACGCTCTTCCCGTATTGACGCCCTCATCGTGTGGGAACATACTCCGAGGACCGCGAATGGGAGAGACCCGTGTCGGGTCGGGAGGGCATATGAAGAGGCTTCTGTACGTGGGATGTACCCCGGGCAACGACGTCAAGCTCCTCCAGAACGACCTCAACGCCGTGCTGGCCCTGCCGGACCAAAAATCTGCGCAGGGGGCGCTGGAGCCGGACGGAGGGTTCGGCAAGAAGACCCTGTCCCGGGTCCAGGAGTTTCAACGGCTCAACGGTCTCGACGCGGACGGTGTCGTCGGAGCCAAGACCCTCGAGGTGCTCAGCGAGCTGCTCGAAGAGATGCCTGGAGCGCAGGCCGAGCAGGCGCCCGGAGGCGCGGCCGGCGGGAGCGGCAAGGTTTACGAAGGAGGACCGCCGTATGGCAAGCCCCTGACCTCCACCGGTGCCGGCGCGAAGACCGCTGGCGGCGGGGGGTACGGCGGCAAGAGCACCGGCGGTGGCGCGGTCAAGGGGGGCGGCTCGGGTGGCGGCGCCAAGTCATGGGGGAAAGGCTGACGCCTCCCGTGCCTTCCTCCGCGTGGCTCGGATCGGTCCTGCCGGGGCCGGTTCCACGCGAGACAACCGCCACCTGCGACCGTTGCGTCATGTGCGAGCCGCGATCGACCGGCCGCGGCGTTGCGGATCTGTCATTCGACTCGCGGGTGAAGTGCTGCACCTATCACCCGGAGCTGCCCAACTTCCTGGTTGGAAGAATCCTCTCCGACCCTGACCCGGAGCTCGCGAGGGGCCGGGAAGCCGTGGAGTCAAAGCTGCGGGCGGAGGTCGGCGTCGGCCCGCTCGGCATCCATCCTCCCCCTGAATACCTCGAGCTCTTCCACCAGAGCGCGGACGGCTTCGGCCGCAAGATCGAGCTTCGCTGTCCCTATTACGTCGTGGAATCGGGCCGCTGCGGGATCTGGCGCCACCGCACCGGCGTCTGCTCGACCTGGTTCTGCAAGCACGACCGCGGCGCCGTGGGGGCCCGCTTCTGGGCCGCGCTCGGGAGCCTCCTGTTGGAGGTCGAGCGCCGCGTCGCGCACTGGTGCGCCGCCGAGCTTGTGGCCGGCATGCCGCCGCCGGCTGATCCCTGGGGCCCCTGGCGAGGACGCGCGGCGGAATTCTATCGAGAGTGCGCGCGACGGGTCGAACCGCTCGGCTGGGACGATATCGTCCGGATCTGCGGCCCCTCGGTCGAGGACCTCGCTCGGGCCGCGGTGGAGGCCTTCCGCCAGATGGAGAGCCGCGAGGTTCCGGACGCGCTGGGACGGGGCTCGTTCGAGGTCGTGGCGCGCGGTCCCGACCGGGTGCGCCTGCGAAGCTACAACCCCTTCGACCCGATCGACCTGCCTGCCTGGGTGCTCGAGGCTGTGGATCGATTCGATGGTGGGCCGTCGGGTGACGCGCTGGCCCGGATCGCTCGTGAGATGGGGGTCTGGATGCCGTCCACCCTTGCCCGGACCCTCTGCGACTTCGAGATCCTCGTGCCGGCGCAGGAGTGACTTCGCGCCAGGTCCGCGCCGGTCCGGGACGGGAGGGGCCAGCCATGCCGATGCTGGAGAAGGATTCGCTGTCCCTGCTCGCCTCCGCCCTCGACGGGCTCGACGCAGGCTTCTCGTCCTTGCCGCCGCTCTCCGCCTCGCCGGGGGGCGCCGATCGGATCGAGCGTGTCCTGATGGAGGTCGCCGGACGGCTCCACGACAACTACCCCTACTTCCACCCGCTCTACGCCGGACAGATGCTCAAGCCGCCCCATCCCGTGGCGCGGCTCGCCTACTCGCTCGCCCTCTGGATCAATCCGAACAACCACGCGCTGGACGGCGGCCGTGCCAGCTCCGCCATGGAGAAGGAGGCGGTGGCCGGCATCGCCCGCATGTTCGGCTGGGAGACTCACCTTGGCCATCTCTGCGGCGGAGGCACGATGGCCAACCTCGAGGCGCTCTGGGTGGCCTCGCGGATTCACCCCGGAAAAGGGGTCGTCGCCTCCCGGCAGGCACACTACACCCATGCGCGCATCAGCGGCGTGCTCGGGCTGAGATTTCAAGCCGTCCCCTGCGACCCTTCCGGGAGGATGGACCTCGCGGCGCTCGAACGACTCCTCGACCGAGGGGGCGTCGGCACGGTTGTCGCCACGATGGGCACGACCGCGACCGGCTCGGTGGATCCTCTCCCCGCGCTGCTCGATCTGCGGGACCGTTATGGTTTCCGCCTGCACGCCGATGCCGCGTACGGCGGCTACTTCGGCCTGGCGGAGAACCTCGCGGCCGACGCGCGGGAGGCGTTCGACCGGCTGGCCCGGGCCGACTCGATCGTGGTCGACCCTCACAAGCACGGCCTCCAACCCTACGGATGCGGTTGCGTGGTCTTCCGAGATCCCGCGGTCGGGCGCTTCTACCGGCACGACTCTCCCTATACCTACTTCACCTCGACCGATCTGCATCTGGGGGAGATCAGCCTGGAATGCTCCCGGCCGGGGGCCGCAGCGGTCGCCCTGTGGGCGACACAGAAGCTGCTGCCGCTGGTCCGAGGGGGCGAGTTCTCCATGATGCTCGGGGCGTCGCGTGCCGCCGCGCTCGCCCTGCACGAGAGGGCGCGGGCGGACGGCCGGTTCGTGACGCCGTTCGCCCCGGAGCTCGACATCGTCTGCTGGGCGCCGCGAGCCGAGAGGCTGAGCGATGCCTCGGAGCTCGCGCGGCGGATCTTCGACGAGGCCGCGCGGCGCGACCTGCATCTGGCCCTGGCCGAGCTGCCTGCCGACTTCTTCGACCTGGCGGGCGCCGGCATGGAGAGGGACCGTGAGACCGTGACCTGTCTGAGATCGGTCCTGATGAAACCGGAGCATCTCGAGTGGGTCCCGCGAATCTGGGAGATTCTGAGTCTGGCCACCGAGGCCGCGCTGCGCCGGGGCGCCGAAGGGCACTGACGGAGGCCGCCGGGCGCGGACCTCATCACCTCGACAACGAGAGCGCCACCATGGGAGTCAAGAAGGTCCCCGAGGGGTACCACACCGCCACCGCGTATCTGATCGTCCACGACGCGGCCCGCGCCATCGAGTTCTACACGAAGGCGTTCGGTGCCAGGGAGCTCCTGCGTCTTTCGGCCCCGGGCGGGAAGATCGGGCACGCAGAGATCCAGATCGGCGACTCGCCAATCATGATGGCTGACGAGCATCCGGAGATGGGGGCGCGCAGCCCACGGACTCTCGGCGGCACGGCGGTCTTCATGATGCTCTACGTCGAGAACGTGGACGAGCTGTTCCGCCAGGCCCTGGCGGCCGGCGCCAGGGAGCTCAGGCCGCTGAAGGATGAGTTCTATGGCGACCGGACCGGCACGCTGGAGGATCCCTTCGGACACATGTGGACGCTGGCCACGCACAAGGAGGACGTGGCGCCCGAGGAGATCGAGAGGCGCTACGCGGCCGCTCTCAAGAAGCAGGGGGGCTGAGCCTCACGGCAGCGAGGGCTCAGGCCGTGCCGCGGCCCCCGAAACCAGGCGATGCGTGCGGATTCAGCCTTGCCCGTCCCCGCTGGTCCCCGTACCTTTAGGCCATCTCGAGAGGGGGGAGAGGTGTCAGCTCCGAAACCAGGTCAGCTCGCCGGAACGCGTCGCATGCAGGAGGCGCTGGCGAGGCTGAGCCGAGGGTCCCGCGCCGACGCGCGCCGGGGCCGGGTCGCCGCCAGGCCCGCGGTCGCCGCGCCGCGCCCGCCATCCGTCGCTGCGCCGGAGCCGCCACCCGAGGGCGCGTTGCCTGCCGGTCCGGCGCTCCCCTTCGAGCTGGGCGATCTGATGGAGAGGCTCGACCGGATCACCGACAGGTTGTCGGAGCTTCAACCCCCGGCGCGAGCGCTCCCCGCCACGCGCGAGATCTTCTCGGAGTGGGTCCGGCTCAGGCGGTGGGAGGAGATGTCGTTCGCCGATTTCCTCAACCTGCGCCGGGCCGGGCGGGTCTGAGGAGAAGCTCTCAGGAGGCCTTCGGCTGGTCCTCCGATGGCTCCGCGGTGAAACGCTCGAGGAACTCGATGATCCCCTCGATCTGCTCCTCGACGACCAGATCGAAGAGGACCCCGATCTCGTAGCGTTCCCCCACGTCCCCTTCGAACCTCTCGATGCGCACCACCCGTCCGGGGATGACGACCTGGTCCGCGTCGCGCCGGTTGCGGCAGAAGATCTGCACCGTGCGCCCCAGCTCGATGGGCTGCTCGCTCTCGAACAGCACGCCACCCGAGGAGATGTTCCGCACCGACGGTGGCGACCCGGCGCCCGTGCCTTCGGGCATGAGGGTGACCTGCAGGTCGCGGTGCTCCACCGCGAGCCGGATGAACTCGCGACGCTCGCGGTAGTAGATCGCGACGCCTCCGCTACCCCGCGCCCGAGCGGTGTGCCACGCCTCGCGCGCCCGCGCCGCGAGGTCCTCGGGTCCATCCGCGTCCTCGGGGAAGGAGGCGACCCCCGCGCTCGCCGTCAGCTCGAAGGGGCGGCCGTTGACGTGTTTCTCCATATAGAACTCCGCGGCCCTCTGGCGGATCCGGTCGGCGAGGTAATAGGCCCCCATCCGATCGGTCTCGGTCAGGAGCAGCGCGAACTGCGCCCCTGATGTCCGCGCCGCGCAGTCGATGGTGCGGATGCAGGAGTTGATGATGCCGGCCATCTCCCGCAGCAGGACGGTGCCGATCGTCGAGCCGTACCGGTCGGTGATCTCGGAGAACTCGTCGATCTCGATGTGGACATACGATAGGTCGATGTTGAAGCGGCGGGCCCTGGAGGTTTCGCGGGGGAGTTGATCCTCGAGAAACGACAGGGTGTGCAGACCGGTGACCGGATCGGTGATCTCGCGGCCGGCCGGGCGGATCGACTCGAGCAGCTCCATCAGACGAGGCCGGGAGGTCCTGCGGTTCAGGTCGACCAGGTAGTCCAGCATCGCCACCCGGAGCCCCACTGCTCGACCGAGCGTCCCTTCCATGGCGGTGCGGTTCCGGAGCATCGCCTCCCAATGGCGATGCGCCTCGGCTTCCTCGAAGGTGACGTTGCAGAGCATGAGGAGGAGGCTGGAATAGAGGCCCGGCCCGAGCCCCCACGCGAGTCGATCGACCCGCTCGAGGGCCCATTCCATGGCGATCGGGTCCTCATTGAGAGACGCCTGGATCTCGGCCTTGATCGCGGCGATCTCATCGGCCCGGCTTGACGATGGCATGCGGGCAATATATTGCGGGTGCCGGCAGGGTCAACCCGCCGGGGGGGGCCGTCCCGAAAGCTAAGCGCTCCAAAGCGACCGTCAGGAGGCGACGCGGACGCGATCCCCCTCCCGCAAGCCGGTGGCGCTTCCCTCGATCAGGGACTCCTCCCCATTGAGGCCGGAAACCACCTCCCGCAGATCGCCGTGGGACTCGCCGAGGCGCACCGGCACCCGCACCACCCTCTCGTCCTTGACGACCAGCACGAAGACATCGCCGCCGTCGAGGCGCACGGAGGAGGCGGGAATATAGATGCGGGGGGGCGCGGCGGCGGTCTCGGCCGAGACCTCCCGGGCCAGGAAGGAGACCCGCGCGCTCATGTCGGGAAGGAGGTGGTCGTCGGCGTCGAGGAATCTGATCTTGGCCTGCACGACCGCCTTCTGGCGATCGACCGCCGGCACGAGCTGTCGCACCGAGCCCCGGTACTTGCGCCCGGGCACCGCGTCGACCGTGACCAGCGCGGGCTGGCCGACCGACACCCTGGACAGGTTGCTCTCGTTGACGTCGGCCTCCATCTCGAGGGTCGAGAAGTCGGCCAGGGTGACGATGGCGCCGCCGGTGGGCTGGCCCGAGAAAGCGCCCGCGGCCACCATCTCGCCGATCTCGGAGGACTTGCCGGTGACGACACCGTCGAACGGTGCCCTGATGATCGTCTTGTCGAAGTTGGCCTCGGTGATCGACACGCGGGCCTCGGCCACCTTGACCGCCTGCTCGGAGGCGGCGACCCCCGACACGGCCACGTCGTGGGAGCGCTTGGCAGCATCGTAGCTCGACTCGGTCGTGATCCCCTGTGACATCAGGTTGCGCTGCCGTTCCACCTCGCGGCCCGCCTCCCACAGAGTGGAGCGGGACTGCTCGAGGCGGGCGCGGCTCTCCGCGAGCGAGGCCCTCGCCTCGGCGACCTGCGCGGCGAGGTCATCGTTGCTCAGACGCGCGATCACGTCGCCGGCTTTCACGCGGCTTCCCTCGTCCACGCCCAGCCAGTCGAGCCGCCCCGAGGTCCGCGCCGAGATGGTCGCGCGCCGCTGCGGCACGATGTAGCCGGTGGCCGTGAGCACCTCGTCCACGCCGCCGGCCTGAAGCAGCCTCGGCCGCGACACGCGGACCTCCGGTGGCGAGCTCGGGAGCCAGTCGGAGCGCCAGGCGAACCAGCCGGCGGCACCGACCGCGATCAGAGCCGCGATCCAGATGAGGGCCTTGCGTCCAGGCCGTGGTCGATCGGGCTCGTCGTCACGGTGGATCCTGAGGGCGGACAGGTCTGCGGCGGACATCTCGGTGGATTCGCTCCGGGCGCGGAGGGGCTTTCCTTGACAGTGATTTGGACGCAGGCTAGCATAACGCCTTCCCGGAATCGAGACTGACTGAGCGATCCGGAGACGGGCCGCTAGCTCAATGGCAGAGCAACGGACTCTTAATCCGTGGGTTCAAGGTTCAAGTCCTTGGCGGCTCACCAGGTCTCCCGGCACCTCCCCGCGAAAGTGGCGGAACTGGCAGACGCGCCGGACTTAGGATCCGGTGGGGCAACCCATGGGGGTTCGAATCCCCCCTTTCGCACCAGTTTCCGGCCAGGAGAACCCGATAGACCATGCAGCCCGATGAATCCCCCCGGCGAGCCGAGGACCTGAAGGTCACGGTCTCGGAGATCACGGCAGCTCGAAAATCGATCCGGATCGAGGTCCCGGCCGGAGAGGTCGCCACCGAATACGACCAGGCGTGCCGCAAGTACATGCGCAACCTGAAGGTGCCCGGCTTCCGGCAGGGGAAGGTGCCGCTGCACATCGTCACCCAGCGTTTCGGGCGGGAGATCGAGCAGGAGGCGGTGGAGCATGTGATCCAGCACGCGCTCGACCACGCCTTCAAGGACTCGGGTCTCAAGCCGCTGCGCTCGCCGGTGCTCAAAGAGTACGTCTTCAAGAAGGGTGAGCCGCTCGCCTTCACCGCGGAGTTCGAGGTCCGGCCGAAGATCACGGTCCAGGGGAGCCGCGACATCCGGGTGAAGATCGCGGAGCCGGCCGTCACCGATGCGATGGTGATCTCGGCGCTCGATACGCTGCGCGAGCGCGCCGCGCGGTTCCTTCCGGTGGAAGGGCGCGGCGTGACGCCGGGCGATTTCGCGCTCATCGATATCAAGGGGCACGCGGCGGGCGGCCAGGCGGAGCCATTCTCTCGGGAGAACCTCCTCTTTGAGGTCGGGTCGGGCGGCCCCAACCCCGAGCTGACCGAGCACCTGCGGGGGATGATGCCGGGGGAGAGGCGCCAGTTCGAGATCGCGTATCCCGGCGACCATCCCGTGCGCAATCTCGCGGGGCGTCGGATCGCCTACGACGTGCTTCTGCGTGAGATCAAGATGAAGGAGCTTCCCGACCTCGACGACGAGTTCGCGCGCGACCTCGGCAAGTACGAGACCCTCGAGGACCTGCGCGGCGCCGTGCGGATCGACTTGATGGAGGGGGAACGTCGCCGCGCGCGCGAGGAAGCCCGCGGCGCGGTCATCGAGCAGCTTCTCGCGGCCAACCCCGACGTCGCGGTTCCCGATTCGATGGTGGAGGAGGAGCTCGATCGACGGATCGACGACCTGGCGCGCACGATGGTGCTCCAGGGAATGGACCCCCGACGCGCCTCGGTGGATTGGAACGAAATTCGGGAGAAGCATCGCGAGGGGGCCTTCAGAGCGGTGCGCGCGATGATTCTCCTTGACGCGGTCGCCGAAGAGAAGGAGATTTCCGTGGCGCCAGAGGCACTCGACCGCGCCCTCGCAGATGAAGCGGAAAGACGCCACCAGACGAAGGAGGCCCTCCGCGCGAAGCTCGCGAACGACGGGCGATTGGAGCGACTCGAGCAGCAGCTCCTGAGGGAAAAGGTCCTTGACTTTCTGTTAGTTGCGTCTGATACTTAGCCGCGTGCGGGAGAGCGGAAAATGACGTTGATTCCGATGGTTGTGGAGCAGACCAATCGGGGGGAGCGCGCCTACGACATCTATTCCCGCCTCCTCAAAGACAACATCATTTTCATCGGAGACGCGATCGACGACGGCGTTTCCAACCTCGTGATCGCCCAGCTCCTCTTCCTCGAAGCAGAGGATCCCGACAGGGACATTTCGATCTACATCAACTCTCCGGGTGGGTCGGTCACGGCGGGGCTCGCGATCTACGATACAATGCAGTTCGTGCGTCCGGACATCAGCACGATCTGCATCGGACAGGCCGCGAGCATGGCGGCGGTGCTGATGGCTGCGGGAACCGCCAAGAAGCGCTTCGCGCTGCCCAACTCGCGCGTGATCCTGCACCAGCCGATGGGCGGATTTTCCGGTCAGGCCTCCGACATCGACATCCACGCGCGGGAGATCCTGCGGATTCGTCATCGATTGAATCAGATCCTCGTCAAGCACACCGGCCAGACGATGGAAGTCATCGAGCGTGACTGCGATCGAGATTTCATCATGACGGCGGATCAGGCGCTTGAGTACGGGGTCATCGATCAGGTAATCCACAAGAGAGAGTAAGGGGTTCCGGTGGATCCTCCGCCACGCCGGCGGAGGGTGCTATTGGCGGCGCGATCGCATAAGATTACCGGTATCGGTACCACCAGACACGGGGAGCGGGAGCGCAGATGGCGCGAAAGAAAGGGGAAGGGGACATCCTCCGGTGCTCCTTCTGCAACAAGAACCAGCGCGACGTGAAGAAGCTCATCGCGGGGCCGACGGTCTACATCTGCGATGAGTGCGTCGACATCTGCCTCGACATCATCGCCGAAGAGAAGGACACCGCCGAGCCCAAGGTCCGCACCAAGCTCCCCAAGCCGGTCGAGATCAAGGCGTTCCTCGACGAGTACGTCGTCGGTCAGGAGAACGCCAAGAAGCGGCTCGCCGTCGCCGTCTACAACCATTACAAGCGCAACGAGATCACGCGCCGCAAGAACGACGTCGAGCTGACCAAGAGCAACATCCTCCTGATCGGGCCGACGGGCACCGGCAAGACGCTGCTGGCGCAGACACTGGCGCGGCTGCTGTCGGTCCCCTTCGCCATCGTGGATGCCACGACGCTGACCGAGGCGGGATACGTCGGCGAGGATGTCGAGAACATCATTCTCAAGCTTCTTCAGGCCGCCGGCAACGACGTCGAGAAGGCGCAACGCGGCATCATCTACATCGACGAGGTCGACAAGATCTGCCGCAAGGGAGAGAATCCTTCCATCACCCGCGATGTCTCGGGCGAGGGTGTCCAGCAGGCCCTGCTGAAGATCCTCGAAGGGACCGTCGCGAACGTGCCGCCGCAGGGCGGGCGCAAGCACCCGCAGCAGGAGTTCATCCCCGTCGATACGACAAACATCCTCTTCATCTGCGGCGGGGCATTCGTCGGGCTCGAGGGGTCGATCCGAGGTCGTATCGGCGCCAGGTCGATGGGGTTCCAGGGGGACGTGCGCGGCAAGAAGGGGGACACTCTCGACGAGACGCTCCAGCTCGTGCAGCCGGTCGACCTCATCAAGTTCGGCCTCATCCCCGAGTTCGTCGGCCGCCTGCCCGTCATCGCGACGCTCACGGAGCTCGACAAGGCGGCGCTCATCAAGATCCTGACCGAACCGAAGAACGCCATCGCGAAGCAGTATCAGCGGATCTTCGAGTACGAGAACGTCAACCTGCGGTTCACCGACGACGCCCTCTCGGCGATCGCGGACAAGGCGCTCGAGCGCAAGATCGGGGCCCGCGGCCTGCGGCTCATTCTCGAGAACCTCATGCTCGACATCATGTACCAGCTTCCCTCGTTGACGAACATCTCCGAGTGCGTCATCAGCCGGGAAGTGGTCGAGAACAAAGTCGATCCTCTCACAGTCCTCCAGAAGGCCGGCTAGACACCCGGCTTTTTCAGGTGATGAATCCGTGAATCAGGCCACCTTCAAGAATGACAGCCTCGAGACACTGCCGATGGTCCCGCTGAGGGACGTGGTGGTGTTTCCGCATACGATGATCCCATTCGTGGTCGGCCGGAAGAGCTCGCTCATGGCGGTCGAGCACGCGCTCGCGCAGAGCCGCAAGCTGTTTCTCTCGACGCAGAAGGACGCCAAGATCGACAGTCCGAAGGTCGAGGACATCAACGCTATCGGTACGATCGCCAACATCATCCAGAGCCTCAAGCTGCCCAACGGCAACATCAAGCTCCTCGTGGAAGGCAACTTCCGAGGGCGCGTGCTCGAGCTGCAGGAGCAGGAGGGGAGCTATTTCGCGCTCGTGAAGGTCATCGACCGTAAGTCGGACGTGACCCCGGACCTCGAACGCGACATGCAGAAGGCCGTCGCTCTCTTCGAGAAGTACGTCAAGCTGAGCCCGAACCTCCCCTACGAGACGATGATCTCCACGATCCGCGTCACCGAGCCGGGCCGGCTGACCGACACGATCTCCGCCCATCTGCAGATCGGCATCGACGAGAAACAACGCCTCCTCGAGACGTTCGATCCGAAGGACCGCCTCGACGCGATCACCGAGATCCTCGACAACGAGATCGAGAAGCTCCGCGTCGATCGGAAGATCCATCATCGGGTCAAGAAGCAGATGGAGAAGGCCCAGAAGGAGTACTACCTCTCCGAGAAGATGAAGGCGATCCAGCAGGAGCTGGGGCGCAAGGACGACCGGGTCAACGAGGTGGAGGAGTTCAAGCAGAAGATCGAGGACGCGAAGATGCCCAAGGAGGCCAAGGAGAAGGCCCTCCAGGAGCTCAAGCGTCTCGAGGTCATGCCCCCCATCTCGGCCGAGGCGACGGTCTCGCGCAACTACCTCGAGTGGCTGCTCTCGGTGCCGTGGGCGAAGAAGTCCAAGGAGAACCGCGACATCACGCGCGCTGAGAAGATCCTCAACGAGGATCATTATGGTCTGGAGAAGATCAAGGAGAGGATCGTCGAGTTCCTCGCCGTTCGAAGCCTCGTGAAGAACCCCAAGGGCTCGATCCTCTGCTTTGCCGGGCCGCCGGGCGTGGGAAAGACATCTCTGGCCCAGTCGATCGCCAAGGCGACGGGGCGCAAGTTCGTGCGCCTCTCACTGGGTGGCGTGCGCGACGAGGCCGAGATCCGCGGCCACCGCCGGACCTACATCGGCGCCTTCCCCGGGCAGATCATCCAGATGATGAAGAAGGCCGGGACCAGAAACCCCGTCTTCCTGCTCGACGAGGTGGACAAGATGTCGATGGACTTCCGCGGCGACCCGTCGGCGGCGCTGCTGGAGGTGCTCGACCCGGAGCAGAACTCAACGTTCGTCGATCATTACCTCGACACGGAGTTCGACCTGTCCCAGGTCATGTTCATCGCGACGGCCAACGTGCTGCACACGGTGCCGCCGGCGCTGAAGGACCGGATGGAGGTGCTGCGGCTGGCCGGCTACACGCTCAGCGAGAAGATCAACATCGCGCAGCGCTTCCTGGTCCCCAAGCAGCTCAAGGCGCACGGCCTCGACGGGAAGAAGGTTAAGATCGAGGACCTCACGATGCGCGACGTCGTCGAGAAGTACACGCGCGAGGCGGGTGTGCGCAACCACGAGCGAGAGATTGCGTCGATCTGCCGCAAGGTGGCCCGCCGCGTCGTGAAGGAAGGCCCCGGATTCGAGCTCACCATCACGCCGGAGATGCTCCCGGACTACCTGGGCGTGCCGAAATTCCGCGCGAAGGAAAGCGACAAGATAAACGAGATCGGCGTGGCGGTCGGACTCGCCTGGACCGAGATCGGCGGCGAGATCCTCACCACCGAGGCGACCATTATGAAGGGCAAGGGCAAGCTGACCCTCACCGGCAAGCTGGGTGACGTGATGCAGGAGTCGGCTCACGCGGCGATGTCCTACGTCCGGTCGCGCACCGCGGAGCTCGGCATCGATGATTCGTTCCACCGCAAGTATGACCTGCACATCCACGTGCCCGAGGGCGCCATCCCGAAGGATGGTCCCTCAGCCGGTATCACCATCGCGACCGCGCTCATCTCGCTGCTGACGCGGATCCCCGCCCGCAGCGACGTGGCCATGACCGGCGAGATCACCCTGCGTGGCAAGGTGCTGCCGATCGGCGGGCTCAAGGAGAAGGTGCTGGCCGCCCATCGCTTCGGCATCCGCACGATCATCATGCCAAAGGACAACGAGAAGGACCTGGCCGACGTGCCGCCCGAGATACAGAGCGAGCTCAATTTTCAGCTCGTGGACACGATGGACGACGTGATGAGGGTGGCGCTGGAGCGCTATCCGGGGCCGGAGCAGGGCAAAGAGGGGTTCGAGGACAAGACGATCGCCGCCCAGCCGCCGGCGGAACCGGCCGATCGGCCGACCGCGCACTAGCCCGGGCAAGGGACCTCGGAGCCCAGGGTCGCGGCTTGCGGCGGACCTCTTCACCTTCAGCCGGGCCTCGGCCGCCCGCGAGAGATTCAGTTTACGCGAGTCACAGAATTCCGATTCCTGACCGGCGCGCAGCACGGCGGCGATTACCCGCGGGGCGGCCTTCCAGAGGTGGCCTTCCTGGGTCGGTCGAATGTCGGCAAGTCCAGCCTGATCAACGCCCTTACGGGCAGGGATCTGGCCCGGGTGAGCCGGACGCCCGGCAGAACACAGCAGGCGCACTTCTACAGCGTCAATGAAGTCGCCCTGTTCGTCGACTTGCCGGGTTACGGCTACGCGAAGGCTCCCGCGCGGATCAGGGACGAGCTGGCGCGGATCATCGAGGGTTACCTGACCGCGCGCCGGCCCCTCGCGCTGGCCGTGCTGCTGCTCGATTCGCGGCACGAGCCGAGCGAGCAGGATCAGGGCATGAACCGATGGCTGGTCGGGGAGGGGGTCCCCACGCAGGTCGTCAGCACCAAGACCGACAAGCTCTCGCGGCGGGAGCAAATTGCGTCGCTATCCGGCGCCGGATCTCTTCTGGGGCGGGAACACATCATCTCCTTTTCCAGTCGAACTGGAGAGGGCAAGAGGGAACTGTGGCAGGTCATCGACAGCCGAATCGAGTCTCTGAGGAGCCGGGCTCCGGCTTCTCCAACCGAAGGCCCTCGGACGTGAATCGCCAGGGTCCTCCCAACCATCAGGCTCAACGCGCGGGACAGAATGGATCCTCGGGGCACCAGGGCGCGGGCGGTCAGCCCCCGCGCGGCGATCGAGGCCCTCGAGGCGGCTCGGGCGGCGGACCGAGAGGAGGCTCAGGCGGCGGCCCACCCTCGCGTGGCGGCGGCTATCCCAACGGTGGACCGCGGCGAGGAGGGGACGGCTACGGGCTGGCCAGGCACTCGAATCCGGGCGGCCCGGGGGGCCGTCCGCAGGCCGAGTCTTCATCGGGCTCGGGTCCGGTGCCGGATGGCCCGGCCGAGGCCGTGACCACCGCCGTGGCGCCCGCCACGGAGGCCGAGGCCACGTCCACCCCGGCCCCCTCTGCTTCGGCACGAAAGCCCGCTGGCGCGATCCTCAACATCGCCGATCTGAAGGAGATGAGCATCGCGGAGATGACCAAGATCGCCAAGGAGCTCGACGTGCCGGGCGCCACCGGCATGCGCAAACAGGAGCTGATCTTCGCCATCCTGCAGGCGCAGACCGAAAAGAGCGGCCTGATATTCTCCGAAGGGGTGCTCGAGTGCCTGCCGGACGGCTTCGGATTCCTGAGGGCCCCCGAGTACAACTACCTGCCGGGTCCCGATGACATCTACGTCTCACCGTCGCAGATCCGCAAGTTCGACCTGCGCACGGGCGACACCGTATCGGGGCAGGTGCGGCCGCCGAAAGAGGGTGAGCGCTACTTCGCGCTCATCAAGGTCGAGGCCGTCAACTTCGAGCACCCGGACGTCGCGCGCGACAAGATCTTCTTCGACAACCTGACGCCGCTCTATCCCCAGGAAAGGCTCGTTCTGGAGGCCGACCAGGAGAACTGCAGCGCGCGGATCATGGACATGCTGACGCCGGTCGGCAAGGGGCAACGCGGTCTCATCGTCGCGCCGCCGCGCACGGGCAAGACGATGCTGCTTCAGACGCTGGCCAACAGCATCACGCACAACCATCCCGAGGTGGTTCTCATCGTGCTGCTCATCGACGAGAGGCCCGAGGAGGTCACCGACATGGAGCGTTCGGTCAAGGGTGAGGTGATCTCCTCGACCTTCGACGAGCCGGCCACGCGGCACGTGCAGGTGGCCGAGATGGTGATCGAGAAGGCCAAGAGGCTCGTCGAGCACAAGAAGGACGTCGTGATCCTGCTCGACAGTATCACCCGCCTGGCCCGAGCCTACAACACGATCGTGCCGCCTTCGGGAAAGGTGTTGTCGGGCGGCGTGGACGCGAACGCGTTGCAGCGTCCCAAGCGCTTCTTCGGCGCGGCCCGCAACGTGGAGGAGGGGGGGAGCCTGACCATCATGGCCACGGCCCTCATCGACACCGGCAGCCGCATGGACGACGTCATCTTCGAGGAATTCAAGGGGACCGGTAACCTGGAGATCCACCTGGATCGCAAGCTGGCCGACCGCAGGGTCTTCCCGGCCATCGAGATCCAGCGCTCGGGCACCCGTAAAGAAGAGCTCCTGCTGCCCAAGAAGGAGCTCGACCGGACCTGGGTGCTTCGCAAGGTCCTCAACCAGCTTTCGCCACCGGAGGCCATGGAGCTGCTCATTGAGAGGATCAGCAAGACCAAGACCAACAAGGAGTTCCTGGAGTCGATGAGCGAGCAGCTGGCCTGAACGCGCGTCTTCTCGTATAATGCACGGTTTCGCGGACAGGGTTATCCGAGGAGGCCCAATCCCATGAAGCCCGGTATCCATCCCGAGTACAAAGAGGTCATGGTGCACTGCGCGTGCGGCGAGCAGTGGACCACGCGCTCCACTCGCAAGGAGCTGCGCCTGGAGATCTGCTCCAAGTGCCATCCCTTCTTCACCGGCAAGCAGAAGCTGATCGACACCGCCGGCCGGGTGGAGAAGTTCAACCGTCGCTACGGACGCAAGACCGCCCCCGCCAGCTGAGCCGGCGGCCGGCCTGCCGGTAGACACACGTGCTTGAGAAACTCGAGGCGCTGGAGAGGAAGTACGAAGAGCTCGGGCGCCTGATCGGCGACCCGCAGGTCCTCGGCGATCCGCCCACCTACCGCACCCACGTCCGCGCCTACTCCGATCTGGGGGAGATCGTGAGCGTCTTCCGCGACTACCGCAAGACACTCAAGGATCTCGACGGCGCCGGGGAGATGGTCCGCTCGGGCGCCGGTGGGGATCCCTCACTGCTTCAGATGGCCCGCGAGGAGGTCGCCAGCCTCGAACAGAGACGCGCCGAGCAGGAGACCCGCCTCAAGCAGCTCCTGATCCCGAAGGACCCCAATGATGACAAGAGCGTCATCCTCGAGGTGCGGGCCGGCACGGGTGGCGAGGAGGCGGCGTTGTTCGCGGCCGAGATCTTCCGGATGTACAACCGCTACGCCGAGAAGCGCGGGTGGAAGGTCGAGGTTCTCGACATGAGCCGCTCGGACGCCGGCGGGCTCAAGGAAGTGATCGCCGCCATCGAGGGGATCGGGGCCTACAGCCGTCTCAAGTACGAAAGCGGCGTCCACCGGGTGCAACGTGTGCCCGTGACCGAGTCGGCCGGCAGGATCCACACGTCAGCCGTCACCGTGGCCGTGCTGCCCGAGGCCGAGGAGGTCGAGATCAAGATTGACGAGAAGGACATCCGAGTCGACCGGTTCTGCTCGTCCGGCCCGGGAGGCCAGTCCGTGAACACCACCTACTCCGCCGTCCGGCTGACGCACCTGCCCACCGGGCTCGTGGTCTCCTGCCAGGACGAGAAGTCCCAGCACAAGAACCTCGCGAAAGCGATGAGAGTGCTGCGCTCGCGACTCTACGACATCG
Source organism: Candidatus Polarisedimenticolia bacterium (assembly GCA_036505635.1). Taxonomy (GTDB): domain Bacteria; phylum Acidobacteriota; class Polarisedimenticolia; order JACPZX01; family DASXTC01; genus DASXTC01. Next base: position 123,356 of record DASXTC010000038.1, read on the forward strand.
CCCGGCAGGAGCAGGACAAGGAGCGGGCCGCCACGCGGCGAGGAATGGTGGGCAGCGGCGATCGAAGCGAGAAGATCCGGACCTACAACTTTCCGCAGGGGCGAGTCTCGGACCACAGGATCAAGCTCACGATCCACCAGCTCCCCGGATTCCTGGAGGGGGACATGGACGAGATGGTCGACGCCCTCATCACCCACTACAACACCGAAAAGCTGAAGGACGAGATCCAGGTCTGAGCCGCCGATGCCGGCCCGCGGGAGCAAGACCATCGGGGCGCTGCTGGCCGAGGCCCAGGTGCGTCTGGCGGCCTGCGGCATCGACAGCGCGCGGCTCGACGCCGAGGTGCTGCTGGGCCACGCGCTCGGCGTCGAGCGCGGCCGCCTGGCGGCGATGCTGGCGAGCGGCGGCGGGGCATCAGTGGATGAACCGGCCGCGGCCGCCTTCCGCGGGCTGGTCCGGCGCCGGGCGCTGCGCGAGCCGGTCGCCTACATCACGGGCCGGCGCGAGTTCTGGTCGCTCGATCTGGAGGTCACCCCCGCCGTGTTGATCCCTCGTCCCGAGACCGAGCTGCTGGTCGCGGAGACGCTGGCCTCGCTGGCGTTGTGCGCGCCGGCTGGCCGGGGCGGGGCTCGCGTCCCGCGCGTGGCCGATGTCGGGACCGGCTCGGGCGCGGTGGCCGTGGCCCTCGCGGTCGAGCGGCCCGACGCGTTCATCACGGCCACCGATGTCTCGCGGGAGGCTCTCGATGTGGCCCGGCGCAACGCCCGGCGACACGGAGGCGCGTCGCGAATCGGTCTGGTGCAGGCCGACCTGTTGGAGGGCATCGCGGGCCCCTTCGATGTGGTGGCCAGCAACCCGCCCTACGTCGCCCCCGAGGAAGGTGCCTCGCTGATGCCGGAGGTGAAGAGGTACGAACCTGCTCTGGCGTTGTTCGGGGGCCCTGACGGGATGGCCGTGATCGCGCGGCTTGTGGCGCAGGCGGCGGATCGCCTCGTGCCGGGAGGCTGGCTCCTCGTCGAGATCGCCTCCCCCCGCGGCGCCCGGACGGTCGAGATGGTCCGTGGCTCCGGAGTCTGGGACGATGTCACCGTACGGGACGACTACGCGGGACTCCCTCGCGTGGTGAAGGCGCGTCGCCGGGACACGGACGGAAACCCCGGCCCGGGATCCGGTGCACACGCTCCGAAGGGCAGGGGATAGACTGAGTCCGCCGGCAACGCGTCCCTGACGCGCCGGAAGGAGTCCCCACGGCATGATCAGCGTTGATGAAGCCCTCGAGAAGGTCCTCGAGGCCGCCGCCGCGCGCGGCGCCCTGCCCACCGAGCGGGTGGGGCTTCGCGAGGCCGCCGGCCGAATCCTGCGCGAGACGGTGACGGCCGACCGGGACTTCCCTCCTTTCACCCGCTCCGCGATGGACGGCTACGCGCTTCGGGCCGCCGATACCGCCGCGGCCCCCGTCACGCTCGCGGTGATCGAGGAGATCCCCGCAGGCGTCGCCCCGCGGCTCGGCGTGGGTCCCGGGCAGGCCAGCCGGATCATGACGGGGGCGCCGATTCCGGAAGGGGCCGACGCCGTGCAGATGGTGGAGAGGACCGAGACCCTCGAAGGGGCGAGGGTCAGGGTCCTCGCCGCGGTGGCGCCTGGCGAGCACGTCCGCCGCGCGGGGGAGGACCTGAAAAGGGGCTCCCTGCTGCTCGCCGACGGCGCGCTGCTGGGCGCCGTACAGATCGGTCTGATGGCATCGGCCGGCCTCGCCCGCGTCGCCGTCTCGGTTCGCCCTCGCGTCGCCATCATTCCCACCGGGGACGAGCTGGTTGGAGTCGAGGAGGAGCCGGGGGCCTCCCAGATCCGCGAGAGCAACGGCCACACTCTGGAGGTGCTCGTGAGGAGGGCCGGCGGTGAACCGCGGCTCCACGACGTCGCTCCTGATGATCTGGACGAGCTGAAGCGGCGGATCGGCGGCGCGCTCGGCGAGTGCGACGTCCTTCTGTTGTCGGGAGGGGTCTCGATGGGCGACTACGATCTTGTCGGGAGGGCGCTCGCGGAGCTGGGGTGCGACCCGGCCTTCGACCGGGTGGCGATCCAGCCGGGCAAGCCGCTCACCTTCGGGAGGGCCGGAGCCCGTGGCGAGATCCTCGTCTTCGGCCTGCCCGGCAATCCGGTCTCCACCGTCGTGGACTTCCTGGTGTTCGCGCGCCCGGCGCTTCGACGCGTCATGGAGTCGGCCGCCTGGATCGACGCCACGGTCGAGGCGCGACTGCTCGACCCGATCCGGCGCCGTCCCGGCCGGCGCGCCTATCTGCCCGCGACGCTCCTTCAGGAAGGGGGCGAGCCGGCGCTCAGGCTGATCCCCTCGAAGGGCTCGGCCGACATGGTGGCCATGTCCCGAGCCGACGCGCTGGCCGTCATCCCCGAGACCGCCGAGGAGCTGCGCCCCGGCGTCAGGGTGCGGGCGCTTCCTCTGGCCGGGCTGGTGGTGCCTTGAAGAGGCGGGACATCTCCTGCGTCACCGAGAGCCCCGTCACGAAGAGAAAGCCGCCGGCGAAAAGCACCAGGAAGGGCAGGGCCGCGTACCAGCGTTGCTGCGCGGCGTACGCGACGGCGCCGGCGAAGTAGAGGGCGAAGGCCCCTTCCAGGAGGACGAGCGCCGAGCGCGGCCCCCTGTAGGCGAGCCGGCGCCAGGGTGCGCCGTCCCGCCGGCCGTCTCCCCCCTCCAATCCGAATTTCGGCGTCCTGTGGAATTCCGACCGCCTCCCGCACAGAGCCTCGATGACGGCGAGGCCGTTGTTGAGCGACAGGCCGATCCCGATCGCCATGAGCGAAGGAAGCCCCAGCAGGGCTCGGGGCCAGTCGGGGCGGGTCCTGTGCTGGGCCACGGCGCAGAAGAGCGCGAAAGACCCCGTGCCGACGAGAAAAAGGACGAGATCCAGCGGCAGCAGGACCCGCGCCGCCTCCCCACGCGCGGCCAGCGCCGGCACGATGAGGACCGCCAGGATGGCGAGCAGGAGGTAGGCGGCGTTGTTGGTCAGATGGGCGAGCGCCTCGAGCCTCACCGCCAGCGGCAGCGGCGAGGTCAGCAGGCGGCGCAGCAGCTTCATCGCGGTCTGAATCGACCCCTTCGCCCACCGGTGCTGCTGCGACTTGAGCGCGTTGAGCTCGACCGGCAGCTCGGCCGGCACCACGACCTGGGGCAGGTATTCGAAGCGCCATCCCGCGAGCTGCGCCCGGTACGACAGGTCCAGGTCCTCCGTCAGGGTGTCGGCCTGCCATCCGCCGGCCTCCTCGATGCAGCGGCGGCGGAACACCCCCGCGGTGCCGTTGAAGTTCAGGAACCGTCCCGCGGCGTCGCGCGCGCCGTGCTCGACGACGAAGTGCCCGTCGAGCAGGAGCGCCTGCGCCCGCGTCAGCAGCGAGTCGTCGCGGTTGGTGTGTCCCCAGCGCGCCTGCGCCATGCCGAGACGAGGGTCGGCATCCGGGCCGGCGAAACGCGGCACCACCGTCTCGAGGAAATCGACGGGAGGGATGAAATCCGCGTCGAAGATCGCGATCAGCTCGCCGCGGGACGCCGCCAGCCCGCCGGCCAGGGCACCGGCCTTGTATCCGTCCCGGCCCGCGCGGCGGATGTGGTGGATGTCATGGCCCCGCGCACGGTACGATGCGACGAGGCGAGCGGCCAGCGCCGAGGTGGCGTCCGTGGAGTCGTCCAACAGCTGGATCTCGATCAGGCCGGCCGGATATCTCAGCGCGCAGGCGGCCTCGATCAGCCGCTCGACGACGTAATACTCGTTATAGATCGGAAGCTGCACGGTGACCGGCGGCCATGGGTTCGCGGCGCCACGGCCGGTAGCGCGTCCGGAGGGCTCGCCGCCGCGCCGGCGCAGGTAGATCCAGACGAGGGAGAGTCGATGCAGGCCGTAGATGGCCAGCAGCGAGAGCACCGTGAAGTAGGCGACCTGGAGCGCTACTGCGGGCCATGTCATCGCGCGCCCGTCGCCTGATTACGCTCGCCGCGCTGTCGGCGGGGGGGTACCTCGTGCTCGCGCTGGCCGGCGATCTCGCGGCGCGGCCTGCGCTCTATCTCTCGGTCCATTCTGCCCTCTTCGTGCTCTACCTCGCCGGCGTCCGCGAGTCGCTGCGGGCGCCCCGGCATGGAGATCGGCCTCGCCAGAGCGGCGCCGTCATCCTGGGCGCCGCCATCGTCTTCCGCCTGGTCCTCCTGCCCTCCGCACCGAGCCTCTCCGACGACGTCTACCGCTACATCTGGGAAGGAGGGCTCCAGCTCGAAGGAATCAACCCCTACCAGTATGCGCCATCCGACCCGGCTCTTGCATCCTACCGGGATCGTGTCTACGAGGGGATCAACAACAAGGAGCTGCCGGCGATCTACCCGCCGGTCATGCAGTGGGCCTTCGCGGCAGGGGCCTTCATGGGGCGGACGCCTACCGCCATGAAGATGATCTTCGTGGCGGCCGACATCGGCCTCATTCTCACGCTGGGCGCGCTGCTCAGGGCGCTGCGCGTGCCACCGGCGAGGCTTCTGATCTACGCGTGGAACCCGATCGCCGTGGTGGAGGTGGCCGGCAGCGGACACAACGACCCCCTGCCATTGTTCTTCCTCGTTGCGTCGACGCTCGGCATTATAGGGAAGCGCCGGATGGTGTCAACGATGGCGCTGGCGGCTGCGGCGCTGTCGAAGCTCTTTCCGATCGCGCTGGTCCCGCTCTTCGCCAGGCGGGTCAGGCCGTGGCATCTGCTGCTGGTGCCGGCCCTGTTCGCCGTCTGCTACCTGCCGTACCTGGCGGCCGGCGGGAACCTGTACCGGTCGGCCGTCGAATACTCCGAAAGGTGGCGATCCAACGATTCGGCCTTCGCGGTCATGGTCTGGGCGATCGATCTCTCGGGAGCCCCGGCTGCCGCCAAGGCCTGGGCCGACGCGCGCGGTCTGGACAGCCTCTACACGCAGCCGCACATGATCGCGCGGGTGATCGCGGCGCTCATCGCGCTTGCCGCGCTCGCCGCCCTGACGGTACGCCAATGGAGAAGCGGCGACGAGCCCTCGCGGGCGATCTTCCTGTTCACGGGCCTCGTGCTCGTGCTCCAGCCGACGATGCACCCGTGGTACCTGCTCTGGATCCTCCCGTGGCTTGCGATCCATCCGTCGGCCGGATGGATCGCGCTGACCGGTCTGGCGCCGCTCGCCTGCCTCGGGGCCCCCTGGGTCCGGTGGGCCGAGTACGGGCCGTTCTACCTGCTGCTCGCGGCGGAAACGTTCGTCGCGCCGGGTGTCTGGAACCGTATGATAGAGTTCGCCGGACGAAGGAGACCGGCGGGATGACATCGTCATCGGGCGTGCCCGGTATCATCGCGAGCATCATCCGGCGCGCGGCGGCTGATCCGCGCGTCATCGTGCTTCCGGAGGCGGACGACGACCGCGTGCTGGCGGCCGCCGCAAAGGTCTCCCGCGAAGGGTTCGCGAGAGTCCTCCTGCTTGGAGACGCGACGGCGATCGGAGCGCGGGCCACGCGGCTCGGGCTCGATCTGAGCGGGTGCGCGCTGGAGGATCCGGCCCGCTCCCCGCGCGCCGAGACGTTCGCCTCGATCCATCACGAACGCGTCAAGGCCAGAGGGGTCACGTTCGAGGAGTCCCGCAGGGAGGCGCGCGACCCTCTGATGTTCGCGGCACTGATGGTGAGCACCGGCGCGGCCGACGGCAGCGTGGCCGGTGCCGCGCACACGACCGGCGACACGATGCGCGCGGCGCTGCGCGTCATCGGGCCTGCCGTGGGGGTGCGCACGGTCTCGTCGTGCTTCCTCATGGTGGTGCCGCGAGACGACGTCGGCGAGTCGGGCGGGTTCATCTTCGCCGACTGCGGCCTCGTGCCCGAGCCCACGCCGGATCAGCTCGCCGAAATCGCGATCGAGTCGGCGGCCACGGCGCGGCTGCTGATGCAGGCCGAGCCCCGTATCGCCCTCCTGTCGTTCTCCACGAAGGGGAGCGCGAAGCACCCGGCCGCCGAAAAGGTGGCGCGCGCGGTCGAGATGGTACGGGCCCGCCGGCCCGACCTGCTGGTGGACGGCGAGCTGCAGGCGGACGCCGCCCTGGTGCCGGCCATCGCCGGCTCGAAGGCGCCGGGAAGCCCGTTGGGGGGCCGGGCCAACGTCCTCATCTTCCCCGATCTCTCGTCGGGGAACATCGCCTACAAGCTGACCGAGCGGCTGGCCGGCGCGACGGCCCTGGGCCCCATCACGCAGGGGCTCGCGCGTCCCGCGAACGATCTGTCCCGTGGGTGCAGCTCGGAGGACATCGTCAACGTCGTGGCGATCACCGCCGTGCAGGCGTTGGCGAACGGCTCCTCCCCCTGAGCCCGCGATGAACCTCCAGATCAGGCACAAGGTCCTGCTTCCGGCTCTGGCCGTCATCTCCGTGCTGCTCGCGCTGGCCGGCTACTCCACCTACTCGATCTGGAGGATCAACCGGCAGGCGGGGGAGCTGAGCGACCTGCACCTGCCCGGCTCCTCCGCCACAAGCAGGATGCGCCTGCAGCTCGAGGAGGTCACCCGATTGGGCCAGGTGGCCGGCGTCATCAAGGAGGACATCGAGAAGTCCAGGGAGAAGCTCAGAGAGAAGTTCAGGGTGGCGCGAGGCGAGCTCGACGCCAACCTCGAGGCGCTCGTCGCGCGGGAGCCGAATGGTCCGCTGCCCGTCCATCGGAGGTTCAGACGGACGCTCGACGCGTTGTATCAGGCCATCGAGGCGCTCGATCCGAACAACGCCGACACGAAAGCCGAGGTCGCGGCGGGGCAGGACGAAGCCTTCGCCGACCTGAGGGACCTGGAGGCGCACTACGCGCGGCGCGTAGAGCGCGGCGTCCAGGAGGTCGCGCAGATCGGCCGCGTGGCCGCGCGCTCCACGCTCTACGCCCTGGCGGCCGGCCTGATCGTGTCGGTGATCGTCTGGGTCCTGATCCTGCTGAGCCTGACCCGGCCCCTGCGCGAGCTGGTGGCCGGCACCGAGAGGATCGCCCAGGGGAGATTCTCCGAGCCGATCCCCGAGCTGTCGGGCGACGAGCTGGGGACCCTGTCGGCGGCCTTCAACCGGATGGCCGCAAGCCTCAGCGAAATCGATCGCATGAAGGCGGAGTTCGTGGCCACCGCCTCGCACGAGCTCAAGACGCCGCTGACCTGTATCAAGGGGTTCGCGTCGCTGCTTCGGTCCGGCCAGCGCGGGTCGCTCACCGACGAGCAGAAGGCGACCCTCGTTCAGGTGGAGGAGCAGGTCGACCAGATGGCGGGCTTCGTGAGCCAGCTCCTGGATCTGTCGCGTTTGAGGGCCGGCCGCGTCACGATGAACATCCGGTCGTTGCCCGCCGAGGCCTTCTTCAGCTCGGTGGCTCGCAGCTTCGAAGGAGTGGCGCAGAAGAGGGGAATCAAGTACGAGGTGCGTCTGGCTCCGGAGCTGCCGGCGCGGATCCAGGTCGACCCGGACCGCATGCGCGAGGTCGTGTACAATCTGCTTGGCAACGCGTTCAAGTTCACGGGCCACGGGGGCCGGATCGGACTCGATGTCGAGGGGGATTCCGAGTGGGTCCGCGTGACCGTGTCCGACACCGGCCCGGGGATCCCCCAGGAAGATCTTCCTTTCATCTTCGAGAAATACTACAAGGGGACAGAAGCGGACGGAGCGCTCGAGGACGAGGGTGCGGGACTGGGGCTGGCGATCTCCCGGGGGGTCGTCGAAAAGCACGGCGGAAGGATCTGGGTGGAGAGCGCCGCCGGCCATGGCTCGAGATTCATCTTCCGGATCCCCGTCTCGGTGACCGGAAAGGAGATGGAACGCTGACGATGGGGCGCACCTCACCTCGCGCGGCCTACGTGGTCGCCATGCTTTCGGTTCTCCTTCCGGGTGGGTGCTCCCGCACGGTCCGGAGGCCCGAGCCGCGGCCGGTCCCCCCCCAGACCACCTCACCCGTGCAGACGGCGCCACCGCCGCTCGTGACGCCTCCTCCTCCCAGCGAGCTCGATCTCGCGATGGAAGCGGCCACCAAAGCCCGAGCCGCGGGGGACAGAGTGGGTGCGCTGCTGCTCTACGAGAAGGCCGCGTCGCTGGCGCAGGAGGAGGGGCGGCGCGCCGAGATCCACTACATGATTGGGCTCATGTACGCGGACCCCGCCTCCGAGGCGAGGGACCTGGAGCGCTCCCGGTCCGAGCTGCTGAGCGCCGCGATCGAGGCGCCCGAGGGGCCCCGCGCCACGGAGGCGCGCGTGTTCGTCTCGCTGCTCGACGATCTCATCGTGATGCGCGCGCAGTTGGCGGAGCTCAAGACCCAGACCGACGCCGCCAGAGCCGAGGTGGCCGCGCTCAAGGCCCGCCTTGACGAGAAGGAGAAGGAGCTGGCGGAGATCAAGAAGATCCTGTTGCAGGACAAGGGGAAACCCTGACCCTCACCCGCTGCAGGCGCTCTAGGGCCGTTTCGCCCGACTCGCAAAGAAGGACGTGGTCAGTCTAGGGAGGCCGTCCGGTGGTGTCAACGAAAGCCGGACGGTCAATCCGGGGATACTGGACAGTGTGAAGGGGGGACAGAAAAGCACCGCTGAAAGCGTTTGCGGGGCAAGAGGATCGGATGGGGTCTGGAAAGCGGAGGTTGGCTCGGCCCTTGCTAGGTCTTCGGCAGAGATTCAGAGCTAGGCGTGATGGCCTCGCGGCCGAATCCGTGGTTTCGTTTCTCCCCTGCCGTTGGCTTCCGGCAGCAGCGGGGCAGTCGGGAGAGGACGGCGGAGGAGACGGCGCCCGGATGAAGTCGCTGCCATCACGCCTCGGATTCTTTGAGATCCGGAGCCGCCCCAATCAATCCCTCGACCCGCAGCCGAGGGACAGTGGCGCTGGACCGGTGCTCGGCCGCCAGGCCAGCCGGTCCCTTCAATAACATTCCCACCGCATCGCATGGTGGCTCCGGCAAATCGAGGGGGTCCGAAAGGGCCCCCTCAGCCTTTTTGGGCCCCACTCCGAGCGTTGCGCGCTCCCGGAACTCCAAAAAGCCTGTCGAATCCGGTGCTCACGGCGTCGGCCAGATCCGGGACGGCGATCCCCCTCAGCTCCGCGGCAAACCGAGCGACCTCGGCGACCAACGCGGGCTCATTGCGCTTGCCCCGGTGGGGGATGGGCGCGAGGTAGGGAGAGTCGGTCTCGATCAGCATACGCTCGAGGGGCACGATCCGGCACGCTTCGCGGATCAGGTCCGCCTTCCTGAACGTGATGATCCCCGAAAACGAGACGTAGAACCCGATATCGAGGCAGAAGCGCGCGAAGCCGGCATCCTCCGAGAAGCAGTGAAGGACCCCCCCGACGTCGCGCGCATCCTCCTCCTCGAGGATTCGCCTCAGATCACCGGCGGCGTCCCGGGTATGGATGATCAGCGGGAGGCGGACCGAACGGGCCAGCGCGATCTGCCGTCGCAGTACCTCGCGCTGCGTGTCGTGCGGCGAGAAGCTGTAGTGATAATCGAGCCCCACCTCGCCGATGGCGGCAATCTCAGGCGACGCCTCGACGAGATCCCGCAGCGCCGTCTCGCTGTCATCATCCCATTGCTTCGCGTGGTGCGGGTGGAACCCCACCGAGGCCTTCAGCCCGTGTGCCCGCGCGAGCGCCAGGTTCTCCGTGGCGTCGGCCATCGAGGTCGCGCAGGTCATGACCCGCGTGACGCCCGCCGCGCGCGCCCGGGCGACGACCTCATCGAGATCGTGCTCGAAGGCCGGCATCGACAGGTGCGCGTGGGAGTCGGCGAGCATGGGGGCCTGCCGCGCCGCCTCGGGAGGGCGGCGCGGACTCTACCGGACCACGGCGCCGGGAGGCACGTCCGACTCGAAGGTGGCCACGATGGGCTTGCCGTCATCGTCGGCCGCCAGGATCATCCCCTGTGACTCGATCCCCCGCATCTTGCGCGGGGCAAGGTTGGCCACCAGGACAACGCACTTGCCGACGAGCGCCTCGGGGGCGTACTGCAGCGCGATGCCGGCAAGCACGGTGCGTTGCTCGGCGCCGATGTCGACCGTGAGCTTGAGCAGCCTGTCGGCGCCGGCGACCTTCTCGGCGGCGAGCACCTTGCCGGATCTCAGCTTGATCTTCATGAAGTCCTCGATGGTGATCGTCCCGGACTCCGCGCCGGCGGGGGTCGTGGGGGTCGCGGGAGCCGCGGGGGTCGCGGGTGGTGCCTGCCGGATGGGTCGATCGGGCTGTTCCATTCTGATCTCCTTGGTCATGGCTGTCACCGTTGACGATGTCGACGTGGCGGAGGCGAAGTGGGCCGACTTGTCGACTCGGGGAAAGAGCGGGGCGCCTCTGCGGATCGGCTGGCCCGGGGCGAGCCCTCCCCAGCTCAGGGCGTCCAGGCGCCGGGCGCCGATGCGCCCCGGGCACCCGAGCTGGCTCCAGATCTCCTGGGAGGCCGATGGCATCACGGGTGCCAACGCCACCGCCACGATCCTTATCGCCTCGGCGGCGCAGAAGAGCACAGTGTCGAGCAGAGGGCGCCTGGCGGGGTCCCTGGCGAGGACCCAGGGCTCCCACCTGACGATGTGCCGGTTGGTCTCGCTGACGAGCCCGGCCACCGCGGCAAGCCCTTCGTGGAACCGGTAGTCGTCGAAGGCAGCACGGTAGGCCGCCACGGCCCCCCCTGCGGCCGCCGCGAGCGCCGCGACCTCGCGAGCCTGTTCCGGCGGGGCCGCCGGCGCGGGAATGACCCCGCCGCTGAAATCCTCGATCATCTTGAGCAGCCGGCTGAGCAGGTTACCCAGATCGTTGGCGAGGTCGTTGTTGATCCGATCGACCAGCGCCTCCTCGGAGTACTGCGCGTCCTGCCCGAAGGCCATCTCCCGCATCATGAAGTAGCGCAGCGCGTCGGGCCCGAAGTCCGCGATCAGGGGCAGCGGGTCCACGATGTTGCCCTTCGTCTTGGACATCTTGGAGTCCGAGCGCAGCCACCATCCGTGGGCGTAGACCGTCTTCGGCAGCGGTAGATCCGCCGACATCAGGAAGGCGGGCCAGTAGACCGCGTGGAATCGTATGATGTCCTTGCCGACCAGATGCAGGTCGGCCGGCCAGAAGTCGCGGTAGAGGTCGCCCCCCTCCCCGTAATCGAGCGCCGTGACGTAGTTGCACAACGCGTCGAACCACACGTAGAGGATGTGCCTCGGGTCGCCGGGAAACGGGATGCCCCACTTGAACGACGTGCGCGAGATCGACAGATCCTTGAGCCCCATCTCGACGAAACGTCGGACCTCGTTGAGCCGGAAGTCGGGGCGGACGAACTCGGGGTGATTCGCGAAGAGCTTCAGCAAGGGCTCCTGATACCTCGAGAGCCTGAAGAAGTACGACTCCTCGCGGACCCTCTCGACGGGATGCCCCAGCTCGGGGCACCGGCCCTCCTGGACCTGGCTCTCGGGGTAGAAGGCCTCGCACCCGGTGCAGTACATCCCTTCGTAGGCGTCCAGGTAGATGTCCCCCTTGTCGGCGACCCGCTGGAAGATCTTCATGACGCCCCGCCGGTGCCGGTCATCGGTGGTGCGGATGAAGTCGTCGTAGGTGATCTCCATCCTCTTCCAGAGGTCGTGGTATCGTGCCACCACTCGGTCCGCCAGCTCCTTGGGCTCGATCCCCTGCTTGACCGCCGCGCGCTCTATCTTCTGGCCGTGCTCGTCGGTGCCGGTCAGAAAGAAGACACGCCGGCCCGACATCCTCTGGTACCGCGCTATGACGTCCGCCACCACGGTCGTGTAGGTGTGCCCGATGTGAGGCAGGTCGTTGACGTAGTAGATGGGGGTGGTGACGTAGAAGCTCTTCACGAGGGGGCCCCGGTCTGATTCCAGAAGGCGGTCATCGCGGCGGCCTGGACCTGCTTGAGGGGCACCTTCCGGCGGGCCGCGAGCTTGCGGCAGTCATCGTACTCCGGCTGCGCCTGCATGACGCGCCCGTCCATCGACGACACCTTGACCCGGATCCTGCCGAAGCGCGTGGTAACCGTGCGGTGCTCTCGCGTGAGCTCCAGACGGCCCGCCGGGCGGTACCGCAGCCCGATCGTCGTGCTCTCCTCGAAGATCACCTTCGACATCACCCCGAGCAGCTCCCCCGGGCAGATGGCGGTCACCATCACGCCCGGGCGTCCCTTCTTCATCTGGACGGGCGTGTAGAAGACCTCCTTCGCCCCCTCCTCGAAAAGCCGCTCCATCAGGTAGCCGAAGCACTGCGGGTTCATGTCGTCGATGTTGCACTCGAGCACCATCACCTCGGTTCGCTCCGTCTCGGACGAAACCCACGAGGAGCCCAGCATCCCGCGCAGGAGGTTGGGGCGCCCCTGGTCCTCGCGCGTTCCCGCGCCGTAGCCGATCCGCTCGACGATCATCGGCGGCGGAGGGCCGAACGAGGAGGCCAGCGTCGTCACGATGGCGGCGCCGGTCGGCGTGACCAGCTCGCCGCCGGGTCCGGCCGAATAGATCGGCACCCCCTTGACCAGCGCGGCGGTGGCCGGCGCCGGCACCGGCAGGAGCCCGTGCTCCATCTGGACGGTGCCGCTCCCCACGTTGAGCGGCGAACAGACGAGCCTTCCGCCGTCGGGCAGGTTCAGCAGCTCGTGCAGGCCGATGACGGCGCCCACGATGTCCACGATGGCGTCCACCGCCCCCACCTCGTGCAGGTGGACCTTCTGGAGCGGGATCCGGTGGATTGCCGCCTCGACCTCGATGATCCGGCGGAAGATCCGCATCGCGTCCGCCTTGAGCGGCGCTTCCAGACGGCTCCCCTCGATGATGGCGGAGATCTCCTTGATGCCTCTGTGCGCCTGGCGCCCTGTGACCCTGACGTCGACCTTGCGCGCTCCGAAGTGGCCACGCTCCACCGCACGGGCCGTGATCGACCATCCCTTGAGCCCCAGCAGGGCCAGATGCGACCTGAGCACCCTCAGGTCGAGACCCAGGTCCAGGAGCACACCGAGGAGCATGTCGCCGCTGACGCCGCTCGCGCAATCGAGGTAGAGGACCTTCATGAGGGCTCCGAGGGGGCCCGCAGCCTCCGGGCCGTCAGGCCGCATCTATCAGCAGATCAATGAGTTAAGACCGGTCGGATATTACGATGCGCCCGCGAAGAGTGTCAAGACGCCCGCTTTGACAGCGTGCGCGGCCCGGCGCTAACATCGCCCGCCGTGTCGCGTCCATCGCATCCCGTCCGCCATCACCAGCGCTCCCCGTCGCGTGCCGCGCCCGCGTCCCCTCAGGGCCAGTACGTTCCCGCCGTGGAGGTGACGCGTGGCTCGCTGGTCGAATCGGTCCATTCGGCGGCCATCGCTGTCGCCGACTCGCGGGGCAACATCACGGCACGGCTGGGCGGGATCGATCACCTCGTGTTCCTTCGCTCCTCGGCCAAGCCTTTCCAGGCGATGGCGACGATCGAAAGCGGAGCGGCGGAGCGATTTGGTTTCGTTCCGCGCGAGCTGGCGGTCATGGCCGGTTCACACAGCAGCGAGCCGATCCACATCGAAACGGTCGCCGGGATCCTGGCCAGGATCGGCCTCGATGTCACCGCGCTGCAGTGCGGGACGCACGCGCCCTTCTCGAAGCAGGTCGCCGAGGAATACCGGCGGGCCGGCCGACCTCTCACCGCCCTAGAACACAACTGTTCGGGCAAACACTCCGGTATGCTGGCCGCGGCGCTGACCGGGGGGCACGATCCGGCCACCTACCTGGATCCCAAGCACCCGGTGCAGCAGCGGGTCCTCGGGGTGCTGGCGGACCTGACCGGACGGATGCGCGACCGGATCATCGTCGCGATCGACGGTTGCGGAGCCCCGACCCTCGCCGTCACGCTGGCCGAGGCGGCGCGGGCCTTCGCGCGCCTCGTCGATCCGGCGAGCCTGGCCCCGGAGCACGCCCTCTCGGCCGCCCGCGTCGTGGCCGCGATGCGGGAACACCCGGTGATGGTGGGGGGCGAGGGGACGCTCGACACGGAGCTGACCGCTCACCCGCGCCACGGCCTGATCGCGAAACGGGGGGCCGAGGGGGTCCAGTGCGCGGCCTTCGTCAAGGATGGAGTCGGCTTCGGCGTGGCCGCGAAGATCGCCGACGGGGACAACTACAGGGCCCGCGTCGCCCTGACGGTGGAGATCGTCCGCCAGCTCGAGCTCCTGTCCGCCACCGAGGCCGCGCGCCTGACGGAGGTCGCAACGCTGGCGGTGCGCAACAATCGCGGCCGCGAGGTCGGCGTGACACGGGCCTCCTTCACGCTGCAGCGGACGTGAGCCGGCCAGCCCCACCGGCGATCTCGATCCGAGGGCTTTCCTTCACGTACCGTGGCGCCGCCCGTCCCGCGCTCGAAGGAGTCGATCTCAATCTGGAGGCGGGCCGCTGGGGGCTCCTGCTGGGCCCCACCGGCGCCGGCAAGTCGACGCTGGTGCGATGTCTGAACCGCGTCATCCCCCAGTTCTACCCCGGTGAGCTCGGCGGCGAGATCCTCCTTCACGGCGCCGACACGTCCGGCGCCCGGGTTCCGGATCTCGCGGCCCGAGTCGGCGTCGTCTTCCAGGATTTCGAGAGCCAGATCTTCTGCACGTCCTGCCTGCTGGAAGTCTCCTTCGCGATGGAGAACCGGTGTCTGGAGCCCGGGCCGATGAGGCGGCGCGCCGCCGAGCTGCTGGCGCGCGTCGGTCTGTCCGGGTTCGAGGCGCGCGATCCAGCCACGCTTTCGGGAGGCGAGAAACAGCGGCTCGTCATCGCCTCGGTGCTGGCCCTGGAGGCGCCGCTCATGGTGCTGGACGAGCCGGCCAGCGATCTCGATCCGGGAGGACGGCACGAGATCTACCGGCTGCTCGCCTCGCTCGAGAACGAATCGGTGCTGCTGGTCGACCACGATCTCGAGGGGGTCCCGCCGGCCCGCGGAACGCTCCTGGCGCGTGGGCGCTGCGTGCGTCGATGGGACCAGGGTCCGGCGGGTTCGATGATCGCGCTCGCGGGGGAGCTCGAGAAGCACGGAGTGAGACCGCCGCCGCTGGCGGCGCTCGCGGCGATGCTCGAGCGCAAGCACGGCCGCGCCCCGGACGCGCGGGTCCTCGAACCCGAGCCGTTCCACGCCGCCATGCAGGCGGAGGGCTGGGACGTCGAACCGGCGCGGGCGTCGCCCGCGTCGAGCTCGCCCACGCCGGGGCCGGAGATCCTCCGCTGCGAACGCGTGACGCACGTCTATGCCGGCGGCCCCGATGGGCGCCCGGCTCTCGATCGGATCGAGCTCTCGATCCGCCAGGGGGAGATGATCGCCGTGATCGGCGCCAACGGGTCGGGCAAGACGACGCTGGCCCGGCATCTGAACGGGCTCCTGCGGGCGACTACCGGGCGGGTGCTCTACAAGGGCGAGGATGTCCGCGCGATGCCCGCGCGCAGGAGGGCGATGGAGATCGGGTTCGTCTTTCAGGACCCGGACCACCAGATCTTCGCGGGCACCGTGAGAGAGGAGGCCGCCTTCGGGCCGGCCAATCTGGGCCTCTCCCCGCGCGACGTGGAGCGGCGCGTGGCGATGGCGCTCGAGGCCGTCGATCTGGCGGGGAGCGAATCGGCCGATCCCTTCACGCTGACGAAAGGGGAACGCCAGCGCCTGGCCCTGGCCTCCGTGCTGGCCTGCGAGCCGTCGCTGATCATCATGGACGAGCCGACCACGGGGCTCGACCTGGGGCAGCAGCGGCGCGTGATGGAGCTGCTGGGAAGGCTCAACGCGGCCGGCCACACGATCCTCATCATCACGCACGCCCTCTGGCTGGTGGCCGAACCCGTACGCCGCGTGCTGGTGATGAAGGAGGGCCGGCTGGCAGGCGACGGAACGCCGCGCGAGTTGATGACCGACAGCCCGCTGATGGAGGGGGCGGGCCTCAGGCTGCCCGATCTCGCGCGTCTGGGCGCCCTGTGGCGCGCCCCCCTGCTGAGGCTGGAGGAGTGGGGTGTGGCGATCGTGCCGCCGTCGGCGCGGGCAGGGAACGTAGGATGACCTACGGAGTATTCCAGCACCGCTCGGGCTTCCTGCACCGCACCGATGCCACGGCAAAGATGATGGCTCTGGCCGCGTGGTTCTCGGTCGCCCTCCTGTTGAGCCGGCCGGCGGCGCTGGCGGGCTTCGCGATCCTCGTGGTCGTGGTGGCCGTCTCGGCGGGCCTGTCGGGGGCTCTGCTGCGCTTCTGGAAGTTCATGACAATCCTCTTCGTGATGTGCGCGGGGCTCTGGGCCCTCTTCTCCCGCGAGTCGGGTCTCGGGCGCGGCGCCTGGATGGGGCTCAGGCTGACCTCGATGCTGGCCCTGGGGCTGATCTTCCTCGCCGCCACGCGAGTGGAGGAGATGGCGGTGGGCCTTCAGCGTCTGGGGCTTCCCTTCATGGCCGCCTTCTCTCTCACCCTGGCCTTCCGTCTGCTTCCGCTCTTTGCCGGCTCCGGGGCGATCATCGTCCAGGCCCAGGCGTGCCGCGGTCTCGACGTGCGCGAAGGGGGCCCGCTCGCCCGGCTCCGGCGATACGTGCCCCTGCTCGTGCCGCTCGTGTTGTCGAGCCTGCGCACCGCCGATGCCCTGGCGGTGGCGCTCGAATCGCGGGGGCTGGGGATGCACCCAACCCGCACCTCGGTGATCGTGTCGAAACTCGGCGCGGCCGAGGTGATCCTCGTGACCCTCTCGGCCACCGCGCTGGCGGCGGGGATCTGGCTGAAACTCTCCGGCGTCGCGATATAGCGGAGCCATCCGCCCTGCGGCCGTAGGTACCCCGGCAGGCTTGGCATCCGGGCACCGACGGGCCTATAATTTACGCGTGCAAACCCACGTCATCGAAGTGACCGATACCAACTTCGCCTCGGAGGTGGGGGGGTCCGAGACCCCCGTCCTGGTGGACTTTTCGGCGGAGTGGTGCGCGCCGTGCAAGAAGCTGGCGCCGGTCGTGGCCGATCTGGCCCGGGAGTACGTGGGTCGCTTGAAGGTGGGCCATCTGGACATCGAGCAGAGCCCCTCGACGGCCGCCCGCTTCGGCGTCATGTCGGTGCCGACCCTGATCTTCTTCAAGGGAGGCAAGGCCTCCGAGCAGCTCATCGGAGCCGTCTCCCGTCAGTCCCTCGAGCGGGTGATTCTCAAGGTGATCGCTTGAGACTGGCAGGGGCCCCGGCGGCCCTTGCGCTCCTGCTGCTGTCGGTCGACCACGGTGCGGCGGCGCCCGTCAAGGAAGGCCAGACCGCGCCGCTGGCCGCGCTCGCCGGGGTGATCGACGCTGACGGACGCGCCGCCGACCTGTGGCGCATGGTGTCGGCCCCTCAGCCTCGCGGGTCGTCGCCGGCACGAAGGGCGACCCTGCTGGTCTTCTGGGCCTCCTGGTGCGCTCCCTGCATCCACGAGATCCCCGTTCTCAACGAGCTGCGGCGTTTCTACGGGGAGCGCGGGCTGCGGGTCGTCGGTCTCGGAATCCGGGAAGGCGGCGAGACGCTCGCGAGCCTGAAGGAGGCCGCGGCGAAGAACGGCGCCACCTACCCCGTTTTCTACGACAGCGAAGGCAGGGCGCAGGAAGCGTTCGAGGTGCACACGCTGCCGATGTCGGCCCTCATCGACGCGGAGGGCACGGTTCGGTGGATCGGCCCCGCGCTCCCGGCCGATGTGGCGGCGCGTGTCGAGGCGGCGCTGGCGCCGGGCGAGCCACGTGGGGCAAAGTAACCTTATACCGCAAGAGCGCGCCGTGCTCGTGGGCGTGGTGCTCCCCCGCATGCGGCGCGAGACGGCCGAGGACCATCTTGACGAGCTGGCGCGCCTGACGGAGACGGCGGGCGGCGTGGTGGTCGATCGGCTCATCCAGGATCGCGACCGCCTGGACGCCGCCTACTTCGTCGGACGGGGCAAGGCCGAGGAGATCGCCTCGCACGCGCGGGGGAGTCGGGCCGACCTCGTCGTCTTCGATGACGACCTTTCCCCGGCGCAGGTCAAGAACCTCGAGAAGCTGATCGAGGCGAAGGTGATTGACAGGTCGGGGCTGATCCTCGACATCTTCGCCCGGCGCGCGCGCAGCCGCGAGGCGCGCACGCAGGTCGAGTTGGCTCAGCTCAACTACCTGCTCCCGCGCCTGACACGACGCTGGACCCACCTGTCCCGGCAGGTCGGCGGGATCGGCGTGCGTGGGATCGGTGAGACCCAGATCGAGATCGACCGGCGGCTGATCCGTCACCGGATCTCGCGGCTCCGGGAGGACCTGGACCGCATCGAGCGGGGCCGTCAGACGCGCCGCACGGGGCGCCGGGGCGCGACAAAGGGAGCGCTCGTCGGCTACACAAATTCCGGCAAGAGCACGTTGCTCAACGCCCTCACGCGGGCCGATGCCTTTGTGGAGGATCGGCTGTTCGCCACGCTCGATCCTCTGGTGCGTCGCTTCGAGCTGGATCGGGGACGGCATATACTGCTCATCGACACCGTCGGGTTCATCCGGAAGCTGCCGCACCACCTCGTCGCCTCGTTCCGCAGCACGCTGGAGGCGGCGGCGGAGGCTGACTTTCTCATCCACGTCGTGGACATCGGACACCCGAGATACGAGGAGCAAATGGAGGTGACGCATCAGGTTCTGGCAGGCCTCGGCATGGACTCGAGGCCCACGGTCCAGGTCTTCAACAAGGTGGACCGGGTGACGCAGCCCGGGATCCTCGAGCGCGCTCGCCGCCTGCATCCGGATGCCCTCTTCATCGCGGCGGGCAAGGGCCTCGGTCTTGATTCGGCGCGGGCCGGGATCGCCCGAGTCGTGAGCGAGGACCTGGTCGAGCGCCGGATCCGGATGCGGGTCGCCGACGCCGAGGGGATCGCCCAGATCTACGACCAGTCCCACGTCGTGGATGCCAGCTACCATGATGGATACGTGGACCTGACCCTGCGGACCAGCCGGGCCAGGGCGGTCGCGCTTTCGCGGCTGGGTACCGAGGGTTCCGTCGACGCGCCGGATCGCCCCGAGCTCCCTCTGGAGGAGGTTGCGCCGTGAGGCGGGTCCGGCTGGGGCTGATCTTCGGGGGACGCTCGGTCGAGCACGAGGTCTCGCTCGTCTCCGCGCGCGCGGTGCTCGATCACCTGGACCCAACGCGCTATGAGGTGATCCCGATCGGCGTCACGCGTGAGGGGAAGTGGCTGACGGCCGGCGACGCCCGGATGCTTCTCGACGCGGCGGGCACCGGCCTGGCAAGGATCCCCGGCACCACGCACGCCGCCCTGACCGCCGACCCTTCGGCAGGCGGGCTGGTCCCCATCGACAACGGCGCAGCGCCGGTGGGGCTCGACATGATCTTTCCGCTGGTGCACGGCACCGGCGGGGAGGACGGCACGATGCAGGGGCTCCTCGATCTCGCGGGTCTGCCGTACGTCGGCTCGGGCGTGCTCGGTTCGAGCCTGGGAATGGACAAGACGACGATGAAGGTGATCTTCGGCGCCGCCGGGCTGCGCCAGACCGACCACCTCGTGGTCGACCGGCGCCGGATCGAGCAGGACCCCCGCGGGATCGCCCGGGAGGTCGAGGGCCGGATCGGCTATCCCTGCTTCACCAAGCCTTCCAACGGAGGCTCCAGCGTGGGCGTGTCCAAGGTCAAGGGGCCGGAGGGCCTGGGCCCGGCTCTCGTCGAGGCGGCGGCCTACGACAGACGCGTGATCATCGAACAGGCGGTCGACGGGCAGGAGGTCGAGTGCGCCGTGCTGGGCAACGACGATCCACAGGCCTCCATCGTGGGCGAGATCGTGCCGTGCCACGAGTTCTATGATTACAGCGCCAAGTACCTGGAGGACGGGTCGGAGCTGATCATCCCGGCCCGGATCGGGCCGGAGCAGGCCGGCGAGGTCCGCACCATGGCGCTCGCGGCATTCCTCGCCCTCGACTGCGCGGGGATGGCGCGGGTCGATTTCTTCGTCCGCCGATCGGACGGCGCGGTGCTGATCAACGAGGTCAACACGATCCCCGGGTTCACGCCGATCAGCATGTACCCGCGCCTGTGGGAGGCGAGCGGGATCGGCTTCACGGCGCTGGTGGAACGGCTCATCGAGCTGGCGCGCGAGCGCCATGCGGAGAGGCTGAAGCTCAAGAGGGATTACGCCCCTGGGCAGAAGGCGCCCGGCGCCCGGTGAGCCGGTCGCAAGACTGAAGGAAGGAAGCGGCGGTGCTCGACTCCAACGTGCTGGTGCTCAACAGGCTGTTCCAGGCGATCCAGGTGACGACGGTCCGGAAGGCCTTCTGCCTGCTCTACAAGGGGGAGGTCAAGGCCGTCGAGCCCGACTACTCTACCTACACCTGGGAGCACTGGTGCGACATCCCCGTCCAGCCCCATGACGATGTCATCGCCACGCCGGCGATGAGGATCAAGATCCCGCGCGTGATCGTGTTGCTGCATTACGACGCGCTGCCTCGCCACGAGGTGAGGTTCACCCGCAAGAACATCTACTTCAGGGACCGCAACCGGTGCCAGTATTGCGGGCGCAGGTTCACCACGCGCGAGCTGAATCTCGATCACGTGGTGCCCCTTTCCCGTGGAGGCAAGTCGACCTGGGACAACGTCGTGTGCTGCTGCCTCGACTGCAACGGACGCAAGGGGAGCAGCCTCCCGGGCGAGGTGGGCATGACGCTCCTGAAACCTCCCGTAAAGCCGCGATGGCACCCGCTCGTGAAGATCACCTTCACCGGCGCGCAGTACGAGGTCTGGCGGAACTTCCTCGATATCGCCTACTGGAACGTCGAGCTGGACTGATTCGGATCGACCGGCGGCGCTTCCCCCTTCTTCAGACTCTCGAACTTCTTGAAGGACCGGACCATCTCCTGGATGAGCGGCGCGCCGAGCGAGTCAAGACCCGTGGCCTTCACGGCGATGAACGCGCGATTCGACTCGAGTCTCGGCGTGGCCTGGAACACCACCTGGGCCAGCTTCACGAGGAGCAGACGGCCGGCAAGGTCGTCGGCGATCCTCCGAGCCTCCTCGCTGGACGCGCCCTCTGCGAGCTGCAGCACCACCTCGCCTCCTCCTTCGGTGGCCGACGTGGCGTCGAAGGTGAAGGTGAGGAGGGACACCGCGGCGAGCCGGTCCGCCGGAATGTCCAGCGCGTCACCCGGAAGCACCCCGAGGATGCGCGACAGCGATCCATTCTCGTTGAGGATGGCCCCGGCGATGGCGTGCGGTGATTCCTGCGGAAGCAGCGCGGCGATCGGGACCTGACTCGTCCCGGCCTCCGCCGGGGGGGCGGCCCCTTCGGCGGCGAGGGTGAGGTCCACGGCCGCCTTCGCCGTGTCGAGGTCCGACGACCAGACCACGGTGCCGTCACGGATGAACACGTGTCCATTGATTGACGTGCCGGGGAAGGAGGTGATCCCCTCGCCATGGTGCTCCACGCGGGAGACCTTGCCGCCCACAGATCGTCCCGCGCGCCAGAGCGCGACGTCGCCGAACATGCCGACGAGCCTTCCGTTGCGGGACAGGGTCATGCTGAGGATGTGACCTTCGGGCTCGGGTGAACCGCGCCGGGCGGCCCAGATCAGCTCGATGGGGAACAGATCCGCGGGCTTCCTCTCCTCGGTCGAGTACTTGGACAGCTCGGCCAGGGTCCCCTTGATCCAGGGGTCCTCGGGCTCGAGTCGCACGAGGGCCAGCCCGAGAGTCCCGGCATCGGCGAGCCGGGCCGCCGGCGGCAGCGGCACCGGCGCGGTCATCTGTCTGAAGAGGAAGAACCCGCCGATGACGAGGACCGAGAGGAACACCACCGCGGCCACGGAACATCCGATGACTATCCTTCGCGCGCTCATCCTTGTCTGCTCTCCCGAGGCTGTGCTAGGCTCGCGGCATGCCGCCGCGGTCCGAGTATGGCACCCAGTACCGAATCTCCTTCGGTGGCCCGCTCACTCAAGCCGTCAAAGCCCTCCTCATCATCAACGTCGCCGTCTTCGTCATCGAGCTGTTCATCGTCGGGCGCGGCGGCCAGGAAGCATGGGAAGTCACCCTGGCGCTCCTGGCCCTCAATCCGATCCTCGTCTTCAAGAGCTTCTTCGTCTGGCAGCTCGTCACTTACATGTTCCTGCATTCACCCGACTCGATCTTCCACCTGCTGTTCAACATGCTCGTGCTCTGGATGTTCGGCTGCGAGATTGAACGGCTCTGGGGGGCGCGCCGGTTCCTTCGATACTACCTCATATGCGGCGTGGGGGCGGGGGTCGCAAACTGCGCGCTCGCCTTCATGCAGCCCCAGACCGTCGGGGCCAGCGGCGCCATCTTCGGGCTGATCGTGGCGTACGGAATGCTGTTTCCAGGAAGCATCGTCTATTTCTGGGGCATCTTTCCGATGACGGCCCGCCAGTTCGCGCTGTTGATGGCCGCCATCGAGCTGGTCAGCCTTGGCGCGCTGACGCCGGACGGAGTCGCGCGGTTCGCGCACCTGGGCGGAGCCCTGACCGGCTTCATCCTCATCATGGGGTACTGGGATCCGCGGCGCCTGATCAACGCGATCCGATGGAGGCTGCGGCGGCGGCGATTCAAGACGATCGAGCGGGACGACGCCAGGCGGTCGGATCGCTCGAACAGGGACCGCCATTATCCGTATCACTGAGTCGCGGCGGACACACTCCTGGGCTCAGTAGCAGCGAGCGTCGACTTGCGTCTGGACGATCTCGCGAATCGATGTCCCGTCCAGTGGCGCGCTGCTGAGATCCGTCCAGGTCTGCGTCCAGGTCGAGGTCGTGGTGTCGTAGACCCCGACCACCAGGATGCAGTTGGAGAGCTGATAGGCGGCGGGACGCCCGCATCCCAGGACCACCCCATGATCGGGCGCGGCCGATGGATTGGCGAGGCACGGGCTGGCCGACGCCTTCGAACCGCCGATCGTGCCCGGGTCTTCTGCGCCACCGATCGAGTCCCCCGATGATGACGAGCTGAGCTTGCGCTTGGGGGGCTCGAAGGGTCTCTGGGGCGGCCCGTTGTTGCCGCCGTTGTGCACATCGAAGCCCTGGAGGAAAACGGGGCCGCCGGCCCCCGACGGCCACCAGACGATGTGGGCCATCTCGCTGAGGTCGACGATGCTGCGGGGCTCGATGTCATTGGTGGTGTTGCCGGTGAGAATGTTGAAGGGAGCCCAGTCACCACCCGGCATGCGCCGCATCATCGCCAGCTCGAAATCGCCCCCCTGCTGCCGGCTCCAGACCACCACCGGCTCCCCATCGTATGGGTTCAGGGTCATCTGGGGACCCTGGTCGATCACGGGGTCCCAGGTTGACGGTATGGTGACGGTCGTGGTGCCTGCGGTGCTCTGGTCGAAGACGACCAGGCCCTGAGTGGTCGGGCTGTAGGGATCGCTCTCGACTTCCACGGTCAGGAGGTGCCCGTCCCTCGTCACGACGGAGGGTCCCGCTTCGGAGGCACCTGTCACGAGCGCCAGAACGACGAGAGCGATGGCCGCGGCGAGGCGATAACCCTTCATTGCATCCTCCTCGTGCCTACTGCGGGAACCGCAGGGCGATGATCTTGCTCACGTCGAACGTGCACAGGAAGTCCCTCAGGAAGGGCAGGTGCGGGTAGAGGTTCTGGAGCAGATAGAAGTAATGGTCCCGCTGTCCTTCGTCCCCCTTCAGGTAGTTGATCTCGCCGAGCAGGTAGTAGCAGTTCTTGATAATCTCCTTGTATCCTGCGGCCTCCGCCAGTTCCAGCGCCTGCTTGCCGAACGTCTCGGCCTCCTCGAGACGGCGCAGCTGCATGTAGCCGAAGCTGAGGTCATGCGCGCACTCGCAAATGCACTTCTTGCTGCCTATCTCGGTGACGATGTCGAGGGCCTCGCGCACGGCCTCGATCCCCTTCTCGTAGTGGCCCTGGAGCATGAGGCAGTAGCCGATGTTGTCCTTGAGGATCGCGACGGAGAAGTGGTTCCTCTCGGGTTCCTTCATGCGCAGGCGCAGAGCCTTGCGGTATTCCACGAGGGATCTGTCCAGGTGGCTCTGCACCAGGTAGATGTTGCCCATGAGGTTGTGGCACCGGGCCATCCAGTTCAGGTCACCCAGCGCCCGGCTCTTCTCGATCGCCTTCCTGGCGTAGACGAAGGCCTTCTGGTGCTTGCCGAGGCGCCTCAGGCTTATCGAGAGGTTGTAGGACGCGCCGCAGATCGTCTCGTCATCGGAGCTTCGCAGGATAATCTCCCGAAGTCCTTTTGCGGCCTGCTCGTACTCGCCCATCTCGATGTAGCAGGTGGAGAGGTTCGAGAGGGCCTTGTTGACGTTCTCGGCTTCGTGCTCCTGCCGCGCCCTGGAGACGGCGCCTTCGAACAGCGCGAGGGCCTGATCGAGGTCCCCCTCCCGGAGGGCCGTGCACCCTTCGGACATCAACCGGGAGAAGGGCTGGCAGGCGGGTCGACGAGTCTGTCCCATGGCCGGGAGCAGAGCCCCTATTTTTTGCGGCGGCTCCTTCTGGACTGCCGCTCGATGAACTTCATGAAGTTCCGTACCTCATCCTGCCCTGACGGCAGGAGGTTACGGAAGGTCCGGATCATCTCAGTTTCTGTGGGGGAGAGCTGGCCAGGGGGGGCCTCGTGGAAGAACTCGCCGATGTTCATCTCGAAGATCTTCAGAATCCTGAACAGCGTCTCGAGGCTGACCTTGTACTCGCCCGTCTCCATCCGGCAGAGGTCGGACTGCTGGACCCCCACCTTCGCGGCCAGCTCGGCCTGTGTCAGGCTGCGGTCCTTGCGAAGCTGCCTGATACGCTGGCCGACCAGCGGAACCTGGGCGCGTCTTGAGAGCCCGAACTCGAGTCGGTTCATGGTGCCTCCCCGCACGCCCCCCATCTTCCTTTCGGGATCCCGCTGTTATTACTGATATCCCTGAGTCTGAATCTACGTACGTTACGTCTTATGCTACAGCAACAAAATTTCCTTGACAAGCATGAGCCCGCAACATAGACTCTGTCCCGTCATCCGTGCTGCATGCTGCATGACGGGGGGGGTTCAGAAATGCTCGGCTGCATCCCTTTCCACCCAGCATCGCGGTCCCAACAGTACCCCCAACCGTCACTAGTGTCAAGGAGAAAACCGACATAACGGATTGACTCTACAGAGGATTTCTGGCTTCCACCCCTGCCAAGGAGTCCAGTTCGCGGATGTGAGGTTCAACCCGGAATGAGCCGACGCGTCGAGAAAGACTCCTCCCTTGGTCGTTACTTGTCCGAGATCGGCGAGTACTCCATTCTCACGAAGGAACAGGAGATGGAGATCGCGAGAATCGCCGAGCAGAGCGGCAGCAAAGAAAACCTCAACCGACTGGTCGAGTCCAATCTCTCGTTCGTGGTCAAGATCGCGAGCGAGTACCGCAACCTCGGACTCTCGTTCGAGGACCTGCTCAATGAAGGCAATATCGGCCTGATCGAGGCCGCACAGCGGTATGACCACACGAAGGGCAACAAGTTCATCACCTACGCCATCTGGTGGGTGCGCAAGTCGATCCTGAAGGCCCTCTCCGAGCAGTCCAACCTGGTCCGCGTCCCGACCTATCAGATGAAGAAGGTCAAGAAGATCCGCGAGGCCGAGGCGAGCCTCTCGCGCGAGCTCGGCCGCCGGCCCGGTCGCGATGAGATCTCCACGAGGCTCGACAGCACGATCTCGAAGATTGACGAGATCATGATGATCAAGCTGCGCGAGGTGTCGCTCGACGACAAGGTCGGCCGCGAGAAGAGCGTGCCGATCAGCGATTACCTGGTGGATGACACCTCCGAAAACCCCGAGGAGAATCTCCTGCGCAACGAGAGCGAGCAGCTCGTCCGGTCGGCCATGGTGCTGCTGACCGAACAGGAGAAGACGGTGATCGCCAACCGCTTCGGCAT
This sequence comes from Candidatus Polarisedimenticolia bacterium, assembly GCA_036505635.1. Lineage (GTDB taxonomy): Bacteria > Acidobacteriota > Polarisedimenticolia > JACPZX01 > DASXTC01 > DASXTC01. The sequence continues at coordinate 149,203 of DASXTC010000038.1, forward strand.
GGAGGGGGGCCGATCCTTCACGCTGAAGGAGATCGGCGAGACGATGGGGCTGAGCCGCGAGAGGATCCGCCAGATCGAGGCCCAGGCCAAGAAGAAGCTGCGCCGAATCTTCGCGGTCCAGCGATACCTGGCGCCCCCGCTCCATGGGGCGATGCCTGGCGCCGCGATGGTGCCGCTCAGGAGCACGTCGTCGGTCGACCGTCTGCGAGCGCGTCCTTCCGCCCCCCCGGTACTCATGGCCCCCTCGCGCCGCACGGCCATCGGTGAGATTGCGGCCAAGGGGCTTGGCCCCGGAAGCGCCGCAAGGGCGAGGCTCAGCCTCGTGCCGAAGTCCAGCTGAGCGGGCCCGGGGCGCGCCACGAACATCGAACGAACGATGGAGGGCTCCCTCGTCCGTGCGTCCGGCGTTGACAGATCCGGAAGGGTCCGCCTAGAATGAGCCGCCAATGGCCGATCCTTCCCCGACAAGACGTCTCGACCTGATCCCGGGAGGCCACGACAGGGCATCCTCACCGGGGATGCCGGGCGGCGCGTCCGAGCTCGGCCCGGAATTCCTCGCGCGCGTGGCCGCCAGTCTCGGCTCACGCTCCGATCAGGAGGCTGGCCTCCTCTTCCTGGATCTGCTCGAGGAGGCGCTTCCCGTGAGGGCGTGGCTCGCCTGCCGCAGCCCGGAGACCGAGGCGGTCTCATGGGCTCGCACCGGCGGGGGTGAGCCCTTCCCGCTGCGCCTCTCCTCGGAGCAGGGCGGGCTCCTCCGGGGCGCCCTCCTGAACGGGTGCGACGCGGTCATCGCGGATCCCCTGGCCTGCCCCGAGTGCCCCGAGAAGCGCTATCTCCAGAGGGGCGGTGGAAGCTGGGCCTTCCTCGCGGCGACCGCGGCCGGGCAGCCCGTGGGGTGCCTCATCTTGAGGTCCGAGGCCCCGGCCACGCTCCCCGAGCGGCTGCTGGCCACGGCAAAGAGCGCGCTCACCATCGTGGCTCTCGCCCTCGAGGTCTCCCGGCTGCACCGGGAGCTGGAGGCGAGGGTCGAGGAGCGGACCAGGGAGATCTCTCTGCTCTATGACGTGAGCCGATCGCTCGGTTTCGTCCTGAGCCCCGAGGATCTCGTGCAACTTGTCGCGGGCTCGCTTGGAAGGGCGCTCAGCTTCGATCTCTGCGCCATGACGCTCCAGTTGCCGGACCACCGGAGGATCTCGGTGCACCTCTCGTGCCCCGCCGAGGAACTCGCCGTCATCCGGCTGCGCGGCGAGATCACGGCGCAACTGGCGAGTCTCTCCGGGTCCAGACCCGAGGGGCTCGAGCTCACCCTTTCGGGGCCCGAGGTGGCCGGTGGCAGCATGCTCCACGCCGACGATTTCGGCTCGGTGGCCCACGCGCCCCTGGTCATACGCGGGCAGGTCGTCGGCCTGATCTCGGTCGTGTCTCGCGAGAAGGATGCGTTCGGCCCTGCGTTGATGCGGCTCGTCTACACCATCGCCAGCCAGGCCTCGCTGACTCTCGACCGGATCCGCACGGCACGCGAGGCGGAGGCCAGCAAGATTCACTCGATGCTGGAGTCCATGGCCCAGGGAGTGCTGCTTCTCGACAGGGATTTGCGCATCGTGATGATCAACCCGGCCGCGCAGTCGTACCTCGGGACCCTGGAGGGGGACGTCCCGGCGACCCTTCACCGCATTGGAGACGTCCCGCTGCTGCCGCTGATCGAGACGCTGGATCCGACGGGGAGCAAGCCCATGACGTTCGAGGCGGCGGCCACGGCGGAGGGGAGGATCTTCTCCATCACCTGCTCTCCCGTCCGGGGACTGGACGAGAAGGTTCAGGGGGTCGTCGTCGTGATCTCCGATGTCACCGAGGCCCGCATGCTGCAGCTCCAGTTCGCGCAGGCCGAGAAGCTCTCCGCTCTTGGTGAGATGATCTCGGGGGTGGCCCACGAGCTGAACAACCCGCTCGCATCGGTGATGGGATACGCCCAGCTCCTGCAGACCGAGCCCGTTGACGAGACGGTCCGCCGAAAGCTGTCGACGATCGGCGCGGAGGCCGGCCGCTGCCAGCGCATCGTGCAGAACCTACTCCGGTTCGCCCGGCGTCACACGCCCGAGCAGCGCCCGCTCGATATCCACGTGGCCGTCGACTCCGTGCTCCAGCTTCTCGGCCATCAGCTCAGGGTTGACGACATCACCGTCGACCTCGATCTGCAGCCGGGGCCCCGCGTGGTCGTCGGCGATTTTCACCTGCTGCAGCAGGTCTTCCTCAACATCATCTACAACGCCTACCAGGCCATGAAGGAAAAGGGAGGCGCTGGCCGTCTCATCATCAGGACCCGAAACCCGGACGGCCGCGTCGTCGTCGAGATCATCGACGACGGCCCCGGTATCCCGCCGCAGAACCTCAAGAGGATCTTCGATCCCTTCTTCTCGACCAAGGAGGTGGGGCAGGGGACCGGTCTGGGGTTGAGCCTGGCCTACGGGACGGTGAGGGAGCACGGCGGCACGATTACCGCGAGGAGCGCCGTCGGATCCGGATCGACCTTCACCGTGGAGCTGCCGGCGGCCCCACCGGGGACGGCGGCGGTCGAGGAGAGCCCCGGGGTCGAACCGGCCGTCGCGGTGGAGGGACCCGATGTGGAGCCGGATCCCGAGGGGAGAATGCCGCCTCGCCCGACGGCGACGGGCCGGCGAATCCTGGTGGTGGAGGACGAGCTCTCACTGGCCGATGTCATGGCGGAGGCGCTTCAGGCGCAGGGGCACCGGGTCGATACGGCCTGCGACGGCAGGTCGGCCCGCGCCCTGATCGCCACCGCCAGGTACGACGTGATCATCTGCGACCTGAAGATGCCCAACATGAACGGGCGCGATTTTTACAGGCACGTCGTCTCGATCGAGCCGGCCCTGGCCCGCAGAATCATCTTCTCGACGGGAGACACCGCGAGCCCCGACACCCAGCTCTTCTTCGAGGAGGTCGGCAATCCGTTTCTCGCCAAGCCCTTCAACCTGAAGGATCTCTTCAGGGTCGTCGACTCGGTGCTGGGTGCATCCTGAGCCCACCCGGGCGCATCTGTCGCGGATCTTCGACTGGTACCGGGACGACTTCCTGAAGGCCTCCCCATCCATCCCGGCGTACCTCGAGTACTCGTGGCGGCTGAGCGACTCGAAGCCCGAAAGCGACGGCGCGGCGGCGCCGCCGCGCGCGCCCTGACGAGGCCCTTTCGTGGCCCCCCATTCCGGGGGATGATAGACTCCGTCGCATGAGGCTCTCCCCGGCGCTCGTGGACCACATCTCCGGACAGATCGTGGCGGGTCTGGAGCGCGACGGCGCCATCAGGACCGAGGATCCGGGATCGGCCGGCCAAACGGTGGCCCGGGCGTTCGCCGGAGACCTGATGGTGGAGGACCGTCTCAACGAGGAGGTGCGGGAGATCCTCAAGACTCACTCCGACGAGATGACGCGGCGCGGGGTCCAGTACCACGAGATGTTCAAGATGATCAAGGCCGAGCTGGTCCGGAAGCGGAAGCTCATCCTGTAAGGCGGGTCGGCGGGGACGGGGATCGCTCATGAAGCTCAGCCACGAGAAGGTGACCCACCTGTCCCACGTCCTCACGAAGGCCCTTGAGGAGGCCCCCGGCATCACCCTCCTGCGTGACCGCAACAGCGTCCGACTGAAGGTCGTGGAGCTGCTGAGGGCCGAAATGAGGCGCGACGAGGAGGTCGAAAAGAGGGTCCGCGCGAAGATCGTCGGCCAGAAACGCCAGATCCCCGAGGGGAGCCAGGAATGGGACATCCTCTTCCGGAAGTACTACGAGGAGGAGCTCGGCAAGATCCGCGGCTCCAGGGGGTGAGCCCCGATCCCGGCCATCATCAGATGAAGCACGTCGTCGTCGGAACGGCCGGTCACATCGACCACGGCAAGACGGAGCTGGTCAAGGCCCTCACTGGGGTCAACACCGACCGCTTCAAGGAAGAACAGGAACGGGGGATCACGATCGACATCGGGTTCGCCCCCTTGCCTCTGGGGCCGGACCTGACCGTCGGGTTCGTGGACGTGCCGGGCCACGAAAAGTTCGTCAAGAACATGCTGGCCGGCATCTGGGGGATCGACCTGGTGCTGCTCGTCGTCGCCGCGGACGAATCGATCATGCCTCAGACCCGCGAACACTTCGAGATCTGTTCTCTCCTGCGCGTCAAACGGGGCCTTGTGGCGCTGACGAAGGTCGACCTGGTGGATCCGGACATCGCCGAGCTCGCGTCGCTGGAGGTGCGGGAGTTCATCCGGGGCTCTTTTCTCGACGAGGCGCCGATCCTCCCGGTCAGCTCGAAGACCCGGGCCGGGCTCGAACGGCTCACGGAGGAGATCGGCCGGGCCGCACGTGAGGTCGAGCCGGGCCGGCCCTCCTCCCTGCTGCGGCTGCCGGTGGACCGGGCGTTCAGCATGAGGGGGTTCGGCACCGTGATCACGGGCACCCTGGTGTCCGGGACTATCGCCGACGGCGACGAAGTGGCCCTCTACCCGGAAGAGAGGGTCTGCCGGGTCCGCGGCCTCCAGGCGCACAACGCCCCGGTGAAGGAGGCCGGAGCCGGGCAGCGTACGGCGGTGAACCTCGGCGGCGTCGATGCCTCGGAGGTGGAGCGCGGGCACGTGCTCGGAAGGCCCGGCCAGATGCGCGCCTCCCGCCTGCTCGACGTGAAGCTGAGCCTTCTTGCGGGAGCGCCCGGGCCGCTCAAGGACCTCGGCCGCGTCCGCTTCCATCAGGGGACCAGCGAGCTGCTGGCGCGCGTCCGGCTCCTTTCGGGCGAACCCGAGCTGGCGCCCGGACGCGAATGCTTCGCGCAGGTCAGGCTGGAGAAGCCCGGGCTGAGCATGCCCGGCGATCGGTTCGTGATACGCCGGTACTCACCCACCGTCACCATCGGCGGCGGCGTGGTTCTTGACGCGCATCCCGTCAAGCACAAAGGCGCCCCCGGGCCGGAGCTGCTGGATCGTCTCACGCGTCTGGAGCGGGCCGACCCGATGGAGGCCCTCAAGGTCTTCCTCGAGTCCGAGCCGATGGGCATCAGCCTGCGAGACCTGGCGCTGCGGGCCGGTCGGGCCGTCGGCGAGACGGGCGCCCTGATCGGCAGCCTCCCGCCGCAGGCCGGTGCTCTTTCGGCCGGCGAAGGGCCCTCGGCCGTCCTCATCGACGCGCGGATGGGCGAGAAGATCGAGGAGGGGATCGTCTCGACCCTGCGCGAGTACCACCGCGCGAATCCGCTCCGTCCCGGCATGCCCCTGGAGGAGCTGCGGGAGCGGGCCCTGGCTGGAGCCGGCGCCGAGATCTCCCGCATGATCCTGGATCGGCTCGCCGCCGCGGGCACCGTGCGGGTGCGCAAGGACTCCATCGGGCTCGCCGGCCACGAGGTCACGCTCTCGCCGGTGGATCAGGAGTTGATGACGGGCCTCGACGAGCTCTTCCTCAGGGAGGGGCTCAATCCACCCACGCTCGAAGAGCTGGCGCCTTCGCTCGGTCTGGAGACCGCCAGAGCGGAGAAGATGGTCCACCTTCTGCTGGCCTCTGGACGGCTGGTGAAGATAAAGGACGGCAGATTCTTCCATACCGAGGCGATCGAAGCGCTCAAGCGCCGGCTCTGGCTCTTCCGCCAGGAACGGCGCATCATCGACATCGGCTCCTTCAAGGAGCTGACGGGCACCTCCCGGAAGAACGCGATCCCGCTGCTTGAGCACCTCGACGCGGTCAGGGTGACGCGCAGAGTGGGAAGCGACCGGGAGATCCTGCCCCCACCAGGGGGCTGAGGAGACTGACAATGGGCAAGATCGGATTCCAGGAGCTGCTGATACTCCTGCTGATCCTGGTGGTTTTATTCGGTGGGGCGAAGCTGGCCGGGATCGGCAAGGGGCTGGGCGAGGGGATACGCAACTTCAAGAAGGCGCTCAAGGGGGAGGACGAGCCGGACAAGGATGAGGGAGAGAAGATCGAAAAGAAGAGCAGCCATTGAGCCGTGCCCACAGCCCAGCTTAGAGAAGAGATCGCGTTTCACAGGCGGATGGTCTCTCTGATCAGGAAGGAGATCGCGCGCATCGATCCCAACGCGTCGAGGCGCTACATCCGTGACTTCACCGCCGAGTTCCGCCGCCTGCGCGAGGTGAGCTCCTACGACGATCTGGTCATCGCCTGCTTCCGGGCCGATGTCATCTACGTAGGCGACTACCACGCGCTGCCCTCGTCCCAGGCCTTCGCCGCCCGGCTGCTGCGTGAGATCGCCTCGCGGTCCCGGCAAGTCATCCTCGCCGTCGAGATGGTCTACGGACGCAGCCAGCGCGTCCTTGACCGCTGGATGGCAGGCGAAATAGGGGAAGACGAGTTCAAGCGGCGGATCCGCTACGACCTCGAATGGGGCTACGACTGGGACGGCTTCAAGCAGATCTTCCAGGCCGCCCGCGATTACGGGGTGAAGGTCTTCGGGATCGACTGCCCTCCCCGCAACGGCCTGCGCTACATCCGCAAGCGGGATCAGTACGCGGCGGCGCGCATCGTGGACATCTTCCAGAAGAACCCCGGAGCAAAGGTGGTCGTCCTGATCGGCGAGTCCCACCTCGCCTCGGATCACCTCCCCCGCAACGTGCGCCGGCTGCTGCGGGACTGGAATCTGGAGAAGCGTTCGGTCCGAGTGTTGCAGAACGTGGAGGAGATCTACTGGCAGCTCGTCGCGCGCGGCCGGGAGCACGCGGACGTGGCCATGCTGGACAGGAACACCTTCTGTGTTTTCAACACCAGTCCCATCGCGAAGTACGAATCGTACCGTCAGACCATCTACCGGTGGAAATCCGAGAGCGCCGACGACGATCACCTCGACCTGACGCCGACGATCTACAGCATGATCGACACGATTCTGCGATTCCTTTCCATAGACAAGTACAAGATGTGCGTCCGCCGGGAGGGGGACTGCATCGAGTTCCTGGTGGACTACTTCCCGGAGGTCTACTCCCACGTGGACGCCGCGACGCTCCGGAAGATGCTCGAGGCGAGCTCTTTCGCGAGGTCCGAGATCGCCGAGATCCGGCGGCAGATCGCCCGGAAGGGCTCCTGCTACATCCCGAGGATCAACTCGGTTTTCATCGGGCAGTTCAGCCTCGTGCACGGCGGAGAGGAGGCCGCGCACTTCGTCAACCTGGCGTTGAAGGGTGCGGTCTTCGAGCCCCACGGCGCTCCCGCAAGGCGCCCGGACCTCTTCTACTCCGCGGTGATGGAGGAGGCGATCGGGTTTTTCGGGTCGAAGCTGATCGACCCGAGCCGCAACCACTTCTTCGAGACGAAGATCTACGAATACCACCGAAAGGACCGCGAGTTCATCGAGGCCAACACGGAGTACACGTTCGAGGAATTCAACAGCGTCATCAACTTCGTCCTGCTGCACAAGAAGTTCGAGAAGCACTATGGCCGGTACAAGGAGGTTCCGCCCGAGCTTCTCGAAGGGTTGGCTACCCGCAGCAGGAAGGTCTTCTCAGTGCTCACGCACGAGCTGGGG
>DASXTC010000039.1:0-1545 GCA_036505635.1 Candidatus Polarisedimenticolia bacterium
CGACGCGCTCTACAACGTGCTCGGCGGGCTCCTGTCCCTCGTGCACTAGCAGTGCCACCCTCTCCCCCGCCGAGGGGGAGAGAGCAGGGTGAGGGGGCAGGGGGGAAACGACCATGACCGGCATCGAGAAGCTCGCCTTCGGGCTCTTCCTCGCGGGGACCATCGTCTTCTTCGTCTGGGTCGCGCTCCTGACCTTCAGGAAGTGACCGATCGCACTCCCGATGGCCCACGGTCCGGACGGATGGGCAGGCGGTTCCCCGGCCGTCGGCTGGAGCTGGCGGCCCGAGGTCCTTCTCCCGCTATCGGTACTGCTGGCCCTCTACGGCGTCGGCTGGTGGCGGCTGAGCAGCCGATCGCGCTCACGCGTCCCGACCTGGCGGCTCGTCAGCGGCTTCGCGGGGATCGGGGCGGTGGGCGTCGCCCTGCTCTCGCCCGTGGACCGGCTGGCGGAGGATCTGTTCTTCGTCCACATGGTCCAGCACCTGCTGCTGATCAAGGTGGCGGCGCCCGCCGTTCTGCTCGCCGACCCGTTGCCGGTGGTGCTCTGGGGGCTGCCCGCGGCGGCGCGCGTGCGGGCCGGGCGCCTGCTGGCCCGGCGCGCCCCCCTCCGGGCGGCCTGGCAGGCCTTGACCTGGACGCCCGTGGCGTGGCTCGCGTACGCGCTCACGCTCTGGCTCTGGCATCTGCCCGCCGCCTATGAGGCGGCGTTGACCCATCGGCTCCTGCACGATGTCGAGCACGTAGCGTTCCTCGGGGCTGGGCTCCTGTTCTGGTGGCCGGTGATCGCTCCTGCGCCTCATCTACGCCCACGGGGCCACCCCGGGGCGCGGATCGTCTACCTGGTCCTCGCTTCCTTCCAGGAGGCGGGACTCGGGCTCCTCTTGACGGTCGTCCCCTGGGTCGTCTACCCCTCTTACGCCTTGGCGCCGCGCGTGCTGGCGCTCAGCGCCCAGCAGGATCAGACCTGGGGGGGCCTCGTCATGTGGGGCGCGGGCGGGGCGATCGACATGCTCGTGGTGCTCGCGCTGCTCTTCCGGCTGCTCGGGCGTGAGGAGCGACAGCCCTTGTGCCAGCGCCCCGAGGAGCAAGCCCAGGTCTCCGGTCCGGAAGAACGTCGACCTCGAACAGACCGTCCTCCGGACGGTAAACCATCGCCGGGTTTTTGATTCGCGAACGACAGCGACGCCGGTGGCGAATGGAATCGCCCCAGAGGACTCCACATGTCCGTCTCGCGGAACATCGAGAGCGCGGTCGTGAGGCGCTTGCTGGCGCTGTCGGGCCCAGGGCGGGTCGTGCTCGATGCGCGCCCGGCTCGCGGGGTGGCTCGTCGGGCCGGTGACAACTTCAGCGCAAGAGGCGATGAGCCATATGAGGATGGTGAAGCGAGCGCGCGGGAGAACGCGGCCCGCGCGCCATCGGGGCGGTCAGCCGAAGATGCGCCTGACGCTCCCGAAGAGTCCGGTATCGCCGGGTGCGACCTGTTCCAGCTCGCCCGTGTCCAGCCAGATGCCCTGGCAGCGCGAGCACTTGTCGATCTCGATGCCG
>DASXTC010000040.1:0-2056 GCA_036505635.1 Candidatus Polarisedimenticolia bacterium
GACCACAGGTGGTGGATCGTGAATCCACGCTCCGCGCCCTCGTCGCTCGCGAAGAGGGAGGCGAGACGGAGGCCGGACGCGACCGCCCGGTCGGCGATGGCCGGCAACTGGTCGAGCTGCACCTCAGCCGCCAGCTCGCCGGGGCGCAGCTCGCTGACCGCCACTAGGCCGAGGCGCTCTCGCAACACGTCGCACGCGGTGCTCACTGAGCCCCCTCCACGACGCGTACGGCCGCGTGGATGAGGTCCAAGAGCCGTTGGGGCAGGTAGAAGGCCGAGACCACGGCCAGCACGGCCGCCAGCATCGTCGTCGCGGTCCCGGCATCCAGCCGCTCCGCATCCGGTTTCCGCCGTGTCGCCGACTCGGGCTCCGGCCCGAGGATCAGGCGACCCACCTGGAAGAAGTACCCGCAGAAAAGGAGCACCAGGCAAGCCAGGAAGAATGCCACCAAGGCCGTGTGCGGGCCGAGAAAGCCCGCCCTGAGGATGATCATCTCGCTGAAGAACAGGCCGAAGGGCGGGGACCCCGTCACCATCACGGCCGCCAGAACGAACAACCCGCTGGCCACCGGTGTGCGGCCAAGGGTCCCGGTGCCGATGTCCTCGAAGTCGGAAGAGCGGTGGAGCTGCGCCAGGGTGCCCGCCGAGAAGAAGGCCAAGGGCTTCACGAAGGTGTGGTAGGTCATGTGAAGCAGCGCGCCGAACGTGGCCGCCTCTCCCCCGAGGCCCAGGCCCACGGCCATGATCCCGACGTGCTCTATGCTCGAATAGGCCAGCAGCCGCTTCAGGTTCCACTGGATCAGGATGAACGGCGTCGCCACCGCGACCGACAGGAGGCCGAGCATCAGCAGCAGGCCCCCGGAGAAGCCGGGACCCAGCGCCGCCTTCGCGATCAGATGGATCCGCAGAAGGGAGTAGAGCGCTCCATTGAGCATCCCCACGGCCATGAGGACGCCCGCGGGCGAGGGTGCCTCGCGGTAGGCGTCGGGCTTCCACGTGTGCATGGGGGCCAGGCCGGCCTTGGTCGCGTACCCGATCAGCGCGAAGACGACCCCGAGCTTGAGGGTGAACGGGTGGAGCTCGTGGGCGAGGCTCATGAACCGCGTCCAGTTCAGACCCGACATTCCTTCGCCGAGGAGCCCGCGCCCGGATGCGAACAGCAGGACCGTTCCCAGGAGGGCGAAGGCGAGACCGAGGCTCCCGAGCACGAGGAACTTCCATGCCGCCTCCAGCGAAGTGTCCCGGTTGTGGAAGGCCACGAGGAAGACCGATACCAGGGTGGTCAGCTCGACGGCGATCCAGAGGATCCCGAGGTTGTTGGAGACGGCGACGAGCAGCATCGCGAACACGTAGAGCGGCACGAGCGCGTCGAACTCACGCCGGCGCGACGGGGGCACCAAGCGCCGCTCCTCGCTCCCCCGGGGCGCCCGGCGCCTCTCCTCTTTCCCCCGGGTCACCAGGCTCCTCTCCTCGTTCTGCCGGGGCATCAGGCGCCTCTCCTCGTTCCGCCGCAGGTAGCCCACGCTGTAGAGTCCGGACATAAGACCGACGAACGCCGAGAGCACGAGCACCAGGGCCGAGAGGCCGTCCACGCGCAAGGCGTCGTCGAAGGCGGTCGGCACGGATCCGCCGAGGAACTTCCCCGCGGTCGCGGCGGAGAGGATAAGCGTCACGCAGAGTCCCGCCACGAGGCGCGCTTCCTTCACCCACCGCGGTCCGGGGAGCACGCCCAGGGCCGCGGTCACGGCGGGCACGACGAGAGTCCACAGGAGCAGTGTCACCGAGGCTCAACCCTTCAGGTTGGAGAGGCGGCTGACGTCCATCGACTCGAAGCGCTCGACGATGCGATGAACAAGAATGCCGAGCACGAGCACCGCCAGGATGACGTCGAAAGAGATCCCGAGCTCGACGACGAGCGGCATGCCGGAGGTCGCTCCGAGGGCCACGAGAAAGACGGCGTTCTCCACGGTGAGCAAGGCCAGGATCTGGCTCACGGCCTTTCGGCGGCTGACCATGAGGAAAAGCCCCATGAGGATCATCGAGAGGGACACGCCGAC
>DASXTC010000041.1:0-1521 GCA_036505635.1 Candidatus Polarisedimenticolia bacterium
GACGACACGGGGCTCGGGCGCCGCCTCGTAGGTGCGGCGGAGAGCGATCTCCATGTTCCGCGTCACGGGCCCGGTTACGAGCAACAGGTCGGCGTGCCGGGGGCTGGCCACGAAGTGGATGCCGAACCGCTCGAGATCGAACACAGGATTGGCCGTGGCAACGATCTCAAGCTCGCACCCGTTGCAGCTCCCGGCGTCCACCTGGCGGACGTGGAGGGAGCGGCCGAGCCGCCCCTTGATCCGCTCCTTCAACTTCGCGGCCGATTCCTCCAGGCTCGGCCCCGGCAGGACCTCCATTCCCCGGAACGTGGCCAGGCCCGTGGCGCCGTCGACTTCGAAGGCGGCCCGCTGTGTGAGCTGCTCGCGCGAGTACGCCGCCACCTCGAACTCGCGCCCCGGCTGGATCGCACGCTCCGGGCAGGCCTCCACGCACTCCCGGCACTGGATGCAGAGAGCGTAGGAGAGGGAAAGCGTCTTGCGGTCGGGAGTCGGATGATCCGCCTGCAGAGCGCCGGTCGGACAGACCTGGACGCATTCCGCGCAGGCGGTGCAGCTCGGGAAGTCGACCACCGGGAACCCGAAGGGGGGCCTCGCGGAGAAGGGATCGGCCTTCGTCACGACGCCGGTCTTGAGGCTCTTCACGAGGATACTGAACACGATCCCTCCTAACGGTCGTTGCCCGAGTACGACAGGTTGAAGCTCTTGTTGATCACCGGGAAGTCCGGCAGGATGTTGCCGGGCACGGCCTCCGCGAGCCCCGGCCAGTTCTTGAAGCTCGGGTCCGTGATCTTTGCCCGCGTGATCTGGCCGCGAGCATCGGTCTGGATCCAGTGGAGGCACTCCCCGCGCCAGGCCTCGGCCCAACCCAGCGCCGACGACGATGGGGGCAGGCTGTCGGGAAGGGCCGCCAGCACCGACCCCTCCGGCAAGCCCTCCAGGGCCTGCTTGAGGATCGACAGCGATTGCTCCACCTCGCGCGCCCTCAACATCAGCCGGGCGCGCACGTCGCCGCCCTCCTCGACGGGCACCTGGAAACGCAGCGCCGCGTACGCGTCGTGTGGCTGATCACGCCTGAGGTCGAGGTCCAACCCCGAGGCGCGCGCCGCCATTCCCACGATGCCGAGGTCCCGAGCGACCTGACGGCCGAGCACTCCCGTGTCGTCAACACGGTCGGTGAAGGTCCCCGAGTCGATCAAGAGTTTGATGAGGTCGTCGAACTCGCCTTCGAGGCGCTCGAGGTGGATGACGAGCTCCTTGCGGCGGCCCACGGTGAGGTCGCACTTCACACCTCCGAGCCCCACCGTGCCACGGAGGAGGCGGGCTCCGAAGAGACGCTCTTGGATCGTAACGAGCCTCTCGCGAAGGATCTGGGCGCGGCTGGCGGGCACGGTGAAGGCGACGTCGGTCGCGATGGCGCCGATGTCGGCGACGTGGTTGTAGAGCCGCTCCATCTCGAGGAGCACGACCCTCAGGTACTGGGCTCGCGGCGAGACCTCGACGCCGAGAAGCCTCTCGATCGCG
>DASXTC010000042.1:0-100622 GCA_036505635.1 Candidatus Polarisedimenticolia bacterium
AGCCGGGGGATGTCGGCCGGGTCGTTCTGGAGGTCGCCGTCCAGCGTGACGATCACGTCGCCGCGCGAGTGTTTGAAGCCGGCGGCGATGGCCGCGGTCTGACCGAAATTCCTGCGCAGCCTGATGACGGAGACTCGCTCGGGCAGCGAGGCGCGAACGGCCAGCAGGCGCTCGCTCGTCGCGTCGGTGCTCCCGTCGTCCACGTAGATGATCTCCCACGTAGCTCCCGAGGGATCGATACCCGACAACGACAAGACGATCTGCGCGTGCAGCGCGTCGACGTTCTCCTGTTCGTTGAAGAACGGCACGACGATCGAGAGCCGGCAGGTGTCAGGCTGCATCAATTGTGAGCGCCTCCGGTTCCGGCGGCGCCCGCGGCCTCACGTCCCGAGGGGAGCACACCGAATCCTCTCCAGCTGTTCCTGTTGTGCCACGCGACCACGACGTCGCGGGCGCCGGCGCCACGGTACCACGCTTCGACCTCATCGCGGCGCAGGTAGTGGGAGACCGGCGCGGCCAGGTGATCATGCACGATCGTGTGCACCTCCCAGAAGGGAAACCTGCTGATGTAGGCGAGGTAGGGATAATAGAAGAGAACACGGCGCAGCCATGCCAGCCCGGGCCGCCGTGCGGGACGATAGAGGGTCACGAGGACGACCCACAGGGGGACCGCGCAGAGAAGGGACAGGCCGTAGAGGATACGGGGAGGGAGCCTCGAGGTCACCGCGACCCTCAGCGGCGAGACCACCCGCGCGATCCAAGCGTTTCCCTCGGCACCGTACACCCACACCGACATCATTCCCCCGGGCCGGACGGCGCGGGCGAGCGAACGGAACCCGGCCGAGGGCTCGGGCATGTGGTGGAGCACCCCGACCGAGAACGCGTAGTCGCAGCAGCCATCCTTGATCGGCAGCCGCGCCAGATCGGCCTGCACGACGTGGGCGTTGGGCTCGCCCCGCGTGTTGGCCCAGGCGACGTCGACCGCCTCGGACAAGTCGACGCCGATGACGGCCCGGGCGCCGTAACGCGCCGCCAGACGCGTGTGGCGCCCTTTGCCGCACCCGCCCTCGAGCACGACCTTCCCCGCGAATGCCTCGGGCTCCGCGGGCGCGATCCAGTCCAGGAACTGCCTCTCGTGATGAGGCTCGATTGCGGGGAAGGCCTTCCACTGCCATGCGAAGGCCGACGCGGTGCGCGCCGTCTCGTCGGGCGGTCCCCCTCCCACGAAACGCGGCACACCCCCTTTGACCGGATGGGAGCGCCCGCACCCGGGACAGTCGAGGGTCCCCTCCATCACGTCCTCCCCCTCCGTGCGTCCGGCCGTCATGGTCAGGTCTCCACGGCAGGACGGGCACGCCAGGTACTCAAGCAGCGATGGTTTCACGCGCGCCCGCCTTCCCCCAGTGCTGATCCCAGAGCTGGAGCATGAGCAATGTCCAGAGTTGCTTGCGATTGTCGCGGCGGCCGGCCAGATGGTCGGCCACAAGCGCCGAGACGACCTGCGGATCGAGCAGACCCTGCCTCCTGAGCCGGTCCACGTCCAGCAGGTCCCGCAGCATCGGCCGGAGCGGACCGCGCAGCCAGTCGGCCACGGGAACGCCGAACCCCTTCTTGGGCCGTCTGGCTATCCCCCGCGGCAGCCAGGGTTCCATGGCCCGCTTGAAGATGTATTTGGTCGTCAGGCCCCGAAGCTTCCATGAGGTGGGGAGGCGGCTGATCAGCTCGACAAAGCGGTAGTCCAGAAGTGGCGCCCGCACCTCCAGCGAGCAGGCCATGCTCGCGCGGTCCACCTTCACCAGGATCCCGTCCTGAAGGTACATTTTCAGATCGAGGTAGAGCAACTTGCCGATCGGATCAGGCGCGGGGGCCGCGCTCATGTGGCGCCGCGCCTCCTCGAAGATGTCGAGCCCGGCAAGGGACGACCGCAGATCCGGGTTCAGCAGCTCGAGCGATTCCCGCGCCGAGAAAGAACCGAGCCAGATCTGGTTGCGGATCTCGGGGGGATGGCCGGCGCCGCTGATGAACTTCCTGGCCTTGAAGTCAAAGCTGATGTTCCGTCTCGAGACCGGCAGGCTCCGAACGAGCGGCTCGATGAGACCCGCGCGCAGGCCGGTCGGGATCCTCTCGTAGTAGGCCGCGAGCTTGTGGGCCTGGTAGGTCGGGTAGCCGGCCATCAGCTCGTCTCCTCCCTCGCCTCCCAGCGCGACGGTCACGTGCTCGCGCGTGAAGCGCGCCAGCATGTAGGTGGGCAGCATCGAGGCGTCGCCCAGCGGCTCATCGAGCACGGCCGCCACCTGCGGGAGGACCGCGAGCAGCTCCGATGGCGTCAGGACCCTCTCTTCGTGCCGGGTGCCGTAGTGGCGGGCCACTCTCCTGAAGTGCGCCGACTCGTCGAATGAGGGCTCGTTGAACGCCACCGAGAAGGTCCTCACGGCGCCGGGCGCGGCGCGCGCCATGCAGGCTACGATGGAGGTCGAGTCGAGCCCCCCGGAGAGGAAGACCCCCAGCGGGACATCGGACATCAGCCGGCGCCGGACCGAGTCATAGAGCGTCTCGCGGATCTCCTCCTCGACCCGGGCGCGGGAGGAGCTCGTGCCCGGGCCCGGCAGATCCCAGTAGGCGCGCTCCGTCAGGGTCCCCTCTTCGACGACCGCCAGGTGGCCCGGCCTCACCTTTCGGATCCCGGCAAAGATGGTGTCGGGGCACGGAACGTATTCGTGCGCGAGGTAACGGGCGAGCGAGGCGGTGTCGAGAGTCGCCGCGACGCCCGGGTGCTTCAGGATCGACTTGAGCTCCGAGCCGAAGACCAGGGCGTCCCGTGTCATCGCGTAGTGAAGAGGCTTCTTGCCCATGCGGTCACGTGCGAGCACCAGTCGACGCCGGCGCCCGTCCCACAGAGCCAGCGCGGACATCGCGTTGATCCGCGTCACGAAGTCGTCCCCCACCTCCTCGTACAGGTGCACGAGGACCTCAGTGTCGGATCGGGTGCGGAAGGTGTGGCCGCGTCCGATCAGATCCTCACGTATCTCGAGGTAGTTGTAGATCTCGCCGTTGAAGACGACCCAGACCGTCCCGTCCTCGTTGCCGATCGGCTGGTGCCCGGTCGACAGGTCGATGATTGACAGGCGCCTCATCCCCAGCGCGACCGGGCCCTCGACGTGGAACCCCTCGTCGTCGGGGCCGCGGTGCACGATCGCGCCGGTCATTGCCTTCACGATCCGAGGATCGACGTGATGCCGCGGGTCGAGGTTCAGGTAGCCGGCGATGCCGCACACGAGCGGGTTACCTCACGGTGGAATGAGGAGGCGGCGCGGGCGAAGCCGCCCCCGGGGAAAGAAGCCTGGGTGAGCGCCAGGCGAGGAGCGCCGTGGCGAGGATCGACCCGAGGCCCACGAAGGCCCCCGCCCGGCGCGCCGGGGTGTCCGCGAAATGGATCGTCACGTGATGAGAGCCTGGCGGGACCCGGAAGGTGATCGTCGCGTCGGGGTCCGAGGGCGCAAGGGGCAGGGGCTGTCCGTCGATCGTCCCGGTCCACCCTGGAAACCAGAAGGAACGCAGGTTCACGATCCCCCCCGAGGCGCTTCTCACCTCCATCTCCTTGCGCGACGAGTCCCAGCGCGTGAGGTCCACCTCGCCGGTCCCCTCCCTGAAGGAGGCTCGCGGCATCTCGACCTGCAGCCTCCTGAAGTCCCGGTAGCGCGTAAAGCCGATCGGCGTGAAGGAGGGCTCGCTCCATCGCGTGACGCCGGGGCTGCGATCGCGCTCGTCGTCGTAGCCGAAGCGCTTGAGGTTCGCGTTCTGCGCCGCGAGCGCCAGGTTCAAGAGCGCGCCCAGCCCCATCAGGATCGCGCCCGCTCCGGCGTAGCTCCGGCGAGAGGCCTGAAGGCCACCGGCGCGCCCCCATCCGGCGGAGAGCGCGAATCCCACGAGCAGGCTCGCCGTCAGCACCATGATCGTCTGGAGCCTCCACGGAAACTGGATCGTGGCCAGCTCCGGCACCAGAGTCCAGATCGGAGTCGAGAGCCCGAGCTGCATGAAGTACGCGAGGCCGCACCCCGCGGCCAGGGCGATCACGTCCCGTCTGCGGCGGCTTTGAGACGCCGCCGTCCAGGCGAGCGCCGCTCCCGCCGCCAAACCGCCCAGCAGAAGCTGGGAGTGGGCCGACTTGAGCACAGGCGGCTTGACCGGGTCCTTGATGCCGAGGCCCGGGAGGAGCTCGTCCCTGAATATGAAGTTGATCCGGAAGTCCCCGTTCGGCATCTCCTTCACCCAGGCGATGTTCACGTCCGCCTTCTCGATCACGGCCGGCAGCAGAGCCGGCGCCGCGAGCCCCGCCCCGCAGATCAGGCCGAGGGCCGGTCCTGCAAGCGCGCGCCACCGCCCGCGCGACTCCCAGAGCAGCCACAGACCGAGAAAGAGGGAAAACGACAACGAGCTGACGATGTGGGTGTAGATCAGCCCCGCGTAGCTCAGGGCCAGCGCGGCGAAGTCGCGGGGCTTGCCCATCAGCATCGTGCGGCGAGCGAACAAGAGGATGAGCGGGAAGAAGACGAAGGCGGTGGTCTCGGACATCGCGAAACGCTGGTAGACGTCGAGCACGTGGTAGGGCAGCAGCAGGTAGGCCGCCGAAGCCAGCGCCGCCGACACGCCTGGACCGATCCACTGGCGCGCCAGGGAGTAGAACGACAGGGCGCTCAACAGCGACACCGCCAGGATGTAGAGCTTGAAGCCGGTGATGGTCGACCCGGTAAGCCACGCCGCCGCCCCAGCGCCGTAGTAGGTGAGCGGCGGGAACATGACGAAGGACGGCGCGCCCAGATCCTGGTTGGTCCTGTCGGTCCACCGTGGGTAGAGATCCCCCTCGGAGAACGCCTTCATGAACCCCTGGAGATAGTGGCAGGTCGCGTAGACATCGCTCCCCTCGGGCAGCGGACCGTGCCAGAGCAGCGGCGCGCAAAGGATCAGGGCTGACAGGATCAGCGTGATCGCGACGGCGCCTTTCGCGGGTCGCGCGGCGGCGGGCCGGGAGGGTGGTTCGCGTCGTGGCATGGTCGTCGCGCGTTCTCCGGTTGGGGATAGGCTCGGGGGGCGCCCTGGAACAGCCGTCAGGGTAGCAAAGAAGATAGCCCGGCCGCGAGCCATCCGGCCAGCGCTGGACGACGCACGCTCGAAATGATGCAATGGGCGCCATGAACGAGCCGATCGGCGGCATCGAGCCCGGTGCCGTGAAGTCCGGCCTCTCCACGATGAAGGCCGGGATGGTTCTCGTCGCCCTGGGAACCCTCATCACCGTGGTCACCTACCTGCGCGCGGCGCCGGGTGAGCGCTATTACCAGATGTGGGGCCTGATCGTGCTGGGCCTCGGCGCGATGGTCCATGGGTTCGTCCAGGGCCACAGGCGCGGCGGCCCTCCGGCGCGCTCGAGGATCAACCGCTGGGGGGGCGCCTGCCTCACGGTCCTGGTGATCGCCGCGGGAGGATGGTCCGGGGCCTGGCTCTACAGGGCTCCGTTCTGGAGCGCGGTGGAAGCGCTCTCGCGCGGGGACGATGCCGCCAAGAAACTGCGCGCCATCTCGGGTCGGCACGCCGCGAGGATGGAGGCGGGAGCCTCGAGGGGCGCGACCCTGGACTCGTGGCAGGAGTCCGCGGTCGAGGCGATCCCGCTGCGGGAGGCTTTCGCGGAGGCGGCTCAGGCCGCGCGTTACCTGCGCGAGGAGGCGGGCGGCACGACCAGGGAGCGCGCCGTCATCGACGCGCAGTTCTATCCCCTCTGTCTCGAATGGATCGACCTGTACGCCGGGGTCCAGCGTCAGATCGCGCAGGAATCGATGGCGGAAGCTCCGCTCGAATGGGAGATCCGGCAGGACGAGATCGTGGAACGCATCCGCGCGCTTCCGCTACCGCCCCAACAGGGTTCCTGAGGATGCTCCGGCGCTTCGGGATCCCGGCCCTCCTGCTCTGCGCTCCCCTGATCTTCTTTCATCGGGTCTGCCTGATGGGAGAGACCTTCCTTCTGCGGGATCTCTTCAACTGGTTCTTTCCGTGGCGCGCCTTCGCCGCCGACTCGTTCGCGAAGGGAGACCTGCCGATCTGGAACCCGTACTCGTACACGGGCACCCCGTTCCTGGCCAACATGCAGTCGGGGCTCCTCTACCCGCCCAACCTGGTCTTCTGGATCCTCGACTTCCCGGACGCCATGCGCGTTTTCCTGATCATCCAGTTCGGGCTGGCTGCGTGGTTCATGTACCTGCTGCTGCGGGCCCTCTCGTGCCGGGTCTCGTCATCGCTGACGGGGGCGATCGGGTACGCCTACGGCGGCTGGATGGTGGTGCACATCGAGTTTCCTAACAAGCTTGCCGCCGCAGCGTGGCTTCCTCTCATCGTGCTCGGCGTCCTGAGGTGGCGCCAGGGCCGCCGGCTCTCAGGGCTGGTCATCGGCGGGCTCGCGACCGCCTGTTGCGTGACGGCCGGTTACCCTCAGACCACATTCAACGTGATGCTCGGAGCGGGAGTCGTCTGGGCGGCGCTGCTCGTCCTGGGGATCATCGCGCGGCGCACCGTCCGCTCCGCCCTGACGGAGGCGGCCTCGTTGCCCGCCATCGCCGCCCTGGGGATCTTTCTCGCGGCGGCTCAGGTCGTCCCGTTTCTCGAGGCCCTCTCGCGGGCCTCCTACGCTTCCGGGTTCAGGCCGTGGAAGATCCTCTCCCTGGGCCTGCACCCCGTGCACTTCCTGGACCTGCTCCTGCCCCACCTGTTCGGGCTTCCGGGATACGCCCGCTACTGGGGCGGGAGCCTTTACCAGTTCTGGCTCGGCCACTTCTACTGCGGGCTGGCGACTCTCGCTCTCGCCACCGTCGCGCTGCTGGACCTGGCACGCCGCGTTCCTCCATCCGAACGATGGCGTCGCCGCGACGCGGCCCTCCCCGCTCTGGCCCTCCTCGCGCTCGCCGCCGTCTTCTGCATGGGGGACCGCGCGCCGCTGGCCCCCCTCTGCGTCCGGTTCCTGCCGGGCTTCGACCACTTCAAATGGTTGACCACCACCAGCATCCTCGTCGCCTTCCCCCTCTGCTGGCTGGGGGCCATCGGACAGGACGTCCTGCTCGACGCCATGGAGCGCAGGAGGTCCCTGCCGCGCTGGGTGAGATTGGTTCTGCTGGGCGGGGCGGGGGCGGTGATCGGCCTGGGGCTGCTTGCGTTCTTCCCGGCCCCGTTCCTCTCCCTGGTACATGCCGTCGTCGCGCCCGTCGCCCTCGCCGACCAGGTGCCGCTCGTCGCCGACAACCTGGCTCCAGTCCGCGGTGACGCGATCCGCGCTGGCCTCCTGGCGGCGCTCCTGGCGGGCGCCTGGTGGGGGGCCGCCAGGGGGCGGCTGCGGGCCGGGCTCTTCGGGGCGGTCATCCCCTTCCTTCTTTTCGCCGACCTGAAGGTGGCTGCCGCGCCGATTCATTTCACGACATCTCCCGCGATCTACAGGGAGACGGCCCCCAGGGTCAGGTCACTGTCGGAGAGGCTCGATCGGCTGGACCGGATCTACGTGACGGTCGAAACGCTCTCCATGGACCTTCGTCTGTACGGCTCGACGCGACTGGAGGATTTCCGATGGGCCGCTGACACGATGCTCTTCAACCAGAACCTCCCCTACCGGCTCTTCAGCGCCAGCGACGGCGACCCGATGCGCAGCGTCCGCTGGAGGCTCTATGCCGACGTGATCGAGGGCAAGGACGACGACGCGCGCGGGCAGCTCCTCGCGGTGGCCGGGGTCAGCGTCGTCCTGAAAGGCAAGCCCGGAGGAACCACCCAGGAGATCGAGGTCCCCACCCGCGTGCCCCGCGTCCACGTGGCCTCCGGGGCGAAGCGTCTGCCGGAGGACGAAGTGCTTGGGGCGATGCTCCGCCGTGACTGGAGCCCTTATCACGAGACGATCGTGGAGGCCGATTTTCCGGGGGAGCCCCGTGCCGGCGATGGTCGCCGGATCGAGTACCGGATCGATCGCGTCGACTACACGAACAACACCGTCACGATCGACGTGGAAAGCGCCAAGGCCGGCTATCTGGTTCTCGCCGACGCGAACGCCCCGGGGTGGCGCGCCTTCATCGACACGCGCCCCGCGACAATCTTCACGGCGAACTTCCTGTTTCGCGGAGTCGATCTGCCTGCCGGCAGGCATACCGTGCGCTTCGAATACCGGCCGGCGAGCGTGATCTGGGGCGCCGTCGCGTCGGCCCTCGGGCTGATACTCGTCGGGGCGTGCGCGATCCTCGATGTGCGGGCTAGCCGTCGTTCGGGCTCCAGTCGTCGGACCCACGCCGGCCCCGGAGGAGACCCAGGATCGCCACGAATATCGCAGAGCCCATGACGGCGTAGACCGTGGGGAAGGAGCCGCCCCCGCCCAGGTCGATCTCCAGAAGCGGCGGCAGATCGAGCCTGGAGGCAATCCAGCCCCCCAGCGCCGCGCCGATGAATCCCAGCATGATCGAGCCGAGGCACCCGACCGAGCCGGGTCTGCCACCGATCCGGGCGCCCACCGAGCCGCAAACCGCGGCCACGATGAGCACCAGGATCCAGAAGAAGGGGGAGGCCATCAGGGGACCGGCGGCCCCGTGGAGGCGTCCTGGACGAGGACCGAGTCGCTCCCCGTCAACGGTGTCCCGTCGACGTCAACGGCCGTCAGCGTCGCGGTGGTGCTGGCGGGTGTCAGATTCTGAAGATCGATCACCCTGAAATTGAGGATCATGTCGGGGACCCGATCGTGGTTCCTGTCGATGATCGAGTAGGACTCGGGCGAGGCTTTCTGGAACAGCACCTTGCCCGGATCGATCAAGGCGGGCTGGAACCCCGGCTCCGACAGTATGGCAACCGGGACCGTGCTCCTGTCCCCCAGACGGATCTGGTTGCGCCGCGACCCTGGCCGCACGTCGATTTCGATCGTCCTCGCGGGGATGACCGCCGTCGCGTCGTATATCAAGGTGTCGACCAGGGCCCCGATCGTCGGCTGGACAAGAGGCGTGGTGACGGTCGCCTTCTGGATGCCGGGAGCGTAAACTCTGAGCCGCTCGGTGAAGAAGGAGGAGCTGAAGAGATTGACCTGATCGGTCCCGAGCACATTGCCGGAGGCGTCGTAGGCTGTGAGCACGGTGACCCCCGCGTCGGGGAACGCCACGACCACCTCGACGTAGTCGGTGTACGAAGCCGCGAATCGGTTGGTCGGATCGACGAAGTCGAACACGTAGGTCCCGACCGAGGCGTGGACGACCCCCGGGCCGCCGACGCCGGCGAGAGGGTTCAGACTGAGCAGGCCCGGCGGCGTGTCGAGCAGGAAGGCGAGCAGGCCGCCGTCATCGATGTAGGGACCGCCCGCCGGGTCAGCGGGAAGGCGGACGCCACGGTCCACGTACTGATCGCGTACGATGTCTCCTTCGGAGAAGCCGTTGAATTCGATCACCTCCGTCGTGCCCTGGGCGGCCGCCAGACCGGGGCACAGGACTACGAGAAGCACCACCAGGAAGCGAATCATGATGACCTCCACGGACAACGCGTCCCTCTCCCCGCGCGGGGCCGGCCCTATGGGATTGTCGCGGGACTTGCCCGCATTCTAAGTGGCTCCGCCTGCGGGGGTCAAGACCCTGGTGGGACGAAACGGCGCCGCGCTGGCGGCCGCTGCCGTGCTCGCGATCCTCTGCTACCTGAACACCTGCCAGAACCGCTTCGTCTTCGACGACGTCGACGTCATCTCCCGCAACCCGCTGGTCACGGGGCCCGTCCTCGATCTGCCCCGGATCTTCTCGTCGCACTACTGGCTGCACCTGACGCCGCGGGGAGACCTCTACCGCCCGCTGGTGATCGCGAGCTACGCGTTGAACTACAGGCTCTCGGGGCAGGACCCGGCCGGCTACCACGCGGTGAACCTGGCCCTGCACGCGCTCTGCTCCGCGCTGGTGGTGTGGCTCGGTCTGCGGTTCGGCCTCGGCAAAGGCGGTTCGCTCGCCGCGGGGCTCCTCTTCGCCGCTCATCCGATCCACACGGAGGCGGTGGCGGGCCTGGTCGGGCGGGCAGAGCTCATGTCGGCCGCCGCAATCCTCGCCGGCTGGGCGATCCACCTGGGCGCCCCCGCCGCGGGCCCCGCGAGGACGGCAGCCCTCATGGTATCGCTTTCCGCCGGGCTCCTCTCCAAGGAGAACGCGGCCGTGCTACCCGGCCTCATGCTGGTGGGGGATCTCTGGAGGGTGAAACGGGGCGAGGCGAAGTGGCGGGCCGTCGCGCCGGCCTACCTGGCGTGCGGCCTGGTCATCGCGGGCTGGCTCGTCCTGCGAGCCAGCCTGCTCGAGCCCTATCCGGCCGGGTCCGGCTACGAGGGGCCCTTCAGGCTCGTGCCGTCCTTCGCCCGGATCCTCACGGCCCTTGATGTGATGGGGCGCTACGTCGCGCTCCTGATCCTGCCTCTCAGTCTGTCGGCCGACTATTCGTTCGAGCAGATCCCGGTCCTCACCTCGTGGTCCTCGGCGTCGGTGCTGATCCCGGCCCTCCTGCTGGTTGCGATGACGGCGATCGGCATTCGCCGTCTGGCCTTCGCGGTCCCCGCGCGGGTCGACGGGCTCTGCCTGCTTCTCTTCGTGGTGGCCGTGGCTCCCGTCTCCAACCTGCTCGTGCCGATCGGGACGATCATGGGTGAGCGGCTCATCTATCTGCCATCCGTCGGGTTCTGCCTGCTCCTGCCGGCACTGTGGGCGGGGCTTCGCGGCGCGAGGCCCCCCTCCCCCGCCCTCAGGAGGCTCGGCGCCGGGGCGGTGTGCTTCCTGACCGCGGCCTACTCGATCCGGACGATCGAACGCAACCGCGACTGGAAGGACCAGCTCACGTTGTTTTCCGCCACCACCGCCGCATCGCCCCGCAGCGCGAAGGCGCACTACAACCTCGGGGTGGCGCTCGAGGATGCGGGGAGGCGCGAGGAGGCGCTCGAGGAGTACCTGACCGCCGCCTCGATCAATCCCGCCGATGCGAGGTCGCACCACAACGCGGGCCTGCTCCTCGCGGCGATGGGCCGGACCGGCGAGGCCACCGCGGAGCTCGACCGGGCGGCTCGTCTGGATCCGACCCTCCCCCGGGTCTTCTCGAGCCTCGGGGCCGCGCTCACCCAGGCCGGCAGGAAGGCGGAGGCCGAGGCCGCGTTCCGATCGGCCCTCGAGCGCGACCCCGCCGATCACGTCGCGCTTTACAACCTCGGCACTCTCCATATCCTGAACGACAGGCCGGCCGAAGCGATCCCTCCACTCGAGCGGGCGCGGGATCTCGACCCGTCGGACCCCGACGGCCGGTACCAGCTCGGGCTGGCCTACCTCATGGCCGGGCGGCCCCGCGACGCGGTCTCCGAGATGGAGGCGACGCTCGCGCTCTCGCCGGCCCAGGGAGAAGCCCACCTGCAGCTCGCGTTGGCCTGGCTCCGACTCGGGGATCGGGACCGGGCCTCATCGGAGGCGGCCCTTGCCCGTGCGAGTGGCATCGAGCTTCCGCTCGAGCTGAAGGCCCTGAGCGCTCCGCCGGGCGGCGCGGTGCGCTGAACCGGGAGTCCGGAAAGAAGAGGGGCCCGCGGGGGGGTGCGGGCCCCAATGATGAGGGTGCTCTCCTGAGGAGGTGAGCCTTGCTTCACTCCATTAGACGCCGGCGAGCCTCCATTGGATTACACCATCCCCGGAGGCGCCGCCCCCCTCCTCAGCGCGGGTCGTCGAGGATCTGATAGGGAGGAGGCTGGGTCGAGGAGACGCTCGGGCGCGCGGTCATGCGCTCGCACCAGGCACCGATGCTGGGCCACTTCACCGAGATCGGCAGATCGAGGAGCCGGGCGGTCCGGACAAGGTAGGGCACCAGCCCGACGTCGGCGAGACTGAACTGCGTGACGAAGTACTCCTGCCCTTCCAGCGCGCCATCCAGGTGGTCGAGGTATCGGCCCGCGACGCGGATCCCCTCGGCCTCCTGCTCCTTGTTGACCGTCCTGAGCCGATAGTGCTTGCCGGCATCGAACCGGTACCGGGCCGTGGTGATCAGTCGCAGCGCGGGACCGAGATAGGCGTCACCAATCTCCTCGAAGATCCGGGCGCGTCCCCGGTCGGCCGGATCGTTGGGCAGAAGGGGGGGGCTGGGATACCGTTCCTCGAGGAACTCATTGATGATGGTCGATTCGTACAGCGCGGTGCCGTCCTCCAGGACGAGCACCGGCACCTTGCCAATCGGGGTGAGCGCCTTGAACTTCGGATCGGTGTCGCGGTTGACGGGCACGACGCCCTTGTACTCGAGCTTCTTCTCGGCCAGGGCGATCCGGACCTTCCAGCAGTAGGGGGATCCCTCGAACTGGTACAGCGTCAGCATGTCCTCTCCCGTCAGTGCCGGCGCGCGGCGCCGGCGTTCTCACTTCTTCAGCCGTGCGCGAAGCGCCTCGTTCTCCTTGCGCAGCTTCTCGATCTCCGCGTCCTTGCGCGCCACCACCTCGCGTTGCTCGGCGTCGATGTCGTCGCGCGCCTGCGTGAGGCCCTTGCGCTCCTCCTCGTCCGCCGAGGAAGCGATTACCTCGTCGGCCGCGGCGGAGGGCCCGGTGGGGACCGAGCCTCCCATCTGGCAGCCGAGCAGGAGGCACGCCAGGGCAAGCGCCGCCGGCCAGCGAATGAACGCGCGCAGCCAGGTGTCCGGCGCGACCATCAGTCTTTCCCCTCGGAGAGGCGGCGCTTCAGCTCGGCGTTCTCTCGGCGCATCTCCTCGAGCGTCCTGTCTCGCCCCTCGATGACCTCCCGCCAGAAAGCGCGCGTGGATCGGTCCACCTCATCGAGCTTCGGCTTGGAGACCTTCCAGCTCTTGTACCAGACCCTCTTCGCGAATTCGGCGACCTGGAGGCCCCCTTCCTTTCCGGCCTCCCCCACCTTCTTGCCGAACTCCTTGAACTCCTTGCCGATCTCCTTGAATGAGTCGCCGGCCTTCTTCCCGCCGCTCGCCTCGGCACGCGCGGCGATCGGCGCCAGGCAGATCGATGCCGACAGAAGAGCTGACGCCACGACGAGGAACCTGATTCTCTTCATGAGGGATTATGTCAGACGCCTCCGGCGCCGGCAACATCGCCTCCGTGCTACACTCGTGGCCCGGAGGGAGTCACGCGAAAAATATGGTCGAGATAGAGGAGATCCGCAAGCGGGTGAAGGGCGCTTTGCCCGATGCACGCGTGACGATACGCGACATGGTGGGGGACGGCGATCACCTGGAGATGGTGGTAATCTCGCCCTCCTTTGAAGGCAGGACGACACTCGAGCGGCACCGCCTTGTCTATGCACCCCTGAAGGACCTGCTCGGCGGGGCGCTGCACGCGCTGGCGCTCAGGACGCTGACCCCCCGGGAGGAAGTGGGGTCAGGCGGAAGCTGAGAATAAGGATGGAGGGAACCGGCATGGCACGCGATGTGATGGAGGAGATCCGCAAGGAGGTCGCGGACAACAAGGTCGTCATCTACATGAAGGGGACCAAAGAGATGCCGCGTTGCGGCTTCTCCGCGGCGGCCGTGGGCGTTTTGCAGGAGTACGGGGTCCCCATAAAGGACATCAACGTGCTCGAGGACCAGGAGAAGTGGGCCGGAGTCAAGCAGTTCTCCGACTGGCCCACGATTCCGCAGATCTTCATCGACGGCCAGTTCGTCGGCGGCTGTGACATCCTGCGCGAGATGCACGCCAAGGGGGAACTGCAGCCCCTGATCAAGAAGGCGGTGGGGCTCCCCTGACTCAATCCCCCGCCAGGGATCGGTAGAGCTTCCCGAGAAAGGCGATCCCGTCGACGATGGCGGCCACCCTGACGTTCTCGTTGGCCACGTGCTGGTTGTTGTCGAAGTTCACCAACGGCAGCCCCACGTACTTGTACCCGGCCGACGCGAACGAGTCGAGGAGGGGCAGGGTGCCGCCGAGGCTCGGATAGACGAGCACCGGACCTCCGGCGGCGCGGCCCACCGCGGCGATCGCATGGGCGATCACCGGGTCCGAGGGGTCCATCCTGCCGGCGGGCGTGGCGTCCAGAAGCTCGATCCCTGCGTCCGGCATTCGATCGCGCACGTGGCGCCGGATGGCCGCGAAGACATGCGCCGGATCCTGGCGCGTGACGAGCCGCGCCTCCAGGAGCGCCTCGGCCACGACGGGGATCTGGTTGCCGGCCCTTCCCGACGAGAGCTGATTGATGATGAGATGCGGCGAAAAGACGAGCCGCTCGTAGTAAGGGATCTCCGGATCCCCTTCGAACCGGGGCACTCCGAACTGCGCCGCGATGACCGGCTCGGCCCGGCTTGCCTCGGCCAGCGCCTCACGCTCCGAGGGGGTCGGAGGGGTCACGCCATCGAAGAATCCCTCCACCGTGACTTTACCCGACACGTCCTTCATGGTGGCGAGCAGCGAGGCGAGCCGCCACGCGGCGTTGGGGAGCAGCCCGTAGTTTCCGCTGTGGCCCGAGGCGGCGGCCGTGCGGACGCTCAGCTTCATGTGCATGTCGCCGCGTGCGCCCAGATAGATGGAGGGCCGGCCCAGTGCGTCCATCGGCCCATCGCACAGGACCAGCAGGTCCGCCTTCAGCAGATCGGCGTGCCGTTGAAGCGCCGATCGGATGTGGGGGGACCCCGCCTCCTCCTCGCCATCCAGGATGAACTTGAGGCCGAGCCGGGCCGCCGCGGGCTCCTTGAGCCAATCCTGCAGCGCGCGCAGGTGCATGACGATGGGAGCCTTGTCGTCGGCGGCGCCGCGCGCGTAGAGCCTCGCCTCCTTCATCGACTCCGCGTCGAGATCCTCCGCCCTGAGGCCGAGGACGCCCGGCGCGTCCCAGCGTCCGGAGAGAAGACGAGGAGCGAATGGATTCCCCTCGGTGGAACCCCAGTCCTCCTTCGGGCCGGGCGGCTGCGTATCGTAGTGGAGGTAGAAGAGAACCGAGGCCGCCCCGGGAGCGACGTCACGCCGGGCGAAGACGAGCGGGTTGCCCTCCCCTGCCAGGATGGTCGTCGAAAACCCCAGCGCGGTGAATTGCCGCCGCAGCCAGTCGGCGGTCGCGGCCACGCCGGCGCCGTCTGCGCTCGCGCTGGGAAAGGAGGCCAGCTCCACGAGAGACCGGGTGGCCTCGCGGACCTTCTCGATGGGCACCCGGGATTGGAACGCGGGAGCCGCGGGCCAGGCCGCGGGGGCCGCCGCGGCGGCGACCGCGATCGCGGCGGCACCCAGCCACCGCGCCCCCTTCAGCTCCATCGGAACCACCGCAGCGCGAGGATGAACGACACGCCCCCCCAGGCTATCAGCCCGGCGATGCGCAGCCCCTGCGAGGCGAGCCCGGCCCCCTCCAGGATGACCGCGCGCAGCGCGTCGTTGAGCATGGTCAAGGGGAGCGCCTGAATGAAGGGCTGGGCCGACGCCGGGAATCGCTCCGAGGAGAAGAAGATCCCCGACAGGAGCCACATCGGCAGCATGACGAGGTTCATCAGGCCCGAGACCGTCTCGATCTTCTGCGCGCGGCAGGCCACGAGCAACCCGAGCCCCGAGAAGGAGACCGCTCCCAGCATCGACACCAGGACCACGGTGAGGAGGTTGCCCCGCACCGCCACGTCGAAGAGGAGCCACCCCGACGCCAGCAGCAGGGCGATCTCCGGCAGGCCGAAGATGATGCGGCTGCCGATCATCGCCGCAAGGAAGTGCGTCTTGCGCATCGGCGTGGCGACGAGCCTCTTGAGCAGCTTGCGCACGCGCATGTCCACGGTGACGAACCCGATCCCCCAGAGCCCGCCTCCCATCAGGTTCATCCCCAGGAGCCCCGGGATCAGAAAGTCGATGTAGCGGGATCCCGGCTCGGTCACCAGCCGGTCGGCCGTCTCCACGACGTCGGCCCGGCCGGCGGCCTCCTGCAGCGCTTCATCCACGCGCGCGCGGGCCAGCACGCTTTCGGGCCTCATCGAGTCATAGATGTACTCGTAGCGATCGCCGGGCACGACCGTGAGGTCGGAGCGCGCCATCCTGAGTCTCGCGGCGCAATCCGAGGCGGAATGCTTTTCCACGAGGAACCCCCGGCGCGCTGCGAGGGCCTGCGCGACGCGATCGGCTCCTGTGGCGGAGACCTGCGCCTCCCGCACGACGTCCACGCGAACCTGCTCAGGTGGCTTGTCCCGAAAGGCGATGCCGAGCCCCACGGCCAGGAGCACCGGGAAGCCGTAGACCCAGAAGATAGCCTCCGGCTCGCGGAAGAACTCGCGCAGGCGGCAGATCAGCAGCTGCTCAAGAGGGCGATACCTGGTCATCGCGCAGGTGCCTCCCCGTCAGGGTGACGAAGACATCCTCCAGGCTCACGTGTCGCGTCGTGAGACGCGCCAGCTCGAGGGATTCGGACCGGAGCAGGTGGAGCAGCCCCGGGATTGCGAGGTGCGGCTCGGTGACGGTGAGGGAGATCCCACCCGCTTCGACGCGGGCGGCCCTCACCGCGGGGAGCGCCAGCAGCTTCTCCTGGCCGGGGAGCCCGCCCGCGGACTCGGCGCCGCCGTTCACTGCGAACTCCACGACGTGATCCCCTCCCAGCCGGGCGATCAGCTCGGCAGGCGAACCCAGCGCGATCACCTTGCCGTGATCGACCACAGCCACGCGGTCGCAGAGGCGCTCCGCCTCGTCCATGTAGTGAGTGGTGAGCAGGATGGTCCGGCCGCGGGCCCTGAAATCGCGGATGATCTCCCAGAGCTGCCGGCGCGACTGCGGATCGAGCCCCGTGGTCGGCTCGTCCAGGAACAGGAGCTCGGGATCTCCCACCAGGGCGCAGGCCACGGCGAGACGCTGTCGCTGCCCGCCGGAGAGCTTCCCGACCCACGCGTCCTTCTTCTCGGTCATGGAGACGAGGTCCATGGCGCGGCCCGGCTCGATCCCGCGGTGGTAGAAGCTCCTGAACAGCGAGAGAGTCTCGGCCACCGTGAGTTTCTCGGCGAAGCGGGTCTCCTGCAGCGAGATCCCGACCCTCTGGCGCAGGTCGTCCTCGTGGCGGCCCCAATGCATGCCGAGGACCTCCACCACCCCCGCGCTCGGGGCCAGGAGCCCCTCGAGGATCTCGATTGTCGTCGTCTTGCCCGCTCCATTGGGTCCCAGCAGACCGAAGCATTCCCCGGCATGCACCTCCAGGTCGAGCCCCCTGACGGCGTCAATGGGGCCGGTCCGGCTCTCGTAGCGTTTTTGCAGATCGGAGCAATGGATGGCGAGGGAAGAATTGTCTGGCATGGAGCTGATGATAGCTGAATCGGGCCTCTGGCGACCAGCATCAGGGGAGCCTCGCTTCGGAGTTCCCCGATTCCCCCGCGCGAATCCACCTGTTCGTTCGGTCGGGCCTGGTTTCGTCGTTGATCCTTGATGGAGGGTGCGCTGGCACGGTCGGGGGACCGGCCGGCCGCACGCGGCGGTCAGCGGCTTGGAGCATCGCGGCCCGCCTTCCCCGTCCCGCCGTGCCGCCCCCCGGCACGGCGGGCAATCGAGTCTCCCTCCCTTTGTTGCGCGGGAAAGCGGATATTCATTGCGTCAATCCGGACAGTGGCGTACTGTGCCCGTACGCGCGCCATTGGTTGCTGGGAGAGGGTGCATCCCGGTGGAAATCCACGACGGCCGGATCGATCTTGAAACAACGGCGACGCTTCTCGCCCAGGCGCGCGCCGGTGATTTCTCCGCCCGCGATCGCCTCCTGCGGCGCTACCTCCCCATTCTGAAGCGATGGGCCCACGGACGGCTCCCCGCGCCGGCGCGGGACCTCTGCGATACCGACGATCTCGTGCAGGTCACTCTGCTTCGCGCGTTTGATCAGATGAACAGGTTCGAGCCGCGCCGGGAGGGGGCCTTCATGGCTTACCTGAGGCAGATCCTGATAAACAAGGTCCGTGACGAGATCCGGCGCGCCACGAGGGTGCCGGCGATCGGGCCGATCGAACGGAACCTCAGGCAATCGAGCCCCTCGCCGCTGGAAGGGGCCATTGGCCGCGAGCTTCTCGAGAGCTACGAAGCCGCCCTTGCGAAGCTTCCGGAGACTCAGCGGGAAGCCGCTGTGCTCAGGCTCGAGATGGGGTTCACGCACCAGCAGGTGGCCGACGCCCTCGTGTTGCCTTCCGCCAACGCCGCCCGGATGCTGGTGGCGCGCGCGCTGGTGAAGCTGGCGGAGGTGATGGATGGACAAGCGGGAAGATGAGGCTTTCCTCCTCCGAGTGGCCGAGGCGATAAGCGACGGCGAGCCGGTCGACTGGGAGTCGGTGGCGACGGCCCACGAAGGCATGCGGAGCAAGCTGGCCCGACTCAAGGTGCTGGAGTCCCTGGCGGGCGTTCATTGGACGGCCTCCCGTGACGCCGGGCCATCCGGCCAGCCCTCGCGGATCCCGGCTCCTCCCGAGGCGCCGCCTGCGGCACCGATCGACAACGCTCCGCTCATCGAGCGGTGGGGGCCTCTCAGGATCGTCGAGAAGGTGGGCCAGGGGGGATTCGGGGAGGTCTACCGCGCCTTCGACCCGAGGCTCCAGACGGAGGTCGCGCTCAAGCTGCGCCGCGCTGAGACGGCGGCGCCCTCGCCCGGCGTCGGGACCGCGCGGTTTCTCGAGGAGGCGCGGAGGCTGGCACGCGTGCGCCACCCCAATGTGCTCGTGGTGCATGGCGCCGACGAGCACGATGGCAGGGCGGGTATGTGGACCGATCTGGTACATGGCAGGACGCTCGAAGAGTGCATCGCCCGGCAGGGCCGGTTCAGCCCGGAGGAAACCGCGGTCATCGGGATCGAGCTGTGCCGGGCGCTGGCGGCGGTCCATGCGGCAGGTCTCGTGCACCGCGACATCAAGACGTCCAACGTGATGCGCGAGAATGGAGGGCGGATCATCCTGATGGACTTCAGCTCGGTCTCCGAGGCGGCCGAATCCCCGGGAGGCGGCGGCGAGGAGATGTCCGGAACGCCGTTGACCATGGCGCCCGAGATCCTCCTCGACGGCGAGGCCCCTCGCCCGGCGGCCGACATCTATTCGCTGGGTGTGCTCCTCTACCGCCTGGTTTCGGGACGGTACCCGGTCGAGGCGCGCTCCCTGGGCGATTTGTACGACGCGCACCGCCGCGGAGCCGTGACCCCCCTGAGGGACGCGCGCCCCGACCTGCCCGGCCCCCTCGTGCGCGTCGTGGAGCGCGCGCTCAGCCGCGAACCAGGGATGCGGTACGCCAGCGCCGGCCAGATGGAGCGCGCCCTGGCCGAGGCGATCGGATCTCCGGCGCGTTCTGCTTCCCACCTTCCCTGGATCATGGCGGCCGCGATCCGCTTCGGCGCCGTCGCGCTCCTCATCGCGGTCCCCTGGCGTGCCGGGGCGCCGGCTCTGTCCGTGGATGCCTCCCTGTTCCGCCAGGGACAGGGCACGCAGGAGCGCTTGCGGAGCGGCGGAAGAGTCTATCCGGGAGACAACCTCTTCCTGGAGATGAGGGGTTCCTCCTCCCTGCACGTCTATGTCCTGAACGAGGATCGACGAGGAGAGATCTTCGTCCTGTTTCCTCTGCCGGATGGATTCGATCTGAGGAATCCCCTGCCGGCGCAGGTTCTCAACCACCTCCCCGGCAGGCTGGCAGGAGTTGACCAGCGATGGGAGGTCACGAGCGCGGGGGGCAGGGAGACGATCCTCATCGTCGCCTCGAGGCATCCCCTGCCCGATCTCGATCGCGAGGTGGCGAGGCTGCCGCGGGCGAAGCCCGGGCACCCCGTCACGTACGGACAGATCGAGCAGCGGGCCCTCGACTTGATCTTCCGCGGAGTCGGCGGGCTCACGGGGACGCAGCCCGGGCCTGAAGGCCCGGGCTCCACCCTCTCGCGCATCGCGGGGCTGTTGCCCGATGAACGGGAGGCCCGGGGCGGGATCTGGGTGGAGCGAATCCAACTCGAGAATCCGGGGCCCTGAAGGAGAGAGCTCTCCGCATGATGAGACCACTCGCGGCCCGGCGCCTGACGGCGTGCATCGCCGGGCTCGCCGCCTCTCTCCTGCTGGTCGCGGCCGGCGCGGACTACCAGGGGATCGAGGGGCCTCGATTACTGCTCAACCAGGGACTCTACAAGCAAGCCGAGGCCGAGGCGAGGGAGCTTCTCACCGGGGCCCGGACCACGCACGGGGAGGATTCGGTCGAAGCCGCCAGGGTCATCGACTGCCTCGTCGAGGCTCTCTGGCGAGGGGGCAAGGGAAAGGACCCCGAGACCGAGGCTCTCGCACGCCGCGCGCTGGAAACAAAGCAGAGGATCCTCGGCCTGGAGAGCACCGAGGTCGCGGCCACGCTCGGCCAGCTCGGCCACGTGCTGCGCTTCAAGGGCCAGTACGACGCCGCACGGCCCCTCCTCGAGAGGGCCCTCGAGATCCGTCTGAGGGCATTCGGACCGGATCATCTCGACGTGGCCGCGAGCCTGAGCGACCTGGCCGTCCTACTGCGGGAGACCGAGTCGACGAAAGAGGCGCGCGAGTACTTCGAGAGGGCGCTGGCGATCCAGCGCAAAGCGCTCGGCCCCAATCATCCCGACCTGGCCAGGAACCTCAAGGACCTCGCGGCCATCCTGAGGGACTCCGGACAGT
This sequence comes from Candidatus Polarisedimenticolia bacterium, assembly GCA_036505635.1. GTDB lineage: Bacteria > Acidobacteriota > Polarisedimenticolia > JACPZX01 > DASXTC01 > DASXTC01. The sequence goes on from DASXTC010000042.1 coordinate 20,584, forward strand.
ACGAAGACTCGCGAAGGATGTTCGAGACCGCAATCGAGCTCACCAGGAAGGCGTACGGGCCGGACCACCCGGACATCGCCTCGAGCCTGAATGGCCTCGCCATCACGCTGGAGGAGCTGGGCGACTACGACGCCGCGAAGCCTCTGCTGGAGCGGGCCCTCGCCATTCAGCGCCAGATCCTCGGCCCCGATCACTTCCGCCTGGCCGCCACCCTGAACAACCTCGCCTTCCTGAACAGGAGCCTGGCCAACTACGAGGCGGCCCGGCCTCTCTACGAGAAGGCGATCGCGATCTGGCGCAACGCCGCGGGGCCTGACAGCACCTGGGTCGCCAGGTCGATGGCAAACCTCGCCGAGATCCTCCAGCTCCTGGGTGACTTTCAGGAGGCCCGATCGCTCTACGAGCGGGCCCTCGCGATCCAGGTCAAGGCCTTGGGCCCCGACGACCCCACGGTCGCGTGGACCGTGGTCCAGCTCGCCCGCCTCCACGAAACAACGGGGAACCGCCGCGAGGCGCGACCGCTGTACGAACGGGCCCTTTCCGTCTTCAGGAAGCGGTACGGTCCCGACCATCCGGATGTCGCCCTGATCCTGACCGACCTGGCGCAGCTCGCCTCCGCCGACGGGCAGACCAGGGAGGCGCGGAGCCTTCTCGAGGAGGCTCTGTCGATCCTCTCGAGCGCGCGCGGCGCCGAGCATCCCGACGTGGCGCGGACACTGATCCAGCTCGCAGTCCTTCTGCGCGACACGGGCGATGCCCGTAATGCGCTGGCGCACGCCGAGCGCGCTCTTGCGATCCGCGAAAAGACGCTGGGTCCCGAGCATCCGCTCGTTGCGGAGGCGTTCAACACGCTGGCCGGGATCCTCGCGGACCTCGGCCGGAGGAGAGAGGCCTTCGACGCAGCGCTTCGCGCAGAGGAGATCGGCAGGAACCATCTGCGCCTGACGGCCCGGACCCTGCCGGAGAGGCAGGCGTTGCAGTACGCCTCGATCCGGGCCGCGGGTCTCGACCTGGCCCTGTCGATGGCGGTGGAGACGGAAGGCGAGATCCCCGGCGCGGCGTCTCGTGCCTGGGACGCCCTGATCCGCTCGCGCGCCCTGGTGCTCGACGAGATGGCCTCACGGCACCGTGCCCTCGAGGGGAGCGCCGACCCCGACGTGCGGCGCCTGGAGGAGGAGCACGTCGCGGCGAGCACGCGGCTGGCGCACCTGGTGGTTCGAGGGCCCGATCCGGATCACCCGGAGCGCTACCGCGATCTGCTCGCCGCCGCCCGGCAGAGCAAAGAGGCGGCCGAGCGCGCCCTCGCCGAGAAGAGCAGCCGGCACCGCGCCGAGACCGAGTCGCCTCACGCGAGCCTCGCCGATGTCCTGCGCCGGCTCCCGGCCGAAACAGCGCTCGTCTCGTTCTGTCTTTACAACCGAGAACCGCGCGCCGCCCTCCGGCGCGGCGGCGTCGCTCCGAGGCGGATCTCCTCCTACCTCGCCTTCATCGCGCGTCCCGGCTGCACGGACCCGGCGTTGGTGCCGTTGGGCGCTGCGGACGAGGTGGACCCGTTGATTGCCCGGTGGAGGGATGAGGTGTCGGGCGGGCAGATCGCCGCCGGGAGATCCCCCGCCCAGGCGGTTGCGGCCTACCGGCTCGCTGGGGAACCGGTCCGGCGGGCGGCATGGGACCCCGTGGCCGCCCGGACGGGGGGCGCCGCGCGCGTCCTCCTCGTCCCCGATGGAGCGCTCGACCTGCTGAGCTTCCCATCGCTGCCATCGACGGGGGATTCCTATCTCATCGAGACAGGGCCTCTCATCCATCACCTCTCGGCGGAGAAGGACCTTCTCCATCTTGATGGCGGGGGCCCGGCCGGACGCGGGCTCCTTGCGCTGGGCGGACCGGCGTTCGACGAAGCGGACCCCACGCCCTCTCACGCCGGCGAGGTCTTTCGCGGACAGCGATCCGGGTGCGGCGACTTCCAGTCGATCCAGTTCGCGCCCCTGCCGGCCGCCGGACTGGAGGTGCAGGAGATCGCCTCATTGTGGCAGGAAGGGCGCGCGCCGGCTCCACCGGAACGGGACCCGCGAACCAACGAGGATCCGCCGAAGGAGCCCGCGCCGCTCCTCCTGGTCGGACCCGAGGCGACCGAGGGGCGCCTCAAGGAAGCCGCGCCCGGACGGCGGATCATCCACCTGGCGACGCATGGTTTTTTCCTGGGAGGTCGCTGCGCATCACTTCCCGAGTCCTCCCGGGGGATCGGGGGGATCGTCCCCACGGCGAGCGGCGGGCCGCCTGGACCGGCCACGCAGAGCCCGCTTCTCGCCTCGGGCCTCGCCCTGGCCGGGGCCAACCGTCGCGCGCTGGCGGGGCCCGACCAGGAGGACGGCATACTGACGGCGGAGGAGATCGCCGCGCTCGATCTGTCGGGAGTCCGGTGGGTGGTCCTGTCGGGCTGCGACACCGCCGCGGGAGACATTCGTGCCGGCGAGGGAGTCCTGGGTTTGCGCAGGGCGTTTCGAGTGGCGGGGGCGGCCACCCTGATCATGAGCCTGTGGTCCGTCGAGGACGAGGCCGCCCGTCGCTGGATGAGAGGGCTCTACGAAGCCCTGGGCAGAAGACGACTTGGAACCGCGGAATCGGTCCGGCGGGCCAGCCTGGATCTTCTCGAGGAGCAGCGAAAGGGGGGAAGGAGCACGCATCCGTTCTACTGGGCGGCATTCGTCGCCGAGGGTGATTGGCGTTGACCATGATCCAAAAGGGGGCAAGCGGTCGATGAGCTTTGAGATCGAGGTCGAGGAGCATGGCATGGTGGCGTGGATCCCGTTCAACAACACCTTCACACCGGAGGCGTACGGCTCGAGGGGGGAATGGAGCGGGGCCCTGTTCCAGACGGGGACGTACCAGTTGGCGGAGGGGACCGGACAGACGCCGGGGCTCGATGCGGTGGTCCTGACCACCCCTGCCGGTGGCAACCCAGCGATGCCGGCCGCGTGGGATTGGATCAACATCCTCCCGTATGACCTGATGGGCCTGGACGAGCCGATGGAGTGGGCGCATCTGGCCGACATCAGCGGCAAGGGCCACGTGTTTCACAAGTACTTCACTTCCGACGATCCGCCGCGGACCATCACCTGCTGGCAGGGGATGAACGGGTATTCGGTGTCGGTGACCCGCAGCGCCCACGGCTCGAGTCGCTTCGTGTTCACGTTGAAGGATCCCGTGCGGATCGATATCTACGTCGAGGGGGATAGCAAACCCGCGGCCACTTATGCGCCAGGGGATCTCAGCAGGATGACCCTGAAGGTCGCGACCGCGACACTGACCCACCACCAGCAGCAGGAGCCGCCCGGGTAACGCGACTCAAAAGACGATCGTCACCGTCACACGGCCGAAGGGGTTGTCGGTGCACTCCTCCTTGATGCGGTGAGGAGTGGTGAGGCGCACGCAGATCTCCTCGCCGCCCGAGGAGTCCTTGTCCACGATGGCCCGGAAGAAGTCCTCCTGGTCAGCGAAGTCCGCGCTGAAGGGGACGTCGGCCGTGAACGATTGTGCCTGGTCGTCGTCCTCGAAGAAGGCGTGAAAGTTGGTTCCGCTGTCACCGGTGATCTCGACGGTCACGTCCTGGGTGAAGTCGCCGTCATCGTGGTGGTGGTCGTCGCAGGAGATCACGCCCGTGTGGGCCGTCACGAACAGGGCAGCCAGGGCGTAGAGCGCGGGTCGGAGCATACGGGTATCTTACATCAGAAGGCGCCGCACCGGCGTAAGTCTCCCCTGGCCTCACGAAGGCGCGCGCCCTATTCGGCCTCAGCGGGGTAAGATGCCCTCGGGGCGACCACGACGGTGACGCTGGCCGGAGCCAGGTCGCGGGGCCGTCGTACATCTCGCGCGAGCCGGAATCTCTCCATCGCGAGGATGGTCCACCAGCCCGCGTCGAGCTGCAGGGGCTTGAGGCCGAGCCGGGCGGACCAGGGCTGCGCGTGATGGTTCCCGTGCCAGTTCTCTCCCTGCAGCAGATGCCAGAACGCAAGCCATGGGACGTTCTTGCTCGAGTCCTTCCCCGGCTCCATGCTCTCGGCCCCCAGGTGGCAGATGGAGTTGACGAAGCACTGCCCGTGCAGGGCGAACACGAGCCGGATCGATCCAAGCCAGAAGAACCCTTCCCACCCGAAGGCCAGTCCGCCGAGATAGGAGAAGACCATGATGGGCGGCTGCAGACGCTTCCAGATCCGGTACGCGGGCCGGTCGAGGTCGGGGCAGTAGAGCTGCATGTCGGCCTGGCCTGCCTGCCAGATCCATCGCAGATGGGCCCACCAGAACCCGCCGATACGCGGACTCGAGACATCGTCCACCGTGTCGCTCTTTGCGTGATGGAGACGGTGGTTCGCGGTCCAGCCGGCGGGAGCCCCCGATCCGTTGAGCATGGCGAAGAATGTGAGCAGGTTGCGCGCGATCGGATTGAGCTTGAGCGCGCGGTGGGCCAGGCTGCGATGATAGCAGACGGTCGTCCCGATGCCGCCCAGCCACGTGAGCGCAAAGGCCGCGGCCGCGACGGGCCAGGAGGGCAGCGGTGTCACGAAGAGGCCCGCCAGTGCCGTCGCGTGGATCAAGACGATCCAGAGAAACGTCATCCATTCACCCGGCGCCGGGCGCCACCAGCTCCTCGCCCACGGGCGCGTCGTCAGGAATTGCTCTCGGATCGAATCTGCGTTGGTGTCCAGAGGAGGTTCTCCACGTCTATGCGCCCGCAGCGGCGAGCGCGTTGTTCGTTGCCGCGATGAACGAACCCAGCCATGAGGGGTCACCCCTCACCGCGCGCTTGCAGCGCGCACACGACTCAGGGATGCTCGGAGAATGCTGAGAGACTCACGCCGCCGGGGTCCGCTCGCGCGGATGTGACTGGCAGGACAAATGACTCAACCGGCTCCACCTCTCATCCGGGAGGCTGTTGCTTCACCGCGCCGGATACGCGACCTCGCGTCCGGGGTTGGGTGTATTCTAGCTCATCCCTCCGATTCATGACACTACGAAATCGCCTTCGTTGTCCTGAAGTGCCGCCGCGACCAGCTCCGGCCCATCGAGCTTCTCGGCCGGATAGACACTGACCCCGTATTCGATGGAGAGCGGATGGCTCAGACCGATGCTGGCGGCGCCGTACGAGCAGACCGCCTGCCTCAGCCTGTTGACGAGTATGACCGCTCCGCCACGGTCGGTTGATGCGAGCACGGCCACCGATGGAACCGGGCCGCGCCACCAGATCGCCTTGCCTGTTCCCGATCGGATGTGACTCGCCATGACCTTCACCAGCGTCACCGCCGCGGGGATGGTTGGATCGACCCTCTCTCCGCCGAAGGCCTGCGCGGGGTTGAGCAAGCGGAAGAGAATGAGCGAAACCGAGGAGAACTGACGTCGCGCCTTCTTCTTCTCCGCTTCGAACTCCAGCAGCAGGACGGACTCGTCGGAGTGGGCCGGAACGCTGAAGCAGATTTCGTTGCCGCCGCCGGCGTTGGAGGCCCAGATGGCCCCGCTGTGGGCCAGCACCAGCTCGCGCGCCAGCGGTAGCCTCAGGCCGATCCCCCTTCGCGACGCGTCCGACTCATCCTGGCCGGGGACGTGTCGCTCGAACAGCGTCTCGAGGTCGACGCTGGCGAGCGGGGGCGCGGAGTCGCGCACGCTGACGCGCAGTGTCTCGTCGAAGGGAAGGGCCTCCCGCCGGTCTCCAGCCCTCTCCTCCTCGAGCCCGATCTCGACCAGGCTCCAGGGAGGCGAGGAGGCCATCGCCTGCGCCACGAGGGTGCGCACGACCTCGCCGATCCTCCCCGGATCCGCATAGGCCATCGCGACCGGGGAACGCTTCGTGTAGATCAGATCGAGGTGCTTTTCCGCCGCGCGCGGTTTCAGCTCCTTAACCACCTCACCACACAGCGCGTCGAGATCCACAGGTTGCAGACGCAGGTCGAACCGGCCTGCCTCGAGCCGGGACATGTCAAGCAGGTCGTCCAGAATCCTCACCAGCCTGTCGCCCCCGCGTCGCGCGACGTCGAGGAAATGCATCACCTCGCGCGAGAGACCGGGCTCGAACTCGCTTTGGAGGATCTCCAGGGCGTTCTTCACCGCCGTCAGCGGCGTGCGCAGATCGTGGGAGACGTTGGCGACGAACTCGGTACGATGGCGCAGCTGCTTCTCGAGTGACCAACGGAGGCTGCGCTCCTCGTTCAGCTCGCTCTCGAGAGACTCATGTGCGCCTTCAGCCGGTTCCAGCTCGGGCCCGCCCGGCCTGATCGGGAGGAAGCGACCTGTCATTTCGGTGGATGGGACCAGGCCGCGCTCGGCCGCCTTGAGACCCACCTCCAGAGACCTGGGCAGCAGGTTCCAGTACTCCCCCCGCTTGATGATGTAGTCGGAGACCCCCTCCTTCATGGCGCGCACCGCGACCAGCTCGTCTCCCTGCCCCGTGACCATGATGCACGGACTGGTCACTCCGTTGGAGCGCAGGCGGCGCAGCACTTCCATGGCGTCGCCGTCCGGCAGGATCAGGTCCAGGATGTGGGCGTCATACCCGGTCTCGTTCAGACACTCCAGAGCATCCGCGCAGGTCGTCGCGACCCGGATCTCACAGTCGGGCCAGCGGGAGCGCAGCGCCTCGCCCATCATCGCCTGGTGAAAGCCATCGTCTTCTACGAGCAGGATCCGCATGGGACCTCAGGAGGCCGCGCCGGATTGAACCTGTACCGGCTCCATCACCCGTGTGAGGACCGACAGCAGCGCCTGCCGGTCGAATGGCTTGTAGATGACGGCGTCGGCTCCCGTCCAGTCCCGGATGAACATCTCGCGACGCCGGTCCCGCACCTTGCGCGCCGTCACAAGGACGACCGGCAGTCGCCGCGGGACTCTCTGGTTTCGGGCGTCTTCCTTGACGAGCCGACACACCTCGTATCCGTTGAGGGCCGGGAGAACCACGTCGAGGAGCACCACATCGGGGGCCTCGTGACGTACCGCGCCGAGCGCCTCGATGCCGGTGGCTGCGCAGCGCACAACGTGGCCCGCTCGAGCGAGGAAATACTCGATCGTGTCGCGCGAATCCTCGTCGTCTTCGACGAGAAGAACGTGCATCGTCGTGGGAACCTCAGAGGGTGGCGACGGGTCTATGCACCGGAAGCCATCGCCCCACCGCCAATTTGGGATTCCCGCGACATCCTGTCAAACCGCAACCCCCTCCAGCCATAGAATGATGAGGATCTGTGTCCTTTGGTGGACACCACGCGACCCGCTGATCTAGGATTCGGGGCACATAAGATGACGTGCCGTGAAACCATCACGGCCTCGCAAGGAGGACCACGATGCGGACCACGAGAATGCTTCCACGCTCGGCCCGGATGCTCTCATTGACCTTCCTCGCGTCCGGCCTTCTCGCCGGCGACTGCAGCGCCGCCGTGGAGACGCTCCCCTCCCACCCTCCCGCGTTCGAGGAGATGCCGGTGCCCGCCGACAACCCGATGACGCCCGAAAAGGTGGCGCTGGGCAGGCAGCTTTTCTTCGACAAGAGGCTCAGCAAGGATGGTTCGCGCTCCTGCTACTCCTGCCACGTCTGCGAGAAAGGGCTCACCGACGGTCTGCCGCTTGCCGTGGGGGCGGGAGACAAGAAGCTCACGCGCAGCAGCCCGACGCTGTGGAACATCGGGTATCACACGCAGTACTACTGGGACGGCCGCTCGGGCTCGCTCGAGAAGCAGGCGGTGGCCGCATGGTCGGGCGCCAACATGGGAGCCGACCCCAACGAGATCGTCAAGACCCTCGATGCCATGCCCGGCTATCACGATCAGTTCCAGAAGGTGTTCGGGGCGTCCGCCTCGCCGGAGAACGTCGGCAAGGCCATCGCGGCCTTCGAGCGGACGATCTACTGCGGCACCACCCCGCACGACCGATTCGAGCAGGGAGACAAGAAGGCCATGAGCGAGGCCGCCCAGCGCGGCTGGAAGGTCTGGCGGGAAAAGGCCGGCTGCGGCACCTGTCACGCCGGTATCCTCTTCACGGATCTGCAATATCACAACGTGGGGGTTGGAATGGACAAGCCGGAGCCGGACATCGGCCGTAAGAAGGTCTCCAGCGCCGACGCCGACATGGGGGCTTTCAAGACGCCGACGCTGCGCGACATCGCGAAGTCGGCTCCGTACTTCCACGACGGCAGCGCCGCGACGCTCGAAGAGGCGGTCGACTACATGCTCTCGGGGGGTAGGCCAAACCAGTGGCTCGACACGAAGAACCTCAAGAAGGTCGACCTCGGCAAGGAGGAGCGGGCAGACCTGATCGAGTTCCTGAGGTCGCTCACGTGCGATTGCGCGCTGAAGGAGCCCAGGCTTCCCTAGGAGTTTGTGCGCTCAATCGCCGAGCTCGCTCGAACCGATCAGGCGCACGCCGGCCTCGCGCATCTCCGCAACAGCCAGATCGCCGGTGGCCGGATCGACCGGGCGGGTGGCGTCCAGAATCACCGTGACGGAGAGGCCGGGCATGAGCCGCAGGGCGTCGAGGGCCGTGAACTTCACGCAATAGTCGAGCGCGAGACCGGCCAGGTAGAGGTGCCTCACGCCGAGCGATGCGAGGTATCCGTGGAGGCCGCTCGGATTCCTGCCGGCGTTGTCGCAGAAGACCGAATAGCTGTCCACTCGGGGATCGCTCCCCTTTCTGAAGATGGCCTGGATGGCGAGCTGGTCGAACTCCGGGTGGAACTCCGCGCCCCGGGATCCCTGAACGCAATGGTCCGGCCAGAAGACCTGTGGTACGCCGTCGAGCTCCCCCACCTCGAACGGCTTGCGCCCCGGATTGTTGCCGGCGAAGCTGCCGTGGTTCCGAGGGTGCCAGTCCTGGCTCGCCACCCTGACGCGGAAACGCGGGAGGAGGCGGTTGATGATCGGTATCACCTCGCGCCCGCGGGACACCGGAAGCTCCCGGCTCTCGGTGATGAAACCCTTCTGGACGTCCACCGCGAGCATCGCGGCGTCAACGGGCAACTTCACGGGTCACCTCCTGGATCATCCGTTCCCGCGTCTCGTGCAGCCTGAGAGTCATGGCCACGCGGTACACGTGCGGGTTCAGCAGCCGCAGGCACCCCTCTGGAAGCCGGGTGAGACGCTGCTCGGCGTAGTCGGCGAGGTTGGTCAGCGCCCGGGTCGGGACGGTGCGCTCCCCTCGTTCCATGACCACCGACCGGAGCTCCTCCAGCCGCGCCGGCCGGGGGATGGTGGTCCGCCGCAGAGGGTTCATCGGGTCGAGCACCGGAGCGCCGGGGACCGGCGATTCGTCGCCGGCCGAGACCACGTCCATCTCGAATCGGCCGTCGCGCAGGACGCGCCAGAGCCTCTTGCGGCCGGGGAGCGTGCTCTTGGCGCGATCGGAGCTGACCTTGATTCGCGGCTGGCCGTCGATCTCCACCAGCTTGTAGACACCGCCCAATGACCCCCCCGCGTCGCCGGCCGGAGCGGCGAGGTGGGTTCCCACTCCGTAGACATCGACACGGCCCCCTTCCTGCCGGATCGATTCGATGACGTGCTCATCCAGCTCGTTGGAGGCCACGATCTTCACCTGCGGGAATCCCGCTTCATCCAGCATGCGCCGGGCCTCCTTGCTGAGGTAGGCGAGGTCACCTGAATCGAGGCGGATCCCGCGCAGCTCGTGGCCGCCGGCGCGCAGCTCCCTCCCCACGGCGATCGCGTTGGGGATCCCGCTGCGCAGCGTGTCATATGTGTCGACCAGCAGGACGCACTGGTCCGGGAACGAGTCGGCGTAGACCCGGAAGGCCGTCAGCTCGGACGGGAAGGCCATGACCCAGCTGTGCGCCTGCGTGCCCGACACCGGGATCCCGAAGCGCCTGCCCGCCAGCAGGTTGCTCGTGGATCGCGCGCCCCCCACGCAGGCCGCCCGCGACGCCCCCACGGCACCATCCGGTCCTTGCGCCCGGCGGGCTCCGAACTCGACCACGGATCCCTCGCCGGCTTCGCGAACTATTCGCGCGGCCTTCGTGGCCACCAGCGTCTGGAAGTTTATGAGATTCAGGAGGGCGGTCTCGACGAGCTGCGCCTCGGCGAGGGGGGCCTCGACGCTCAGAAGCGGCTCGGTGGGGAAGATCACTTCCCCCTCGGGGACCGCGGTGACGCGCCCCGTGAACCGCAATGACCCCAGCCATGAGAGGAAACGCTCGTCGAAGAGACCGAGGCCCCGCAGGTAGCCGAGCTCCTCGTGGCCGAACCGCAGGCGCTCCAGGTAGTCGAGGGCCGGGTCGAGGCCGGCGAAGACGGCGTACCCCCCGCCGAAGGGGCAGCGCCGGAAATAGAGATCGAAGACGGCCGGCTCGTCGTGGATTCCCCGGCGCAGGTAGCCCGCCACCATCGTCAGCTCGTAGAGATCCATCAGGAGCGACAGGTCCATCGGCCACCCCATGACCCGGCGTGCGGGCTTCCACCCGATCCTACATCATCGGCGGCATACCCACCCCCGTTCGATCGCGGCGGATGTGCTATTCATCCGGGTCGGTGCTCTGTGGCGAGTGGTCGCGGGCGCGTCTCACCTGACCGCGGATTTCGCCATTGGGGAAATCGCCCGGGCCGGTGTTCGCGGGATCGACGCCGTCGTTGGTGTGAACGTTGGCGTAGATCCCCTCGGTGCGCATGGCTTCGAGCAGGACCGAGAGGGACTGCCCTTCGAGCGGCCCCACCAGGTCGTCCTGCTCGATTTCCCCCTCCACGAGGGTGCCGTCCACCTCTCCGCCGCCCGGGGGCTGCGGGGTCAGCAGGAAGGCGACCACGGGGCCGTTCATCCCCTTCGGCGCCATGTGAATGTGGGCCGCGACCACGTTGTGGATGTTGTGGACCACGAGGCGGTAGAAGAGCGTGTCTCCCCTGTTGATCAGGCGGAACTGAACCAGCCCTGTGGCGCCGGTGGCGACAGCGGGATTCTCCTGGCGTCCCTGCAGAGGCGCGATGAAGTCGGGCGGCGTGGAGCTGAACTGGGCGCGCGCGCCACCGGAGAGCCCGGCCAGCGCGATGACGGTCAGGACCGGCAAGACGTACCTCTTCCTCTTCATGAGAATCCTCCTCCAGATGACGAGAGTCGTGCTCGCCACGCTATGTACCGCCAGGAGGAGTCTCGGTCAAGGCCGGCGGGCCCGCTCGTCACGGGGTGTGGGCCGCCTCGAAGCCGAGCGGGGGGCGCTTCCTGGATCGCGGCCAGACCTCGTCCATCGTCCAGGCGTCGTAGAGCCGGCCTCCCTTCATGACCAGCTTCATGGAGGTGCTGTTTCGCAGATCCTCCAGGGGATTCCTCTCGAGCACGATGAGGTCGGCCAGCTTGCCCTTCTCCAGCGAACCGAGATCGCCGTCCATCCCGAGGTAGCGCGCGCCGTTGATCGTCGCGCAGCGGAGGGCCTCGAGGGGGGTCATGCCCCCCTGACCCAGCATCCACAGCTCCCAGTGGGCGCCGAGCCCCTGGAGCTGTCCATGCGCGCCGAGCTGCACCGAGCCGCCCGCGTCGAGGATCTTCTTCGCGCTGCGGGCGATCTCGATGTGGCCCCAGTCGTCCTCGGCGGCCATCACGTCGCGCCTTCGCGCCCGCGCGTCCACCACGCCGCGCGGCACGAAGCGAAGGAGCCGTTCGTCCTTCCAGACATCGGTGTGCTGGTACCAGTAGTTCTCGCCCCACAGACCGCCGTAGCCCACGACCAGCGTCGGCGTGTAACCGGTGCCGCTGCGCCCCATGAGAGTCACGACGTCCTTGTAGAGGGGGGCCACCGGCAAGGCATGCTCGATACCGGTGTGGCCGTCGAGCACCATCGAGAGATCCCACGCGAGCGTCGAGCCCCCCTCCGGGACCACGAGCATCCCCTCCTCGCGGGCCGCCTCGATGATCCACTGGCGCTGCTCCCGCCGCGGCTGGTTGTACGACTTGACGCTCACGGCGCCCTGCGCCTTGAGGCGTTTCACGTGGGCGCGGGCGTCCTCGAGACTCTCGATGACCGCCTTGTCCTCGTCCTCCGCGCCGTAGAGGACGAAGCCGGTGGAGAAGACGCGTGGACCGTCGACGAGCCCCGCCTCCACCATCTCGCTCTGGGCGAAGACGAGCTGCGTGGGGGCGGATGGGTCGTGCGCGGTCGTGACCCCGTAGGCGAGGTTGGCGTAGTAGCGCCAGTCGGCGCGCGGATTGATGTCGAGCGCCGCGTAGTGCAGGTGGGCGTGCACGTCGATGATTCCGGGGACGATCGTGAGCCCCTTCGCGTCGATGACCTTCGCGCCGGCCGGCACGGCCACGCTGGCGCGGGGTCCCACGGCGACGATCCGCTCCCCCTCAACGACGAGGGAGCCATCCTCGATGACCTCGTCGCCCCTTATCGTGATGATCCGCGCGCCCGTAAGCGCCACGGTGCCGGCGGGGACGGCGCGGGGCACCTCCAGGGAGACGGCATAGCCGACCGTCTCCTTCTCGGCCGGGTTTTCAAGGGGCTCCGCCGGCTCCTCGGCAAGATCGGTGCCGGGTCCGGCGGGCTCCCGGTCCGCGGGCTTTGCCTCTTTCCTGGCCTTCCCGGCCGGGGCCTTGCCCTCCTCCGGCTTCTTGTCCTCTACCGCCATCGCCGCTTCGACCGGAGTCCGGTAAACCTTCGAACCGAGGCTCCAGGTCACGTCCCTGCTGTCGAAAGTGAAGCCGGGCCAGTCGCCGCCGATCTTCGAAAGCTTCTTCGCGGGCATCCCCGTGCCGTCCGGATCGAGCGAGAGCGTGCCCGGGCCGGTAGGCGGGAAAGGGGTCACGTAGATCTGCTGGAGGTCCTTGTAGGCGAGATAACTTCCGTCCGGTGAGACGGTGATCTCGCGGGCACGCTTCCCTTTGGCGTGGATTCGCTTGTCGGTCCCGTCGAGCGCCACGCTCACCAGAGCGAGGCCCGCGTCGTCCCCGCTGCCGTTGCGCTCGGTGTAGTAGATGCGTGTGCCGGCTGCGTTGAAGGCGGGCCGCGGCATCCGGTCGTTCGTGCCGGAGTTGTCCGTCTGGATGACCGTGCGCACGTCGCCAGCGTGCGCGTCGACGACCACGATGCGAAGGTAGAGCTCGTCGCCCAGCGTCTCGTCGCCTCTGCGCGCCGCCCCCGAGCCGCACACGAAGGCGATCCGGCTCCCATCGGGCGAGAAGGATGGGTTGGCGTACTGGTCCGCGACCTCGGTGATTCTTCTGGGGGTGCCGCCGGCCGCGCTCACGATCCAGAGATGGCCGCCGAGGTCCTCTTCCCAGGTCACGAAGGCGATCGACTTTCCATCGGGGGACCAGGCCGGCGCGTACTCGAGAGAGTCTCCCGTGGTGAGACGGCGGGGCGTGCCGTCCGGCAGCTCCATCGTGTAGACGTGGCCCACCGCCTGGAAGAGGAGAGCGCGTCTGTTTGGAGAGATGGCGGGCCACCGCACCATCCTGCTGACGAAGGTGGCGCCGCCGAGCCTGCGAGCGGGATGGAGCGCCTCCTCGACCTTCTGATCAACCTTCGCCGCGAAGGGAATGGGGTTCGTCGCGCCGGTGGCGGCGTCGATGCGGCCGATCTTTCCTCCCCAGCTCGCGACGATGGCCCTGCTGTCAGGCGTCCACGAGTAGGCCGGGAAAACCCCGTGAATCGCCCAGGTCTCCTGCTGGTCCCTGTCGAGCCCGTCGAAGAGGGCGCGCTCCGCGCCGCTCTCCAGGTCGCGGACGAACAGCACGGTCTTTGTGCGCACGCGCCTGATGAAGGCGAGGGACCTGCCGTCGGGTGATGGCGTGGGGCGCACGGCACCGCCGTAGTCCTGCGTGACGGGGGAGATCTCGCCTGTGGTCAGATCGAGACGCGAAATCTGGAAGATGCCGTCGTTGACGTCCTTGTTGTAGTCGAAAGGCCCCGACTTCGAGTAGTAGATGTACCTGCCGTCACCGGAGATGGCGGGCTCGTTGACGTCCGACGTGTCGGTCGCCTTCTTGGTGAGTCCGACCCCCTTGCCCCCCTCCACGGCGTAGAGCCAGACCTCCCCCGCGCCGAGGCTGCGGCGCCCCGTGAAATGCTTGCGGGCGAAGATGAACCGTCCATCGGGCGTCCAGTCGGGGCTCGCCAGCGTGCGGAATGTCTCCTTGCTGACGGCGCGTGCGCCGGAGCCGTCGGCGTTCATGACCCAGATGTTCTCGGCGCCCCCGCGATCCGAGAGATAGACGATGCGCTTGCCGTCGGGGCTGAACCGCGGCTGCATCTCCCATGCGGGGCCGCCGGCGAGAAGCCTGGCATCGCCGCCGCTCGCCGGGATGGCGTAGAGGTCGCCCAGCAGATCGAAGACGATGGTCCCGCCATCGGGGCTCACATCGAGGTTGATCCAGGTCCCTTCATCGGTGGTGAAGGTGACCGGCCTGGAGGGAGCGTGGGGGGCGGCGACGTCCCAGGCTTTCTTCTCCTGCTCATCGGCCGGGAGCGGGGCGATGGCCGCGGTCGAGAGGACCAGGATGGCGAGCGAGGCGCGGGTAGACGCGGTCATCTTCATGATCTCCTGTGCGGTATGGGGGTTGCGGCCGGTGGTGGCCGGATGATACCCCTACCCGGGGGCGGCGGCGAGAGCCTTCGAGATGGCGGCCGCCAGCTCGGGATCGTCCTGCCAGATGACGCCGACGCGGCTCCAGACGAGGACCCCCTGCCGGTCGAAGAGGAAGCTGGCGGGCAGTATCGGCTGGCCGACGAAGAGCGTCGAGGCGCGGTCCTCGGCGTCATGCAGGATCGTGTAGGGGATCTTCGCGCGGTCGGCGAACGCGCGGACCTGGGCCGGCGTGAGGTCGACGTCGACGCTGACGCCGAGCAGGCGAAGCCCTTGCCCGGCGTACCTGTCGTGCAGAGAGATCAGGATGGGGAGCTCATCCCGGCACGGGGCGCACCAGGTGGCCCATAGATTCAGCAGGACCGCCTGGCCCCTCAGGCCGGCCAGTGAGATGGGCTCGCCTTCGGGCGTGCGCGCGGCATAGCCTGGGGGGCGTGAGCCGGGCCTGCGGTCCCATGTCCGGGCCCTCGACGGCGTCTCGATGCCCCCGCCCGCGGGGGCGGGAAGCGCCGAGATGGGGACCTTCGCCGCGCGGACGTGGGATGGTTCCCCGGTTTCGGTCCATGCCAGCGCGAGACCCGCTCCGAGTCGGGCCATACGGGGGAAACCCCCGGCCCTCGATCGCGTGGTGGACGCCATCGTGAATGGCGCGCCCAGCCGTCCGTCGGGCGAGACCCGGCGGATGCGAACCTCCGCGCGCTCGCCATCGCCGCCGGCGAGCCAGCTCACGATGGCCTCGCCCCCGCCCCCCAGGGTGAGGCCGACGCGGCCGAGAGGCTCCGTCGCGTCCACCTGCGTCGGCGCGCCGAAGGTGCGGCCGGCATCTTCGGAGAATGCGACCTGCACGCGCGGCCGATTCGCTTCCGCGGTGAACCACGCGACCGCGAGAGCGCGGCTGCCTGGCCCCCCGGAGGCGACGGCCGGACCGTTTACCGGACAGCCCGGGACCTCCCATCCATCCCGATGAACCGGCGCGGGCCTCGTCCAGCCACCGCCGGCGCTCCTGATGATCGAGATGTCGCGGATCTCCCTCTCGGAGCGGTCACGGTAGACGACGACCGGCCCGTCGGCCGTCAATGCCGCCGATGTCTGGCAGCAGTCGCAGACACGATCGTCAAGCTCAACGCCTGAGACCGGCTTTCCCTGACGATCGAGGAACGCCGTCCGCATGCTCATGGCGCCGCGGGCCCCCGGGCCCTGTCCGTGCCCGGCCTCTCCCCCGTCCATGTGGCGCCCGTCGAGCCAGAAAGCCCTGACCCCCTCCGGGCCGGCAAGAAGCGACACGAAGCCGTGCTCGGCCCTCACGCCATCATCGTGGGCGGGGCCGAGGTGCGACCAGGTGCCGCCGCCGTCCGTCGAACGCGCG
This sequence comes from Candidatus Polarisedimenticolia bacterium, assembly GCA_036505635.1. Lineage (GTDB taxonomy): Bacteria > Acidobacteriota > Polarisedimenticolia > JACPZX01 > DASXTC01 > DASXTC01. The sequence goes on from DASXTC010000042.1 coordinate 36,502, forward strand.
AGCTGGACATCGTAGGCGTAGGCATCCGCGCCGGACTTCTCCAGCCAGTGGGCCACCAGATCCCCGCTCCCCGCCTTCGCCAGCGAGGGGAAGTCAGCCCAGTTCACGAAGAGGTTTCCACCAGCCGTCACGGTGCCCACCGGGCCCCAACGGCCGGCGGGATCGAGCCGCGCGAACCTGAGAGCATGCCCGAGGCCATCCGGCTCGAGCCAGCTCAGCAGGAGCGAGTCGCCCTCCCGGGCCCAGTTGGGCGCCAGGGCTCCGGGCGCCGCTGGCGGATCGATACGCGCGCTGTCGGGCGGCGCGATCGGCGGAGGGGCACCGCAGGCCATCGACGCCAGAAGGCCCAGCGTGGCTGTGCTCCAATGACGCATTCTCATGAAGCAGCCTACGGCGAACCTCTCAAGTATAGGACCACCCAGTAAGCGCCGAACGGATAGGACCGGGTCTTGCGATAGGAGACGGCAAGGGAGTAGGCGGACGCCTTCGCCATCTTGGCCTCGGCCCCTTCCGGCAGGACCGCCGGGTCCATCGAGGTATAGGTGAAGGTCCACCCTGGACCCAGGCCACCTCCCGCCTGGGCCTGAACCGAGTCGGCCTTGATCATCGCCTCCAGCGTCCCCACGAGGGCCCCGCCGCGTTCCGGATCCTCCCTGAGCGGCGGCTGCCCCGAACGACGGCGCGCGCGAGCCACGGCGTCCCGGATCACGTCCGCCACCTCTCCATCGGACAGTCCGGCGATGGGCGCGGCGAAATCCTCCACGACGTAGACGGATTCGCCCGAGGCGTCTCGCAGGATCCCGATACCGACCGCGGTGAGGTGCTCGTCGAGGATGTTGGCCCGGTGTCCCGGTGACCGCATCAGCCCGCGGTGGGCCCTCTCCACGTCGCGATCGAAGGCGACGTTCTCGGCGGCGGCGCGGGCGCGGTACGCGGTCCGCGCCAGACGCGCCGAGAAGTCGGCACCGTCTCGAGTGGAATGATGGGACACCTCACCCGCCCCCAGCATGTCGGCGGCATGGCCGCGGGCGAGCCGGGCAAGCGCCGGATCCCATCGGAGCACAGCGATTTTGCGGGCCGTTCTCTCGGCGTTGATCAGATCCATGAGCTTCCATTCCTCCGTGGTGGGCCCGGACCTGACGGCCTGTGCCGGCTCCGACGCGGCGCCCGGCATCGACGCGACGAGGGCCGGCAACGCCACAGCCAGAAGGCCGGCCTTCAACCCGTTGCGCCGCGGGGTCGCGGATGGGCGGGCCACCAGCCGCACGCCGCGCTCATAGGTCAGGTATGCCCACGCCCATTGAAACATCACGAGCATGCGGTTGCGAAAGCCGATCAGGAAGTAGATGTGGATGGAGAGCCACGCGAGCCACGCGATGAACCCCGATAGCCTCACGCGCCCGAATTCGGCCACCGCCGCGGCCCGTCCTATTGTGGCCAGCGTCCCACGATCCCGGTACCTGAACGGCACCGTCCCCTCCGAGCGGATCAAGCGCATCACGTTGCGCGCCGCCTGGCGCCCGGCCTGGATCGCCGCGGGGGCGAGTCCGGGCACCCATCCGCCGCCGGACTTCACCGCGGCGAGGTCCCCGGCCACGAAGACCTCGGGATGGCCCGGCACGCTCAGGTCGGGGTTCACCAGCACGCGCCCACCGCGATCGAGCGGGACGTTCAGGGAGCCCGCCAGCGGGGTCGCCTGCACGCCGGCCGCCCAGAGGACGCAGCGCGACGCGATCCGCTCCGGACCGATCGACGCACCGGTCTCGTCCACACCGGTGACGCGCGCCCCGGTCCTGACCTCCACGCCAAGTCGCGCCAGCGCCGCGCTCGCGCTGGTCGAAAGCGGCGCGGGAAAGGCCGGCAGGATCCGAGGCCCCCCCTCCACCAGGATGACGCGAGTGCGGCGCGGGTCGATCCGCCTGAAGTCGGAGGCCAGCGCGTGGCGCGCCATCTCGGCGACGGCTCCGGCCAGCTCGACGCCAGTGGGCCCGCCGCCGATCACGACGAAGGTCAGCCACTCGGACCGGCGCGCGGGATCCTCCTGCCGTTCGGCCTCCTCATAGGCGAGCAGCAGCCGGCGTCGTACCTCCAGAGCCTCCTCCATCGACAGCAGGTCCGGGGCGTGCGCCATCCAATCGTCGTGCCCGAAGTAGGAGGGGATCGACCCGGCCGCCACGATCAGGTAGTCGTACCGGATCGCCCCGTCCGAGAGGATGACCCTGCGCGCCTGCGGATCGATCGAAATCGCCTCGCCCAGCAGGACCGTGGCGTTGGGCTGGCGCCTCAGGACGTGACGGATGGGGGCCGAGATGTCCCCCGGGTTGAGCCCCGCCGTGGCGACCTGGTAGAGCAGCGGGAAGAACAGATGGTAGTTGCGGCGGTCGACGAGCGTGACCCGCACGGCGGCGCGCTTCAGCTCCCGCGCCGCGTTGAGGCCCGCGAAGCCACCGCCGATGATCACGACGTGAGGAGGCCCGCCTTCCACGACATCCCTCCAGACGCTACGCCACCGGGGCTCTCCGGCGGCACCACCGCGCCCGCATGTTCACACAGCCCCGTGTCGAAGGAAAGCCGTCGAGCGGCCGCGGAGACGGGACCGGATCCCCGGGCCGGCCCTACGGGTCGACTCTGATAAACTGGCGTCATGTCGTTACCGGCGGCCCCCGAAGCGACCCCCGCGGAGATCCTGCGACAGGAGGGGATGGTATTCGGGCGCTACCTCCTCGGGCGGGACGGGACCGGGCTGCCGGCCGCGATCCTCGAGCGGTACGCCCGGGCGTGCGGGCTACTCTTCGCCGACGTCACCGACCGGCGCGACCTGGCAGTGGTCCTATTCGCTCGCCGCCATCCCTGGAGCCTTCCTTTTCTGGACGGCGCGAGCGCCCTCCTGCGCCCCGAGTCGCTGCTGCGCGGAAAGCTGATCCTGATGCTGGCGCTTCTCGAGACATCGCCCGACCACGCCGGCGCCTTCCTGCCGGCGCCCCGATCTTGGGCTGCCTGCGTCACACGCGTCGCGGCCCGGGGCGCGCTCGGAGCGCTCAGGGCCGCGCTCGGGCTCCTCCTTCTGCCGCTGGCCGGGATGGACCGTTGACCTCCCCCCCAGCCGACGTCATCGTCGTGGGCTCGGGCCCCAGCGCCACGGCCGCCGCCTGGCCACTCGTCGAGGCGGGCCTGACGGTCCTGATGCTGGACGTCGGCAACCAGGAGACCACGTACGCCCCGCTGATCCCGCAGACCTCCTTCCTGCAGATCCGACGCGGCGATCCGGAGCAGCACCGCTACTTCCTCGGCGACGCGTTCGAGGGGATCCCCTTCGGAGGGGTACGGGTCGGCGCGCAGCTCACGCCGCCGCGCCAGTACATCGCGCGCGACACGGACCGTCTCACGCCGATCCGGTCCTCGACCTTCTCCGCCACGGAGAGCCTCGCGCTTGGAGGGCTCGGCAGCGGGTGGGGCGCCTCGGCGGTCCAGTTCACCGGCCCGGACCTGGAGGGGTTCCCGATCCGGCATGCGGATCTGGCCCCGCACTACGAGGCCGTGGCCGCCCGCATCGGGATCTCGGGAGAGCGCGACGACCTTCTGCCCTGGTACGGCGAGTGCGCGTCGCTTCAGCCGCCGCTGGAGGCCGATCCCGGGCCGCGGCGTCTGCTGGAGCGGTACACGAGCCGGCGCGCCCGATTCAACCGGGCCGGCTTCTTCATGGGTCACCCGCGCCTCGCGGTCCTCACGCGCGATCTGGAGGATCGGAAGGCCCAGTCCTACCACGAGATGGAGTTCTATGCCGACGCGGATCGCGCCGTATACCGCCCCTGGTTCACCGTTGAACGGATGAAGAGATCCCCCGGCTTCACCTACGTGAGCCCCTGGCTGGTGGAGTCTTTCAGCGAGGACAACGCCGACAACGTGGTGGAGGTGCGCGCGCGGGCGCCGCGCGGAAACGGCACCATGCGTTTCACCGGCCGGCGCCTGATCCTGGCGGCCGGCGCGATGGGGACGGCGAGGATCGTCCTGCGGTCGTTCGGCAGGTACGATACGCCCCTGCCGCTCGCCTGCAACTCCCACGTCTACGTCCCGTGCGTGAACTTTTCGATGATCGGACGGACTCTGCCGGAGCGCCGCCACAGCCTCACCCAGGCCGGCATCATCTTTGATCCCGATGGCGACGGCCGGCGCGCGGTCTACGTCGAGGTGCACGGCTACCGCCCGCTCCTGCTCTTCAAGATGGTGAAGGAGGCTCCGCTCGCGGTGCCCGAGAGCTTCGGCATCCTGCGCGACCTGACGGGGGCGCTGCAGATCCTCGTCATCGAGCACGAGGATCGCCCCACGGAATCCAAGCGCTGCATCCTCCGAAGGGGGCCGTCGGGTGGTCACGATCTGCTGGAGATCCACTACGAGGTCGGCGACGAGCAGAGACGACGGGAGGAGGAGGTCGAGAGGAGGCTGCTGCGGCAGGTGCGGCGTCTCGGCTGCCGGCCGATCCGCCGGCTCGATCCCGGGGCCGGCTCCAGCATTCACTATGGCGGCCCGCTGCCGATGACGGACACGGACAGGGAGCTGACGACGACCCCCTCGGGACGTCTCAGGGGCACGCGAGGGGTGTACGTCGCCGACGGCAGCGCGCTCCCCTGGCTGCCCGCGAAGCCCCTCACACTGACCCTCATGGCCAACGCCGACCGGGTGGCGAAGAGCATCCTGAAGGAGATCCGGTGACGCAACCGAGGGCGCCGGCCGTCGCCGTCACTGGGGCCGGCGGGTTCATCGGAAGCCACCTCTGCGATCATTTCCGCCGGCTCGGATGGGAGGTGCGCGCCCTCGCGCGCGACCCATCCGCCGCCACCTTCCGGGAGCCCGGGATCCGCCCGTTCGCCTGCGTTCTGCCCGATACGATCCCACGGGAGGCGTTCGCCGGAGCCGATCTCGTCGTCCACTGTGCCTACGCGACGCGCCACCGGGACCTGGCCCAGGCCGGCCGCATCAACGACCTCGGGACGCGTCTCCTGATCGGCCTGACCCGGGAGGCCAGGGCGCGATTCCTCTTCATCTCGTCGCAGTCGGCCCACGAGACGGCCGTGTCGTACTACGGGCGCAGCAAGCTGGCGCTGGAGAAGCTGCTCGCGCCGGCGAGCGATGTGGCGATACGGCCCGGGCTCGTGCTCGGCGGCGGTCGGGCCGGGCTCTTCACGCGCATGTGCGAGTCGCTGCGACAGTCGAAGGTGATCCCGCTGTTCGGAGGCGGGCGCCAGCCGCTGCAGACCGTCCACATCGACGACCTGTGCGCAGCGATCGGCACGGTCGCGCTGCGCAGGATGACCGGCACGTACACCGTGGCCGAGCCCGTGCCGATCCCCATGCGCGGCTTCCTCGAGCTCCTCGCCGTCCGGCTCGGCCGGCGTCCGATCTTCGTACCTCTGCCGATGGCGCCGGCTTACGCGGCATTCCGTGCGCTGGAGGCGATGAGGATTCCATTTCCGGTCTCCTCCGAAAATCTGCTCGGGCTCAGGCAGATGCGCGCCGTCGACACGCGCCGGGATCTGGAGAGGCTCGGCGTGAGGGCGCGACCCGCCGCCGAATCGCTGGATGTGATCTTTCCTTCACGCAACGGGGGGAGCTCATGAACCGTCATCTGTCCGTCGCGTTCGTCCTCGCAGCGCTTGCCGCGTCTTCGGTGAGCTTCTCCGCCGGGCCGACGCGCCTTCTGCGGCAGCCCACGGTAAGCGCGACCCGGCTCGCGTTCGCCTATGCCGGGGACATCTGGGTCGCCGATCGCGACGGTGGGCGGGCGCGCGGGATCACGGCCACTCCCGCCATCGAGAGCGATCCCCGATTCTCGCCGGACGACACCCTCCTGGCGTACAGCTCCGGCGAGAACGGCAATCTCGACGTCTTCGTCGTGCCGGCCGAGGGGGGCTCCCCGAGACGCCTCACCTGGCACCCCGGCGACGACCGCGTGGGCGGCTGGACCAATGACGGCCGCCGGATCATCTTCGGCTCGGCCCGCACCGCCGCCCCGAGCCCCTTCACCCGCCTCTGGAGCGTGCCGATCGAGGGAGGGCTGCCCGACCCGCTGCCGATGCCTCGCGCTTTCTCCGGGCAGCTCTCGCCGGACGGCGCACGGTTCGCCTACGCCGAGCACCCCCTCGCGATCGTGGACGAGGCCGACGGCTGCAGCCAGTGGAGGAACTACCGGGGGGGCCGCGTCAGCCCCATCCGGGTCATCGATCTGGGCAATCTCTCCGTCACCAAGATTCCCTGGGACAACAGCAACGACACGGACCCCATGTGGATGGGCGATGCGATCTACTTCCTCTCGGATCGCGATCTGACGGTGAACCTCTACGCCTGGAGGATGCCTTCGGGCCCGCTCCGCCAGATCACCCACCACAAGGATTTCGACATCAAGACCGCCTCGGCCGGTGGTGGTGTGGTCGCTTACGAGCAGGCGGGGCGGATCCACGTCTACGATCCGGCGACCGAGCGAGATCGGCTCGTGGAGATCGAGGTGGTCGGCGACCTGCCCTGGACGCGCCCTCGATGGATCGAGGCCGGCGAGTCGCTCGACGGCGGTTCGCTGTCGCCGGGTGGCGCCCGCGCCGTCTTCGAGGCCCACGGCGAGATCGTCACTGTGCCGGCCGAGAAGGGAGACTGGCGCAACCTCACGCAGAGCCCGGGCGCCGCCGACAGGAGCCCCGCCTGGTCCCCGGACGGCCGGAGCATCGCGTGGTTCTCGGATGCGTCGGGCGAGTACCGGCTGATGATCGGCGATCAGAAAGGAGCCGACAGGCCACGCGAGATCGCCCTGGATCACCCCACCTTCTATTACGCGCCCTGCTGGTCGCCCGACTCCAAACACATCGCCTTCACCGATACCGGCCTCAACCTCCGGGTCGTCGACGTCGCGTCGGGGAGCGTCACGAAGGTCGATCGGGACAGCTACACGCACCCCACGCGCACCATCGATCCGGTCTGGTCCCCCGACTCGCGCTGGATCGCCTACGCGAAGCGTCTCGACAACCAGTTCCACGTCATCTCCGTCTACTCGCTGGACTCGAAGCGGGTCCTGACCATCACGGACGGTCTGTCCGATTCCGTCTCGCCGGCCTGGGATGCCTCGGGCAAGTACCTCTATTTCCTGGCGAGCACGGATTTCGGGCTCAACACCGGCTGGGTGGACATGTCGTCGTTCGAACGTCCCGTGCGCCGGGCCGTCTACCTGGCGGTGCTGAAGGCCGGCGAGCCTTCCCCCGTGCTGCCCGAGAGCGACGAGGAGCCGGGCGAGGAGGTCCCGGAGAGAGCCAAGTCGGAGATTCAGGGGAAGGACCGCAAGGACGGCAAGGATGGGAGTGCGGGCAAGGACGCCAGGGAGGCCAGGAGCCGGAAGCGCTCCGGTGGCGACGGCAAGGAGTAAGGAAGGACAGGGGGACCGGTCCGAGCCAGCCCACGTGGAGATCGATGTCGCCGGGATCGACCAGCGGATCGTGGCCCTTGGTCTGCCGCCGCGCGAGTACACTTGGCTCGCGGCCGGTGCCGACGGGATCCTCTTCCTCGCAGAGACGGTCCCCAACCAGGAAGGCTCTGCGCTGCACCGGTATGACATGGATGAGCGCGAGGACAAGCTCTTTCTGGAAGGGGTTGATCGGTTCGCGCTCTCGCGGGACGGGGCCAGGCTCCTGTACCGCGCCGGCGAACAGTGGGGGATCGTCAAGACGGAGGAATCCCCCAGCGCGGGGGACGGTGCCCTGTCCACCGACGCCATCCGCCTCCTCGTGGATCCGCGCTCCGAGTGGCGGCAGATCTACCGGGAGGCGTGGCGGCTCCATCGTGACTACTTCTACGACACCGGCATGCACGGCGCCGACTGGCAGTCGATCCACGACAAGTACCTTCCTTTCCTCGACGACGTCGCCCACAGGACCGACCTGAGCTATCTGCTGGCGACGCTCGCCGGCGAGCTCTCGGTGGGGCACTCTTTCGTGCTTGACCCGCCCGACCCGGAGGCGGACAAACGCCCCCGGACGGGACTCCTGGGCGCGGACCTCGAGGTCGACCACGGCCGTTACCGCGTCAGGAAGATCTACACGGGGGAGAACTGGAACCCCGACCTGCGCGCTCCGCTGAGCGCTCCGGGGATCGAGGTCAAGGAGGGGGACTACATCCTGGAGGTCAACGGCGTGGAGCTGCGCGCACCCGCCGAGCCGTACAGTCTCTTCGCCGGGACGGCCGACCGGCAGACCACGTTGCGGATCGGCGCCACGCCGGACGCGCGGGACTCACGACTCGTCTCGGTGACCCCGGTCCCGAGCGAGGAGGCGCTCCGGGCCAGGGCATGGATAGAGGGCAACCGCCGCAGAGTCGATCAGCTCTCGGGGGGCCGGCTCGCTTACGTCTACCTGCCCGACACGGGGGAAGGAGGCTACACCTATTTCAACCGCTATTACTTCTCGCAGCAGGACAAGGCGGGGGCGATCCTCGACGAGAGGTTCAATGGAGGCGGGTCGGTGGCCGACTACATGGTGGACATCATGGGACGGCGGCTCCGCGGCTTCTTCAACAACTCCGCCGATCCGAACCGGCCCTTCACGGTCCCCGGGGCGGGACTCTTCGGCCCGAAGGTGATGATCATCAATGAATCGGCGGGCTCGGGGGGGGACTTCCTGCCGTACCTGTTCCGGCTGGCGGGGATCGGGCCGCTGGTGGGAACGCGCACGTGGGGAGGGCTCGTGGGGATCTGGGACTTCCCGTCCCTCATGGACGGTGGCGTCATCACCGTGCCGCGCGGGGGGTTTTACAACCTGGGTGGGGCGTGGGACGTCGAGAATGCCGGAGTCTCTCCCGACATCGAGGTGGAGCAGACTCCGCGCGAGGTCGCCGCCGGACAGGACCCGCAGCTCGAGCGGGCCGTGGCCGAGGCGATGAAGCTGCTCGCTCAGAGCGGCGGGGAGCGCCGCCTTCCTCAGCCCCCCTCCCCCAGGCGCGTGCTGGACCCGGTTGATTGACTACGCCAGGACGCTCGCGATGAGGTACGCGGCGCCGGCGGCCAGCCCCCCGACGAGAGCCGTCTGCAGCGCGCCGCGGATCGGCCTGGCTCCAGTGAAGCGCCCCTTGACGTAACCGAAGATGAGGAGCGCCGCGACGGTCAGAAGGACCGACCACCTCAAGGCGACCCCCAGATCGGAGAGAGCCATGTAGGGGGACAGCGGAATGAGCCCGCCGGCGATGTAGGCGCCACCGATGGTCAGCGCGCTGGTGATGGCCCGTCGCGGGTCGGGCTTGTCCAGTCCCAGCTCGAACCGCATCATGAAGTCGATCCACGTGCGTGGCCGGGCCTTCAGGCCGGCCGCGATGGGCGCGATCTCCTCTTCGGTGAGACCGTACTCGCGGAAGACCTCGACCACCTCTTTCATCTCGGCCTCCGGCTTCTGGGCCACCTCGAGTCTCTCGCGCTCCCTCTCGCTGGCGTAATGCTCCGCGTCGCTGCGGCCGGCCAGGTATCCGCCGAGCCCCATCGCGATCGAGCCCGCAGCGATCTCGGCCATCCCCGCCGCCACGACGATCGAGCTGGAGGCCATGGCTCCCGTGAGGCCCGCGGCGAGCGCGAAGGGAACGGTGAGTCCATCCGCCATCCCGATGACGATGTCGCGGACGCTCTGCCCTCCCGTGAAGTGTCTTTCCGTATGAGGTGTCTGAGGCATGTGCTACTGCGCGCCCATGGGCCGCAGCTCCTCGGTACGACGCACGACCCCGCCCCGCACGACGCAGCGCAGCTGCCTCAGGTTGGAGATGTCCGCCAGGGGATCCTCGGCCACCACCAGGAGGTCCGCGATCTTGTCCTTCTCGACTGTGCCCAGGTCCTGCCGGCCCATCGCCATGGCGCCCCCTTTCGTGGATGCGACGAGCACCTGCATGGGCGTGAGCCCCGCCTCCTGCATCGCCTCCATCTCGCCGTAGATCGAAGGCCCGTGCAACGTGAGCGGGTTGCCAGCGTCGGTGCCCGTGGCCACCGGGATACCTGCTTCGAAGATTCGCTTGAGGTTGGCCGCGGCGATCAGCGTGCGCTTCTCCCGGTCCGCGGCGCGCGACCGCCACCGTTCCACGTCGAAGCGCCCCTTGCCGAGCACGGGCGTCCGCGCGATGTGAGTCAGTGTCTCGCCGTCCACGCACCCGGACGGATCGTCGACGGGTGGAGGAGTTCCTTCAGCGACCGAGGCGAACATCCGCTGGTAGCCGCCGGTGACGGTCAGCGTGGGGCAGTAGATCGTGTGGTTCGCCTTCAGGAGCTGGATGAAGTCGTCGTCGACCGGAGCGTCGCCAACGCTGTGGACCAGCATCCGGGCGCCCGCCCGGAGAGCGACCCGGGCGGCCTCCAGCTCGGTCGCGTGGACGATCAGGGGAATCCCGAGGCGTCCGGCCTCGGCGCCGGCGACCGCGACAAGCGACGCCATCTGCTCGAATGGTCGGTCCGTGCCGGTGATGAACCAGACCTTCACCGCGGCGGCGCCGTGCTCCTTGAGGTAGCGCACCCCCTGCGTGGCGGTCGCCTCGTCGGAGAGGTAGATGAACTGCCGCTCGGCGGGAAGGTTGAGCCAGTGATCGCGGGTCGAGAGGAGCGGCCCCGCCGCCGCCACGTGCGGCGCGCGAGTGTCCTTTTCCGCCCGCTCCGTCAGCCCCAGGGTCCATGGGTACCCTCCCACGTCGTAGACCGCCGTGACACCGGAGCACAGGTACGAACGGAACCATCGCTCGGGGTGCGCCCTGAGCGAGGCCTGGACCCCCTCATAGGGGAACTGCTCCCTCAGGTCGAGGGCGTCGGGACGGCCGTCGGCCCAACCGGTCTGGGAGAAGTGCACGTGGGCATCCACGATCCCGGGAGTGATCCAGTTGCCCTTCAGATCGAGCACATCGACTCCCTCGGGCACGGGGCACCTCTTCCGCGCGCCCGCGCAGTCGATCTTCCCGCCGCGAAGTAGGACCACGGCGTCCGGCACCGGGGGGGCGCCCGTGCCGTCGACGAGCGTGGCTCCCACGAGAGCGCGCGGTGGAGGCGGCGTGCCGGCCGGCGAGTCGAACGCGGTGCTCACGGCGATCTTCCACCCGGTGGGGGTCTTGATGAAGACTCGTTCCGAGAGTCCCTGATGCTCCTCGTCGCCGTACTTCACCCGATACCGGTAGGTGCCGTAGACGACGCCGGGCCGCACCGGAACGAGCTGCAGGTCATGGGCCTCGAAGAGATCGGGCCACGAGGTTTCGCTGGTCTGGCGAGCATGCGAATCGAAGCCGGTCTGGAAACCTTCGGGGCCCGTGCGCGCGAGCGTTTCGGACTCCAGGTAGCAGGCCAGGTAGGCGCTCCGATCCTTGCGGCGGATCGCGTCGAGGTTCGCCTCGAAGAGCTTGCGCGCCGCGGCGACGTCCGGGGCCGCCGGCTCCCCCGCGGCGGCGTTCGTAGGGAGAAGGAGCGTCAGGCACAGCGCGAGTGATGGGACGAGTCTGAGGGTCACCGTTTCCTCCCTTCATAAGGGGCCTACAGATTACTACCTCTGGAAGGCGGAAGAATCATCTCGACGCCGAAGCCCTTTTCCTGTAAGTTTTAAGGTGCTATCGACCATTTCCCGGCCCGCGTCACGCCGAACCGCACGATTCGACTACTGACAGGACGACCGACCCATGAGATCACCTTCCCTCCTGCTCGTGATCACGCTCTCCGTCGCAGGCGTCACCAGCGTCGCCGCCAAGAATCTCCCCCATTACGACGAATCCGCACGCAAGGACAAGCCCGGCCGGGCCCCCTTCGTGCTGCAGGAGCGGGACAAGGCCCTGGTCCGCTCGGGCGCGCCGGTCCACAGGGACGACCGCTTCGGCGTCCCGACCTTTCTCTGGGCGGCGCCGCGCGGCGCCGGACTCGGCCGGTCGCCCACCTCCCCGGGCACCACAGGCCCCGAGCAGGCGGCGAGGAGCCACCTGGGCGAGTACGCGCACCTGTACGGGATGGACGCCGACGACCTGCGGGACGCCAGGCTCGGTTCGGTGCATGACACCGGACGCGGCGGCATCATCGTGAGCTTCCACCAGCAGATCGGCGGTGTCGAGGTGTTTCGAGACGAGATAAAGGTCCTCATGAACCAGGATCACGAGCTGCTGGCGCTCTCCGGATACCTTCGTGGCAGTGCCGCCGGCGCGGGCCGGGACCTCCGCTTCAGCGTCACGGCATCCGAGGCGATCGTGCGCGCCTTCGGAGACTACCTGTCACCGAAAGCCACAGGGCTCGATCCGCGCGATCTCCAGGCGCGTGGCGAGAAACCAGGGGGGTTCGAGTCATTCGTGGTCGACGGTCGGGCCCTCGAGGGGCTCGGCCTCTCGATGTCCGAGCCAATCCGCGTCAGGAAGGTCCTCTTCGATCTGCCCGAGGGGTACGAGCCGGCCTGGCACCTGGAGCTGAGCGCGGGACCTCTCGGAAGCACGGATTCGGACTACTACGCCTACGTGATCTCGGCGACCGACGGCAGGGTCCTGCTTCGCCACAGCCTCACGGCCAGCGACTCGTTTTCGTACCGCGTGTGGGCGGACACGACGGGCCTGCGCGCGCCGCTGGAGGGTCCGCAGGGAAGCGCGGCGACGCCCCACCCAACAGGTGTTCCCAACGGATACCAGGCTCCCTTCACGTTGCCCAGTCTCCTCACTCTGCAGAACGGGCCGATCTCCACGAACGACCCCTGGCTGGCGCCCGGCGCGACCGCAACCGTCGGCAACAACGCGGACGCCTACGCCGACCTCGCAGCGCCCGACGGCAGAGCAGGCACCGATTTCCGAGCGACGACGACCTCGGCGAACACCTTTGACCGCACCTACAACACGGCGCTTGCTCCCAACTCCAGCCAGGCGCAGCAGATGGCGGCCATCACCCAGCTCTTCTACGACGTGAACTTCCTGCACGACTGGTTCTATGATGCCGGGTTCAACGAGGTGTCACGCAACGCGCAGACCAACAACTACGGCCGCGGCGGGCTCCAGAACGACTCGCTCAAGGCGGAGGCGCAGGACTACAGCGGCCGCGACAACGCGAACATGTCGACGCCCGCCGACGGCGGCCGTCCCCGCATGCAGATGTACGTCTGGACCGGCAACGGTCTCAAGACCGTCACGATCGACGCTCCGCCGGCGATCGCCGCCACCTACAGCGGTGACGTCGCAACCTGGGGGCCGACGTCGTTCAACATCACGGACGACATCGTGCAGGCCCTGGACGGCGTGGGGAGCACGACGGACGGGTGTGAGGCGATCGGCGGCGCCGTATCGGGCAAGATCGCCTTCATCGATCGCGGCACCTGCAATTTCACCACCAAGGTCGAGAACGCCCAGAACGCCGGAGCCGTCGGCGTCATCATCGCCAACGTGGCCTCCTCGACGTCCCCCACGGTGCCCCCTCTCATGGGGGGCACGCCGACCATCACCATCACGATCGGCACGCTCTCACTGAATCTCGCCGACGGCGACCTGATCCGCGGGCAGCTGGGCGGCGCGGTGCACGGCACGCTCTTCCGGGAGGCGGCCATCGACCGCGACGGGACGATCGACAACCAGATCGTGTCCCATGAGTGGGGCCACTACATCAGCAACCGTCTCATCGGGAACGCCAGTGGTTTGACCAATAACCAGGGGGGAAGCATGGGCGAGGGCTGGGGGGACTTCCACGCGATGCTGACCACGGTCCGGGCGAACGACGCCCTGGTGGCGGCCACGCCCGACTTTACCGGGGCCTACGCCATCGCGGGGTACGTCTTCAGCGGCGGTACCAACAACGGGTACTACTACGGCATACGGCGCTACCCCTACTCCATCGACTTCGGCAAGAACCCCCTGAGCTTCCGCCACATCGGCGACGGTGCTCCCCTGACCGGCACCGCTCCCGTCGCGTTCGGCTCCGCTGGCACGATCAACTCCGAGGTGCACGACGCCGGCGAGGTATGGACCGCCATGCTCTGGGAGTGCTACGCGGCGCTGTTGCGCGACTCGGGGCGGCTTACCTTCGATCAGGCGCAGGACCGGATGGTCGATTACCTGGTCGCGGCCTACAAGCTGACTCCGAACGCCCCCACGTATCTCGAGGCACGCGATGCGATCCTCGCCGTGGCCCTCGCGGGCGATCCGGCCGACTACATCCTCTTCTGGCGCGCCTTCGCCCGGCGCGGCGCGGGGATCCACGCCGTCGCCCCCGACCGCGACTCATTCGCGCACCAGGGGGTGGTGGAGAGCTTCCAGCCCGGCATCGATCTCTACTTCGCCGGGGCCACCCTCGACGACGTCGTCTCCCCCTGCGATGCCGATGGGATCCTCGACAACAACGAGACGGGGCATCTGTCGATCACACTGGAGAACGTCGGGTCCATCGCGCTCAACTCGACGATGGTCACGGTGACGACCACGAACCCGAACGTGACCTTCCCCAACGGAAACATGGTGGCGGTCCCTCCCATGCCGTCCGGCGCCACGACAGCGGTGTCTCTGAACGTCGCCATGGCCGGCGCGACGGGGCTCCAGCAGGTCGACTTCACCATCTCCTATGACGACCCGGGGTTCCGGATACCCGGCGCCGCGAGCCAGACCTCCTCGCACCGGGGCAACTACGACGACAAGCCGAGCCAGTCGGCCGCCGACGACGTGGAGAGCGGCGCGACAAGCTGGACGATCACGGGCAACGCCAGTCTCGGCCAATCAGGGCCCTGGAGGCGGATCGGCTCCCCGTACAGCCATTCGTGGCTGGGACCGGACGTCAATGAAGCATCCGACCAGTATGTCGTCTCACCCGTGCTCAACGTGGCGCCCACCGGCTCGTTCAGCTTCAGCTTCCGCCACCGGCACATTTTCGAGTACACGATCGACCCGAACCTGAGGCTCTTCGACGGAGGCGTCCTCGAGATCAGCACCAATGGCGGCTCCACGTGGACCGACATCGGGGCCTCCGCCGTTCCGGGCTACACCGGGACGCTCGCCACAGGCGGTGGAAATCCGATCCAGGGTCGTCCGGCCTACGCTCAGGTCAGCCCGGGCTTCCCGGCGTTCCAGACCGTCAACGTGAACCTCGGCACGACCTACCAGGGGCAAAACGTGAAGATCCGCTTCCGGGTGGGGAGCGACCTCAACGTCGACTCGTACGGATGGGAGATAGACGATGTCACGTTCAACAACGTCACGAATCTCCCATTTGCCGCGCTCGTGACCGAGAATGGGGTCTGTCCCGACGCCGACATGGACGGCGTGAACGACTTTCTCGACTGCGCCCCCTCCAATCCGGCCGTCTGGTCGGTCCCCTCCCCGGTGCGGGACCTGGATCTCACCGGGGCGGGCGCGTCCACGCTGGGCTGGAGCGCTCCCGCGCAGGTGGGCGGGGTCGCCATCGTCTACGACGTGTTGAGGAGCGACAGCAAGTCGTCGTTCGCGGCGGCCGCGTGCGTGGAATCGAACGACTCCGATCTCCTCGCCGTCGACTCGGGGATCCCCGCGCCCCAGCAGGTGTACTTCTATCTCATCCGTTCCGAAAACACTTGCGGCGCGAACCTCGGCGCCACCTCCAGCGGCACCCCGCGGACGGGAGTAAACTGCCCGTAAGATGACGGCTGAGGCAGTCGGAAGGCGGAGGGGCCCGGGCGCGGCGTGGGGGAGGGCGCGCGACGCGCTCGTCCGGGTGGTGGGAGAGCGGGCCACCCCCGCCCGGCTCGGCTGGGCGGTGGCGGTGGGGATTCTGATCGGCACGAGCCCCTTCTTCGGATTCCACCTGGTGATCTGCCTCGCCGCCGCGACGCTGCTGGGACTCAACCGCACCGTCACCTACCTCGCGGCCAACATCTCCGGGCCATGGCTCGCCCCGCTCATCATCTTCGGCAGCGTGCAGACGGGGCATCTCATTCTGACGGGGAGCTGGCTCCCGCTCCGGTTCGAGGTCTTCAGGACGATCGACCCGTGGCAGTTCGCCGAAGCGTGGCTGCTGGGCGGCCTCGCGGTGGGGTCCACCCTCGGCGCCCTGGCGGGGCTTTGCACCTGGCGCGCCCTGGAGATCCACCGGCGCAGGCATCCGCTGCCGCACGATCCCATCGAGGAGAAGATGGCGGAGGTCGTGGCGAGGTACCGGCCGATGGAGACGCGCGTCTGGAAATACGTGAGGGGGAAGTTCCGCCACGACCCGGTCTACCGGCAGATTGCCGGTCTCTGTCCGCTGCCCGGGCCTGTCGTGGACATCGGGTGCGGGCGCGGCCAGGCCCTGCTCCTGATCGCCGCCATGCAGGCTGGCGTCAAGGGGATCGGCGTGGACTGGAGCGCGACGCGGATCGAGAAGGCGAGACGCGCCGCCGGCGGCCTGCCGAGTCTCGCCTTCGAGCAGGGGGATATCCGGTCATGGCCCGTCCCGGCCGCCGGGACCGTGCTACTCATCGACGTGCTCCATTACAATCCAGCGCCGGCTCAGGATGAGCTGCTCAGACGCGCCGCGCGATCGCTGGCCCCCGGCGGCGTGATCTACATCCGCGACATCGACGCAGGTGCCGGGGCGCGCGCGTGGGTGAGCTGCCTTCAGGAACGGATCGGCCGTCTGCTCGGCTTCAACCGGGGCACGACCCTTTGCTTCCGTCCCGCCGCGGAAACCGTGAAGGTCCTCGAGGCGGAAGGGCTCCACGCGGCCGAGGTCCCGGCCACCACCGGTCTTGCCTTCGCCAATGTCCTCCTCGAAGCCCGCCACGCGGGGGAGGCGGCCCGTAAGCCGCAGGCGGTCGCGATCGCCTGACGGTTCGGGAGGGGCCCCCTCGGCAAGGCGCGCACCTCCCGGGCTATCGGAGCTTGTCGTCCCCCTGCTGCAGCCGGCGCATCCCGCTTTCGGCCCTGTCCACGTGTGGCCTCAGCTCGGGATCGCACTCGCGCCAGAGCTCGATGAAGCGGGCATAGTGCCGGAGCGCCTCGCGAGGGCGCCCGTTCTCCTCGTAGATCCCGGCGCGTCTCAGGTGGGAGGGGGCCACGTGGACCTGGTCGCCGATCGAGCATTCGGTGAAGGAGCCGTACCAGCGGATCGCCTCCTCGCGCCGCCCGAGGCGCCCCATCAGATCCGCCATGGTGAATCGCTCGAGAGCCTGCGAATAAAACGGGGACCAGGTGACCAGATCGAACCTCGCCTGGCGCCGCGTCGTCGACAGGAGCGAGAGCGCCTCCTGCAGCCGTCCCTCGGCCTGGGCCGCACGGGAGCGAAGGCAGCGCGCCATGTCGTGGACGAGGGAGCCCGAATCCGGGAGATCCCCCATCTGCTCGAGGCGAGCCGCGAGGCTCGACACCTCCTCGAACCGCCCCAGCCGCGCGTGCGCCAGGCCCATCAGGTAGAGCCGCAGGCGAGGATGGAGCCCCTCATGCGGCGCTATCCACGGGCTCCGGAGGGCGCCCGCGCGCGGCGCCCCTGGCTCCAGGCGATCGAGGTGATCGAGGATCGTCTCCAACGCGCTCGCGGGCGACTCCACGAGCGGACAGCAGGACAACAGGGCCTCGTGCTCCAGAGCGGTGACGGGATTCAACGCTCTGGCGGCATCCAGCTGGGCCCGCGCGGCGCTCCAGCGTCCCCTGGCCAGCTCGAGGCTCGCGGAAAACAGGTGGCCGGCCGTCCTGACCTCGGCCGAACGCACCGGCTCGAGCAGCAGCCGCGCTATGGCGAGCGCCCCCTTGTGATGTCCCAGGAAGCCCCCGACGAACTGAACGGCGAATGCGACGGTGTAGTCGCTCGCCCGGGCGAGCTCCACGAGGATCGCCTCCTGGCCCGTGGCATCACCGAAGTAGAAGGCGCGAAAGGCCCGCATCCCTGCGGCGAGATCTCCGGTGGGGCTCAGATCCATGACCCGGTGGATCGACCTCTCGACCTCTTCGCGGTCCCCCAGACTCGCGGCGACCACTCCGAGATGGACGAATCCGTTGACGTGGCCGGGGTCGAGGAAGACGAGCCGCTCCCAGGCCTCCCTTGATGTGGCGATCGGCCGACCCCGTGGGGGGCTGTGGTGGAACAGGAGCTCTCCGAGCTGGTACCAGGCCTCGACGTCATCCGGATGGGACCCGACGATCGATCGGTAGCGCCTCTCCGCCTCGTCGTTATCGCCGCGCAACGAGGCGTCGAAGGCTTCCAGCAGGCCTCTGTCCCGCTCGGTGAGTCGGCCTCCCGTCCTGACGGCCCGCGTGGCGGCCTCCCGCGCCGTCTCCGATTGGCCCGACCAGAGGGCCGCGATGCCGAGCCGGTACCAGGCCAGCGCGAAGCCGGTATCGAGCTCGACGGCCCTCCGGTACGCCTCGACCGCTTCGACGCGCCGCATCGCCCGCATCTGGCTCTCTCCCTCGAGGTACGCCTTGAGCGCGGGGAATGACTCGGTGGTCATGGCGCCGATCCGCTCCAGCCGCTCGCCGGGCCCGCCGCTCCGATTGGCCACGAGCTGCGCCGTGATGCGATCCACGAGGTCGAAGATTCCGCTGACCTCTCCCTGCAGGGCGGCCCTTGCCACGATCCGAGGCTCCGCCTCCGCCTCGTAGAGCGAGGCCTCCATGTGGAGGCGTCCGCCCGCCTGCAGGAGGGTCCCCAGAACGAACAATCCCGCGCCGTAACGACGCGCGATCCTCGCGGCCTGGGTCGGATCGGGTTGACCGGCCAGAGCCGCGGAGCAACAGAGGATGACGTGAGGGTCGACGCTGCGGAGGTCGCCGGCGCCGTCAAGCTTCGTGCTGAGCAGGTCGACCATCCCCGCGCCGAGGTAGGCAAGATCCTGGCCCCCTCGAACGGAGAAAGGGAAAACCGCGATGGTAGTCGCCGAGACCGGTGAAGCGCCGGCCGCCTCAGCGACGCGGCCCGAGGTCAGTCCCCCGCGCGCCTCATCGAGCGCCGACGCAAGCTGTGCACCGTCCTCGAAACGCTCCTCCCTCGCCTTGCGCAGGCACTTCTCGATGATCCGGACGAGATCCTCGGGCGCGTCAGGACGCAGGCGAGCCAGCGGCTCGGGCTCCGACTCCAGGATCTTCGCCAGGGTGGCGGTCACGGTTCTCGCCCTGAAGGGGGATCGGCCCGCCAGCATCTCGTAGAGCATGACTCCGAAGGCGAAGATGTCGGTCCGGGGATCCACCGGCTCACCACGGGCCTGCTCGGGCGACATGTAGGCGACGGTCCCCTCCACACGCCCCCCGCTGTCGATCTCGCGGGTGATGACCTCATCCACGTCCATCGTCCCGCCGGCGGGCGGTTCCCCGTCGTCGAGCCTTCGCGCGAGTCCGAAGTCGAGGATCTTCGCCCGCCGATCCGCGCTGAAGACGATGTTCTCCGGCTTGAGGTCGCGGTGTATGACGCGCGCCGCGTGGGCCCGGGCCATCGCCCCGGCCACCTGGCAGGCGATCGCGAGGGCCTCCGCGATGGACAGGGGGCCGGCCTCGATGAGAGACCTGAGGGTACCCCCTTCGAACAGCTCCATCACGATGTATGTGACGCCGTCCGTCTCGTCGATCTCGTGGACCGTGGCGATGCCGGGATGGCTGACGGCAGCGGCGGCACGAGCCTCGGACAGGAACTGACGGCGCCGGAGAGGGTCGGCGGTCAGCTCCGGCCTGAGGATCTTCACCGCCACGTAGCGATCCAGACGCGTGTCGAGCGCCCGGTAGACCATTCCCATCCCGCCCTCCCCGATCCTGTCGAGAAGGCGATAGTGCGCCAGCGTGCTGCCGACGTGTGGATCCACGCCCAGCTGCCCTCCGGCCGGAGGATACCACGCGTGGGCCCAGCACCAGTCTGCGGGCGGAGCATCAGGTTGCGAGGAAGTGAAACGACTCTTCGGGGAGCGTCGACCCTACTTGGCCACCTTGGCCTTTTTCCGCGGCTTCGATCGCATACGTTCGGGCGCGGCCACTTCGCTGCGCTCCAGCCTAACGATGCTGGTGACGAACTTCCTACGACCGTTCTCGTCGAAGTCGATGATGGTGTGGGATTCGTCGACCATGCGGATCGTCCCGTGCCCGTACACGTGGTGATGGATCCGCTCGTTCACGTTGAATGCGCTCGATATTGTGGCCAAGGCGCCCTCCAGAGACGGGTGAGAGAGGCGGGAAAGACCACAGAGGGTAGCACATCGCCGGGCGAATCGCTCGTCCCACGGGGAGTCGCGCCGAAGGGGCCGTCCCTCGCACATGCCGACGGGCCGGGGTCGATCGGACGTCGGAGCCGCCGCGAGCGGGGCTTCTTGCCGCAGAGCGCATGCTATTCTGAGCGCGCTCTGACGAGGTGACACCGCCCGCCGCATGGGGTCCCATCGCCGGCCGGCGGGCCCGCGGCCGGGGGCGCCGACTTGATCCTGGATCCACAATCCACCCTCTCGCACTACCGCGTCCTCGAGAAGATCGGCGAGGGCGGCATGGGGGTCGTGTATCGCGCGTTTGACCTGAAGCTCGAGCGCGAGGTGGCGCTCAAAGTGCTGCGCGCCGAGATGGCCTCCGACCCCGAACGCTTCACGCGGTTCCAGCGCGAGGCTCGCGCGCTTGCATCGCTGACTCACCCCAACATCGGCGCGATCTACGAGATCGACGAGGTCGACGGGACGGCGTTCATCGTCATGGAGCTGATCGGGGGGCAGACGCTCCGCCAGAAGATCGGCGGGCGCGCGCTGCCGATCGATCTGATGCTCGATCTCTCGCTCCAGATCGCCGAGGCGCTGGACGCCGCGCACTCCCGCGGGATCGTCCACCGGGACATCAAACCGACGAACATCCTCATCACGGACCGCGGGCGCGTGAAGATGCTCGATTTCGGTCTGGCGAAGCTCACGGAAGCCGAGGACCAGAGCTCCGACGGAAGCTCACGCCTCGAGACGGCGCAGGTGGACGACCGGAACCTGACCACGCCGGGGACGACCATGGGCACGATCGCCTACATGTCGCCCGAACAGGTACGCGGCGAGGAGATCGACCTGCGAACCGACCTGTTCTCATGCGGGGCCATGCTCTACGAAATGGCCACGGGCCGTTGCGCCTTCTCGGCCCACACCTCGGGGCTCACGTTTGACGCCATCCTCAACCGCGCTCCCGTGCGCCCGGACCAGATCAACCCGGAGATCCCGGGCCGATTGGTCGAGATCATCGATCGATCCCTCGAGAAGGATCGGACACTGCGCTATCAGAGCGCCGCGGACCTGCGGGCCGACCTGGCGCGCGTCCGCCGCGACGCCGACTCGGGCAGGGTCGCGGTGGAGATCGACGCGGGCCTCCCCGGCGGCCCAAGGCGACGCGCCGCGGGAAGGCGCGGCAGACTCGGGTCCAGGGTCTGGAGGACGGCGGCCGCGGTGGTGCTCGTGGCCGCAGGCGCGGCCGCGGGGCTCTACCTCAGCCGGGCTCCCACCGCCGGGATCGATTCGATCGCCGTGCTCCCTTTTGACTACGCGGGCGACGGAGACGACGGCGAGTACCTCAGCGACGGTCTCACGGAGGCCCTCATAAACGGCTTGTCGAAGATCCCCGACCTTAGGGTCGCCCCACGCAGCCTTGTTTTCCGCTACAAAGGGAGTCTCGTCGATCCGAAGAAGATCGGCAGGGATCTGAAGGTCCGCGCGGTGGTCACCGGCCGCGTGACGCGGCACGGGGACACGCTGACGATTGCCGCAGAGCTGATCGACGTGGACACCGTCGCGCAGATCTGGGGCGAGCACTACTCGCGGGCCTCCTCGGACATCATGTCGTTGCCCGAGCAGCTCGCGGGGGACATCTCGCAGAGCATCAGGGGCCGGCTGACACTGGACGTGGAGCAGCGGATCGCGCGCCGCTACACCGAGAACCCCGACGCTTTCGCGCACTACGTCAAGAGCCTCCAGCAGGTCCGGCGGGGTACGCGCGCCGAGTTCGACCAGGCGATCGCCGAGGCTCAAAAAGCGCTCGTGGAGGATCTGCGCCAGCGCGCCCTGCTGAGCGCGCCTCCCTCCCCGGGGGGCCCGGACGCGCAGAAGGAGCCCGGCTATGCCCTCGCCTACGCGCGGCTCGCGCGGCTGTACACCCGACAGGCCTACCTCCGGTTCAGTCCTATCGAGGAGGATCACATCAAGGCGCGGAGCGCGGCCGAGTTCGCCCTCCAGATCGACGACACTCTCGCCCCCGCGCAGGACGCCCTGGCCTTCGTCAAATTCTTCTACGAATGGGACTGGCCGGCGGCGGAGCGCGGTTTCCGCAAGGCGCTGCGGCTGGGGCCGGACGACGATGAGACGCACCGGGACTATGCCTGGTTCCTGATGGCGATGGGGCGCAAGCCGGAGGCCGTCGAGGAGATGCGGCGGGCATGCGCCCTGAACCCCGAGTCGGAGATCCTGAGCGCGCAACTGGCCGAGCACCTTTTCTGGGCGGGCCGCCTCGACGAGGCGCGGGCCGAGCTGGAGCGGACGCGCCGCCTCGCGCCCGAGTCCTCCTCGGCCGCGCTTGTGACGGCCTATGTCCTGTCCCGCGTCGGTCGACACGCCGAAGCGATCGCAAGCTATCTGGACTACCAGGCGCTGGCCGAGGAGGAATCCTCCATGAGCCCACCGCTCGCATGGTTCTACGCATCGGCCGGCAGGCGCAAGGAAGCGCTCGCCATCCTCGGCAGGGCCGTCCCCGGCGAGATCTCTCCCGCCCAGATGGGGTGGGTCCACGCGGCGCTCGGGGATGCCGATCAGGCATTCGTATGGCTGGGCAAGGCGATCGATCAGCGCGCGGCCAACATGATCTGGATCAAGTCCCAGCCCTGGTTCGACCCGCTGCGTCATGACCCCCGGTTTCCGCTTCTACTCCGGAGGATGAATCTGGATGGCTGAGCGGTCGCGCGTGCTCGAGATGGATCCCGATGAACCGATGCCGCACCTGATGCCGGTGGGCCCCGTTTCGCCCGGCCGTGCTGATCGGGCGGAGTTGGAGTTGTCAGGGGTATTCTGGAAGCGTCAAAGAGGCCCTCACCCGCCCCCTTTCCCGCTCCGGCCCCCCCGACGAACCCGACCGGCCGACAGGGCGCCGGTCCGCCGGAGGCCGGCTCATATTTCCGCTTGACGCCAAGGTTGGAGTCGTGTATGTTGGAACCACTTACCAACCGCATTTGCATCCCCGCCGTGAGAATAAGTTCACAAGCGAAGATGTTAAGGTGGCAGTAAGGCCTCTCGTACATCTGATGTACGGGAGGAAAGGGCAATTCCGCCCTCGACAGTAAAAGGTGTACAGCACATGGCAACAGGTACCGTGAAGTGGTTCAACGATTCGAAGGGTTTCGGTTTCATCACCGTGGACGGCGAGGCTAAGGACGTCTTCGTGCATCACAGCGCGATCCAGGGGAACGGGTTCAAGAGCCTGTCGGAAGGCCAGAAGGTGGAGTTCCAGATCGTGCAGGGCCAGAAGGGGCCGGCGGCGGAGAACGTCCGCACAATCTGACATCTTCCCCGGATCCGTGCGGCCTCCTGAACATCCCCGTCTGGAGGCCGCCGGTTTTTTTTTCGGCCGGACCTCGATGGGGTACCGGCGAGCGGCGGCCAATCCGCCAGATAGGGGTGTCGGTGGGCAAGAAGCTGTTCGTCGGCAATCTCTCGTTCGACACGCGAGATGCGGACCTCAGGGAGCTCTTCGCGAAGGCGGGCACCTGCGTTTCGGCCGTGATCGTGATGGATCGGGCCACCGCGCGTTCCCGTGGATTCGGATTCGTCGAGATGAGTTCCGATGAGGAAGCGCGGCGCGCCGTCGCCGAGCTGAACGGATCCCAGATCCAGGGAAGGGCGATCAACGTCAGCGAGGCACGCGAACGCTCCGAGGGGCCCCGGCCGCCGAGACCCGCCAGCGCGCCTTCGCACGGGTTCGGGCCGGATCGTCCTCCAGCCGGAAAGGGTTTTCGAAAGGACGGGAAGAGCCGCCGCGGCATTCGCGGCCGGAAGCGCAGCATCTTCTGATCGCGCGGCCTGCCGGTGTTGGCCACTCCGGCCTCACTCGATGGGAGTTGAGCCATGGCACGAAGATCAAGGCCCAGCTTCACAAAGCGCCAGAAAGAAATGGCGCGCCAGCAGAAGCAGCAGGACAAGCGTGCCCGGCGTCTCGAATCAAAGGACCGGCCCGCGGAAGAGACGCCGCAGGCTGCCGAGGGAGACCCCGACATCGCCGGGATCAGCCCCGGCCCGCAGCCGCCGCCCGCCTGGGCGGAGCCCGGCCAGCGGCGCCCCTGAACCTCGGGTCCTGCGCTTCCCGATAACCACGCCCACCGAGGCGGTATCTTGGGTTGCCCCCTCACGGGACGCCCCTCGCGCGATCGTTCCTCCTCGCCATCTCCGCGGGGATTGACCTCCATCGGTCCGACCGTTTCTCGTGTGGGTCAGTCCCCCTTCCATGAGAAGACCCCGTTCTATCACAACATCGGTCATGGTTAGTCAAGGCTGGACATGTAGCGGTCGGATCTTCGTGCCGGAAGCGCGCTTTCATACTTTTTGTCTTGACCAGGGACAGTGTTCTCAGGTAAAAGGAGATTTGGTTTTTTATTGGGGGCGGAGAGTCCTGCTTGTCTTATCCCACCTGCGCGGTCCGGTGACCCAACAAAGAGGGGGCAGCTCAATGTTGCGAACCATCTTCCGGCACATCGCCCGGCCATGTATCCTACGCGGCTTCACGGCGGCAGCAGCGCTTCTGGTTGCAGCCGTCATCGCGCCCGGTCTCGCCGAGGCCCAGACTTGCCATGTCCCGGACAACGGCACCGGGACGGTCACCCTGCCGCCGGCGGGGTGCGGATACGTCAGTCCCACCGCGCTCCACATGATGATCGACGGACTTCCCCCGGGCACGACGATTCAGATATCGGCCGAGCACTTCGAGTTCTTTGCCATCACCACCACCCCTTCCTGCGGCTCCCTCGGTGGCAACTGTGAGCAATTCAGCTCCCAGCTGACGCTCGCGATGAAGGGGACGGGGGGGCTGGCGGGATACAACCGGGTCATCTCGATGCCGGTGGGCGCCACGACCCACACGGCCCCCAGGACTCCGGGCACTCCCGTCCAGTCGTTCGACACCGAGATGTTCCAGGTTCAGGGACAGATCCCGCCCGGAGATCCGGACTTCGACCTCCTGCGGATCACGGCCGGGACCGGCTTCGGCATGCCAAGCCCGGGGCACACGACCCTGACGCGCCTGGCTGGTGGCGACTTCAACGTCGACAGCTTCTTCGACATCACCTACAGGATCGACTTCATTGGCGCCCCCGGAGGCCCGTTTGCCGGAATGTCCGGCAGCACGACCGGCACGATCAGGATGAAGTCGGGGATCCCCTACACGCCTCCCGACCCCTGCGTCGTCCCCGACGCTGGCGGGACCGTCTCGCTGCCGCCGGCGGGGTGCGGCTACGTCAGCCCCGCCGACGTGCACATGATCATCGCCGGGCTGCCCCCCGGCACCTCGATCGAGATCGGCGCCGCGCACAATCGCTTCTTCGGCGTCACGACCTCGCCCGGCGGGAGCCTGGGTGGTGAGGTGGAGCAATTCAGCTCGGGCCTGGACCTCCGGCTGAGAGGGACGGGTGGACTGGCCGGGTACACGAGAATGGTGACCATCCCGATGCAGACCGAGACTCACGTCGGGCCGCGGACCCCCGGCACCTCTCCCCAGTCGTTCGACACCGACATGGCCCGCCTGCAAGGGCAGCTGCCGCCCGGGGACCCCGACTTCGATCTGCTGCGGATCACCGCCGGGACCGCCTTCGGGATGCCGAGCCCGGGCCACACGACCCTGGCACAGCTCCCGGGGGGCAACTGGGCCGTCGACAGCTTCTTCGACATCGAATACCGGATCGACTTCGTGGGGCACCCCGGCGGTCCGCTCGGCGGGATGTCCGGGAGCACGACCGCGACGATCCGGATGAACTCAGGCCCGACCATCACTCCGCCGCCTCCCTGCGTCGTCCCCGACGCCGGTGGCACGGTCGCGTTGCCGCCGCAGGGGTGCGGCTACGTCAGCCCGGCGGACCTGCACGAGATCATCAACGGGCTTCCCGCCGGGACCACGATCCAAATCGGCGCGCAGCACGAGCGGTTCTTCAACACCACGACCACGCCCGGTGGGAGCCTCGGCGGCGAGATCGAGCAGTTCAGCTCGAGTCTGACCCTCCAGCTCAACGGCACGGGCGGGATGTCCGGGTACATGAGGAACGTGACCCTCCCGGTCCAGTCCGAGACGCACGTGGGTCCGAGGACACCGGGCGACCCGGTCCAGTCGTTCGACACTTCGATGTTCCGCCTCCAGGGACAGCTTCCGCCTGGGGACCCGGACTTCGATCTGCTGCGGGTCACCGCGGGGAACTTCTTCGGCATGCCGAGTCCGGGGCACACGACCCTGACTCAGCTTCCCGGCGGCAACTGGGCCGTGGACAGCTTCTTCGACATCACCTACCGGATCGACTTCGTCGGGGCCCCCGGTGGGCCATTCTCCGGAATGTCGGGCTCGACCACCGCAACGATCAGGATGCAGGCCGGGCAGCCCCTCGGTCCCTGCGGACCGATCCCGGCTGGCGACGACGTCTTCCCGTCCACGGCGAAGCTCGTCGTCGAGCCGCTCGACCCGATGGGAGCCCCCAGCGGCCCGCCGGTGGTCCTCAGGGCCTCGAGCGCCGACATGCCGGGGACGATGGTCCACCGGCAGATGCAGATGGGAACCACGATCCCCACGGAGATGCTGTCCTTGGAGCTGAGAGGATCCCATCCGCTGACGGGTGGCGAATTCATGATCCGTGAGAGCCCGACGCTTCAATCGACCGGCACCCTCCAAAACGTCGCGCAGAATCCCGCCGATTGCAGTCTCTCCGGAGCGGACTCCTTCTTCGACGTCTTCACCGAGGTGGACCTGCCGGCTCTGGGCGAGACCTGGGTGAACACGGATCCACTCGCGCTGCGGACGCACATCGACACCCTTCCGCCCAGAAATGCGCGGTACGAGAATCCGTTCGTCAGACCGGTCGTGCTGTACGATCGGGCGACGGGGCAGCCGCGGGCGATCGTGTACTACGAACTCCATCACGTCGACCCGCCCTTCCCGCCGCCGGGGCGCGACTGCTTCTCCACCGACATCGATCTCGACCTCACGACACCCTTCGGCCAGACGACGGCGAATGCGTCCGGGCCGACGATGGTGGATCGCCAGAACATGGCTATCCCCAGGGTCTGCAGCATCAGCGGGGGGCCGTGCGTAACCGACGCCGACTGCCCGCAGGCGGGGGACAGTTGCGTGGGACAGATCTCGACCGAGCTCGCCGAGATGACCTTGACTGGGAACCACCCGACGATGGGTCCCCTGCGCGTGCGTGAGAGCCCGACGCTCCCCTCCATGGGGAATTCCCGGAGCCAGCAATCCAGCCAGACCTACAGGGCCGACTCGTTCTTCGATGTCTTCGTCGAGGTCGACCTGCCGGCCTTCGGGATGACTCTCCACAACCAGGATCCGGTCCCCTTGATGGCGGTCGATTCGAACGCTCCCGGGATCACCAACATCCCGCCATCACCTGGGACCGATTTTCAGACGCGGCAGCCGGCGGCGCCCGTCCTGCTCTATGACCAGGATGGGAACCCCTTCGGACAGATCAATCGCGTCGATCATCGGCTGGGGCCGCCGGCGAGCTGGCAGCCGCCCCCGCCGCCTGATGAGTACTGCTTCGAATCGTGGATCGTCCTCAACGTGGAGATCTTCGCCACCGGCTGCACGGAGACGATCATGCTTCCGGGCAACTTCAGGATCCTGCGGGGCGGGCCGACCGACCCCGGTGACGGACGCGACGTGATGAAGACACTGATGGCCCACGCCCTGCTCAACGGGAACAGCCAGTGTCTTGGAGGGGCGATGTCGCTGGCCCTCTCGGGGAGCTACTCGTCGGCCGGAGAGATCCGCTCCCTGGCTGCGGCCGAGAACGAACCGTATGACTCGTTCTTCGACGTGTTCACCGAGCTGACCGCCGCCGGCGTTCCGGGTTCGATCCAGGTGGGCCCCGTGCATATGTCCACCACGATCAACACGCTGCCCCCGGAGGACGGCGAGATCTACTACGGTCCAGGCACCGTGATCCCGCTGACCGACGGCAGCGGGACTGTCATCGGGCAGATCGAGGAGGTGAAGCACGAGGTCCACAGGAGGCTCCAGCCGTGTCCCTGCGACATCCAGGCCTCCATGGACGCCCTCAACCAGACCACATTCAGCATGCTCTCCCCCGGCACCGGCGCGGGGGCCAAGTATGACTGGATCCGGTTGAGGCGATCGGGGCCCGGCGCCTTCGTGCCCGACCGGATCATGTGCGACGGTTCGGAGACCTACAGCGACCCCGACACGCCGCCGCCCGGGCAGATGTTCTTCATCCTGTCACGTGACAAGTTCGCTGGCGCGGCCGGGACCTACGACGATTGCGATCCAGGTCCGATAGGCTGGGACGCCTTCCTGGCGTCGATCTGCAGTCCGTAAGGACGCATCGCAAGGCGGAGTCTTCGGGCCGCCCCCCTCGCGGGGCGGCCCGAGGACCCGCCCTGCTTCCAGAAAGGTGAGACTCTGCCGTGCGCGTATCGATGGGCCGTCTCATCGCGGCCCTGTCCCTCGCTTTCATGGCATCGGCGCCGGTCGCCGGGAGGAGTGATCCGGCCCCTCCCGCGGCGGAGGAGATCCTCAAACGGGCCGAGGAGATCCGGAGCCCCGACCTCGACTATGCGGTGGACCTCACTCTGGTCGTGCGGGACCCCAACTCCTTCTGGAAGGAGCGGTCGGCGAGCTACACGATGGTGGCTCACGGGAAGGATCACTCCTTCATCCTGATGCGCGAGCCCAGGCAGTTCCACCCCGGGACGCTGCTCATCATGAACAACCTTTACTGGATGCTCTATCCGCGGGCGGAGAAGCCGCTGCAGCTCTCATCGCAGCAGATCCTCAGCGGGGACGTCTCGAATGGCGACCTGGCCCGTGGCAACCTGCTGAAGCACTACCATGTGCGCGTCGTGGGAGAGGAGACGGTGGAGCAGGATCCCTGCTGGGTGCTGGAGCTCACCCGCGCCGACTATGTGGCCAACTATCCGCGGATCAAGTACTGGGTCACCAGGAAGAAGTTTCAGCCGCGCAGGTTCGAGTACTATGGAGAGACGGAGCGCCTCCTCAAGATCGTCCTCTACGACAACTACCGGAAGGGGCCTCTCGGGACACGGCCGATGCGGATCGAGGTCCGCGCCCAGGCGCAGCCCAGCGAGACCACCACGATGACCTTCACCGACCTGCGGCGGATCGACGTGACCGGACTGACCTTCGACCTGCCCGGTTTGACGGCCTTCCGGGACGCGGCGAGGAGCCAGATTGGAGCCGACGGCGCCCAGGCCCGGCCCGAGGACCTGGTCGCGCTGCTGAGGTCCCGCGGCCCTTGATTCATCTCCAATCGGTCGGCAAGCTCTACGGCTCGGGCGCGGCGTCCACGGCCGCGCTTCAAGGCATCACCCTCCGCATCGAGGCCGGCCAGTTCGTCGCGGTCGCCGGCCCCTCGGGAAGCGGCAAGACGACGCTGCTGAACCTGATCGGCGCGATCGACGAGCCGAGCTACGGCGACGTGAGGATCGACGGCCGCCTCCTGCACGAGCTCTCCGAGGTCGAGCGCGCCGACCTGCGTCTTCGGCGAATGGGATTCATCTTCCAGAACTTCAACCTCGTCCCGGTCCTGACGGCGGCCGAGAACGTGGAGTTCCCGCTCCTGTTTCATCGCGAGCTGGCGCCGGGCGATCGCCGACGCCGCGTCGGCGACGCGCTCGATCGGGTCGGCCTCGCGTCCCGGAAGGACAGGCGCCCCTCGCAGCTGAGCGGCGGGGAGCGCCAGCGGGTGGCCGTGGCGCGGGCGCTCGCGGGGGATCCCTCGATCGTGCTGGCCGACGAGCCGACCGCCAGCCTCGACCACGAGACCGGGGCGGCGGTCATCGATCTGATGCACGCTCTGAACCGGGAGCACAGGACCACATTCCTGTACGCGACGCACGACCAGGAGCTCATCGACCTGGCCGACCGCGTCGTGCGGCTTCGCGACGGCCGGCTGGTGGAGGACTCCGAGTGAGGCTCTTCCTCACTCTGGCGCTGCGCAACGTCTTTCGCAACCGCGCGCGCACGACCGTGGCGCTTTCCGCCATCGGCTTCGGCTGCGCGGCCCTCATCGTCAACGGGGGGATCATCTACGACATCTTCGAGGAGCTGCGCGAGGACGCCATCAGGGGCCGCCATGGACATCTCCAAATCTACCGCGGGGGCTACAGCGAGCACCACCTGCGGGAGCCCGGCCGGTACCTGATCCCCCACGAGGAGGCGGATCGCGTGGTGCGGCTGCTTGCGTCCCAGCCCCACGTGGAGCACGTGACCCGCCGCCGCGAATTCTCCGGGATGATCTCCTCGAAGGACCGTTACGTCGCCTTCGTCGGGATCGGCGTGGAGCCGGCGCTCGAGGGGGAGTACTCCCGCCACACGCTGCTGCGACGCGGAGAGCCGCTCTCCGCCGATGTCCCCTACGGGATGATCGCGGGCCTCGGACTGGCCGAGAAGTTTGGCGGCGAGCCGGGCGACCTCGTCACCCTGATGACCAACACCGACACCGGGGCGCTCAACGCCGTGGACGCCCGGCTGATGGGGGTCTTCGAAGGAGGGATGAAGGCTTACGACGACTGGACGCTCAAGATCCCGCTTGAGGCGGTCGAAAGGCTCTTGCTGGACGATCGGACGGAGGTGCTCGTGGTCCTCCTGGACTCGACCGACCGGGTCGACGAGGTGCGCGCCTCCCTCGCGGACCTCTTCGCGCGCGAGGGCCTCGACCTCGAGACCCGCTCCTGGCAGGACCTGGCCCTGTTCCACAACCAGGTCGTCGGGTTGTTCCAGCGCGAGCTGGACGTCATCAAGGTGATCATCGCGACGATCGTCATCCTCGGGATCGCCAACACGATCGGCATCTCAATCCTCGAGCGCCGCGCCGAGCTGGCGACGCTCCGGGCGCTCGGGCTCAGGCGAAGCGCCATCATCCGGCTCCTCCTGGCCGAGACGGCGCTGGCGGGGGTGATCGGGGGGCTCCTGGGAGTGGGGCTCGGCTACGCGGCGACGCGACTCATCACAGCTATCGGTATCCCGTTTCCCTCCCCGCCCGGCTCCACCAAGCCCTTCCTGGGAAGCGCCGACTTCGTTCCCTCCCTGGCGGCCGGCTCCTTCCTCCTGCTCGCCGCGGCAACGCTCATCGCGGCGGCGCCGATCATCTGGAAGGCCTCGCGCCGCCCGATCGCCGAGACGCTCAGGGCGGGTTGAAGCTCAGTACCGGGCCGGCAGCGAAGAGCGCGCGACACGGTAGGCCCTCCCGACCGCCTCGCGTGTCTTCTCCTGCCACTCGGGATATCGACTCGAGCCGTTCAGCGACTCCTCGCAGAGCGCCGGCAGCGAGCCGAGCAGCGCGCCCGCCCCGGGGGCCGCCTGCTTCAGGCACTGGGCGAAATAGGCCTCGTCGTTCATCCGGCGGGCCGTCAGCGCCCATGTCAGCCCGGTGAGCCTGGCGGCGAGGTCCTCCTCGGTCGGTGCCTCGTCGAGGTGCGCGAGGAGCCTGTCGGGCCGGTCCACGCGGGTGAATCCGAGGGCAAGGGACCGGCCGAACTCGAGGTCGGCGCGACGCCGGACCGGGCTCCGCGCTCGGAGCCGATCGAACTCAACCGGCTCGTCCATGAAGACGAAGAAGAGACCGCGACCGAATCCCTGCCAGAGCGCGGCCGCATGCTCATCGGGGCACCCCTCCAGGCGCCGCAGCGTCGCTGGGTCGGCCCCGTCGTCGTAGAAGGCCACCTTGAATCCGAAGCCGTCGTAGCAGAGCGGATAGTAGATCGGGTCCAGATAGGGCTCCATGGCCAGAAGCGAGGCGGGCCGGCGCGAGGTCATCCCGAACCAGAATCCGAGGCCGACGTAGTAGAGATACCTGAAGGCGGGGTTCATGGACATCAGATCCCTTTCCGCGTGCCGGCGCGACGGGCCCCGCCGCAGGAGCCGGCGCGGCAGGTATCCCATGGCGGCCCCCTCGAAGAAGAACGGGCGGAAGTGAGGCCTCACCCGGGAGCCTTCCCGCGCGACGTCCTCGAGGGTGACGCGGCCGAGCATCGCGTTGAAACCCTCGATGAAGGCGGAGCCGACCCCCGCGACGAGGTCGTGCCCTTCCTTGCCATGGATCCGGAAGCCCCGCGCGCGGCGGACGATCTCCTCGGGTGAACGGCGCAGGAGCGCGAGCAGGGGCCCTCTCCACAGAGCGCGCATTCAGTCCCCCGCGAGCCGGTCGGCTTCCTCGGGGGCGCGAAGCACCACGGCGCCGTTCTGGCCGGCGAACCCGTTGGCGCACTTGAGCAGCACCCACGATGGGTCGAGCCCTTTGCCGTTCCACCGCCCGAGGGGCAGAGCGGGGTCGGGGTCGGAGCAGACAGCGGCCGCGGGGATCGTCCCTCGCCTGAGGGCCAGGAGGGCCGCGACCGTCTCGACGAGGACGCACCCGCCCAGCGTGTGCCCGAAGGCGCCCTTGAGCGGCATGAGGGGAGGCCACGGACCGCCGGCGTCGCCGAAGATGCTTGCCAGACACTCCGCCTCGTAATGATCGTAGAGGCCGCCCCCGACTCCGTGCGGACCGATCAACGTGACGTCCCCGGGGGTCACGCCAGAAGCGTCGAGCGCCCGCCGGATCGCGCCGGCGTAACGGCGCCCCTCAACGTCGGGCAGCGTCACCTTCCACCCGTCCGAGCTGAATCCCGCGCCGAGCCATTCCGCGTAGAGCCCCCGTCCCCTGGCGCGCGCCGAATCGATCGACTCCAACACGAGCGCCGCGGCCCCCGAGCCGAGCACGAGCCCGTCGCGGGAGGCGGAAAAGGGCCGGCAGGCGCCCCGGCGGGAGTAGAGCCCCAGATCGTCGAACCACCGGAACTTCGTGCCGTCCTCGGGCAGATCACCCCCCACGACCACGACAGCGTCCGCCTGGCCGGCGCGAATCCTGTCGGCGGCGACCGCCATGGCGAAGGCCCCCGACGAGCAGGCGTTGTTGTTGTAGAGGGTGAAGCCGTGCAGGTCGAACAAGGCGGAGAGATGATGGACGTAGAGGAAGGAATGCATCCGGTAGACGTTGGTGCTCTGCTGCTCGTAGAGGAACTCCGGCGGGTTGAACCGCTTGGTGGAGCCAAGCCAGGCCCTCAAGGTGGCGCCCCAGCGGAAGAACCCCTGCACGTGGGCGGCGAGCCCCGGGCTCTCGTGGGTGACGACGAGCCCCACGTCGTTGTTGTCGTGGTCATAGGCGAGGCGGGCGTCGGCGAGGGCCTGCCGAACGCAGTCGGCCAGCGCGATCAGGTCCCTGTCCTCGGCGAGCCGGTTGCCTTTGATGATCTGCTGCTTGGGCAGATCGCTGACGAGCGTGAGCGTATCGTCCGTGAGGGAAGCCATGGGGTACTCCAGCCAGGTCTTCCGCCCGAGGCGGGCTGCGTGCATCCGCACGGCGCTCCTCCCCGAGGAGAGCCCCTCCCACAGCTTCCCGACGCCGCGACCGTAGCCGGTCAGGACCCCGATCCCCGTGATCCCGACCCTGCGCGGCGTCATGCCGAGAGCCCTCCGTCCACGGCCAGAGTTTGTCCGGTGATGTAGGCGGCCTGCTCCGAGGCCAGGAACGCGATCAGGTGCGCCACCTCGCGGGGCGTTCCCAGGCGCCCCACCGGGATCCTCTTGAGCAGATCCTCCCTGGCCCGATCCGGCATACCGTCCAGCATCGGCGTTTCGATTAGGCCCGGAGCGACACAGTTGACCGTCACGCCGAAGCCGGAGCACTCCCGGGCGAGCGACCGCGTCATCGCGTGCAGCGCCCCTTTGGTGGCGGAGTAGATCGAGTGACCACTGATCCCGTGCAGACCCGAGACGGATCCCGTGAAGACGATCCGGCCGAGGCCCGCCTTCAACATCGGAGTGACGACGGCGCGCGCCAGCGCGATCGTCCCGGTCAGGTTCGTCTGGATCAGGTCGAGCCACTCCGGCTCGCTCAACGCGTGGAAGGCGGAGGTCTGGGCGCTCCCCGAGCAGCAGATCAGGTAGCGGATCGGCCCGACCTCCGCGGCCACGCGGGCGGCCAGGCCGGCGGCCTCCTCGGCGGTGGGGCCTCCCCATGGATAGGCCTTGACGGGAGCCTTCCCTTCGTTCGTTGCCGCGACGGCCCGCGCCCTGTCGCCGCCGCTCCGGTACGTGAACCCCGCCGGCACGCCGGCCTCGGAAAGGGCGGCGACGACCGCCGCTCCGATGCCGCCCGACCCGCCGGCCACGAGCGCTGCCCCCGCCGCGTAGGTGAGCCTCACTTCACCTCCTCCTGCCGGGACCCGGCCGGTTGGCTCACCGCGAAACCGAGCTCGGCGGAAGCGATCGGCGCGCCATCGACGCGCGCCACCCCCCGGAAGATCCCCATCCGGCTCGTCATCTTCAGCGCCTCGATGGTGAAGGTGAGCACGTCGCCGGGCCTCGCGGGACGCTGCCATGAGGCCTTGAGGGTGCCCAGCAGTGGCACGCGCTCCGGGGAGGCCGCCCCGTAGGTCCTCTGAAACAGCAGCGCCGCGCTCTGGCTCATCCCCTCCACGATCATCACCCCGGGCAGCTCGGAGCCGCGCACGTCGCCCACGCCCATCGCGTCGCCCGACGTGACGTTCTTGCAGGTGACGATCCTCCTGTGTGGCACGCACTCGACCACGCGGTCCACCATGAGGAACGGGTGTCTCCATGGGAGGGCCTTCCAGAACGGATCAGGCGGCATGCCCGGCCTCATCTCGCGAGAGCAGGACGCCCGCCATCTGCCCTCCCCCCGCGCAGTCCAGGACGATGGCGCGGCGCACATCGCGCTCAATCGTGCGGGCCGGCAGGTTGAGCCCCAGGAATCGCGCATCCGGGACGAGATCGCGCGGCGGGGCGGGCACCCTGGCCTGGGCGAACGCCTCGAGGGCGGCGACGACCGCCAGCGGTCCCGAGGCTCCCCACGTCTCGCCGAGGATCGCCCTGGGCGCGACGACGAGGGGAGCCGAGGGGCCCGGCCCGAACACCTCGAGCAGAGCGCGCCCCTCCATCCGATCCACCTCTTCCGACCCGCTGGCCGAGACAACCAGGAGATCCACGTCGCGCGGGCCCAGACCGGCGCGGTCGAGCAGGGCGCGAAGCAGGCCGGCGGGCTCAGTCCCTGCGTCGCCCTGCGTCCCCGCGAAGCGCTGCTCGTGGGAAAGCACGCGGGCGATCGTCGCGGCACCTCGCGCCTCGGCCTGGTCGCGCGCCTCCACCGCGATCAGACAGGCTCCCTCGCTGCCGGCCGGGCCGAGGCCACGGCCGGCAAACGGCAACGAGTCTCCGTTCGCGCCGACCTTGCCTTCCGCCAGGAGCGTGCGCAGAAGCGGAGGGTTCAGCTCGTCCCCCCCGCCCGCGACGGCCAGTCCCGCCCGGCCCTCTTCGAGCAGGTCGATCGCGGTGCAAAGGGCGGCAAGCCCCGAGGCGCTCCCCGAGGAAACGGTCATGTTGCAGGCCGACCAGCCGAAGAAGATCGAGATCTGTCCGGAGGGGACGTTGGGGACGGTCTCCGCGAAGAGAAACGGGTCGACGAACCGCGACCCCTCCACATAGCTCGCACGCTCGAAGTCGACGACCGTCTTCAGGCTCCCCCATGCCGTTCCGAAGACCACCCCGATGTCCGATGGAGGCACGCCGGCGAGACCAGCCGCCAGACGCGACGCGGCGGCGCAGGCGAGCTGTGATGTCCGCGACAGGTTGCCCAGACCCTTCCGGTCGAGGTAATGCCTGGGAACGAACCCGCGAATCGGGATCGCGGGGGCCGGTCCCGCTTCCCCGCCCCCCGAGGTCCCGGCCTGCTTCACGAGGAGCGGCACGCGGTCGATCAGCGCGCCGAAGAGAGAACCCGGTGTGTCTCCCGCGGCGCTCACCATCCCGACGCCCGTCACAACCCAATCACGGCTCATCCTCCCGGCACTCCCTTCACGCGACCGTCGAGGAGAGGACGAGGCTCGCGTCGTTGCCGCCGAAGGCATAGGAGTTCGACACGACGTGCCGGAGACGCGTCTCGCGAGGCTCGTTGGGAACGCAGTCGACATCGCACTGAGGGTCCGGACCGGTCCAGTTCCAGGTGGGCGGGATCACCGAATGACGCATCGCCAGGACGGAGGCGATCGCCTCCACCGCGCCGGCCGCCCCCATCATGTGGCCCGTCAGCGCCTTGATCGAGGAAATGGGGACCCGTCGCGCGCCCTCACCGAACACCCCGTGCATCGCGAGGCTCTCCGTCCTGTCGTTGAGCGGCGTTCCGGTCCCGTGGGCGTTGACGTAGTCGATCTGATCCGGTCGGAGCCCGGCGCGGCGGATCGCGTCGCGCGCCGCGCGGGCCGCGCCCGCCCCTTCCGGATGCGGGCCGGTGACGTGGTGTGCGTCGCAGGAGAGGCCGAACCCATCGACGAAAGCGAGGGGCCCGGCGCCGCGAGCCGCGGCCTCTCCCAGCGTCTCTATCACAACCGCTCCCGCCCCTTCACCCAGCAGGAGCCCCGGCCGCTCCAGACTGAACGGGCGACAGACGTCGCTCGACATGGCGTGCATTCGCGCGAACCCCACGAAGGCGAGCCGGGAGAAGGCCTCGCACCCGACCGCCACCGCGACGCGCGCCCTGCCACAGGCGACGAGGGAGGTCGCGACCCCGATCGCGTAGGAGCCTGCGGCGCACGCGGCGGGGACCGTCACGACGTTGCCCGTCACCTCGAGCATCGCGGCGATGCAGCGCCCCATCAGGTCGAGAGGTCTGTTGGCGAGCGTGCCGACATCCCTCTCGTCCGCCTTGCGTTCCGGGTGCGCCGCCCGGTCCTGCTCGAACTGTGTCACGTCCCCCATCGTGGTCCCGACGACGATGGCGGCGTCGGCCCGCCCTGCGAGCGAGCCGTCGAGCCCCGCAGAGCTCACGGCTCCCGACGCGGCCAGGAGCGCCAGCTCCGTGCAGCGGCCCCCCCGGACGTGCCGGCGTATGGGCTGCGGGAGCACGTAGGGACCCACCTCGCATCCGACCGAGCGCTTCAGGCTCGAGGTGTCGAACGAACGCACCGGGCCGGCCCCCGACCTGCCCTCCAGCAGAGCGCGCCAGAACGTGTCGAGGTCCGCTCCGATGGGGGTGACGAGCCCCATGCCGGTTATGCAAGGCCGCCTCGGGTCAGCCGGCACGGAGTCAGACCTCGGACGCGTGCGCGTCCACCAACGCGAAGATGTCGGGCATCGTGCGGATCCTGTTGATCTCGGATTCCGGGATCTCGATCCCGTAGCGCTTCTCGACCTCGACGACGATCTTGAGACCGTCCAGCGAGTCGACCCCGAGCGACTCGAGGGTGGCCTGCTCGGAGACTCGCTCCACCGGGATCTCGGCGATCCGCGCGACGATCTGGCGGACTTCCTCGCGGATTCGTGTGCTGGTGGGCATCCCTCTCCCCCACGGTGCCCCCCCGCCATCGGGAGAGCGACAAGGGATAGCGCCTGCGGCCGTCAATGATGGCTTGCGGATCAGAGTATACGCCTCCCGGCGGGCCGAGGTCACGAGGAATCTGGGTATCCGGACCTACCGCGGGCGCGTGTTCCATTCGAGGAGGTAGTCGAGCGCCTCCGGTTCGGGCCCCTGCCCGGCGGGATACGGATACCCCTGCATGGCGTGGTAGGGCAGCGGGGCGACGCTTGACGGGCGGGCGGAGTTGATCTCCATGTCCTTGCCGTAACCGTCGACAAACAGCAGGAAGTCGCGGCGGAACCCGACAGGAGGGGGCCCCAGCCTCCTCGCGTCGAACGTCAGGGCGATCTCTTCGCCGTGATTCATCACGACGAACCGATCGTCTCGCCGCCTCAGCAGCTCGGTGACGTCGCCGTAGCGCGTGAAGGCGCCGCGGATCCGCCCCCACGGGGCGCCGGCGGACCGCCGCAGGTAGTCATAGGACGCAGGGGTGGAGGGGAGGGCCGTGCGGGCGCGTTCTGCCGGCTCCGGATATCCGATCCAACCGAGCCTCGCTTCCGAAAGGGGCAGCTCGGCGAGGCGCAGGTCGTCCGGAGGGGCCTCGTCTCCCACCATGATGGCGTCCCAGTAGATCACGAGGTTGGTGCGGATCCGGATGCGTCGATCGCTCCCGTGGGAGAGGGGCACGACCAGAGTGCGGGGCAGGCCGGCGGGCATGCCGATGTCCGGTTCGGTGATCCTCCACGAGCCGCCGGGTCCCGCCGCCTCCAGCGAGACCGGCTCCGGCGTGATGCCGGCCTGCCAGGCCGCCCGCAGCGACGACGAGCTCCCCCAGTCGGTCCAGCCGTGAAGCAGAAGCACCGGCGGATCCCCATGGATGGGGCCGGGATCGATCTCGAGGCTGTGTCGTCGGGCGAACCCGCGGTAGGGCATCAGCGGGAAGTCGTCTTGATACCGCCCGTCGATCCTGGCGAGCAAATCGAGGACCGAGTGACCGTGGTCGTCCTTCGCCGACAGGGGCGGCCGCAGGTGCCGCACGGCGCGCAGCGCGGGGGGGTTGACGTCCTGCCCGGCGGATCGATTCGGCTCGTCCGGGAAGACCTCGACGTCGGCCGGGTGGTCGACCGCAACGAGGCGGAGGGTGTCCGAGAGGCTGACCTCCTCGAGCTGGTTGACGAACCGCACGAGGGCCCGGCCGGCTTGGGGCCGCAGACGTCCGCCTTCGATCTTGACCCACTCGTCCGGGTCGGGCCGGGACCACCCGCCCGGGGGCTCCCACTCCCCCATCGCGGCGAAGCCAAGCGCGTCGTTGACGAAAACGAACCGCTCCCCGTCCCAGGAGTAGATCATCGGGCACGAGCTGAACTTGCCGGCCGGCTCCTGAAGCTCGAGCGTCTGTCCCGAGGCGACCTCCCGGCGCGTCAGGCGCACACCGGAGGGAAACTGGACGCGGATGAAGTCGAGCCGCTCCGTGTCGCCCATCCCGAATGTCAGCACGCTCCCGGTCCCGACCCGCAGCCCGGTGCCCGCCTGCACGTCGCGGATGAGCCACATTCCGGGCGCGCGGACCTCGACCCGCGCTCCTATCCCGCTTAAGTTGCTCAGGACCTGCGGGTGGATGAGACCGTGGACCTTCACGGTCAGGGACCGGCCCGCCTCGGAGCGGATCGACTCGTTCAGGAAGAGGACCACCGATGCTCCCAGATCCACCGATGCGGCGTCGGCGCAGACCACGTCGAGGTCCCCGTCCAGGTCTGCGTCGTGGAAGGCGCAGCGCGGGTCGGCCCCCGGCACGGGGCCCGGGGCCGATTCCTCTCCGAGCCGCTCGAAGGAAAGGCCACGGCGCCCGAGGAAGAGCGCGGGCCGACCCGATGGGGTCGCGAAGAGCAGGTCGAGATATCCGTCCTGGTTGACGTCACCGGCCGCCACGCCGGTGCCCGCCCCAAGTCCCGAAAGCCCCGCCTCGGCGCCGCGCTCGGCGAAGGTCCCATCCCGATTGTTGACGAAGAGGAACGGCGTCCCGCCGTCCCTCGACACGCAGAAATCGATCGCGCGGTCGTTGTCGAAATCGCCAAAGGCCACGCCCGTCTTGCGCGCCTCGCCTCCTTCCACGCCGGCCTGTCGCGCGATCTCGGTGAAGCGCGCCTTGCCGTCGTTGCGGAACATGAGGTCGGGCTGCCCGTCACGCGTCACGTGCAGGTCCAGGTCCCCGTCGTGATCGACGTCGGCGAGGGCGGCCGCCGTGGCGCGCGAGCCTTCCTCCAGGCGCAGACCGGCGCCGTCGGTCAGATCCGGACCGCCGCCGGCCCCCCCTCCCCGCAGCACGATCCGCCCCGCCTCCAGCGCGAGGGTCTCCTCGGTGCCGTCATTGTCGAGGTCCCCTTCGAGCCGCGTGGCCATCGCGACCCGCCCACGGTCGAACGCGGCCGGCGCCGCCGCCCCCGCGGGCACGAATCGCAATGCGCGCCGGTCGATCTCGGTCTCGGCGGCCGCCTCGGCATTGCGTCCCTGCTCCATGTATCCGACGCCGGGTGTGGCCGACGCGGGAAACTCGGTGCGCAGCTTCTTGAAGCGTTCGAGCGCCTCGTCGGCCTCCCGGGTCAGACCCTGGCCTCGAAGCGCCAGCGAGAGCTGGTAGATCGCCGCCTGGTGGCCCGGGTCGAGCCCGGCGGCGCGGCGCAGCTGGGGAACCGCCTCCCCGGCGCGGCCCGACCGGCTCAGCGAGAGCCCCAGGTAGAACCGGGTCCAGGGATCCGTCGAATCGAGGCGCGCGACCTCCTCGAAGTGTCTGACCGCCTCGTCGTACCGCGCGGTGTGGTAATAGTTGAGGAGCCCCAGCATGTAGTGGGCCCGTGGCTCCTCGGGGACCGATCTCAATGCGGCCTCCAGGGCCTCAGCCGCCCCCGGGTGGTCGTTGCCGTAGTAAAGCGCGATGCCCAGGTTCACTCGCGCGGTGACCGAGCCGTCCCACGCGGCCAGCGCGGCCCTGAACTCCGAGACGGCCTCCTCCTGGTCCCCATGATCCAGAAGGGCCACGCCGAGGTTGTTGTGGTGGCGGGCCGCCGTCGCTTGCGCCGGCGTCGGCGGATGGGGCGCGCAGGAGACGAGGATCATCAGCGCCGCGCACGGAGCCGCGCGCCGCGTCACGGCTTGCGGCCCCACAGCACCGCCAGATCGGTGTCCACGACCACTCCCAGACCCCGCGTCTCGTCGACGAGCTCCGTCAGGGCCTCGTCATCCTCGATCGACAGGCGCCGGACCAGCCGCTCGTCGCGTCCAAGGAGCGTCTGCGCCACCGTCCAGACGCGCCGCGCCTCCTGGTGCTTCCGGGCCTTCACGAGGGCGTCCCCCAGGCCGAGGTAGGGGAGGATGAAGTAGGGCTCAGGGCCCCCCAGGGACGTCCGCTGGTGCAGGATGCACCTCTCGAATGCGTCGACCGAGAGGGGCGCGTGGCCCAGCGCCTTGGGCCAGTAGAGGTGGTTCATCCCGAGCGCGTAGAGAGCCGCCCAGGTCACCTGGGCGTCTCTCGGGCGTCCGCCCTCGAGGATCCTCGTCAGCAGGGCGATCGACTGTTTCGAGAGTTTGCCCTGGCCCACGATCCCCATCATGTGATCGGGCATCTTGTCGATGTAGGAGAGGGCGAGCTGAAGAAGGGGTTCGGGCAGATCGGGGTGCTTCTCGACGAGGCTCTCGAGAAAGGCGATCCCGCTGTCGTACCGGCCGAACCGGATGCACGCCAGACGCAGGTCATTGCCGAACCTCAGGTCTGTCGGGTTCCGCTCCGCCGCGATCTCAAGGTGGGCGAGGGACTCGTCCTGCCGCCCCTGATCCGCGAGGCGCAGCCCGAGCCAGTGGTGCTCGGCCGGCTCGCCCGGCTGAGCCCCGAGCTTGTCGCGCAGCAGGGCGATCGTTCGGGCCTCGCGCGCGCTCCGCCACCACGACAGCCCCGCGGCCGCCCCGGCCAGCAGGCCGGCCGCCGCGAGGATCGTCAGGACCACGCGCCAGCGCATCGGCAGCCGCCGGACCCTATGGCATCGCCAGAGCGTGGAGCGTGTTGATGGCGGGGTGCTCCAGCGTCCGTGTCCCGCCGTCCGGCCAGCGGATCTCCACGCGCACGACACGGGCGTTCGGACCCAGCCCGAAGTAGACGCGCCGATCGCTCTGGGACGCGTAGCCGTTTCCGCCGTCGATTTCGCGGATCTGACGGCCGCCGTCCGTCACCAGCGTGAATCTCGTGCCCACCCCGCTTGCTCGACCCGCGACCGAGAAGCCGATCCATCGGCCACGGCCGTCCTGATCGTTGCGATAGAGGGCGGCCTTCTGGTTCTGATTGACAACGTAGAGGTCCGGGTCGCCGTCGTTGTCATAGTCAAAGACGACGAGGCCGCGCCCGTCTCCCTCGTTCGCCAGGCCGATCTGTGCGGCCACCTCCACGAAGCTCTCGCGCCCCTCGTTGCGGAAGAACCGGTTCTTCTCGTAGCCCGACAGGCTCTTGTCGCCGATGACGGGCCACTGCCGCGCGTCGGTGGAATCGAAGTCCGGCTCCGTCACGGCCGTGGCCAGATCGAACCAGTACTCCTCGCCGCGCCGCTGGGAGACGAATCCGTTGACCGTGTAGATGTCGAGGTCGCCGTCGAGGTCGTAGTCGAGGAACTTGGCGCCCCAGCCCCAGCCGCCGTCGGCCACCCCCGCCTCGGGCGCGATGTCGGAGAAGGAGCCGTCGCCGTTGTTGCGCAGGAGCATGTTGCCTTCCTTGAGGTAGTCCTTCGTCATGATGTTGGTGACGTAGAGGTCCAGAAAGCCGTCGTTGTTGAAGTCCCCGAACTCGGAGTTCATCCCTTTGCGGGTGTCGACGCCGAGGTTCGCCGCGGAGACGTCGGTGAACCGCCCCTTGCCTTCATTGCGGTAGAGCTTGTCCGGTCCGAAGTCGTTGGCCACGTGCAGGTCCATGTCTCCATCGTTGTCGTAGTCGGCCGCGCCCACATCGAGCGTCCAGCCCGTGTCGGCCACGCCCGCCTCCACCGAGACATCGGCGAACGTGCCGTCTCCCAGATTGTGGTAGAGGACGTTGGTCCCGCCGTCCCGTGCGCTTTCGAACGAGTTGTGCATGATGCGCGTGTCGGGCAGACGCCAGAGGTCGACGTTGCGGAAGTAGTTGCCGATGTACAGATCCAGCCACCCATCGCCGTCGTAGTCGAAGAAGATGGCGGCGTTTCCATTGCCCCAATCCCCCACCCGCGCCTCGGCGGTCACGTCGATGAAGCGTCCGTTCCCCTCGTTGCGGAACAGCAGGTTGCGGCCCCACTTGACGAGGTAGAGGTCCTCGTCGCCGTCGTTGTCGTAGTCGCCCCAGACCGCATCCATCGAGAGGCCGTCGCTCTCGTTGACGTCGGCCACGCCGGCCGCGGCCGCGACGTCGGTGAACGTGCCGTCGCCGTTGTTGTGGTAGAGCGCGTTCGTGTATCCGAGGCGCGAGTTGGTGACGTACAGGTCGACGTTCCCGTCCCCGTCATAGTCCCCCGCCGCGGCCGCCGCTCCCACGGACGCCAGCCATGGCTCGATGTTCCTCACCTTGTCCTCGAAAACGGGTTTGTGGTGCACGAACCCCACGCCCGCGCGATCGGTCACATCCGTGAAGGTCGGACCGGCCCGGCCGCCGTCGTGGACACGCCTCGTCGAGAGCCGACCGCCGGATCCAGACCCCTCGGGGCCGGAGCAGCCGGCGGCCATCAGCCCGGCCCACGCGAGCGCGACGATGGATCCCATTGCGGCCCCCTGGCGCAAGCCGCGGGCACCCGCGCGGAGCCGGGGCGTGCGGCCGGCACCTCCTCCCGAACTGACCGCGCGGTCCATCGGCCTCCCCCCGAACGACGGATGATTCCGACAGCATAACTCACAAGGACGGCGCGGCGGGTCGGATTCGTTCCGGAGGGATGGGACGGCGCCTGGCGGAGGTGACTTTCCGTTACCCGGGCTCGGCGGCGCGGGGTGCGGTCGGGGTGCTCAGGTCAGCCTCCCTGCCCGCATCTTCCACGGGAGTCTCGCCTGCCGCCGGTGACGCGCCCTTGCTCTCGAGCGCGTAGGCCGTCTTGGACATGCCGTAGCGGCTCAGCAGGTAGTTGTGGGCGAAGTGGGTGAACGCCCACCTCAGGTCTGACGGCGCACCGCGGAAACGGCGTGCGATGCCGGTCAGGGAATACGCCTCGCGCAGAAAGTAGAAATAACCGTCCTGCAGTTGCTCCTCGGTCATGCTCCTGGGGTTGACGAGGACATGGGCGCCGTCGAAAAGCGGCCAGTTGTAGTCCATCGCCACATCGGAGCCCGGTGGGCAGGCGGCCCGCGGAAGAAAACTGGAGGCGGCCACGGCGTCCTGAAAGGTCCCGGTGCCCGGATAGGGCTGGATGATGTTGGCCACGACCAGATCGATCCCCGTCTTGTAGATGAAGTCGAGGGTCCGATCAAAGACCGCGGGATCGTCGCCCTCCAACCCGAACACGAAGGATCCCATGATGTTGATCCCCGCGTCGTGCACGCGCTTGACCATCTCTCCGAGCGATTTGGTGTCGTTGGACCATTTGTTGAGCCCGTCGATCGCGGTCTGGTTGACCGATTCGATCCCCAGAAAGAGGGCGCGGCATCCGCTCGAATGAGCCAGCTCCAGGAGCTCCGGCTTCTCGGCGATGTCGATGGTCAGCTCCGCCGCCCAGGGGCGCCCGAGGGGGCGTATCGCCTCGAAGAGCGCCCGGGCCGACCCGGCGGCGTTGTAGAGGTTGTCGTCCCAGAAGAAGATCTCGTCGGTGAACCCCGGGCCGAGACGGGCGATCATGCGGTCGCCGTAGCGGGGGCCGATGACCGGGAGCTTGACGAGGGCGCGGAGGATCGCGTTGAAGACGCCGGGCCCCATCTGATCGATCGTTTCGCGGGTGATGGCCGGCCCCTGGCTCCGGATCTCCTCCACGACATCGACCACGTCGCGGTTCCTGACCGTGGGCCCGTTCGTCAGAAAGACGGCGCAGA
Source organism: Candidatus Polarisedimenticolia bacterium (assembly GCA_036505635.1). GTDB lineage: Bacteria > Acidobacteriota > Polarisedimenticolia > JACPZX01 > DASXTC01 > DASXTC01. Next base: position 81,026 of record DASXTC010000042.1, read on the forward strand.
AGTGACAGTCGAGCTTGCAGCCCCGCGCGAAGTGCGTGGAGGCGACGACCTGCTGCGGCGCGTTTCTCAAGCCGCGCCAGATGCTCATGTCGAGCGACAGCGCGCCGCGATCCCGGATCCGGTTGAAGCCGGCCGCGTAGGTCGGCTGGACCGGCCGCCCCTCCTTGATGTCGTTCAGCAACGTGGAGGCCGCCCACTCCCCCTCGCCCGTGACCGTGGCGTCGAGATGATTCAACCGCGTGGCCTCGGCCGGCATGGCCGATGCGTGGGGACCACCGAGGACGACGGTGAGCTTCTTGCCCGCGGCGGCATAGGTGCGCCGCGCCTCCCGCGCCCTCCTGTAGGCCTCCCGGACGGAGTTGGTGTAGGCCGTGATGAACAGGACATCGTGGTCGCCCCGGGGAAGCTCCACCTTCTCATCCAGAATCTCTTCGAACGAGGTCGGTCCCTCGATCTTGTCGTGCTGGACCACGACGCGCGTGGAATCATCGATGACCCCGTTCTTGCGGAAGAATCCGATCAGGTACGGAAATGCGATGCCGGGGCTGCGGACGAAGGGCCCGGTCGAGCGCTCGATGCGGCCCAGAAGCCCGCGTCGGGTCGCCGGCGCGTCCACAATGTAGGAGTCGCGTGGAGTGAGACAGATCAGATTGCCGATGGTTGCGATGGGAGGCCCCTCATGGGTGGCAAGAAACCAACTGCAGCGGCCGGCAGTCTAAACCAATCGGACGAGAATCTCCAGCGTCAAAGCCGGCGCGTGCAATAACCGCCCGCCGGTGGACACCGGACGGCCCTCAGAGCCGCGATACGAGCATCTCCCGCTCGAAGATGAGCTCCTTGGGGATGTGCTCGCTCAGCTCCAGGAAGAGCTCCTCGTGCTGCAGCGTCTGAAGCTTCCAGGTCGCCCGATCGATCGCCATGACCTCGTTCCACTTGCCGCGCGGGAAATCGAGCCCCGACCAGTCGATGTCCTCGTAACGCGGCAGCCAGCCGATGGCGGTCTCCTTGGCCTTGGCTCCGAAGTTCGCCCTCTGGACGATCCATTTGAGGATCCGCATGTTCTCCCGGAAACCGGGCCAGATGAAGCTCCCCTTCTCGTCCTTCCGGAACCAGTTCACGTGGAAAATGCGCGGCGTCTCCGAGATGCGCTTGCCCATCTTGAGCCAGTGACGGAAGTAGTCCCCCATGTTGTAGCCGCAGAAGGGACGCATCGCCATCGGGTCGCGCCGCAGCCTGCCCACCTCGCCGGCGGCCGCGGCGGTCGTCTCCGATGCGACGGTGGCGCCCAGGTAGACGCCGTGATTCCAGTTGAAGGCCTGGTAGACCAGCGGGATGGTCTGCTCGCGGCGCCCACCGAACACGAATGCGCTGATGGGGACGCCCGCGGGGTTCTCCCATTCCGGATCGATCGTCGGGCACTGCCAGGCCGGAGCGGTGAACCGGGCGTTGGGATGGGCCGCCTTGCGCCCGCAGTCGGGCATCCAGTCCTTTCCGGTCCAGTCGACGAGATGCGCCGGCGGCTTTTCGGTCATCCCCTCCCACCACACGTCCCCCTCGTCCGTGAGCGCCACGTTGGTGAAGATGGAGTTGGCCCGGCACGTCTCCATGGCGTTGGGGTTGGTCGCGTAGGAGGTGCCCGGGGCGACACCGAAATAGCCCGCCTCCGGGTTGATGGCCCTCAGGATCCCGCCGGCATCCGGCTTGATCCAGGCGATATCATCGCCGACGGTCCAGACCTTCCAGCTCTTGAGTGCGTCGGGGGGCACGAGCATGGCGAAGTTTGTCTTGCCGCAGGCGCTCGGGAAGGCCGCCGCCACGTAGGTCTTCTTCCCATCGGGCGACTCCACCCCCATGATGAGCATGTGCTCGGCGAGCCAGTTCTCGTCGCGCCCCATGGTGGAGGCGATTCGCAGGGCGAAGCACTTCTTGCCCAGCAACGCGTTGCCGCCGTAACCGCTGCCGTAGGACCAGATGGACCGCTCCTCGGGGAAATGGACGATGTACTTGGTATCTGGGTTGCTCGGCCAGGGGACGTCCTTCTGGCCCGCCGCGAGCGGCATCCCGACCGAGTGCATGCAGGGGACGAAGGCGCCGCCGCCCAGCACGTCGAGCACCTTCGACCCCATGCGGGTCATGATCCGCATGTTGACGACCACGTAGGGCGAATCGGTGAGCTCCACGCCGATCTGGGCGATGGGCGAGCCCAGGGGGCCCATGCTGAAGGGGATCACGTACATCGTGCGTCCCTTCATGCAGCCGGCGAAGAGACCCCGCAGGGTCTTTTTCATCTCCACCGGGTCGACCCAGTTGTTGGTGGGGCCGGCGTTGTCGGGGTTGCGGCAGCAGATGAAGGTCCGGTCCTCGACGCGCGCCACGTCGGACGGATCGGATCGGGAGAGGAAGCTGTTCGGACGGATCTTCTCGTTGAGCCGGATGAACGTCCCGCTCTCCACCATCTGCCGGCACACGGCGTCGAATTCCTGCTCGGAGCCGTCGCACCAGTGCACGTGGTCCGGCTGGCACAACCCTGCCATCTCCCGGACCCACGCGAGCAGGGCCTCATTGGACGGCATTTTCTCTGGCGCGATGCTCATCGAATCCCTCATCCCCCGCCCCGGACAGGCCGGCCGGCGGGTGTGGGTGGACAGTTTACTAGGTTTGCCGGTTCGTTGGGGAGACCCGGGGGAATCCTCTCAGCTCGGCGGGGCGTCGGCTCCGGCCGGGCCGCGCGCGAGCCCGGCGGGGAGATCCACGCCCTCGACCCTCTCCCGGCCCGGGACGCGCCGCCCCGGGAGCGCGCGACTGAGATCCTCCAGATAGGAATAGGCCACCGGCGTCACCAGCAGCGTCAGTATCAGACAGAGCATCTGCCCCCCGATCACCACCACGGCCACGGCCCTGCGCTCCTCCGCCCCGGGTCCCGAACCGAGCGCGAGCGGCAGCATCCCCGCCACCAGCGCGAGCGTGGTCATGAGGATCGGCCGCAGCCGGTCGCGGTTGGCCAGGATGATGGCTGCCCGTCGCTCCATCCCCTCCAGCAGAAGCTGGTTCATGTGATCGATCTGCAGGATGGCGTTCTTCTTCACGACGCCGAAGAGCACCAGGATGCCCAGCGCGGAGTAGAGGTTCAGTGTCTTGCCCGTGAGCCAGAGCGATAGGAGCGCGAACGGGACCGACAGCGGCAGCGAGAGCAGGATGGTGAACGGATGAACGAAGCTCTCGAACTGCGCGGCCAGGATCATGTACATGAGGACGACCGACAGCGCGAAGGCCCAGATGAACTCGCGAAACGTCCTCTCCAGCTCGCGCCCCCGGCCGGAGACCGCGGTCGAGTACGCCGGCGGGAGGGCCATCTCGCGGGCCGCCTCCCTTAGCGCCGCCAGGCGATCGGCCAGCGCGTAGCCCGGCGCGACCTGGGCCCGCAGGCTCACCTGCCGGCGCCTGTCGAGCCGGTCGATTCGCGAGGCCGTCCGGGTGGGCTGGATTGTGACCAGGTTGTCCAGCCGGTTCAACGCACCGGCCCGGCCCGCCACGTACAGGCGCGAGATCGTCTCCGGGTCGCCGCGATCGCGCTCCGCCAGCCTGAGCTGGACATCGTAGTCCTGGTCGACCGACAGGTCCCGGAAACGTGAGACCTCCTGATCTCCCCCCACCATCAGGCGCAGCGCCTGGGCGATCTCCTGCGTGTCGACGCCGAGGTCGGCCGCGCGCGCGCGGTCGATCACCACCCGCAGCTCGGGCTTGTCGAGCTTGAGGGTCGTGTCCGCGTCCACGATGCCGAGCTCCGGCGAGCGCGCCCTCAGCTGCTCGGCGTAGCCGGACAGGGCCACCAGGTCCGGCCCGCGCAGCACGAAATCGATCTCGAAGTTGCCGCCGCCAAGGTTGAAGGCAGGGGCGTTGCGCACGGAAGTCCGCACGTCCCTGAACCTGCTCAGGCGCCGCCGGACTTCAACCATCACGTCCTGCTGCGAGTAGTTCTGCGTGAAGGCGTGGAGCGGAGTTCCGTGTAGAAGCTCCCGCCAGAGCCGCCCGAGCGAGAAGATCCGCTCAGAGTGATCGGCGATCCTCACGTAGGCGTTCCCCTGGTTCACACCGCCGAAAAACCCGCCCCCCGATGACGACAGGACCAGCCTCACCCCGCGCGTCGCCTTCAGCTCCCCTTCGATCGCCCTCATGATCTCGTCCATCGAAGCCAGGCTGGTCCCCTCTGGCGCGGAGACGTTGACGTCGAACTCGGCCTCGTCCACCTGGCTGGGGATGTACTCCTGGCGCACCAGTCCATAGAGGGGCACCGCGGAGGCCGCCACGATGAGCCCGATCCAGACCACGGTCCGGCGGTGGCCCAGCGACCAGGCCAGCAAGCGCTCGTACTCGCGGTCGATGTGCCCGTAGAGACCCGAGCGAGAAGCGACCGGCCGCAGCGCACCCCCTCCCGCCCGCGCGTCCTCGGTCCGCAGCAGGCGCGCGCTCATCATCGGGGTCAGTGTGAACGACACCAGCAGGCTCACCAGCACGGCCACCGAGGCGGTGATCCCGAACTGGTAGAGGAATCGGCCCGAGATGCTCGACATGAACGACACCGGCACGAAGATCACCACGAGGCTGAAGGTCGTCGCCATCACCGCCAGCCCGATCTCGGCGGTGGCCGCGCGGGCGGCTTCGAAGGGATTCATCCTCTTCTCGTCCACGAACCGGAAGATGTTCTCGAGGACTACGATGGCGTCGTCGATCACCACGCCCACCATCAGCACCAGGGCCAGCATCGTCACGCTGTTGAGCGTGAAGCCGAGGGCCCACATCATCCCGAAGCTGGAGATGACCGACGCGGGGATCGCCACCGCCGCGATCAGGGTGGACCGCCAGCTCCGCATGAACGCCAGCACCACCAGCGAGGCCAGGATGCTGCCGAGGACCAGGTGGAGCTCGATCTCGTGCAGCGCGCTGTAGATGTATCGCGACTGATCGCGGATGGGCACGAGACGCACGTCGGCGGGAAGCTGCGCCGCGATCCGCTCCAGACCGGCCTTCGCCGCTTCGATCACCGCCACCGTGTTGGCGCCCGCCTGGCGACGCACCTCCAGAGTGACGGTGGGCACCCCGTCGAGGCGCGCCGCGGAGCGTTGCTCCTTGGTGCCGTCCTCGGCCCGGCCGATGTCCCGGACACGGATGGGGGCGCCGTCCACCGTGGCGATCACCAGGTCGTCGAATCCCCTCGGATCGGCGATGCGTCCCATCGTGCGCAACACCGACTCGCGGGCGCCCGCCGTCACGTTGCCCCCCGGCACGTCGGAGTTCTGGCGCCGGAGGGCCTCCCGCACGGCGCTGATCGGTATCTGGTAGGCCGCGAGACGGTCCGCCTCTATCTCGATGTTGATAGCCCGCTCCAGGCCCCCCACCAGCCGCACCTCCCCCACGCCCGCCGACCGTTCGAGCTGGACCTTGACCGTCCGGTCGGCGATCTCTGTCAGCTCGCGCAGCGAGCGGTCGGCCGAGATCGCGAGCGTCAGCACGGGTGTCGTGTCGTTGTCGAGCTTGGCCACGATCGGCGGCTCGGTGTCCGGCGGCAGGTCGCGCTGGATGGCGGAGACCCGGTCGCGCACGTCCTGCGCCGCGGCGTCGACGTCGCGATCGAGGTTGAAAGTGACGACCACGATCGAGTTGCCCTGTCCCGAGATGGACCGCAGCTCCGTGATCCCCTCGACCGTGTTGACGGCTTGCTCGATCCGTTCCGACAGCTCCGACTCGACCTCTTCGGGGGAAGCGCCGGGCAGCGTGGTGCGGACGCTCACGGTGGGCAGGTCGACCGAGGGGAAGCGATCCACTCCGAGCTGGACGTAGCCGGCGATGCCGACCACCACCAGCGACATGATGATCATCGTGGCGAAGACGGGGCGGTGGATGCAGATCTCCGCGAGTCTCTGCATGGCGCTTCAGTCCACCACGGCCACGGCCTGGCCGCCGGCGAGGTCCCCGGGCTCCACCACCACGTCTTCGCCGGCCTCCAGCCCTTCGAGGATCTCGACCTGGCTCTCCGCCCGGCGCCCCGTGCGGACGCGCTTCTCCACGGTCTTACCGTCCACCACGACGAGCACCTTCTCGATGCCGGCGAAGGTGATGATTGAGGAGGCGGGCACGAGGATCACCGGCTGGTCGGCGGTGGTGACGATCTGCGCCGAGGCGAAGGCGCCGGGACGCAGCGCGCCATCCGGATTCGGCACCTCGGCCTCCACCATGAGTGTCCGGCTCGTCTCGGTGATGGCCGGGCTCAGCCGCGCCACGCGTCCCGTGCGGGGCCTCTCGTCCCCCTCCACGGTCAGGCGCACTTCCTGGCCCGCGCGCAGTCCCGCCGAGTCCCGCTCGGGGACGGCCAGCCGCAACCGGAGCGGGTGCACCCGCACCAGCGTCACCACCGGCTCTCCGGCGGCCACGAACTGTCCCGGCGAAGCGTGCCGCTCGCGCACGGCGCCCTCGAAGGGCGCGTGCAGGACCGAATCCGTGAGCTGCTGGCGCGCGAGCTCCAGCTCCGTGCGGCGCTGGGCCAGGACCGCCTGCCGGTTGAGGATCTCCTCCTGAGCATCCTGATAGCGCCCCTCGGCGACCGCGAACGCCGCCTCCGCCGCGTCGACCTGCGCGCGTGAGACGAGCTGGTCGTCCATCAGCCTGTGCACGCGATCGAGTCCCAGCCGCGCTTCGTTGAGGACCGCGCGCGCCTGACGCACCAACGGAGTCTCATCAGGATCGACCACGTCGTCCGCGGCGCCGGGCGCCAGGCCCAGGCGGGAGCGCGCCTGCTGGAGGGCGGCCTGCGCCTGACTCACGCGAAGCTCGAAATCGGTGGAGACCAGCCGCGCGAGCGCCTGGCCCCTGGCGACCCTGCTCCCGAGGTCCACCGCGATCTCGCTGAGCCGCCCCGCCACCTTCATCCCCAGCGCCACCTGGTCCTCGGCCGCGAGGGTCCCGCTCACCGTGACGACGCGCGGGAGGGTGCCGACGCGGGTAGGGGCCACGCGCACCTGGCGTGTCGCCGCCCGGTCCTCGCCGGCGGCCGTCCCGGCCGCGGGGTCGTTCCGGCAGCCCACCGCAAGCGACGAGGCCGCGACCGCCACGGCCGCGAGGCTGCCCATGGTCCTTCTTCTCATGACACCCGACTCCTGCTGAGATCGCCCGACTATAAGCCTCCCTGGACGGGTTGTGCAAACTGGATACACGCCGGGACTCCCGGGTTGGAGGCGGGGCTCGAGCAGAGTCGCGAGGGGGCTGCGGGCTCTCCCGAAGGGACGGCGCGCCGGGACCAGTGGCCGTCCGGAATCCCGGCCAGTCTACCACCACCCAAAGCAGGCCGGGACCACGCCCGTCTGAAAGAGCCCGGAGGCGAAGGCGGGGTCCCACATCCCCTGAATGTTGCCTCGTTCGAGGCCGGAACCCAGATTAGTGCCTGTCGGGGCCGTCCCTATCTCCGCCTGGGTCCACAGGATCCCGCGTGCCGGGAGCCGGCGGATGAGGGGCGAGTTTACGAGGTTCACAACATTGGCTGGCATGGAGCCGGATCCGGAAGTCCGCCAGGCGCTGGTCGACCTGCAGCGCTACCTCTCCGATCAGCTCGCGCCCCTGATGGTGGTCGATGCGATCCAGGTCCTGATCTCCTGCCCGCCAAGGCTCGCCGCCGCCGCCATCGAGTCCTGGGCCGCCACGCAGCACCGGGGAGGCGCGGAAGGAGTGACGGCCACCGACTACCTGTTCCATGCCATCAGGAAGATTCACATGATGGCGCAGCTCAATCTCATCAAGAAGGACTCGGTGTCGGGGTACGTCGAGGCCCTCGGGCAGATCGTCGTCGAGATGTGCCCACCGGAAGATCGGGAGAGCTTCCGCGCCACGCTGAAGGGGCTCGGGGCAGCCGAAGCGGAGCTCCTGCCGTCCGTCCAGGCGCTCCACATGCGTGCCGGCGCGGCCGCGGGGGGGGGCCGAGCCGCGGACGCGCGCGGCGGCGCGGCGGGGCGATCCGAAGCGTTGAGCGCCGAGGCGGCGCGGGGCATGAAGCGTTTCGCCCTGCTGGTCGAGCGGCTGGAACGGGAGGCCAAGGGGGGCGCCGCGGCCGGCGCGGCCGGCGCTGAGCTGAGAGGTCAGCTCGTCACGCAGATCCTGACGACCGCCGCCCTCAACTCGAGCTCGGGGACCGACCTGGACCAGTACATGCAGCGGCTGAGCCAGATGGGCGTCGATGCGCGGACCGATCAGGTGTTCCGCGCGCTGGGTCGCAGCCTGCCAGGCTGGATTCCACCGGCGGGTGTGGCGGGGGCCGCGGGCGCACAGCCGGCCGGCGGTCGATCCGCCGAGGCGATGCGCCGGCTGGTCTCGATGGCGGGGAGCCCGCTCGAGGGAAAGAAGCGTTTCAGCGAGATGGTGCAGGCGGCGATCGAGCAGTTCAACGAAGGGCAGCTCGCGAAGGCGGCGGCCATGTTCGAGGTGGCCGAGCGGCTCGTGGCCGACCGGAAGGTCGATCCCGAGAGCGCGCGTCTGGTCCGCGAGCGCGCCCACCAGTCTCTCGAGAGCCGATACCTGCGGGAGTTCTCCGAGAAGAGCGAGACGCATGTCCCGCTGCGCAAGGTGCTCAACTTCTTCCCCGCGCTGGGAGTCACCGGTCTGCTCACCGATCTGGACGGAGAGGAGAAGCGCGATCGGCGCAAGCTGTACCTCTCCCTGCTCGAAGCGCACGGACCCGCCGCGCGCGCGGCCGCGCTGGAACGCATCGCGGAACGGGTGGCCTCGGGTGAGCCCGATCGAAACGGGTTCTTCACGCGCAACCTCGTGTTCCTGCTGCGGCGGATCCCGCCCCCCGGGTCCGAGGCGTCCGAGAAGGAGATCGGCCTGCTGGGCCACCTCGTGAAGTGGGGCGCACCTCTCATCGTGATCAAGGAAGCGATCGGAACGCTGGGCCAGATCCGGCACACGAAGGCCGAACAGGCGCTCATGGCCCGGATGCACGAATTCGAGGCGACCCTCGTCGGTGGAGGGCTCGCCGCCGCCGACGCCGAGGAGATGAAGATCCTGCTCGACCGGGTCGCATCGACACTGGCCCGCATGGGAACGCCCGACTCGTGGCGCAATGTCGTCAACCACGCGCTGTCCCGGGACCCGGCGCTGGGAGATACAATGGCGCGGCTGCTCGATCTGGGTGGCCAGGATCTCTCGGCCGACGGGGAGCTGACCGAGCACCTCATCGCCACCCTGCGGGCGGAGCTGCCAAAGAAGGTGCTCGGCTTCGTGGTGCAGAAGAAAAACGACCACGTGCTGCACCTGGTGCAGGCGCTCTCCGGGACGCAGACCGCCGCTACGAGGCAGGTGCTGGAGGAGATCGTCGAGCGGTACCCGGGCCAGGAGTTCGCGCGCGCCGCGCAGAAGGCGCTCTCGGGATCCGGAGCCCAGGCGCGGCCGGCCGAGGGGACGGCCATGACCTTCTCCGGCGACCTCGATCTGTTCGGGCTGCCGAGTCTGTTGCAGAACGTCGCCGATGGACGGATGTTCGGTCTTCTGTCGCTCACCGACCGCGAAAACAGGACGATTGCACAGCTCGATTTCGAGGCCGGCAAGATCAGCGAGTGCCGTGCAGGCGCTCTGACGGGCGAGACCGCCCTCTACCAGCTCTTCGAGAGACCGGTGCCGGGTTGCTTTCTGTTCAGAAGCCGGCGCGCGGCGCCGGCGGAGTCACCGGAGAAAGCGGGGACGCGGCCCCCCCTCATCGATCCGCTGCCGGCGGTCTTCGAGGCGATGCGCCGTCACGACGAGTTCCAGCAGGCGAGGGTCCTCGTCCCGGACGACGCCTCCATGAAGCCGACGGGAGTCAAGCCTACCGGCCCACCCGACGGCGAGGAGTCGGAGTTCCTCCACGCCGTCTGGGAACAAGCCTCCTCGGGCGCCACACCCACCGTCTGCGAGTCCGCCGTGGCCACCGACTCCTACCGCATCCGGCGCCTCTACGCGCACTGGGTCGAACAGGGCGCCCTCCAGCCTCGATAGCACGCCCGCGACCCCTCCCCGGTATCAGAAGCGGAAGGCCACGCCCAGACGCGAAAAGAGCGGATTCACCGCGATCGGCTCGATGGTGTCGGGCGAGAGGTCCACCTTCAGCCAGCGGACCCCGCCGAGCAGCGCGAAGACCTTCCCGAACCCGATCTCGAGGCCGACCGAAGCGCCGTAGGCCAGCTCGTTGTCGGAGTTCAGGTCGCCGAGGGAGTCGATGTGGGTATCGCCCCAGACGAAGTAGGAGGCTGTCGGCCCGAGATAGAGATCCACGACCCTTGTAGGTATCACGTGGAAGTTGAGCGTGGCGCTCAGCGGCTGCATCTTGACCTCGCCGATCACCTCTCCGCCGAACTCGATGTCGTTGGTGGCGTTGATGTAGTCGAGCTCGAGACCGATGAGTCTGTTGAATCGGACCTCGAACCCCACGTTCCACCCCAGCTCGTCGGAGGCCTTCACCGAGTCCCTGACCGTTCCGAAGTCGACGTCCTCCTCGCTCAGCGGTGAGACGTACGATGCCGCGCCGAACACTTTGAAGCTGGGGTGGTCGGAAGCGAATGCCGGGCCCGCGACGAGAGCCGCGAGCGTGATAATCAACGGGCAGCTTGCCTTCATGGGTCCTCTCCTCCATTGTCGCGGGGCGAAGAAACCGGGCCGGCTGCGGGGGATGTCCGGTCGTTTGACGTCGGACAAATCCTAGACGCTGGAGAGCCGCGGCACAAGGACGCGGGCGTCTAGAATGAGCCCCGCAGGCCGAAGCCGAGATAGGTCCCACGGTCCATCGGCGTGCCGGGATAGAATCCCTCTTTCTTGTACCCGCCCTTCGCCGAGAACCCCCAGCGATCCGCGAAGAGAAACTCGACCTCGGCGCTGCCATTCCACCGCGAGCCATTCGACGCGCGCTCGATCGCCTCCGGCTCCCGCCACGAGTCCCCCTGAAGGTTCATCTGCATGAACCGGGCGAGCCTCACCCGGTGCAGGCCGAACCCCCACCCGTACGTGCGGTCATCGGCGGAGTCGAGATCGCGCAGGTAGGCTCCCATGGTCCCGATCGGCGTCGTGGCCAGGATGTCGAGAAAACGGCTGACCTCCGCCGGGCCGAGATAGCCGCGCGTAGCGGCGGTCAGCCCCCATCCGCCCCCGAGCCTGAGGACCGGTGGCCGGATGCGAGGCGAGCCCTTCCTGAGGTGGTCGGAGAGCCAGGAGTACACGGAGGCTCCGACGGCCGGGTCGAGGAAGTTCCAGAGGGCCGTCGCGCGCATGTCGCGCCAGGTGTCGAGGACCCGCGTATCGCTGAAGTCGATATTGTAGTCCTGCTCCCAGACCATCGTCGGATCGGCGCCCACGCGCTGGGCCTGACGGCCGACGATCCAGTAGGCCATGTCGTTCCCTTCCTCGAACTGATCCTGGAAGTCCTTCTGCCGGTCGCGGTCGTGACGATCAGGCTTCTCCGTCTGCAACGCGTAGAGCGTCAGGTCAATCTTGGCCATGATAAGAAGGGGGACCACCGCCCCTTCCGCCCCGTCGGGCCTGTAGAGGTCCAGCAGGAGACGGCGCGCCAGGATGTTGTCCGCTTCGGTGCCGCCCGCCGCGATGAGGGTCGTGACCTCGTTGGATTGCGGGTCCTTGTCGATCGTCGTGTAGAAGCTAAAGTCAAGGCCGGCGCCGTAGCTCGGGCGCAGGTGAAACTCCCGCGCCCGGCCGCCGTGCCCCATGACCTCGTGCTGGACGACGCTCAGGAAGAGCCCGAACGGAACCTCCCAGGCCGCGGCGAGCATTGGCCTGCGCCCGGCGTGGGCCATCGTGCCGATCGCGCGGCACAGGCCGAGATGCAGCGATGTGACATCGCGCCCGCCGTAGTCCATCGTCGGCTCCGACTCCCAGCCCAGGAAGTACGGGTCGAATGGAGGATCCTCCGGTGGCACGGCCTGGCTCGCACTGTCGGGCGCCGGGGGGACCTCCTCGGGGGGACTCTCAGCGGCCAGTGCGGGGACGAACGCGGCAAGAGCGGCGGCCAGAACGGTTGTGCTCCACTTCACCATCGTTGGATCCCCCGGTCCCGCGGCGGGAGAGGTAGGCCCCCGGGCGTCGACGTGAAGCGGAGTCTACCCGTTGAGCGCCGCGGAGGGAAGCGAGGGCGAATTTCGCGGTTGCGCCGGCGTTCCCTGGGTTAGAATCTGCCCGCCCCTCCCCTTCTGTGAACTTGAGGCCGGCTTCCGGGGAGGAGAAAACCCCAGGAGGAGTCATGGCGACACGAACCGAACCGCACACCAATCCCCAGGGCAGGCGTGATCCGAATTCCTCTCCTCCCGAAGGGGGCAAGACCGCGAATGCGTGAGGGGCCCTTGCGCCAGCAAACTCCATCCGCGCGTGACCGCGTGACGAACGGCTCTCCCACCCGCGGCAACTTCGTGCTCTACGTCACCCTGCTCCTGCTGTTCGGGGCCGGGATCATCGCAATCCTCCATGTCGGCTCGGGCCTTCAACCCCCCGGCCCCATCCCGGGGGCGCAGATCGGCCCGGCCTCCACGGCTCCGCCAGCGGGCGGCGCGGGCCGGAGCGAAGCGCCCGGTGGCGTGACCGGGGCCTTGCTCGAGAACGTGAGGCATCCGCTGAGCGTGCTGCTGCTGCAGGTGCTCGTCATCATCATCGCTTCCCGCGCGGTGGGGGCGCTCCTTCACAGGCTCGGCCAACCCACCGTGATCGGCGAGATGCTGGCGGGGATCCTCCTCGGCCCCTCGTTGCTGGGGATGCTTTCCCCGGCGACGGTGTCGTTCCTGTTTCCGCCTTCCTCGATGGAGTCCCTGCACCTGCTCAGCCAGATCGGCGTCATCCTCTTCATGTTCCTCGTGGGCATCGACCTGGACACCAAGCACCTGCGTGAGAGGGCGCACGCGGCGGTGCTTGTCAGCCACGCCAGCATCATCGTGCCCTTCTTCCTGGGCACGGCGTTCTCCCTGACGATCTATCGCTCGGTGGCTCCACCGGGCGTCACCTTCACGGCCTTCGCGCTGTTCATGGGGATCGCCATGAGCATCACGGCGTTCCCGGTGCTCGTGCGGGTGCTCGAGGAAAAAGGGCTCACGGGAACCCCTCTGGGATCCACCGCGATCGCGTGCGCGGCGGTGGACGACGTGACCGCTTGGTGCCTGCTGGCGCTCGTGGTCGCCATCGTGAAGGCTCACGCATTGACGGGGGCGGCGCTCACTGTGTCGCTCGCGCTGGCCTTCACCTGCCTCATGCTCCTGGTGCTCGCGCCCCGTGTCGGGCGCGCCATCAGGAAGGCGGCCGCGACGAGGCCGCCGGACAAGGAGCTGGTGGCGGCCGTCCTGGCGTTCGTCATGGCCTCGGCGCTGCTGACGGAGATGATCGGCATCCACGCCCTGTTCGGCGCCTTCCTCGCCGGCGTGATCATGCCGTCGGATGGGACCCTGCGACCCTACCTGAGGGGTCGACTGGAGGCGTTCAGCTCGGCATTCCTGCTCCCGCTCTTCTTCGCCTTCACCGGTCTGCGCACCCAGATCGGCCTGCTCGGCGGCTGGCGAAGCTGGCTCATGTGCGCGGGCATCATCACCGTCGCCATCGCTGGCAAGTTCGGGGCGAGCGCCCTGGCCGCGCGATGGACCGGCATGAGCTGGGTCGAGTCGCTCTCCATCGGCGCCCTGATGAACACGCGCGGCCTCATGGAGCTGATCGCCCTCAACATCGGGTACGACCTCGGCATCCTGTCGCCGAGGATGTTCGCCATGATGGTCCTGATGGCGCTCACGACCACGCTGATGGCCGGGCCGGTACTAAGCCTGCTCGCGCGGTTCGGAGGCAGGGAGGAGAGCCCCTCCCGCGAGACGGGCGGGCTCACGGCCTGATCCCGCCACCCGGGTCAGACCGTGTCCGCCAATTGCCAGACCGTATCCAGGAGGGTGCCGTCCACCCACTTCACCACCGCCACGGGGCGCTGGGTGAAGCGGGCCTTCCGGGGCTTGCCACCGCAGATCCTCTCCACCTCGGCCTGGATCTCCTGGATCGGACGGATCGGAAGCCCCGAACCCTTCACCTTCTCGATGAGATCGGCGCGGCGCGGGTTGATGGCGATACCCCGCTCCGTGACCACCACGTCGATCAGCTCGCCGGGGCCCACCAGCGTGGTGACCTCGTCCACGATGACCGGGATCCGATCCCGGAACGAGGGGACCGCCAGGATGGTGCAGCCGCTGGCCAGACAGTTCTGCCAGCCGCCGATGCCGTGCAGGAGCTTCCCATCGGAGTGGGTGACGACGTTGGCGTTGAAGTTCACGTCCACCTCGGTCGCCCCCAGCACCGCCACGTCGACCATGGAAGCGAAGTGCCCCTTGCCGTGGTAGTTGTAGGACGTGAAGGGGGAGGTCGCGACGTGGCGCGGATCGGAGGCGATCGATCGGACCGCGTCCAGGTCGAAGGTCTGGCCGTCAAGGATGTAGTCGGTGAGCCCCTCCTGGAGCATCTGCACCAGGTACCGCGTGGAGCCGCCGCGCACGAAGCGGCACTTCACTCCCGCCTCCTTCATCATCCCCCGCAGGAAGTCCACGAAGGCCAGGGCGATGCCGCCGGCGCCGGCCTGGAAGGAGAAGCCGTCCCGCATGATCCCGGCGTCGCGGATGAAGCGGGCCACGTGCTCGGAGATCCTGAGGCGGTCGGGGCTCTTGGTGATCTCGGTGGTGCCCGAGACGATCCTGGAGGGATCGCCTATGGAGTCCACTTGCACGACGTAGTCCACGTTGTTGCCCTGGATCTGCCAGGGGACGCAGGGAAAGGGCACCAGGTTGTCGGTGACGACGATGACATGCTCGGCGTAGATGGAGTCGGCCAGAGCGAAGCCCAGCGAGCCGCAGGCTGACTTCCCGTGCGAGCCGTCGGAGTTGCCGAAGGGGTCCGCGGTGGGAGCGGCGATGACGGCGATGTCGATCTTCACCTCGCCGTCCTGGATCGCCTGGTAGCGCCCGCCGTGGGAGCGAAGCACGCCGAGCCCCCGCATCTTCCCCCGCGAGGTGTACTCCCCCAGGGGGCCGTTCATGCTCCCCTCGATGTGGTGGACCACGCCGGCATCCATCAGATCGATGACCCCCTTCTGGGCCGGGAAGGACGCGCTGGGGAACCACATCAGGTCCTTCACGCCAAGGCGTTGCGCGGTCTTCAGGACCTCCACCGCGATCCGGTCGCCGTCGCGCAGATGATGGTGATTGGAGATCACCATCCCGTCGCTCAGACCGCACCTCTTGAGCGCCGTCTCCAGATCGTCGGCCCTCTTGTCGCCGCCGGCCGGGTAGGTGACGCTGCTCCTTATCGGTGGCGCGTGCTTGCGCCCGGCGGGCAGATGACGCCCCACCCCCTGATAGGGAGTCTGCACGAGCCCGTTCGACACGGTGGGCACCTTGCGTCCCGCGGCGTTGAGCACCAGGTCCGGCCCGCTCATCGTCCCTTCTCCCCTCGCGAGCCCTCGGTGGCCGGCACGAGACCCATGGCCCGGGCCCGCTCCACGAGCCTGCGCGCCCGAAGCACAACGGGCGGATCGATCATCCTGGAGCCCAGGCTCACCACCCCGAGCCCCCTGGCCTCCGCCTCCTGAAACGCGGCCTCGATCCGCAGGGCCTTGTCGATCTCCTCCGTTGACGGAGCGTAGGCCTTGTGGATCACCTCGATCTGCCTCGGATGGACGCACCCCATCCCCTCGAAACCGAGCTGGCGCGAACGCGCGGCCCATCGAGCCAGCCCCTCCATGTCCCCCATGTCGCCGTACACAGAGTCGATGGCCTGCACTCCGGCCGCCCTGGCCGCCACCACCACTCGTGTCCGCGCGTAGAACGACTCGGTCCCTTCCACCGTCTTGACGACCCCAAGATCGGCGGTGTAGTCCTCCAGCCCGAGGGTGAGCGCGGCGACCCGCTCCGAGGCGCGGCCGATCTCGAAGGCATTCTCGATCCCGAGCGCCGACTCGAGGATCGGCATGAGCCAGACGGGGCGCGTCTGGCCCGCGGCGCTCAACAGGTCGCTCACCCGGGCGTCGATCTGCCTGACCTGATCGGCGTGCTCCACTTTGGGGACCAGGATCAGGTCGGGCGCCTCCGGAACGATCGCCTCCAGGTCCTCCTCTCCGAGGGGAAATGGGTTGATCCTCACCATCCGCTCGGGGGAGCCGAAGTCGATGCATCGCAGGGCGTTTCGCACGAGGAGGCGCGCCGCATCCTTTTCGGCCGGGTGCACCGAGTCCTCCAGGTCCAGGATCACGCCGTCCGGGCCATGGAGCCCTGCGTTCAGCATGAACTTGGGCTCGTTGCCGGGCAGGTAGAGGCGGGACCGGCGGAGGCGATCCCTTCCAGAGGCGGGCGGAAAGGGCGCCGTCCGGTCCGGGCGGGCGTCCGCGCCCTTGCCCGCCCCCGCCCGTCGCGCCGCGGCCTCCACGCGCGCGGCGATGGTGAAGGGGAGCGCCCCGGTGTCCTCGATCTGCACGCGGGCGTGAGACACCTTCAGCCGATCGAGGACCTCGCGCGCCTGAGAGCGGATCGAATCGCCGTAATAGAGCTCCACGCGGGAGCTGAGTTGGAGATCGATCCCGCCCGCCGCGCGCAGCTCGAGGGAAACGAAGAGGTCCGAGCGGACATCGGCGCCGCGGCGCCCCGCCTCCCCCCTGCGCTGGCCCGCGGGCGCCCCCTTGCCGGTCATGGCCTCACCCCAGCTTCGCGAGGATGGCGTCGGTCATCGTCGTCGTCGTGGCGGCCCCCTTCGAGAAGACATCCGGTCCGCCGGAGAGTCGCATCATGTCGTAGCAGCGGACCTTCCCTTCCTTCACCACCGCCGCCACCGCCTCGCGAACCCGTTGCGCCCGGGGCTGCTCCCCGGTGTGGTCCAGAAGCATCGCCGCCGAGAGGATCATGGCGATCGGATTGACGATGGGCGGGTCGAGCCTCTCGTACTTGGGGGCCGAGCCGTGGGTCGGCTCGAAGACCGCCACCTCCTTGCCGATGTTGCCCGAGCAGGCGAAGCCGAGCCCCCCCACGAGCCCGGCGAACGCGTCCGAGACGATGTCACCGAAGAGGTTGGAGGCCACCACCACGCCGTAATCCTCCGGTTTCTTGGTGAGCCACATCATCAGGGCGTCAATGTTGTCGGACTTGAGCGCGACGTCGGGGTACTCCTTCTGGAGCTTCTTCGCCTCCTCCTCGTAGACCCCCGAGGTCTCGCGAAGGACGTTGGGCTTCTCGCAGACCGTCACCGACTTGTAGCCGTTGGCCCTGGCGTGCGCGAAGCCCGCCTCCAGGATCCGGCGGGTGGCCTGACGCGTGATGATCCGGATGGCCAGCGCCAGATCCCTCCCTTCGACCTTCTCGAAGGCCTTGAACTTGGGATGCCTGGCCAGCGCCGAGCGGACCTCGGCGGGCGGGTCCACGTACTCCACACCGGCGTAGAGCCCCTCGGTGTTCTGCCGGAAGATGACGGAGTCCACCACGGGCTCCTCGAACCCCCCGTCCGCCTTCTTGCGGATGAAGTTGAGCGGATTGCCCGGGAATGAGCAGCAGGGACGGATGCAGACGTCCAGGTTGAATCGCTGCCGCATCGCCACGATGGGGCTGAAGTAGGCGTACCCCTTCCCCTTGAGCTCTCCCTTGAGCTCGGCGTCGGCCGCGGCCTTCGGCTTGGAGGTGATGGCACCGAAGAGGCCCAGCTTGTGCTTCGCCAGCAGTTCGACGGTCTCCTCCGGGAGCGCGTTTCCCTGATCGATCCAGCAGTCCCAGCCGATCCGGGCCGGGACGTACTGAGCATCGAAGCCCACTGCCTTCAGGACGCGCAGCGCCTCGGGCAGGACCACCTTGCCGATGCCGTCCCCCGGCATCGTGACCACCACGTGCTTCGCCATGTGTCGTCCCCTCGCGAAGGCCAGTGTCCTGATTCTGACGGCTGGTGGAGGTGACGCTCCCCCGGGGCGGCAACCGGGCTCGGTCCGAGAGCCCCCTCGGGAGCGTCACCTCCGCCAGCTCGATACTCGGGACTACCTGCAAGACTTCCGACTCACCTCACTAGATCAGCCCCAGCTTCTTGCGGACCAGTTTCTCGGCGCCCCCGGCCACGTAGAGCGACTGCGGGACGCTCCCCAGCGGCGGGAAGCGGAAGGTCTCCCCCCTGTAGGTGAGCGTGGCGGAAGAGAAGTCCACCTCCGCCTCGTCGCCCGGGATCACGGTGCGGGCGCCCGAGGCGATCTCCTGCTTCAGAATCGCGCGCAGCCGCGTCACCAGCTCGGGCAGCTCCACGCAAAGGAAGCCGTTGTTGAACGCGTTGCGAAGGTAGGTCTGTGAGAAGCTGCCGGCCACGGCCAGCGGGATCCCCTTCGCCTGGAGCGCCGTCACCGCCTGCTCACGGCTCGAGCCGGTGCCGAAGTTGAAGCCCCCCACCAGGAGGTCCCCCGCCCGCGTCACCCCGGAAAAGGTCGGGTCGTAATTCTCCATCACCACTGCCGCCATCTGCGCGGGGGTCATGTCCTCACGATAGGTGTAGTCCTTTCCATAGATCCCGTCGGTGTTGAGGTTGTCGGCGGCGACGAAGACGAGGCGTCCCTTCACGCGGCTCGGGAATCCCTCGAGGATCTCCACCTTATCGGCGGCAGGCTCCGGCGCGGCGAGCATCTCGATGCGGGCGGCGAGCCTCTCCCCCTTCCAGGCACGCGAGGAGGGCGGGCCGCTGATGTAGCCGGCCACCGCGGAGGCGGCCACCACTTCCGGGCTGGCCAGGTAGCACTGGGCCTCCCGGGATCCCATCCGCCCCTTGAAGTTGCGGTTGGTGGCGGAGATCCCCACCTCCCCCTTCTCCAACAGCCCGGTCCCCAGCCCGATGCAGGGGCCGCACCCGGATGGAAGCGCCGTGGCGCCGGCATCGAGCAGGACCTGCCAGACTCCCTGCCCTTCCGCCTCCTCCTGGACTTCCTTGCTGGCGGCGGCCACGTAGAAGCCCACGGTGGGGGCCACCTTGTTTCCCTTCAGGACGCGGGCGGCGGCGGCCAGGTCCTCGAAGCGGGAGTTGACGCAGGAGATCAGATAGGCCTTCTGGACGGCGATCCTCTTTGCCTCGATCTCCGGCAGGGGCGTCATCACCTGCACTGTGTCGGGGCCGGAGACGTGGGGGATCACCTTCGACAAATCAAGAGTGATTCGCGCGGCGTAGCCCGCGTCCCGATCGGGAATCACCGGGTGACTCTCCCAGCCCCGGATCTCCTCTTCCTTCACCCGCTGGATCCCGCGGGAGCCCAGGATGTCGCGGCGCCGGCGGATCCACTTGAAGGTGGCGGCGTCGGGCGGGAACCATCCCACCAGGGCCCCCCACTCGGTCGTCATGTTGGAGATGGTCAGCCGGGCGTCCATGGAGAGGCCGGCCACGCCTGGTCCGGCGAACTCCACCGACGCGTTGAGAACCTCCTCCTTGTTGTAGAGGCCGCACAACGCGATGATCACGTCCTTGCCCGTCGCTCCTTCCGGCAGGGTTCCCTCCAGGACCACCTGCACGGTCCGGGGGACCTGCCACCAGAACTCGCCGGTCGCCCAGACGGCGGCCGCGT
>DASXTC010000043.1:0-1640 GCA_036505635.1 Candidatus Polarisedimenticolia bacterium
AGGTGACGGAATCGGGGGAGATCCACACCGACACCCCCGTGGGCGAGGTGAGCGCGGGAGAGTGGACGCTCCACGTGAATCTGCATAATGTGCGGGGGATCCTGAAGGCCAAGGGGCCGCGGATCGAGCTCAAGACGGGCAACGAAGTGGAGGTCGACCTGCCCGTTCTTCTCGAGCAGGGCGAAGGAACCGCTGCCGTGCGCTTCGCCTGGAAGTCGCACGGTCTGGCCAAGATCGTATGCAAAGACTTCGAGACGACGCAGGAGATCTCCGGACGCGTGAAGCCTGAAGAATACCCGGTGCGGGGCAGCTTCCTCCTCGCTGCGGGGAAGGACTCCATCACGGCCACGCCGCGCTTCGACCCCGAGTTCCGCTTGAAGGTGGAGCTGAGCCCCGAGTCGTGGGCGAAGGTCCGCGCCGCCCTCGAGGCCCAGGACGACATCAGCCGCTGCGGCCTCGCGCTCGATCCCGACAAGATCTTCGGGAAGCTCCAGGAGCTGGTGGGCAAGGGATTCAAGATCCATCTCCCCCGCAAGCTGCTGCGACCGGTGGCGCTGCCCACGGGCGTCAGCGAATCGGTGGAGGTGGAGGGACGGCGCGTGGCGGTGGCGGTGACGCAGAACGCGCTGCGGATTGCCCCCGATGGTCTGTGGTACAGCATCGACGTCCAGGCGAGCATCCAAGGGGCGACCCGCCCGAGTGCGCTTCAGCCGCGGCCCTGACCCTTTCGCGATCGGGCTCCTCCTGCTCGTCGGAGCATGCGAGCCGTCACGGATCGGCCTCGACGCGTTGCCCAGCGGTACCTGGGGCGGCGACGATGGTGGGCTCATCGTCACCCCCGAAGGCGCCCACGCCCACATCGGCTGCACGCTCGGTGACGTGGCCGGGCCCATCCCCCTGAACGGCGAGGGCCGCTTCGACGTGGAGGGGCGATGGAACGTCGACGCGTTCCCCGTCGACCGCGGCATCCTCCACGCGGCGCGACTGTCGGGTTGGACCGACGGCCGCACGCTGAGCCTCGCGGTGCGTCTTTCCGACACCGGTCAGTCGCTCGGGCCCGTGATCCTGACCCGTGGGAAGGAGCCCCGCATGCAGAACTGTCCGATTTGCCGGCGCTGATTCTGGTAGGCTTGGGTGGGCCTGTAGTTCAGTTGGTTAGAACGGCCGGCTCATAACCGGTTCGTCGAAGGTTCGAGTCCTTCCAGGCCCAAATCAGATGAGGTCCACCCTCCCCTCGGGAGAGGGTAGGGTGAGGGGTCTACGCCCCCTCGATCCCCGCAAACAGCCCGCTCGCCATCCACTGCCGGAACCAACGATAGAGCTGGGTCTCGCGCGCGGCCGCCGCCCCCCGGCGCCGCGCCGCGGTCGTCACGGCGTCGCCAAGGGCCCGGCCGGCGGCCAGTTCGGAGAGAAGGTCGTACGCGGGGCGCGTGAGCTCCAGCCGGTGCACGCCGTAGTCGCGGCGAAACACCGCCAGCCAGGCGTCCTTGCGTCGCGTCCGTGGGTGACGGTGCGTCTTGCGGTCCATGGACTCGACGTAGGCATTGACCGGATAGCGCACGGCGAGCAGCCGGAAGGCGGCGATCGGGCGGAGCCGGACCTCCGGCCATTTCTCCGGAGGCACCGCGGCGACCGCCTCC
>DASXTC010000044.1:0-7920 GCA_036505635.1 Candidatus Polarisedimenticolia bacterium
GATCATCTGGGGAGGAGCTGACTTTGACCCGGTGACCCACTTTTCTAACTTTCTGAACAGCGGAGGCCGCTACGATCCACTGACAGACACCTGGACGCCCACGCCGATAACCAGCATCCTACCGCCGCGGGTCTACCACACAGCCGTGTGGACCGGAAGCGAGATGATTGTATGGGGGGGCCAGGACGCGTCGGGCAACTTCCCAGCTGCGAATCCTGGCGGTAGATACGACCCATTGGGAAACACATGGACTGCCACGTCGAGAGTCAATGCCCCCGCCGGACGCGGCCGTCATACGGCGATCTGGACCGGCAGCGAGATGATCATCTGGGGGGGATTCGACCCAATCACCGAGGGGAGGTTCTCGACGGGAGGCAGTTACGATCCCGTTTCCGATACGTGGTCCTCCACGTCGCTTCAGAACGCCCCGCAAAAACGATTCGGGCACACGGCCATCTGGACCGGGAGCAGGATGCTCGTGTGGGGAGGGGAGGCTGCCACGTTACTGAACACAGGTGGCTCGTACGATCCATCCTCGGACTCATGGGAGACGCTTCCGACGGCACAGGCGCCTCTGGCTCGTAGCGAGCACACCGCCGTCTGGACCGGCAGCGCGATGATCATCTGGGGAGGAAGGCTCGGCACGACCAACACGGACACCGGCGGGGCTTTTGATCCGGACTCGCTCTCATGGAGGCCAATCACGACGATAGATGCGCCATCCGCTCGCCACGATGCGGCAGCCGTGTGGACCGGAGAGAGGATGATCGTCTGGGGCGGAGGAATCGGCCCAGGACCTGTAGATACCGGCGGGCGCTATGATCCCCCTTCCGACTGCTGGGCCCCCACCACGACCGCGAATGTTCCTATGAGTCGGTCATTACACACGGCCGTCTGGACCGGTCAGGAGATGATCGTCTGGGGCGGTAAATCCGGCTCGCTCTTTCAGAATACGGGCGCCCGCTACGTGCCCGGCAGCGTCGATGCGTGTGGGGGAGAGGCGAATCAACCGCCAGAGGCCGTGGCCGGCGCGGACCAGTCCTTAGAGTGCGTATCCCACCAGGGGACTTCAGTCTCCCTGGATGGCACCCTCTCCACGGACCCGGACGGCGACCCTCTCACCTACATTTGGACGGGCCCCTTCCCCGAAGGAGGCGGCCTCGTGGAAGGAGCGACCCCAACGGTGAGCCTGCCGCTCGGGCAGAACGTCATCACACTGACGGTGGATGATGGTAACGGGCACTCCAGCACGGATGACGTGACCATCACGGTCCAGGACACCCTGGCGCCGGAGCTCGGCGTCTCGATCTACCCGGCGTCGCTGTGGTCGCCGAACCACCGGATGGTGCCGGTGCGGATGACTGTCGCGGCTCGGGATCTCTGTGATGTGTCCCCTTCGATCGTACTGGTCTCCATCGTCAGCAGCGAGCCGGACGACGCGTCGGGCGCGGGAGACGGGGCCACGGTGAACGACGTCCAGGGAGTCTCGGCGGGAAGCGCGGACTTTGACTTCGACCTGCGGGCCGAACGGGACGGGGAGGGAGAGGGCCGGACCTACTCGATTGTCTACCGGGCGATGGACGCCTCCGGCAACTCGGTGGAGACGACCACGTTTGTCCTCGTCCCCCACGATCGACGGAGCGTCACCGAGCCGGCAGGCGGGGCCCCCCGCGTTGAAGCTCCTCGGCGCGCTGTGCTACTGTCGGGCCGATGCAGCCTGACGATACGGGCACGAGGCGCCCCGCCCCACCTCCGGCCCGGATCCTCACGACCCGGCTGACACTGGACCGGGAAGCCTATATTGCCCCCACGGCAGTCCTGATGGGCGAGGTCAACGTCGGGGCCCGATCCAGCGTCTGGTTCAACGCCGTCCTGCGTGGGGATCTCGCTCCGGTAGTGATCGGCGCCGACACCAATATTCAGGATGGGGCGATCCTGCACGTCGAGGTGGACGGCCCGGCCATCGTCGGTGACAGGGTGACGGTGGGGCACATGGCCCTCGTGCATGGAGCCGAGGTGGAAGATGAGTGTCTCGTGGCGATGGGAGCCATGGTGCTGTCGGGGGCGCGGGTGGGAAAGCACAGCATCATCGGCGCCGGGGCCCTCGTGAAGGAGGGATGGCAGGTTCCTCCCCGCTCGCTCGTGCTGGGAGTGCCGGGCCGGATCGTGCGCCAGGTGACCAACGCGGAGGTGGAGAGGATCCAGAGGAACTGGGCCTCTTACGTGCAGTACGCCGCTCATTACAGGCGGCGCGGGAGCGAGGGGAGCGAGTGATTAAATGGGATGAGGTCGGTGCGAGGCTGGATGGCGCGCTCGAGGGCCGCAAGGGGATCGTCCTGTCCACGCACGTCAACCCCGACGGCGACGGCCTGGGCTCCGAGATCGGCCTGTACCATCATCTGAAGGCGCGGGGCCATCAGGTCAGCATGATCAACAACGACCCGGTGCCGGCCAAGTACCGCTTCATGAGCGGGGCTTCGGAGATCCTCGTCTACGACGGCGCGCGGTGCCGCGACCTGATCCTGGGCGCCGGGCTCTTCTTCGTCCTGGACAACTCCAGTCCGGAGAGGCTCGGGCGTCTGCTCGCCGACGTGCAGGCTTCGAAGGCCTACCGGATCTGCATCGACCACCACACCATCGTGGATCCCTTCTGGAACCTCAACTGCGTGGACGTGGACGCATGCGCCTCCGGTCAGCTCGTCTACGAGGCGATCCGGGCGCTGGGCGGCAAGATCACCCCCGGGATGGCCGAGGCGATCTACGTCGCCTTCGTGACCGACACGGGGCACTTCCGCTTCTCCAAGACCACCGCGAGGGTGCATCGCATCATCGCGGAGCTGATGGAGACGGGGGGGATCAACCCGCCCAAAATCTACCGCGCGCTGTTCGAGGGGGTGTCGCCGGGGCTCAACAGGCTGATCGCCTTCGCCCTCGCCGACGCCCACTACGAGTACGGCGGACGCTTCGCGTGGGCGCGCCTGACCCAGAAGCAGCTCGAGGAGTGCGACGGGTTCGAGGAGGACACGAGCGATCTGGTCAACATGCTTCTGTCGGTGGAGGGGGTGGTGGCATCGGCCCTCATCAAGGAGTTCCCCTCGGGCAAGACCAAGGTCAGCCTGCGCTCGCTCGGCGAGGTGAACATCAACCGGCTCGCGGTGCGTCTCGGCGGGGGCGGGCACGTGAACGCCTCGGGCGCCGTGATGACCGCGCCGCTCGAGGAAGGGGTGCGCCGCGTGGTGGACGGGATGAAGGAGGTCCTCGAGCCGGCATGATCAAGGTGGGGATCCTTCTCTCCGGCAGCGGCTTCTACGACGGCACCGAGGTCGCCGAAGCGGTGCTCGCGGCCCTCTCGGTGGAGCGCGCGGGGGCCCGTGCCCTCTACCTTGCGCCCGAGGTCCCGCAGATGCACACGGTGGATCATCTGACCGGAGCCCAGGTGGAGGGGGAGACGCGCGACGTGTTGCGCGAGGCGGCGCGTCTGGCGCGCGGGCGCGTCAAGAGCCTCTCGGAGCAATGGGCGGGAGAGCTGGGCGCCCTGATCATCCCGGGCGGACACGGGGCGGTGAAGAACCTGATGACGAGCTTCGCGGACCTGAGCCATCGCCGCGAGGTGATCCCTCAGGTGAAGGAGCTGCTGGCCGATCTGACGGGGCGGCGGGCGCCGGTGGGGGCGATCAGCCTGGGCCACACGGTGGTGCAGACGTTCCTGGATGAGCCGCTGTCCGACGAGGACATGCGGATGGCGCCCACCGACGTCCTCGTGGATGAGGATCGGAGGCTCCTCTTCACCCCCGGCTTCCTGACGGCGACCTCTCTGCCCGACGTGGCATCCGGTATCGAGAAGATGGTGCGCGCCATGCTGAGCCTCCCCGCCCGCGAGCTGCACGTCATCCACTGACCGCCTCCACCCCGGGAGTCGCCGGGGGAATCCTTCGTTCGGCACGGCTCGCGCTCGCCTCCATTCCGCTCGGCCACACACGCCCGGCGTGTGAGACGGCCTCGCGTCATAGGGCCTTCCGAAGGATTCCCCCCGGCGACGTCGACTCGTGTCGGGCGCCGGGGCAACCCTCCGAGGAGCCCTCGTGAGCGAGCCTGGTCGTCCGAGCCGGGCGAGGACGGCGAGCGAGCGCGGAGCCGAGCACGGCCCGGGGCCGCGCGCAGGCGTGCCCGAGGGAGGGTTGTCCCGGCGCTCGAGACACGCGCACGGTCGCGGGCGCCTGGCAGTAGAATACGTCGATGATCGTTACTGTCAGGTTGTTCGCGGCGTACAAGGAGCTCCTGGGAGAGGAGGAGATCCTCCTCGATCTGGACGAGGACGCGACGGTCGGCGACGCGCTGGCGCTCCTGAAGGAGCAGTTCCCCGCGCTGGCCGAGCAGGGATACTCCCCTCTGACGGCGGTCAACCTCAAGCACGTCAGCAAGCGCCAGACGCTCGAGGATGGCGACGAGCTGGCCATCTTTCCCCCGGTCAGCGGAGGCTGAGTCCGTGACCGAGAACGCCGACCTGATCTTCATCACCCCGGACCCGCTGGACGAGGCCGCCCTGGCTGCCGCGGTGCGGCGCGACTCGTCGGGGGCCATCGCCTCGTTCGTCGGCGTGGTGCGCGACGAGCACCGGGGCCGGAGGGTCCATCACCTCGTCTACGAGGCCTATCCCTCGATGGCCGAGCAGGAGATGCGTCGCATCGTCTCGGTGATCCACGACAAATGGGAGGTCACCGCGGTGGCGCTGGCGCACCGGACTGGCCGCCTCGAGATCGGCGAGGCCTCGGTGGTCGTCGCGGTGGCGGCGCCGCACCGCAAGGAGGCCCTCGAGGCGTGCGCGTTTGCCATCGAGCAGGTCAAGCAAAGCGTGCCGATCTGGAAGAAGGAGTACAGCGATGAAGGGGAGGAGTGGATCATTGGCGATCCATCGCATCGCTGAAGGGACCGCCCGCTTCGCCGGGATCCTCCTCCTGGCTCTTGGCGCCGCGAGCTGCGCGAAGAACCCGGTCACGGGGCAGCGCCAGCTCATGCTCATAACGGACGAGCAGGAGTTCGCCATCGGCGAAGGGGCGGACAAGGAGATCCGGACCGAGTACGGGTCGTACCTCGAGAGCCCCGCGCTGCGCGCGTACGTGGATGGTGTCGGTAACGCGCTGGCGGCGAGGAGCGAGCGCCCGGGCATCGTCTACCACTTCGTGATCCTCAACACGCCGGTGGTCAACGCCTTCGCGCTTCCCGGCGGGTTCGTCTACATCACGCGCGGGATGCTGGAGCGCCTCAGCACGGAGGATCAGTTGGCCATGGTGGTCGGCCACGAGATCGGCCACGTGGCGGCCCGGCACGGGGCGGCGCGCATCTCGGCAATCTACGCGCTGCAGTACGGCACGCTCGTCGGGGCCATCATCAGCCCGAGGACCTTCGTCAACTACAACGACCTGATCGATCTGGCGCTGCAGGTGGGTCTCAGCAAGTACTCGCGGGACCAGGAGCGGCAGGCCGACCAGCTCGGCGTCGCCTACGCCGCGTCCTCCGGGTACCGCCCCGAGGAGGCGGTCAAGGTCATGGAGATCCTCAAGTGGATGGAGGGCAAGGAACCGGCCGCGCTGGAGAAGTGGTTCCTCTCCCATCCGCCGGCCGGTGAACGGATCGACGACATCACGGGGCAGGTCCACCGGATCGAGGCGGAGAAGCCGGCGGTGCGGGGCCGGGAGGCGAAGCGCGCCGGCTACCTCAGGCAGATCGACGGCCTGATCGTGGGGCTCTACAACGGGTCGGAGATGGTCCTGAAGGACCGCTACTACAACAAGGAGCTGGCGGTCAGCCTGCGGGTCCCCAGCGCCTGGGACGTCGACCTGGATCCCAACGGGGCGCTCGTGCGCTTCGCCCGCAAGGACAAGGAGATGATCCTGCTGGAGTCCGACCCGATGCACACGCCCACCGGACCCGAGGATCTGGAGAGGGCCTTCGACGAGACGCTGCGCCGGCGCAGCTACACCAGGACGGGGGGGCGCCAGGCCCGCACGAGCCAGGATGTTCCGGTGCGTCTCGCCACCTACCGCGGATCCACGGCCAAAGGGGAGCCGATCGGCGTGCTCAAGGGCTTCCTGACCCAGGGGAAGCGCGAATGGACCTTCACCGCCTTGTGCGAGCTGGAGATGTTCGAAGCCAGACGGGGGGACTACGAGGCCGCGGCGCTGGATCTGAGATTCCTGCCCGAGGCGGAGGCGGAGGCGCTCCGGCCCCCACGGCTCAAAGTGCTTCCGGCCCCGGCTGGAGCCACGTGGGGATCGCTGGCGGCCGATCACCTCGGCGTCCAGGAGGGGGGGGAGCGGCTCGCTTTCTACAACGGTATGGACCCCGATGTTTCCCCGGCGCCGGGCACGCTGGTCAAGATCCCCCCGAGCCTTGCGGTCAAGCCCTAGAACTGATTGGGCGACATCGAACGGGTGTTGACTCGCCCGGCACATCCTGATACGGTTTGCGCCCGTTCGTTTCCGCCAGCCGGATCTAAACGCCGGGGGCATCATCCACGTGGGCTGGCGTGTCTATGTGTCGGGCGGGGAGGAACCGGAGCGCAGCGGATGCCCGGAGTCGAATAAACGCCCGGCGTTGACACGTTTTCGGGGCGCCGCTAGACTGAGGAATCCGGCGTAGGAGTCAGGCCCACCTGAGGGAGCTCGTGAGTTAGATGTCCTCTGGCTGGAGGATTGGCTTGTCGTTCAGAACGGTCCGGCTCCTTTCGCTCTTCCTGCTGGGCGCCGTGGCCCTCTCATCGGCCGCGGGCTGCACGAACATCCAGGTGCGCCGGGCGATGAACAAAGGGGTCAACGCTTTCAAGTCCAAGGAATTCGAGCAGGCCCTTGGTCACTTCAAGCAGGCCGCGGCCATTGACTCCAGCTATGCCGAGGCCTACCTCGACATGGGCCTCACCTACATGGAGATGTACGAGCCCGGCTCCGAGCATCCCAAGGACAAGGAGTACGCGGACGGAGCGATTCAGGCCTTCAAGAAGAACATCGAGCTGGAGCCCGACAACGAGAAGGTCAAGGAATACCTCGTCAACGTCTGCAAGCTCGCCAACAGGGTCCCCGAAGCCATCGACTTCTTCATGGCGGACTACAACCGCAATCCCAACGACGTGAACCTCGTCCGCAAGATGGCGAACCTCTACAGCATGGCCGGCATGACGGACAAGATGATCGAGTGGTATGAGAAGGCGCAGGAGCTCGATCCGGGCAACCCCGAGAGCCATTACTCGGTCGGAGTCTCCTGCTGGGCCCGTTCGTACAACTCGCCCTACATGCCGTACGAGGAGCGGATGGCGATGCTCGACAAGGGGCAGGCCGCCCTCGAGAAGGCGCTTGGCCTCAGGAAGGAGTACTTCGAGGCCCTCTCCTACCTGAGCCTGCTCTACCGCCAGAAGGCGCAGTACGACATCAGTCCGGCCCAGGCGGTGACGTGGCGCCAGAAGGCCGACGAGCTTCTCGCCAAGGCGATGGAGCTGCGCAACAGACAATTGAAGGCGCAGGCCGACTCGGCCGCCGCCGCGGGCGGCGGCTCACCGTCCACCCCCGCACCTCAACCCGCCGGACCTGGCGGCCAGTAGGCGCTGCGATGTTCGATACC
This sequence comes from Candidatus Polarisedimenticolia bacterium, assembly GCA_036505635.1. Taxonomy (GTDB): domain Bacteria; phylum Acidobacteriota; class Polarisedimenticolia; order JACPZX01; family DASXTC01; genus DASXTC01. Next base: position 7,612 of record DASXTC010000044.1, read on the forward strand.
CTGATGGATTCCTCCCCCGCGAAACCCAAGCAAGGGTGGCGGGCGGTCTACACGTCGAGCACGTCGCTGTTCGTGCATGGGTTCATCCTCATCAGCCTGCTGACCGCGTCATGGCTGCACGTCGAGCCGCTGCCCGAGCCGGCCATCAACGTCCAGTTCGTCGGGGCCGCCCCACCCCCTCCACCGCCGCCTCCACCGCCCCCACCTCCCGCGGGCGCCACCAAGCCCAAGGTGGAGGAGATCAAGAAGCCCGAGATCATCCCGGAGGACATCCCCGAGGTGGTCCAGCCGCAGGAGATCCCCAAGGAG
>DASXTC010000045.1:0-194364 GCA_036505635.1 Candidatus Polarisedimenticolia bacterium
TGCGGGTTGGGAGCCCGCACGAGGAGCCTGAGGGTCCCCGAGACCATCAGGATGCAGGCGGCGGGGCCGAGACGCGCGCGGGCGGCCAGAAGGCCGACCGCGGCCAGCGCCAGGTAGATCCCACCGGAGTAGAAAAGGTCGATGGCCTGCGTCGCGATCGAGGAAGGCGAGAACGCGGCGTGCACCACGCGCGGCGGCATCGCCGCGCCATAGTAGGGGAGCTTGTAGAATAGAAAGAATGGCAGCGGCGTGGCGAGGTAGGCCAGCCACCCCGGCCGCGCCCCCTCGCGCAGCCAGAGCCAGGCGAGCCAGAGGCACAGCCCTGTCATGAAGACGCCGTAGAAGACCGGATGGAAGAAGGCCATCGCGCAGCACATCGCTACCGACGCTGCCAGCTCGGTCCGGCGTCCCGACTCGCGGTGCCTCTCGAGCCAGTACCAGGCCCCGAGCCCCGCGCACAGGGGCGCGAGGTTGTACCAGCCAAAGAGGATCGTCACGCCGAATGGACTGTGGACCCAGGGGAGTGGAGCCAGCGCGAGGGTCAGATGTCGCGCCGACCTGACGGCCCAGTAGATCTCGCCGCTCGTCATCAGCAGCAGGCAGGCCCAGAACCCGGCCGCCGGTTTCCTGAGCGCGTCGCAGGCCAGAAGGTAGACGAGCCCCAGCAGCGCCAGCGCCATCCAGGCCGACACGAGGCGTTGCGTCGCCGGCACGCTGAGGCCCGTCACCAGGTGCACCAGCGCGTAATGGAAGTGGTAGATCCAGTTGTGCACCAGGAGCGCCGCGCCGTTTTCAGGATCGAGAGGCGGCGTGTGCAGCGTGAGCTGGGTGTAGATGCCGTTGAAGAACATCAGGTCGGGAAGGCCCTTCCACCGGATCGTGCTTGCGGAAGGATACTGGGCCAGGGTGAGACCGATCTGCATCGCGAGGGCCGCCGCCGCGATGAGAGCCAGGGGCAGGGCCGGAACCCACGACGGGCGCTCACGCCCTGCGGCCGGGCCGGGCCCTAGCGCTCCCGCGATCGTGACGGCGCAGGCCGACATCACGGCGAGCAGAGGTGTGGGATGACCGGTCACGAGGGACGCCGGGATCGCCACCGCCGGCACCGCGCAGAGGCTCAGGAGGCTTCCCAGGATCAGGAGCCGGGGGGCCGATTCCTCGCCGAGCCATCGCCGCGCGATCGCGATGCCGGGCAGAAGGCAGAGCAGGGCGAAGCCGGCCGGGACGCGTACCAGGGGGAGGTAGCTGAGCAACGCGCAGGCGATCGCCGCGAGGATCTCCGGGCGCGCCAGGCGCTTCACTCCTCACCGAGCGGGGCGGCGCTCGTGGAGAGCGCGGGACCCGCGGCTCCCGCTCCGGCGCCCTCATCCTCGTAGGGCTGGACCTCCTCGTGGTAGACGCGCTCCACGTTGACGTTCCAGATGTCGTGGCGGGCGCCCTGCATGTTCTCCACCGCCAGACAGGCGGTGTACATGGAGTGGTCCTGGTTGTTGTACCGGTGCTGGCCGTTGCGGCCGCAGCAGTGGAGGTTGCCGAAGGAGGTCAGGTATTCCTTGACGAGGTGGATGTCGGCGTTGAAAGTGTCCCCGACGTACATCGGATAGGTCTTCTCCATCCGCACGACGCAGCCGTCCACGACGTCCTCCACGCGATCCAGCAGGCCGACCTCCTTGAGCTCGCGCGCCGCGTTGTCGATCAGCCAGCGGTCCTCCCTGCACCAGAGCGCGTCCCCCGCGAAGCAGAAATACTCCAGCCCCAGACACGTGGTCGCGGGGTCGGGCACCAGCGCCGGGCTCCAGTTCTTGAAGTTTTGGATCCGCCCCACCTGCACCTTGGGCGAGTGGATGTAGATCCAGTTGTCGGGGAACATGTCGGCGCGTCTGATGACCAGCGAGACCACGAGAAAATCGCGATACCTCAGTCTGTGCGCCGCTTCATCGGGACGGGAGGCCGGCGCGGGGTCGAGGCAGTCGAACAGATCCTTGAGCGCCATCGACGAGACGAACTGCTTCGCGCCAAACTTGTGCTCGCGCCCCTCCCCGTCGCGCGCCGTCACGGTCTCGATGCGCCCGCTGGCGTGCCCCAGGCGGGTGACCTCCATGTCGGTCATGACCGTGCCCCCCATCGCGATCACCTTCTCGCGGCAGGCCTCCCACATCTGTCCCGGACCCAGCCGCGGATACTGGAAGCGTTCGATGAGGGATGTGTGGTCGCCCGATTTGAAGAAGGCGTTGAGTATCGCCCCGGTGAGGGACAGCGACTTGATCCGCTGGGCCGCCCATTCGGCCTTGATCTCACCGCACGGGACGCCCCAGACCTTCTCGGTGTAGGAGCGGAAGAAGGTATCGAACAGTCGCCGGCCGAACCGGTTGATGACCCACGCGTCGAAGTGCGATTCATCCTTCAACGGGCGTACGCGCGCGGCGGCGAGGCTCGCCACGCAGGCGAACGACTCGATGGGGCCCAGCTTCAGGAACGCGTCGAGCGGCTTGAGCGGGTAGCTGAAGAACTTCTCGTTGTAGTAGATGCGCGACATGCGGGGGCGCATGAGGAACTCGTCGCCCAGGATCTCCAGCCAGAGGTCGTTGACGCGTTTGACCTTGGTGAAGAAGCGGTGACCGCCGATGTCGAAGCGGTACCCCTTGTAGCTGACGGTGCGGGCGATCCCGCCCATGTAGTTGCTGCGCTCCAGCACGAGGGGGCGCAGCCCCGCCTTGCAGGCTTCGTAGGCCGCGGTCAGGCCGGCGGGGCCACCGCCGATGATGGCGAGGTCGAAATCGTGCACAGGACACCTTCATTCAGCGTGGCGTTGGCTCATGAGGGCGAGGCGGAAGCATCTATATACTGCGAGCGGGGATGCGGGCGCAAGTGAGCCGGCCGGCGCCGGAGCGATTGCCGGGGCCGCGGGGTTTGAAACTTACGCTTGAGGGGCGTTATCGGGTGGTGTACCCTGTGCGCCCGCTGAATACGACCCTCAGCGTCCCCATCGTCTAGCCTGGCCCAGGACACAGCCCTTTCAAGGCTGCAACACGGGTTCGAATCCCGTTGGGGACGCCAGTTTTCGCCCTGTCCTTCAGACGGCCCGAATCGACGTGGTGCGGGTAGCGCGTCCGTGATTGACGGCTTGGCCCCGCGCGGAAGGCCATTCGGCTCTCTGTTGGCTCCCCCGAGAGAGGCGGGACGCGCCAAATGGCGGGCCGTCAGCCCGGGTGAACGGCGCTCTGGTCTCGCCTCTGACAGCGTGCATGACTGAAACATTCATCGCTTAAGTAACGGGCGGGAATCCCGCAATTCGCGGATGAACCTGGCAAATCCCTTCGGACACTGCGTCGCGATCTGTGTCCGTCTTAGATGTGGTGCAACTCTGCGCGCGCATTCCGTGTTCCAACGGTCGAATTCGATGGCAAGTGACGGTTTGACAAAGAGTTCCGTAAGCGTGCTCTTGGGGTCAGGGTCTTTCTCTGGTGAACGTGGGAGCGCAGGTTTGGGAGTTAATCGAAATACGTGACGGTTAACATTGTCGATATCACCAAGCACCCATGCTTCCGTCTCCTGCACTGCAAGTCCGTACACGGCCGGGAAAGACGGCGCTCCGCGGAGAATCGCACGGACTTCCTTCTGAGTCTCGCGCGTTTTCAGTGAATCATGGATGATCACGAACAGATTGCATCCGATGCGATCGCGCTCAAATGGTGTTTGATACAGACGGACCAGCAGCTCAAGGTTTTTCGGGATTTCACCGAAGCCGTTGGGTGAAAACGGCACCACGAAGACAGGGGGATGCCCCCCGGGGACGCGAAGTACATGAGCAACGGTTTCCCCAAGAAGTGGTAGAAGCAGTTCCTCCTCGATCGAACCCTCTATCAGAAGACCGATCCTGATCAGCGCGCTCCTCCGCCGAGAAGATTGGAATACCAGAGGTCGCCAAGAGATCGGTTGAGACCCTCGGCCGCCGTCATGACCTGCTGTCGATCCCGAAGTGGAATGACATGGGGTACAGGATCATGGGATCCTTTCTCAAAAATGTGCACCGATTCGGGTCGGTCAGCGAACTCATTCAGGACATAGGGTGAGTGACTCGTCATGAACACTTGAATCTTGTTGGGGTCTTTGCGATCTGAAAGCTCCTTGAGGTGCCCGATGACCTGCCTGATGAGGTGAGGGTGCACCCCATTCTCGGGTTCTTCCAGAGTAATGATCCTGGGAGGGTCGGGGAGGTATTTCAGCGAGAAAACCGCGAGCATTCGAAGGAATCCATCGCTGGCCTGCTCGGCCGGGTACTGGATGACTTTGTTGCCGATCCGTTCTGAAATCAGCAGGTGGTGCCATGCCCATCCGGCTTTGCCGGTGCTTTGAATGGCTTCGATGCGAGGGAAAATCCGCTGAAGAAGCGCTAAGAGCTCCCCGGCTTTCCTAGGTTCCTTGCGATGAAGGTAGGCCCAGAAACCGGGGAGGTGCTCTCCTGATGGGCCAAGGCGCTCGGCCAGGCCCTGATGGGGTCTTCGAAGTTCTTTGGGATTCCAGAGAAGAAAAGCCTGGAACCTTTCGAGGTAGGACTTAAACCTTAGGATAGAAACAAGAGAGCCGTTATCTTCCTTCAAGCCTTGCATGGCCGAACACGGAAGGCGGTAGAGTCTCTCTGTCTCGTACTTTTCTGTTTGCTCGTTGTAAATCCTCGTTTGTTGCCCAGTGCGGTCCAGGAGGAGGACAGTTCCCGCTCCCGGTCTCTTCATCGAAAGTCGTTCTTTGCCTATCCCAAGATGAAGTCTGGGTTGGAGTTCAACCTCATACGTATACAGGGTTGGTGACTCGCTAAAGGAGCTCCGTAGAAGGTACTCAGCCTTCCATGACATAAGCAGGTCGAGGTTCTTTCGATGGGGTAGATCTCGATAATCCCAACCCTTTTCCTTGGCGAAGAAATCACTGATAGAGGGTCGTAGGAGGGCAGGGAGAATCTCGATTGCCTGCAGGGCTGTGGATTTCCCAGAGGAGTTCGGGCCGACGAAGAGGTTTATCGGTTCGAAGGTGAAGGTCACCCCGTCTAGACTCTTGAAGTTGCGGACGGTAAGACTTCTCAACATCGAGGTCGCCTATCCTCGCGGATTTCAACGGTTGCCATGGTTCTCGGTCACGTCCACCTGAATTCAAGTATCTGCCGGAGGCTGTATCTGGTCAAGATCGACCGCCCAGTAGAAAGAGGGGCTGAATTCGAGAATCTTGGCGCGCTCACTTCGGGCACGGATCGAGGCTCCGGTCAGCGCAAGGAGCAGAGCTCGTTAAGATCCTCAAGGGCTGTTCTCACATCGGGATTGGGGGGAGCGCAACTGGTTCAAAACGTGTCTACCGGGGGACGCGAATGCCGTCCTGCGCTCAGCCTTCCACCAGGACCTGTTCGGCGCCCGCCGGGAGGGCGCAACGATACGCTTCACGGGTCAGCCCCGCGAAGGGAAAACCCGTGGCCGAGTCCTGCTGCGGCGGTCCTTTCGGGCGGCTCCGGTGCGGGGCGATCCGTCCAACTCCGAGACACCCTCTCCAGACCGCGCCGATCAGGCGGCCGCAACCGGATCGGGAGACCACAAAAAAGTTTCGACCCTTGCGCCGTCTCCGCCGTTAAACTGCCAGTCGCCCGCTGCGCGCTCCGGCCGGCTCAAGCGGGCCCTCAACGACAGATGGAGGTCCCAGCATGTTCAACAAGTTCCCATGGCTCAGTAAGTTGCTCATGGTCGCGGCCGTGCCGGCCCTGGCGATCGCCATCGTCGCGCTCCTGCCGGCGGTCATGGCGGCCGGCACATCCCATACCACCGCGACCCCGGCCTCCCACGTGGCCCCCCCCGCTCCACCGGCGCCCGCCGCTTCCCCCGCCCCCCCTGCGCCCCCCGCGCGTCGTCACCACGACGATGATGATGACGATGATGCCGAGGTGCAGGAGACCGCCTGGCTTGGTGTCAGCCTCGACGAGATCGAGGAGGAGGGGGCGCGGGTCAGCAGCGTGGTGGACGACAGCCCTGCGGCGGAGGCGGGCCTGAGGAAAGGGGATCGCATCATCGGGATCGAGGGCGCGAAGGTCATCAGCAGCCGCGACGTGGTCCGATCCGTCCGACGGGCCTCGCCCGGTGAGAAGATCAGCATCCGGATCCTGCGCGACGGCGATGAGAAGACGGTGACCGCCACCCTGGCGGGCCGGCGCATCCACCAGCGCCATGAGTTCCGGTTCGTGACCCCCGAGGCACCGGACGCACCCGAGCCGCTCGACATGGAAGACCTCGACGTGGAGATCGACAAGGGAGGTCCGGGCCACCACACCTTCCTCTTCGCGGGGCCTCCGAGGACCTGGCTCGGCGTAGAAGTCCACCCGATGAGCGGCGACCTGCGCGAGGCGCTCAAGGCTCCGCGCGACCGCGGCATCCTGGTCAACCGGGTCGTGGAGAATTCCCCGGCCGCAGACAGCGGGATCCGCGCTGGGGACATCATCATCTCCGTGGACGGCAAGGACGTGGATAACATCGGAGACATCGGCAGGGCGCTCGGGGATCGCGACGAGGGAGACAAGGTCTCCGTGAGCGTCATCCGCGACGGCTCCGAAAAGACGATCGATGTCAAGGTCTCCGACCGTCCGGGCCGCAGGGGCCGCCGGAGCTGGGTCGGACCGCGAGGGATGTCGGACGAGGAGCGCGAGGCGATCGAACGGAGCGTCCAGGAGGCCATGCGCAGCGCGCACGAGGCGCTGCGCAGGGCCGGCGTGGAGATGAGAGTCCAGAAGGACCGGATGCGCGAACAGCAGGATCAGATGCGCGAGCAGATCCGCAAGCAGATGGAGGATCTCAAGGAGACGATCCGCCAGCAGCCGGTGAGGGTGATCTCGGCCGGCAGCGTCTACGACATCTGATCGGGGCGCGTTCCACGAGCAACGTCAGGGCCCGCTTCACCGCCGAGACGCGGGGGAGCGGGCCGCCGTCCCTCACCTCGTGAAGTAGATCTGCCCTTCCTCCACCGTGATCTTCCGGACGAGGCGGGCCGGCACGCCTCCCACCATCGTGTAGCTCTCCACGTCCGCGGTCACGACGGAGTTCGGCAGGACCACGCAGTGGTCTCCGATCGTGGTGCCCGGGTAGACGGCGGCATTGCCGCCGATCCAGGTGTGGCTTCCGATTCGCACCTGCCCGTACTGGCGGCCGTCCTGATCCAGACGGCATCCCTTGAGCGTCATGGGAACGCTCGAGTGGGTGTGGATCGCGGCGGTCGGCCCGGCGATGTGGACGAAGTCCCCGATGGCCAGGTCGCTGGAGAAATCGAGCAGCGCCCCCACGCCGATGTAGCAGTGCCTGCCGATCGTGATGCGGCCCGGCCGGGCCCCGATGCACAGGACGTCTGTCTCGATGTGGGTTCCCTCGCCGGCGCTCAGGTGGGCCAGACGGGCGAAGTCTCCGATCGTGCAACCGGACGAGAGCACGAGATCCTCGAGCACGGTCTCCTCGCCCACGCGGCAGAACGGCCCGATCTCGCAGCCGCGCGAGATCTTCGCGCCGCGCCCCAGCCGCGCCGAGGAGGCGACCTTCACGCCGCCAATCCGGGCCGAGAGCGCTCGCAGGAATTCGGTGGGCATCCCGGCGCCCGCGTGCCGGATGGCGCCCCGCAGCTTGCCGAGACCGAGCATCCCTCACCCCCCGCCCGAAAGCAGCTTCTCCATCGCCGAGGCCGCCTCCCGGGTGCGGCGCAGGTTCTCGGTCATCTCCACGCCGAAGGCCGGGGGGGCCATCTTGCCCGTCCCCCACTCGGTGTAGAGCTTCCTGCGCTCCTGATTGAGATCGTCGAGAGTTCCGAACAGCACCTTGATATCCCTGAATTGATCGGTCTGGGTCATGGGACGTCTCCGCCTTTCAGCCGGCGGCGCGGGAGCGCAGGCCCGAGACGACCCGGTTGGCCGTCTGGACAAGCTTGAAGGCTCCCGGCCGCAGAATTCTCTCGTGCGCGGGGACGAAGTCAACCTCGCGTCCCCCGAAGCCGCTCTTGAAGTAGTTGACCTTCTGCACGGCGGTGCGGCCGGTGGCGTCTCCCGCCCCGGCTCCGAAGCCACCCATATCGTACGAGGAGCACCCGCGCCGCCGGGCGTGCTGCATCGCCATGAAGTGAAGGAGGTGGGTCTTTGGCACACCGGGATGGCCCGCGCTGGACGCTCCGTAGCCGTACAGGGCGCGCCTGCCCAGCGTGAAGATGGCGATCGCCCCCAGCAGCTCGGAGCCGATCCAGGAGGAGAGGAAGAACCCGCGTTGCGGCCAGGCGCGGCAGTAGTCCCTCACCGCGCGGAAGAATCCGGCCGGACGGGGATGGGCCCCCTTGGTGGCCCTCATCGCGGCGTAGAGCTCCTCGAAAAGCGCGAGCCCATCGTCATCGAGGTCATCCCGGATGTCGATCTGGAGCTTGAGCGCCTTGCGCACGTCGTACCGCGTCTCCTTCCTGAAGGAGAGCAGGAGTGGATCCGGATCCCGGTCTATGTCGATCTCGAGGGTCCGCGCGCTCCAGGGCGGCTCGGTCATCCGGTCGAATCCGAGACGGGACAGGCCCGCCTGCACCTCCTCGCTGCCCGGGCCGCTCCAGAATGGATCGATCCTGAGCGCCAGGGGTTTTTCGGGAGCCATGAGCCGTTCGAGCGCCGCCAGCCCCGCAAGGAGCGACTCCGGCGAGTCGGCCATCGGCCCGCGGAAGATGTCCGCCAGACAGTAGCCGAGCAGGGGAGTCCTGCGCACGCGGATGAGGGCGGACACCTTGATCTGGCCCCCCTCCTCTCCGGCGAAATGGATCCAGGAGCCCCCCGCATCGTCCGCCGGCACGCCACACCATGCCGGGTGCTGCGTGAAGTGGGCGTTGGGGGCCGACGGCACCAGTGCGTCGATCCCCGCCGCGAGAGCCGCCTCGGCGCGAGGCTCGATGCGCCAGTTCACTCAACCCTGCCCGCGGAGAATCGCGTCGCCAAGGAAGGCGGGCACCCTCGCGAGGGGGATGGGAGTGGCCTGGTGGCGCGCCAGTATGTGCTCGAGGATTGCCTCGAGACGTCCGCAGAAGGCGTCGAGCTGCTCCTCGTCGACCACGAACGGGGTCGCCCCGGGCAGCGCCACGCTGGAGTGGAAGGTGAGGTTGAAGATCCTCATCCCGCGGGCGGCGATGGCGTCGGAAAGGCCCTTCATCTCGTCGAACGTGAACTTTTCCGGGCGCAGGGAGCGGAGCCCCATCCGTACGAGCCAGCGGCGCAGGCCGGGGGCGGGCCCCACCATCCGCACCATCCTCTCGATGGCGCGACCGTGTCCTCCCACCACAAGGCTGCTGGTGGGCACCTCCACCACACTGCTGCCGCCGGGACGGCACGCGTCGCTCGAGTTGAGGCGGTAGGGGGTGAGGGGCGCCTTGGCGAAGACGGGCCCTCCCTCGCTGGTGTCCCACCACAGAGGCGTCACGCTGGTGTCGACCTGGATGCCCAGCTCCTCGAGGACCGGCACGGTGGAATGGCCGAAGCCCCAGCGGCCCGCCCGATAGGAGACCGGCTTGATGCCGATCCCTTCCTCGATGGCGCGGCAGAGATGGTCCAGCTTCATCCGCTGGGTCTCCCGCGGCAGGTTGTGGGGATAGGTGTAGGTGTTCTGGGGAGTCCCATCCGCGCCGAAGGGCGGGTTGCACCAGGGGTGCAGGTGGGCGCCGATCTCGCTGGCCCCGCCCGCCGCGAACCCCGCGATGATCTCGCGCGCCCGGGGATCCGTGGCCACCGGATAGTCGACTAGATAGGTCGGCACGACGCCGAGCTTCGTGAAGATCCGGTGTATGCGGTCCAGACGCTCGACGTTGCGGCAGGTGTTCCCCATGGCCGGATACTCGGAGGACCAGCGTCCCTCCTCCTCCGTGTCGATGGTGACTACCAGCGCCCGCACGTTTCTCCCCTGACCGGAACCATCCGCCGGCTCACGAGCCGCCGGGACGACAGGGCGTCATTATATAGTGCCGCGCCGCGGGCCAAGCCGAACGTGCCGGAGGCCGCGGCCCCGACTCGGCCAGGGTGAGCCCGTCGCGACAGGGCTTCTCGTCAACGAGGGCCGGTCATCGAGCCGGCGCCGGGACGGGCCGGGAGGCCTCACCGGTTCGCGCGAGCATGGGCGCGAGAAGCCCCGCCAGGTCGCGCGAGGCCCTCCGGTATCCGCGCGCCGAGGGGTGGTGATCCCACGGCATGTGGAAGAACTTGCGGCCTCGCGGATCGTGGCCGCGGTACGACGGCAGCAGGTCCAGGTACGCGATGCCGAGTGACCGGGCCATCGCGGAGAGATGCTGCTGAGCCTGATCCGTTGCGTCCTGGCTGACCTGCTCCCAGTAGGGGAAGACCATGAGGACGAGGGGAATCCTCCGCTGGTCCAGGATCCCTTTCATCTCCGCGAGAAACCCCCGGTACTCCTTGAACAGGTCCAGGGTCGTCTGGTCATAGTCGGGTCGAAGCAGATGCCGGATGTCGACTTCCTGGATGGTGGGATCCGCGCCGGTGGAGCGACGCAGGTGGGCCTTCAGCACGAAGAGGGCGTTGTAGATGGCGCTCTGGCGCAACCGCGCCTTGATTGGCCCGAGCGGCCACGCGGAGTTCTCCAGCGAGGCGCGCTTGAGCATCTCGCGCGAGGAGACACGCCGCGTCAGATCGGCCAGGTCGTTGAGCACGAACCCCATGACCACCACGTCGGGCTCGAGCTCGAGCCCGTGCTCTTTCAGGAAGCTCAGCTCGTCGACGATCGTGAACCCGCTGATGCCGGCGTTGACGGCCTCCACATCGCGTCCGGACAGCTTCTCCTCGAGCGCCACCTCGAGCTGGGCCGGCCAGGTCTCGGCGTCGTCCACGTAGGCGCCGAAGGTGTAGGAATCACCCAGGCAAAGGACCCTCAGCACGCCCTGCCTCTTGACCAGGGGAAGGTCGCGGCCGCGAAACCCCAGGTTGTTCACCGAGACGCGGAAGGGGAGGCTGCGCTTGAACCGGTCCGTGAAGCTCTGGCCGGGAACCAGGGGCCCCGGGTTCACGCGCCAGAGCTCGGGGCTGGCATACTCGAGCGTGCGGGCCGGCACCACTTCGGTCACCCTCAGGACCATCTCGATCAGGAAGAGCAGAACGAGGGTCGAGACGACCGACAGCCCGATGTTCTTTAACAGGTCCGACCTCAGCTTTCTCAACTCCGCCTCCCGGGGCGCGGCCGCCGGCGCCGCGAGAGTATCGCAGATCACGCACGTCGCGGCCAACGGCCGGAGCGCGGCTGGGACGATGACGCCCCCCGCCGCTGGCATATATTGCACTGCTCGTGCGATGAGGAACCCCCGGGTACGCCCCGAGGTTCTGCGGGAGGATGATGAGCGCGCGATGGATGGGAAGGGCAACTCCGGCCTGCGTCATGCTGCTGGCCGCCCTGGCGTTGTCGGCGTGGCCCCGACAGGCCGAGGCCGGGGCCACCGGCGATGCCAGAGATCTCGCCATGGAGGCCAAGCGGCTGATGGACGGCGGCGACCTGCCGGCGTCGCTGTCGGCCTTCCGCTCCGCGCGAGAGGCCTTCGAATCAAGCGCGCCCCCCGACGTTGAGCTGGCCGGTTTCCTGGGGCTCCACCTGTACAACCTGGGTGTTCGGCTCAACAACGCCGGAGACCCGGACGGGGCGCTGGCCTGTTTCGTCGAGGCGCTCCGGGTCGGCCGTGTCGTGGGCGGGCGGCTCCGGGACCAGGGATTCAGGACGACACTCGCCGATGCGACATTGAAGGTGGCTTCTTTTCTCGTGGCGTCCGGCAGACCCGATCCGGCGGTGGAAGCCTGCCAGCTCGTCTCGGAGGGTCCGTCCGGGGACGTCCGAGGTCTCATGGGGCTGGGAGCGGCCCACCTGGCGCGAGGGGACTACGCCGGGGCCCTCGCCGCCTACAATCGCGCGGCGGTCGTGCAGCCCGACGCGCCCGAGGTGGCGGCAGGCAGAGGCCGGGCCGCGCTCCTGATGGCGAGTCGGGCAGAGGAAGGGGAGGCGCAAGCCCTGCTCGAAAAGGGCGCCGGCTGGCTGCGCAGGGCGCGCGAACTGGATCCGACCTCCGCCCAACGTGGGCGCGAGCTGGCCGATGCGCTCGTCCGGCTTGGGGCCGCGGCCGCCCGCGCGGGGGACATTGCGCAGGGGGCGGCGGCCGGCGCGGAGGCCGACGAGGAGTATCGCCGGGCCGTGGCGATCGAACCGACCTCTCCCTGGCCGAGGCTGGACCTGGCGAACCGGCTGCTGCGAGTCCGTCGCTACGAGGAGGCGGCCTCGCAGTTCGAGCGGGCCGCCACGGGGCTCGACGACCTGATCGCCGCTTCGCCGGCGGACGCCAACGCCGCCTCGTGGCGAACGGCGCGTGAGCTGAGCAGGGAGAATCGCGCGGTGGCCCTCTTCAACCTGGCTGTCGACGCGATCAACAGGGCCGACTTCTCCCGCGTGGAGTCCTTCCTGTCGGTCGCCTGCGCCACGGGGCCCTCCTGGGATGCGAGATGCCGCGAGCTTCGGGAAGCGGCGCGGGTGCGCGAGGAAACCTTCAGACAGGCGATCGGCGCGCACGAGGCCGCGCTCAAGGAGGACCCTCACCGCGCGGTCGATCTCCTCGCCCTCGGCGACCTGTACGCCGGAGTGGGAGACTACGATCGGGCGCTGGAGCGCTACCGGCGAGTCGAAAGGCTTGGGGCCCCGATCCCGGATCTGGCGGATCGGATCGCGGCGGTCATTGACCCGGGCGTCTTGACGGAGCGCCGCAAGAACGTCGATCTGGTCGGCGCGCGGGTGGAGGTACGGCATTTCGCGCCAACCCTGGACCCGAGCTTCGAGACCGCCCTCAAGGCGGCGTGGTTGCGAGTCACGAGCGCCATGGGGGAGAGCGCGCTTTCGGGGGAGCTGGCCGTCACCGTCTATCCCAACAGGAGGGCCTTCCGCCAGGGCGCCGGGTACAGGGTTGGCGCGATGGTGAAGGGCTACTACACCGCCGGACACATCAGCGTATTCTCGGCCCCCTCCTATTCCGCGCTGGAATGGGTGGCTGTCCTCACCCATGAGCTGGGGCATCACGCCGTGGAGAAGATCTCGGGGGGCCGGGCGCCCTGGTGGCTGAGCGAGGGGACCGCACGCTACGTCGAGGGGGACTCCGCGGTGGTGGACCGTGCGCGGCTGCGCGTGCGACTCGAAGCCGGATTGCTTGGCCCGATCGCGCGGCTCGACGAGACGTTCGAGCGTTACTGGAACGACCCGGTGGCGATCCTCGACGCTCGTGACGAGGCGCTCCTGGCCGTGGAGGAGATGATCCGGAGAGGGGGAGGCTCGGTCCTCAGGGATACCCTCGCGCGGATCGCCGATCCCGCCGCGGAACCCGGGGCCGTCCTGAGACGTGTGGTCGGCGCCGATCTCGCTGAGATTGACTCGGGCTGGAGGGCCTCGCTGCTGGGAAAAAGTCCGCTCAGACCGAAAGCGCCGCCAGCCGGGCGGCCGCTTCCTGAAGGTCCCGGTCCTTCTTCGCGAAGCAGAACCTGACCTGCCGGCGTCCATCGGCGGGGTCGGCGTGGAACGACGAGCCTGGCACCGAGGTGACCCCGGCGCGCTCGAGCAGGAAGGCTGAGGCCGCCCGATCCGACTCGCACTCGAGACGGGAGACATCGGCCAGCAGGTAATAGGCCCCCTGGGGTCGGATCGGATCGAGACCGGCCGCGAGGCAGGCGCCCGTGAGGGTCTCGAGCTTGGCGGCGTAGGAGACCTTCAGATCATCATAGTAGGAGGGAGGGAGCCTGAACGCCTCCGCCACGCCGTGCTGGAGAGGTGTCGGGGCGCAGATGTAAAGAAGGTCGTTGATGACTCCGAACCGTGCGGACAGAGCCTTGCAAGCGACGGCGTAACCAAGACGCCATCCGGTCATGCTGTAGGTCTTGGAGAATCCCGACAGGGTCACCGTCCTGTCCTCCATGCCGGGCAGCGAGCCGAGGCTCAGGTGCCGCCGGCCGTCGAACAGAATGTACTCGTAGATTTCGTCGGTGACGGCGATCGCCCCCCACCTCTGACACAGTCCGGCGACGAGGTCCAGCTCCTCGCGCGAGTAGACCTTCCCCGAGGGATTGGAGGGCGTGTTGACGACCACGATCCGCGTGCGGGGACCGAAGGCGCGCTCCAGCTCGTGAGGGTCGAAGCTCCAGCCGGGAGGATGCATCCGGACGAACTTCACATCGGCGCCGCACAGCTTGAGGATGTTCAGGTGATAGGAGTAGAAGGGAGAGAAGATTACCGCCTCGTCCCCCTCCTCCACCAGAGCCAGGCACGCGATCGCGAACCCGCCGGTCGAGCCGACCGTCACTATCACGTCGGTGTCCGGGTCGCAGCGGATGCCGTTGTAGTCCTTCATTTTGACGCCGATCAGGCGCCGTAGCTCGTCGATTCCCTCGAACTTGGAGTAGGTGCTCAGGTCCGCGCGGATGGCGGAGACGGCGGCGTCCTTGATACGGTCGGGGATCGGCTGGTCGCAGATCCCCTGGCCCAGGTTGATACCACCGACCTTCTCGCACTCGCGGGTCATGCGCCTGATGTCAGACTGCACGAGGTCCCTGATCCGCCGCGTGAAGCGGGGAGTGAAGCCGGTCGTCATGGAGCGACTATATCACGCGCCGCCGGCGCCGTTGACATGGGGAAAGAGCTGGTTATAATGCGAGCTTGCCCGACAGCGACAACCCGGCGCGGACGCTGGCGATCCGGCACCATCTCTACGAGGAGACCGTTGATGAGGAAGGCGCCTCTCTTCCTGACGTTGATTTTGACGCTTGCGTTCGCTTCCGCCGTCGAGGCGAAGAACCGGGACAAATCCTGGGAGTTCGGCGCTCTCGTGAACCACATTGATGGTGACTTCAACGCCAAGTCCAGTAATGGGATCGCCGGGGAGCTTCGGTTCGGGTACAACTTCTCCTCCAAGCTGATGGCGGAGCTGTGGCTCTCCGACGAGCAGACCGAGCAGGGCAACACGCCCGATTTCCAGTTGCTGGGCCTGCGATCGATCCGCGAGGATCCTTGCCCCAACGTGTTCGACGCCAACACGCCGACGTGCACGACGGCGATCTTCCCTACCACCGCGGACTTCAACAAAAGTGTCGAGCTCAGGAGGGCCATTGTCACGGTAACCGGCAATTTCCTCACCGACAGAGATGGAAACACGATCCCCTACATTTCGGCGGGGCTCGGGTTCATCCAGGAGACGCGCGAACCGTCCACCTTCGAGACTCCTTACAGAGTATCGGAGGACGATGACAACAACCCGAGCACACCCCGGGTCATCTCCGACCGCAACGCCAAAGGGGACGTGCTCGAGTCATTTGATTCCTCGGCCATTCTGGCGTTGTCGATCGGCGCGCGGACCTTCTTCAACGACAACTGGGGGGTCCGCTACGAGGTAGGCTACGCCCACCACAACAGCTTCGACAAGAACCAGGACGAGTACACCATGCGCGTGGGGATGACCTGGATCGTGGGCGGGCAGAAATAACGTTATCCGCGCCCCGAAACCCTTGACAGCCTCCCCGCCACAGGCGTAGAGTGTCGCCACGCCACTTAGGAATAGAACCGGCTGCCCCTCCACCTGCCCGGAGAAGGCGGTTCTGGCCTGCTGGAATGTGGGCCCCTCGAGGGTTCTGCGGGAGTTTCATGTCGGGTTCGGCATTGACGGACCCGGCGCCTCGGGGTATATAACCGGGAGCCACTGATACAGGGTCGGATCAAAGGTACCCCTGCCCCTTGCGGCCGGCTGTTCGTGTAACGCCGGGTCCAGGAAGCGATGCAGGTGTCCCTCCGACCCCATCTCTCGTGGATCCGGACTAACCATAACCACGGAGGCAGCTCCCTGGAAGAGAGGGGGCTGCCAGCGTAACAGGGTGCCGGCGGTGAGGTCCGTATCCAATGGGCCAGTGATACGGAACTCGCGGCCAGGTGGCGGGTTCCCCGCCTTCTGGCCACCGCCGACCAGCCCGGTTGGTAAAACGTAAGAAATGTTCGTCGCGAGGATGCTTTGACTCTCGACCGGAAAGGGCACGCACTTCTTCTCACGGACGTCGCCGCGGTTTGCGCGGCGGCCCTCGGCGCCAACTACCTCCGATTCGACGAGATCTATCCCGCCGGATTCATCCATTTCGAGAAGTGGCTCCTGCTCGACCTCATACTGACCCCGCTCGTCTTCTACGTCATGGGGCTCTACCGCAGCGCGTGGCGCTACGCCAGCATCTCCGACCTGAAGGTGATCGTATTCGCCGTGACGTGCCGGACCCTGTTGCTCACGTCCCTGTTCATCCTGCTCGGCTATGACCGGGGAGTCCCTCGATCCACGATCGTCCTGCAGGGAATCCTCCTTCTCGGCGCCGTGGGTGGGACCCGACTGCTGACGCGCGTGAGGCGGGAGATGAGTCAGCAGAAGAACCTCAGGCACAAGACGCCGGTCGTGATCGTCGGCGCCGGCGACGCGGGCGAGATCATCCTTCGCGAGCTGCGCGGCAACCGGACGCTGCCGTACAACCCCATCGGCTTCGTGGACGACGATCCGGCCAAGTGGGGGGTTCGCATCCACGGTGTGCCGGTGCTTGGCGGCACGGCGGACATTCCCGCCATCGCGTCCAGCCGCAGGGTCAAGGATGCCATCATCGCGATCCCCTCGGCCTCCGGTCGACAGCTCGCGGCTATCTACAAGGTCTGCAAGTCGGCGGGCGTTCGCGCCAAGACGGTTCCGCCCGTCAGTCAGCTCATCGACGGCCGCCTCAGCCTGAGCCAGATCCGCAACGTGGAGCTGGAGGATCTGCTGGGGAGGGAAGCGGTAAGCGTGGAGATGGACGTCATCAGGGAGAGCCTGGCCGGCAAACGGGTTCTCATCACGGGAGGGGCCGGCTCGATCGGCCGGGAGCTGGCCCGGCAGGTCGCGGGCCTGGGGCCCGAGCGGCTCGTCGTGTTCGACCGCAACGAGAACTCGATGTACTTCACCGAGCTCGACCTGAGGAAACGATTCCCGTCCGTGTCGATCGACTGTGTGGTTGGAGACATTCTGGATCGCTCGCGACTCAACGATCTGATGGAGGTCTGCGCCCCGCAGATCGTTTTCCACGCGGCGGCCTTCAAGCACGTCCCCATGATGGAGGTCAATGCGGCCGAGGCCTTCAAGAACAACGTTCTGGGCACGCGCAACGTGGCGGAGAAGGCGGCCGAGATGGGCGTCGAACGGTTCGTTCTCATCTCCACCGACAAGGCGGTCAACCCCGTCAGCGTCATGGGAGGGACCAAGCGGCTGGCCGAGCTGGTCCTCCAGGACATCCGGGAAACTGCGACACGTTTCGTTTCGGTGCGCTTCGGTAATGTGCTCGGCAGCGACGGCTCCGTCGTCCCGCTCTTCAAGAAGCAGATCGCCGACGGCGGGCCCGTGACGGTGACCCACCCGGAGGTGACCCGCTATTTCATGACGATCACGGAGGCCGTTCAGCTCGTGCTGCAGGCGGGCAGCATGGGGGTCGGCGGCGAGGTGTTTCTCCTGGACATGGGTGAGCCGATCCGGATCGTCGATCTGGCGCGCAACCTCATCGAGCTGTCTGGCTTCCGCCCCGACGAGGACATCGAGATCGTCTTCACGGGGCTTCGCCCCGGCGAGAAGCTGCACGAGGAGCTCTACTACCGCAGCGAGGAATGGGGGACCACCGCGCACGCGAAGATCCTCAAGTTCAGGAACGGCAAGGGGCCGGTCGGAGCCGTGCTGCCGCGGATCCAGTTGATGGAGCACGTGGTACACGAAGGCCCGGCGCACGAGACGGACGAGGTGGTCAGGCGCGCTCTGACCGACCTCATCCCGGAGTTCCGCGGAGCGACCGCGCCCGACACCCGCAAGCCGGTCCCGGGCAGGACCCCGGTCAGGGCCGCCTACATTTAGGAAAAAATTTTGGTTCCGGTTGTTCAAATCCGTTCATTTTAACTTGACGCAGGACGTGACCTGCTGTATATGGTCAGGTCGTTCCATATCAGTTCGGGAAAGGAGTGCGCCGCTCATGCGGGAGTGTGCGCCATGAGGAGATTGTCCGTGCTCTTGCTGCCTGCGCTCCTTCTGGTGACGGGAGCGCTCGCCGGTCCACAGGCGGCCGAACCCGTCGCGGACTCGGAGGACTACGTCATCGGAGTCGAGGACGTCCTGTTCGTGTCGGTCTGGAAGAACCCCGACCTCTCGCGCGAGGTGCCGGTGCGCCCCGACGGAAAGATCACGCTGCCGCTGATCGACGACATCCCGGCGGTCGGGCTGACTCCCGCACGCCTCAAGGAAGTTCTCACGGAGAGATGGAGAGCGTTCATCACCGCTCCCGAGGTTTCCGTGATCGTGACGCAGGTCAACAGCCTGAAGGTCTACATGGTCGGAGAGATCCTCAAGCCGGGGATCCTGGTGCTCAAGAGCCGGACCAGACTTCTCCAGGCGCTGTCGCAGGCCGGCGGGTTCACGGCCTTCGCGGATCGAGCCCGAGTCGTGGTGCTGCGCAACGCGGCGGACGGCAAAGAGACGCGCATGGAGTTCAACTACCGGAAGATCCTCTCGGGGGCCCGTCCCGAGGACAACATCTTCCTGATGCCCGGTGACACGGTCATCGTGTTCTAGGATTCACGCACAGCCATGAGACGAGCGATGTCGATCCTGCTTCTGACAGCCTCCTCCACGGCGCCCCTGCCGGCCGCCGGGGCCTGGGACTTCTACGGCGGCGCCGGACTCAACGTCGGGCGGGCCGGCGACCCCGGGTTCGCCGGGACACGGCAGGCCAACCCCGCCTACGATCCGAACTCGACGGTGTGCTCCAATCCCGCAGACCCCAATTACGACGCGATCTGCCGCAAGACCATCGCGATACCCAGCTCCGAGCGGCGTAGCTCCTATACGGGGTCGGCGCGCGTGACCGGGGGCCTGAAAGGGGACTGGGGCGACACGCAGTTCGACATCACCTACTCGCCGATGGCGAGCCTCTATTTCGACCGGGCCGAGCTCAACCAGGTCGGCCACAACCTGGCCTCCACCTGGAGACACGACTACTCTCCGAGGGCCTCGGTGAACTTCAACGCTCTCTTCAACTACACGCCGGAGCAGGATGTCGACCCGGCCAACCTGCAGCAGAACAGCCTGCTGGTGAACCGCACGAGCCGGACTTATGGCACGTTTCGGGGCTCCTATGGCTTCCAGTCCGGCCCCCGCACGACCTTCGATTGGTCGTACCGGTACGCGCTGAGGGCCTTCAGCTCGGATACCTTCGTGGACAGCTCCGCCCACAGTCTCGGCCTCAACTGGAGGAGACGTCTGGGGCCGAGGGGCTTCGTGCAGTCCGGGTACGAGTACGGGCTCACGCTGTACGGCGATGGCCCCTCCGTCGACCCCAATACCGGGATCAGCCCTCGATTCACCGATGCGAAACATCACAGGGCGAGCGCCGGGTGGGGGCTCCAGTCCGCCCGGGGCTTCACGTTGAACATCAACGCCGGCTACAACATCGTCGTCCCCGTGCGAACCGAGCTCGAGAGCTTCTCGGGTCTTTACACCGACACGTCGCTGGGGTGGAGCGGCACGCGGTTCTCGACGGTGGGCGGTTACGTGCGCGCGCTGACGGACGGCGGCGGCGCCTTCTCCAACGCGCAGTCCGAGGTCATTCACGCGACGGCGCGGGCGGCCTTCACGAAGTCCTTCTCCGGCGACCTCGCGGTCTCGCGCAACGCGCACACGAGGCTGGCGCAAGGGACGGCCGGCGGCGAGGAGACGGTTCGCTCCCTCAATGGCCGGGCTTCCCTTAATTACTCTTTCGCCAGGGATTGGGCGGTGAACGTGGGCTGGACCCACTACCGCCAGGGCGGAGGGAGCGCGGGGGGAACGGCCCCCGACGTCAGGGCCAGCCGCTACTCCGCCGGGATCTCATGGAGCGTGCGGTAATGGAAGAGCTCATCAACGTCACGGCGCTCGTCAACAGTCTCAAGAGGCTGTGGTGGGTACCCGTGCTCACCCTGCTGGCCGGCACCCTTTTCTCCATCGATCTGTGCGAGCGGCTGCCCAAGATCTATCAGGCCAGCACGCTGATCCTCGTCGAGCCGCAGAAGATCCCCACGAACTACGTCAAGCCGATCGTCAGCACGACCATCGACAACAGGATCAAGACCATCCAGCAGCAGGTGACCAGCCGCAGCCGGATCGAGACGATCATCAACGACAAGAACCTCTTCCCGACCCAGCGCGACCGGGTGCCGATGGAGGACCTCGTGGCGCAGGTGACGCGCGGGATCAAGCTGGAGGTGCGCGGCACCAGCACCTTCAAGATCTTCTACGAGGACAGGGACCCGGCCATCGCCGCCCTCGTGGCCAACTCGGTTGCCGAGCTGTTCATCACCGAAAACGTCAACGCCCGCACCAAGGAAGCCCGCGGCACCACGCTCTTCCTCGAGCAGCAACTGGATCAGACGAAGAAGGAGCTGGAGCGTCAGGAAGGGCTCATCACCGAGTTCAACCGGGCCCACATGTCGGAGCTTCCAACCCAGCGGGATCTGAACTTCCAGATGCTGGAGGGCTACCGGTCGAGGCTCAGCACGACGATGGACGCCATCAGCAAGGAGGAGGACCGCAGGATCGTCCTCGAGACGCAGCTCGCCGAGATGCCGGCCTCGGGCCTGGGAACCGGTCAAAACGCGGTCTCCGAGCTGGACCTGAAGCGCCAGCGCCTCAACGAGCTGCGCTCCCAGTTCACTGAGCAGCATCCCGAGGTGGCCCTGGTCAAGCGGCAGATCGCCGACCTGGAGAGACAGCTCACGACTCAGGCGGAGCAGAGTGACCCCAACGCGCAAGCGCCCGTGGGGATCTCGGTCCGCGAACAGCAGCTCAGGACGCAGGTCGCCGAAATCAAGCTCAAGGTCAAGGATCTGAGCCGGGAGGCGGACCGCCTGAGGAACCTGGTGACGGATTACGAAGGGCGCGTCGCCAACGCCCCTCAAAACGAACGGGCGCTGCTTACGCTCCGTCGTGACTACGACATCCTGCAGCAGAACTATGTCGAGCTACTCCGCAACAAGGGCCAGGCGGAGATGGCGGAGAGCCTGGAACAGGAGCGTCAGGGCGAGCAGTTCATCGTGCTGGACCGCGCCGTGGCCCCGGCGAGACCCTTCAAGCCGAACCTCTCGCAGATCCTGGCCTTCGGATGCGCGCTGGGCTTGATCTCGGGCGTGGTCCTCGCGTTGTTGTTCGACATCGTGCTGCCGAAGTTCAGGACCGAGGACGAGCTGGTCGCCGCATTCGGGATCCCGGTCCTGGTCAGCGTCCCGGCGATCGTCTCGCAGGAGTCTCACTCCCGGGCGAGGGGCCGGCGCAAGCTCCTCCTCAGCACCGGGATCCTCGCGGCGCTCCTCGTGGCGGCCGCCCTCTACGGATTCCTCAGGGGGTGACGCGCATGGAGAGAACCGGCTGGATCCGGAGCGAGATGCTCGTGGCCCTGTACGATCAGACGAGCATGGCGGGCGAACAGTTCCGCAAGCTGCAGGTCAAGCTCCGCGCCCTCCGGCACGCGACGGGTGGCAGTCTCTCCTCCATCGTGGTCACGAGCCCCTTGATGGGGGAGGGCAAGACCGCGTGCGCCGTGAACCTGGCGCTGGCGCTCTCGCACGACGAGTCGGACCGTCGCGTGCTTCTGATCGACTGCGACGTGAGAAAGCCCAAGGTCTCTTCGTACCTCGACCGCCTGCCGGCTCGCGGGCTCCTCGACGTCCTCGATGGGCGTCTCGCGCTCGGCGAAGCGGTGACGCGGATGCCCGGCGACACCCTCGACGTCCTGGCGATGCCCCCCACGACCGGCGCGAACGGGGGCCGGCCGCACACCTTGCCCATCGAGAAGCTCAAGGTCCTTCTGGGCACCCTGCGAACCGTCTACGAGTTCGTCGTCTGCGACGCGCCCCCCGTGCTCCCGACCGCCGACGCCGCAGGTCTGGTCAACATCTGCGACGGCGCCCTGATGGTGGTGCGGGCCGGCGTGACGCCGCGCCCGGCGGCGGGCAAAGCCCTCGGGGCGATCGACAAGCAAAAGCTGGTGGGATTCCTGCTCAACGCGGTCCCCGAGTCTCGCATGGGCAGGTACTACTACAAGTACTACGAGCAGCCCGAGGAGAAGCCATGATCGAAGTCGCCGGCACGACCGAGTGGCCCCCTTCGAACTGGTACGTCGTGAACACCAAACCGCGCAAGGAGGAGTTCGCGCGCAGGCTGCTGGAGCAAGGGGGCTTCACGGTGCTGGTGCCGCGCGTGCTCGAGTGGAGCCGGTCCCGGGGGAGGATGAAGGAGAGGGTCTCCATCCTGTTTCCGGGGTACATCTTCGTGCGGATGTCGGCGGGCCGCGACCACGCCTCGGTGCGATGGACACCCGGCGTCAAGCGCGTGATCGGGGCCCACGACGGGCCCGCTCCGGTGGACGACGCGCTGGTCTCGGAGCTGGCGAGTCGGATGGGAGATCGGGGCTACATCGTGCAGAGACCGGGCCTGGCTGCCGGTGACAGGATCGAGGTGCGTGGCGGACCATTCGCGGGGCTGATGGGGCTGGTCGAAGGGCCCAGCAGCGCGGCGGAGCGCGTCCGCGTTCTGCTGACGGTTTTTTCTCGAAGGACCACGGTGGAGATCGACGAGCGGAATCTCGTTCGTCTGGGGCACGGATGCTGACTTCTCCGCCGCGCGGGCGGCGGGAGTCCCATCCATGGGGAGGGGGAAGCAATGGACATCAAGGTGGAGCATGGACAGAGACAGCGATGAGATTCTGACGAGCAGGGAGGCCCAGAGGCTCCTCAAAATCGGGAGGACAAAGCTCTGGGCGCTGACGAAGGACGGTCACCTGCCCGCCTACCGCATTGGAGACGGGAAGACCTCCGCCCTGAGGTACAAGAGGGTGGAACTCATGAAGTGGCTGGACGAGAACCGGATCGTTCTGAAAAAGATCTGATTCGGCTCCAGGTGGGTCGCGGCATCCTGCCGGGTCTGCTGGCCGCGCTGGCGGTGGCGCTCCTTTTTTACGCCGTGGCGGTGGAGCCCTTCGCGGTCGGACGTCACGATGTGCGCGTCCGCGTCGCCGGGCTTCCGTCCGCCTTCGAGGGATACCGAATCCTGCACCTGTCCGACCTGGAGGCCACCTCGCCCGGCCTGCGCGAGGAGCGCGTGGCGCGGATCGCGCGGGAGGCTCGGCCCGACCTGGTGGTGGTCACCGGGGATCTGACGCGCAAGAACCTCACGGGCGGGCGCAGGTGGAGGGCGATTCGGGAGATGGCGGTCTGGCTGGCGGCTCTCCAGCCACCCGACGGCGTCTGGTTCGTCCAGGGGCACGGTGAGATGGCATCCCACATCGACGAGGGGACCTTGAAGTCGGAGCTGGCGGCCGCGGGGATCGGCTCCCTGTGGGACGAGGTCCATCTCATATCGCGCGGGGACGACTCGATCGCGTTGGCGGGCGTCAAGGTCCACGACTATGGGGGAGAGGGGCCGTGGGAGTTTCCCGGGCCGGGGCTGATCCGGCAGGGGCCCGGCAGCCGTCCCACCTATCTGGAGCTGGAGGCTCCGGGCGCCTCCACGTGGACCGACTACGACATCGCGGGTCGTCTCCGATTCAGCAGCCCCGAGGACTGGGTGGGGGTCATGGCCCACAGCCGGCTCTCCACGAAGGAGGACCGGTTCTATCTCGCGCTCCGGCGCTCGACGAGGCCGTACCTGGGCATCTCGGCTCACGGGACGACCTACAGCCGTGGACGGATCGAACGGTGGAGACCGATGGAGGCAGGCCAGTGGCACAGGTTTCGTCTCAGAGTCGAGACCAGGCCTGCCGCCGTGAACCTGAGGGCGCGCGTCTGGCCCGACGGAGACGACGAGCCGGCCGCGTGGGATCTGGAGTACGCGGATGCCGCCGCCTCCAGGATCGCCTCGGGGGCGCCGGGGCTCTACGCCGAAGGGCCCGGCATCAAGGAGTTCGCCGATCTGAACGTCGTGCGCGCGGGCGACATGGATCCCGTCTCCGGCGACACGGAACTGAAGTGGCGCGAGCCCGCGGGTAGCGACCTGCTTCTCGATCTGCTCGCCCGCGTGCCCGCCGGAGCTCCCGTCATCCTCCTGTCCCACACGCCCGACATCTTCCCCGAGGCACGAGAGCTCGACATCCCGCTCACGCTGGCGGGACACACGCAGGGTGGGCAGATCCGCCTGCCCCTCATCGGAGCGCTCGTCACCGACACGAGGCTGGGTCGCGGCTACGCGGCGGGCCTCTTCGTGGAGGGCCGCAGCGCGCTCTTCACGAACCGAGGAGTGGGCACGACCCGGATCCCGTTGAGATTCCTCTCGCCCCCCGAGGCAGCCGTCGTGACACTGGCGGGCGGGGACGCGCCATGATGGACTACGCCTACATCCTCATGACCGTCGCGATGATCTTCTGCTGCCTCAGATCCCCGGCGCTGGGGATCGCGGCGCTTGGGTTCATCCTGCCGATCTCCAAGCGCCTGCCGAGCCTTCCGATCCCGCTGCTCAACACGCAGAACCTCATCGTGCTGGCCGCCCTCGTTCCCCTGCTGATGCGACCCAGGACCTCGGAGCGCACCGGGGGCATCCGGTTCGTGGGGCCGCTGGCCGTATTCATGCTGCTGGTGACCGTGGCCCTGGCCAATACGCTGCTCTTCTTCGAGCCGCTGCGGTACGCCTTCATGTACGATCCCTACCAGATCATCATCACGTACAAGAACCAGATCACCTGCCTCCTCATCTACGCCGCCGGGTGTCTCGCCGCCCGGACGCGAGCGGATCTCGAGATCGCGGTCAAGGGGCTCGCCCTGGGGGTCGCCTTCGAGTCGCTCTTCATCTGCGCCGAGGTGGTCGCCCGCGGCCCCGCGCGGGCCAACGGACACCTCTTCGAGGGAAACAGCGCGGGAGCCTTCCTCGCCGGTGGCTTCGCGCTGACGCTGGCCTTCCTCCTGATGTTCGGCTGGCGCAGCCGCGAAGGCAGGTTCAGCCTCGGCGCCACGGTGGCCGCCGCCATCGGCCTGGTCTTCACGGTCTCGCGGGGCAACTGGCTCGGCGGCATCCTCGTGGGAGGGGCGTTGACGCTGATGAAGAACCGGATGGTTCTCGTCCTCCTGGCGCTCGTGGTGGTGGCCTACCCCCTCTGGCTCCCGCAGAGAGCGATGGACCGGATCAACGAGAGCTTCATGCCCGCGGATCATCAGGGATGGCGATTCACGTCCCACCAGGACACCGACGAGGCGGCCTCCATCCTGGCGCTTCAGGAGCGCCTGATGGGGGAGCAGCCGAGCGTTGGAGACCCCGGGTCCGAGCTGGTGCTCGACAGCTCGAGCCAGGTCAGGCTTTACGTGTGGCAGGCCGGTCTGAGGATGATCCAGGACTACCCGCTGGGCGTCGGATACGGGGTCTTCCCGTTCTACCTCCACCTGTACTCAGATATCATCAAGTACCGGGCGGCGCACAACTACTATCTGCAGCTCACCGCCGAGGTCGGCATCCCCGGGTTGATCGCGTTTCTGGTCCTCCTGGGATGTCTCTCCTGGGAGTCCATGATGGCGTACATCCACGGCGGGGATCCCTTCCTCAAGGGAGTCGGGCTGGCCGCGATCGGGACGCTCATCGCCATGCTCGTCTCGGCCGTCTTCTACAATTTCTTCTTCATCATCGAAGTCAACGGACAGCAGTGGCTCCTTCTCGGGCTTGCCACGCAGGTGCGCGGGCTGGTCAGGTCGGCGGCGAAGGTCCGGGCGACCGAAGCGGCCGGCGCGGCCCCCGAGCCGGTCCCGCTCTACAGGATGATCACGTGACGCAGAATCCCTTCATCCCGTTCCACAGACCCGACATCACTCAGGCCGAGATCGATGAGGTCGTCGACACGCTGCGCTCAGGCTGGATCACGACGGGCCCGAAGACCAGGCGTTTCGAGGAGGAGTTCGCCGCGCGGATCGGATGCCGGCACGCCGTGGCCGTATCGTCGTGCACCGCGGGGCTTCACCTCGCC
Source organism: Candidatus Polarisedimenticolia bacterium (assembly GCA_036505635.1). GTDB lineage: Bacteria > Acidobacteriota > Polarisedimenticolia > JACPZX01 > DASXTC01 > DASXTC01. Next base: position 26,048 of record DASXTC010000045.1, read on the forward strand.
CTGGTGGCGGCCGGCGTGGGCCCCGGTGACGAGGTGGTGACCACACCGTACACCTTCACGGCGAGCGCGGCGGCCGTGCTGCACGCGGGGGCGCGCCCCGTTCTGGCCGACGTGGAGGACGATACGGCCAACCTCGACCCCGCCGCCTTCGAGAAAGCGATCACGCCTCGCACGAAGGCGGTCATCCCGGTCCACATCGCCGGGCATCCGTGCGCCATGGACGAGATCCTCGGCATCGCGCGGGCCCGCGGCCTGACCGTGATCGAGGACGCGGCGCACTCCTTGCCGGCCGCCTACAAGGGACGGACCATCGGGACACTCAGCCCGATGACGATCTTCAGCTTCTATGCCACCAAGAACCTCACCACCGGCGAAGGCGGGATGGCGACCACCGACGACGACCGGCTGCGGGATCGTCTGGCGATCTTCGGCTACCACGGGATGAGCAGGGACGGGTGGAAGCGCTACACCTCGCGAGGCTCCTGGCACTACGAGATCCTGGAGGACGGCTTCAAGTACAACATGTCGGACCTGCAGGCGGCGCTGGGCCTGGTGCAGCTTCGCCGGCTCGATGAGATGCAGGCGGCGCGCCTGAGGCTCGTGCAGGCCTACCAGACGGCATTTGCGGGCGTCACGGGGCTCGTGACGCCCCGGGCACGGCTCGAGGTCGAGAGCGCGTGGCACCTCTACGTGCTGAGGGTCGACGCCGGAGCGCTGCGCATCGATCGCGACCGGTTCATCGGCGAGCTGACCGAGCGCGGCATCGGCGTGAGCGTCCATTTCATCCCCCTGGGGCACCATCCGCTCTACCGGCGTCAGCTCGGTGTCAGCCCCGCGGATTTCCCCGTGGCGGAGAGGTTCTACCAATCGGCGCTCTCGCTGCCGCTCTATCCGACGATGACGCCGGGCCAGGTGGATCGCGTGATCGAGTCGGTGCTGGAGGTGGCCCGGGAGAACGTCAGATGACCACCGCCGCGCCGCGCATCCTCTTCGTGGGAGCGGTCGAGGAGGGTCGTCGCTGCCTCGACGCTCTTGTGGCGTCCGGCGAGCGGTTCTGCGGTATCGTGACGCTGAAGGAGTCGCTGGCCGCCGCGACCTCGGGAGCCGTCCCGTTCGATGACGTAGCCGCCGCGCAGCGAATCCCGATTCTGAAGGTCGGCGACCTGAATGCTCAGGCCAACGTGGCCCGGGTGGAGGCCCTGGCGCCCGACCTCATCCTGGTCATCGGCTGGACGAGGCTGCTCGGGCCGAGGATCCTGAGGCTGCCGCCGCTGGGATGCGTGGGCTTTCACGCCAGCCTGCTGCCCCGCTACCGCGGGCGCGCGCCGGTGAACTGGGCCCTCATCAATGGCGAGGCCGCGACCGGCAACACGATGTTCTTTCTCGACGAAGGGGTCGACACCGGCGATATCATCGCGCAGCGACGCATCGCGATCGCCCTCGAGGACACCTGCGCCACCCTTTACCGCAAGGTCTCCGACGCCGCCACCGGCATGCTGGCCGAATACCTGCCGCTGCTGAAGACGGGGCGGGCGCGGCGGTGGCCGCAGGATCACTCGATGGCGACGGTCATGCCGAGGCGGCGTCCGGAGGACGGCGTCATCGACTGGGGCCGCTCCTCGGGGGAGCTCCACAACTGGGTCCGGGCTCTCACGCACCCGTATCCGGGAGCCTTTACCTGGTTCGGCGGCACGCGCCTGTTCGTATGGGAGGCGCGCGACGCGGGCGGGGAGGCCATGGGACCGCCGGGGCTTGTCATGACGCGCGAGGGAAGCGATCTTCTCGTGGCCGCGGCGGCGGGGAGGCTCGCGATCCGGTCGGCGCAGTGGGAAGGGCGGACCGAAGGGCCCGCGGCCGCCATGACGGAGCTCATCGGGCGCCGGCTGGACGGCGCGAGAGGAGAGGGATGAAGATCCTGGTGATCTCGGCGCACCCGGACGATGAGGTCCTGGGACCCGGCGGAACGATTCTCAAGCATGCGGCCGCTGGGGACGAGGTGTCGATCCTGCTGGCCTGCTGCGGCACGAACCTGCGCTACGGCCGGGAGGAAGCCGACCGTCTGAAGGCGACCTCCGAGAAGGTGGCCGAGATGCTCGGCGCCCGGCGCGTCCTGTTCGGTGACCTGCCGGACCAGGGGCTCGACACGCTGGCGCTCACCGACGTGGCGCGGCGCATCGAGCAGACGATCGCGGCCGTCGATCCGGAGATGATCTACACGCACTACTGGGGGGACATCAACCGCGACCACCGGGTCCTGTGCGAGGCGGTCGCCGTCGCGGCCCGACCCTACTCGGCTCGCGGCGTCAAGACGCTCCTGTGCTTCGAGACGGCCTCCTCCACCGAGTGGGGATATCCCGCGGGGCTTCCCTCGTTCCATCCGCAGAGGTACGTGGACATTTCGGCGCACCTCCAGCGCAAGCTCGACGCCTTCTCGCTCTACACGAGCGAGACGAGACCCTGGCCCCACCCGCGCTCGCGGGAGGCGCTGGAGGCGAGGGCGCGCGCCTGGGGGAGCGTCATAGGAGCGGAAGCCGCCGAGGCGTTCGTGATCTCCAGGGAAACATGCTGAGGCGGCTAGCCGATATCACGGTCTCGGCTCTCCTGCTGGCCCTCCTCTCGCCGGTGCTGATCCTGGCGGCGCTGGCAGTTCGGCTCGATTCGAGGGGACCGGCTCTCTTCCGGCAGACCCGCGTGGGAAAGGGGGGCCTCCCCTTCACCATGTTCAAGTTTCGCAGCATGCGGGTAGAGGCGGGGCATAGCCCTGTGACGATGGGGGGAAGACGCGACAGACGTGTGACGCGCGTCGGAGCCTTCCTGCGCGACAGCAAGATCGACGAGCTGCCCCAGCTCTTCAACGTCCTGCGCGGCGAGATGACGCTGATCGGGCCGCGCGCCGAAACGCCCAACTTCGTGGAGTCCTTCACGCCGCACCAGCGGGAGGTCCTCGAGGTGAAGCCCGGCCTGACGGGCCCAGGACAGATCCTCTACACGACCACCCAGGCGGCCCGGCTCGAGGGGGCCGCGGACCCGAACCGCTATTACATCGAGAAGATCCTCCCGGAGAAGCTCGAGCAGGACCTGCTCTACCTCCGTACGCGATCGCTGCGCGGTGATCTGGCCATCCTGGGCCGGACGCTCCTCGTCATGATGACCCTGGGCCGCCGGGGCTGAACCGCATGAGCCGGGAGCCGGTGCGCGTCCTGATCCTTATCGGCCAGCTCCAGCAGGGCGGTGCCGAGCGGCAGGTGCACGAGCTGGCCACCCGGCTCGACCCGCGCGAGTTCACGCCGACGGTGGCGACCTTCGAGGCCGGCGGGCACTATCAGACGCTGCTGGAGGCCGCCGGGATCCGCGTGGTGGTGCTCGACAAGAAAGGTTTGCGCGAGGCACACCTTCCGCTGCGGCTGGCCAGGCTCATGAGAAGGCTCGGCACGGACGTGGCCCACGGATTCCTCTTTCCCGCGAACTGGAGGCTTCTCCTGTCCGCGCGTCTCGCCGGGGTCCGCGCGGTGGTCTGCGCGGTGCGCAGCACCGGCATCTGGATGAACGCGAGGCACCGCATGATGGACCGCGAGGCGCTCCGGCGGGCCAGCGTCGTCGTCGCCAACGCTCCCGCCGTGCGAGAGGACATCGTCTCGCGGGCCGGGCTCGACCCGGCCCAGGTTCGTGTCATCATGAACGGCGTCGACACGTCCCGCTTCCATCCCGGAGAGTCTCCCCTGCGGAGCGGCTGGGAGGGTGGCGCGAAGGAGGGTCAGCTCATTGTCGGGTTTGTCGGGAGCCTGCGCGAGGCCAAGGACCCCCTCCTCTTTATTAGGGTCGCGGCCGAGACCTCCCGGCGCCATCCAGGGGTCCGGTTCGTCGTGGTGGGGGAGGGTCCGCTCAGGCAGCGTGCGGAGTCCATGGCGCGCGAGGCGAACCTCGCCGATCGGATCGTCTTCGCCGGAGAACGCTCCGACATGCCCGACGTGCTGCGTGCGATGGACCTCCTGACCGTCACCTCCGTGCGGGAGGGGTGCTGCAACGTGATCCTCGAGGCGATGGCGACGGGAGTGCCGGTGGTTGCCACCCGGGTCGGGGGCAACCCGGATCTGATCGAGCATGGCCGCACGGGATGGCTCTTTCCTCACGGCGACGTGGCGGCCGGCGCCGACTCGATACAGACCCTCCTGTCGGACCCCGGGCTGCGTGCCCGCGTGGGGGACGCCGGTCTGCAGCGCGCGCGCGACGAGTTCAGCGTCGAGGCCATGGTCGGGGCGACGGCGGATCTGTACAGGAGCCTGCTGTGAGGACGCCGGTGGCGTTCCTCATCGGTTCGTTTCGCTACGGCGGCGCCGAGCGCGACCTGCTCGAGCTGCTCCGCCGGCTCGATCGGTCGCGCTACGAGTTCCACGTTCTGTACGTCGAGCGTCAGGGGGATCTGCTGCCCCAGATCGAGGGCACGGGCGCGGCGCTCCATCCGCTGGGGATCCACAGTCTGACCTCTCTCAAGGGGATCCGCGCCGTGCGGCGGACGCGCGCCTACCTGCGCGAGCATGGAGTCAGGATCCTCAACGGGTTCGGGGTCTACGGTTCCTTCTACGCCGCGGTGATCGCCCGCGGCATCCCCGAGCTCAAGGTGATCTCCTACGAATTCACTCCCGTGCCGCCGCCCCGTCTGAGGGCCCGGCTCTTCCAGCCCTGGTACTACCGCCGAGCCGACGTCATCGTGGGCAACTCCGATGCGGTCCTGAAGGCGGTCGGCTCGCGCCGCGGTGTGGCCGGCGGGAAGCTCGTGAAGATCTACAACGGGGTGGATGCCTCGACCTACACGCCCTCGCCGGCCGACCCGGCCAACGGGATCCCGGGGGTCCCGGAAGGGGCTGCCGTCGTGGGCGTTGTCGGACGGCTCAATCCCATCAAGGGACACACCTACATCGTGGCGGCCTGGCCCGAGGTGGCGAAGCGTTTCCCCGAAGCGCGGCTCGTGCTGGTGGGTCCCTCCAGGCCGGCTGACCTCGAGAGGCTGCAGGCCGAGGCTCGCCGCACCGGACGCGCGGACAGGATCGTGTTTCTCGGGCAGCGGGGGGACGTGCCCCGCCTGCTTCCCCTGATGGACGTGGTCGCGGTTCCTTCCCTCACGGAAGGGTTTTCCAACGTCGTGATCGAGGCGGGAGCGGCGGGACGCCCCGTCGTGGCGACGCGCGTGGGCGGCAACCCGGAGGCAATCGTGGAAGGAGAGACCGGGCTGCTCGTACCGGCGCGCGACCCGGGGGCGCTGGCCGGAGCGATCCTCTCCCTGCTCGGCGACCCCGAACGGGGACGCCGGATGGGTGAAGCAGCGAGACGCCGCATTGCGAGCCTCTACACGGTGGAGCGGATGGTCGATGGGTACGATCGACTCTACCGGTCCCTGCTCGACGGCGAGCGCGCATGAGACGGGCGCTCTTCCGAGCCTGGCTGAATGCTCGTGCCGCGCCGTTGCTGGCCTACCTCGCCCGAATCGAGGAGAGCCAGTGGCTCTCCCGTGAGGAGGTCGACCGGCTCCAGGTGGGCAAGCTGAGAGCGATCCTTGAATACGCGGGGAGGAACGTCCCCTACTACAGGGACCTCTTTCACAAGCAAGGATTCGAGCCCGCTTCGGTCAGATCGGTGGAGGACCTGACGCGTCTGCCCGTGCTCGAGCGCGAGACGCTCCTCACGCACTTCGACGACCTGTGCGCCGTGCCCCGCCCCCCTGACGCCTACGCGCGATCCACCGGCGGCTCGACCGGCCGGCCGCTGAGATTCCTGGTGGATCGGCATGAAATGGCGACGCGCTCGGCCCACATCTACAGGGGGTTCCGGTGGCTCGGATGGGACCTCGGCGATCGCGCCGCGTATGTCTGGGGCTCCGACATCGACGCCCGGGAGCATCGTGGGGCGATGGGACGCGTGCGGGACGCGTTCGTGGGGGTCCTGTGGCTCGATGCCTTCAAAATGGCGGGGGACCGGCTCGACGCCCATCTCGATCGGATTCGTCGTTTCGACCCCGCCGCGTTGATCGGTTACCCGTCGAGCCTCCATCTGCTGGCCCGGCGCGCGCTCACGACAGAGCGTCCATTGAAGCTGCGGGGCGTCGAATCGTCGGCCGAGATGCTGGCCCCCGGGGTCCGGCGCGATCTGCAGCTGGCGTTCGGGTGCCCCGTCCTGGACCGGTATGGATGCCGCGAGGCGGGGGTGGTGGCCCACGAATGTCCCGCCGGAAGCCTGCACGTCAACTCGGAGGCGGTGGTCCTCGAGAGCGCCGGCGGAGAGGTCCTGCTGACCACGCTCAACAACCATGCGATGCCGCTCATCAGGTATCGCAACGAGGACCTGGCGGATCTCTCCGCCGCATCGTGCGCCTGCGGCCGCGGTCTTCCTCTGGTGAAGGGGCTGCGGGGCAGGGTCTCCGACATCATCCGTTCGCCGGGGGGGCGTCTCATCCATGGGGAGTTCTTCACGCACCTGTTCTACGATGTCCCCGGCGTGATCCGGTTCCAGGTCGCTCAGACCACGCTGGACCGGCTCGAGATCCGGGTGGTCGCCACCGCCGACTTCGGCCCCGACCGACGCCGCGCGATGGAGGACGCGATCCTCAAGAACGCTGATGGAGGATTCCGGATTGTCTGGCGCGACGTGGAGGAGATCCCATCCGGTCCGTCGGGCAAGTTCCGCTTCACCCTCTCCGAGATCACCGACACACCTGCCGATCGCTAACAGACCGAACGCACTTATCCTTGACACTATCCCGGCCTCGCATATATTGCGCACTGAAGCAGAGCTTCCGGAACAATCGTCCGACCCTTCAGACCGGAACTCGAGATGGGGCAGCAGCGTCGCCGGGTCCTCTCATCGCGCTCGTCCCGGCGATGGGCGCGCGGACAGACGGTCGAAGGTGTCAACCCCGCTGGCGTTCGACCGGACCGAAGACCACTCAAAGCGACTTCCGGACGACGGAGGCGAAATGGGCCGAGTCGAACCGGAGGAGGCCGGCTGATCATGCATCCCAACCGGAAGACCGCGGGCATCCTGATCGCGGCGAGCCTCGTCATCACGTTTGGGATTACCTCCGTCTTCTCCCAGACGCCGGTCAACCTCCGGGTGGAGTCCGTCGTCGGTAACAGGCACGTCCTGAGCTTCACCCCCGCGTTCTGCTGGGACTACACAGGCAGCCAGACCAACTGGCAGATCCAGGTCGACGACGATCCCAACTTCACTCTCAACCTCCATCAGGCGACCCCACAGGTCTGGTTCTGGGACAGCGGCGACCAGGACAAGGGGACCGCCAACGATGATCGCTGCGCCACGCTGCGCGGCATCACCAAGACCGGTTTCGTGGCGATCAGCCTGGATCGCCGCCCTCACATCATCTACTGGCGGCTCCGCCTGTACGTGGGTGGATCGTGGGGGCCTTGGATCGCAAGTGATCTAAGAATGAACCAGTACCCGCTGATGTCGGAGAACCTCGCCATCGCGGCCGACCCGGTCAGCTCGATCGACCCCGTGGATCCGGTTCCGGCGAAGGTCACGGGGAGGACCCTCTACGTCTCAACCTCAGGTAACGACGCCAACGCGGGGACACAGGCCGCCCCCTACCGCACGATCGGGTTCGCGACCCGCGCGCTCACGAAGGGGGACACTCTGCTGGTGCGCGGCGGGATCTACAACGAGAACGTCTACATCTACGCCAACGGAGGCTACGCCTCGGGCGAGCCGAACAACCCCATCACTGTGAAGGCCTATACCGGCGAGACGCCGGTCATCCGCGCGGTGGCCTCGGGCACGAGGACCTCGCTGACGGTCGAGGGGCCCTCCTCGAGGATCAGCGACTGGGTGTTCGACGGGCTCACGATCGGCGGCATCTCGGCGACGACGGGCATCCTCATCAGCGGGGCCAAGTCAATCACGGTGAAGAACTGCCGCTTCGAGAACACCGTGACGGTCAACACGCTGGGGATGGTGATCGCCTTCAGCAGCGAGGACATACGCGTCACGGGCTGCATCTTCGACCAGCCTCTGTTCGACCAGATCGAGCTGGGCGCGGCGCGTCACGTCGAGATCCGCAACAACGAGTTCACGAAGTTCAACTCGCGCCACTGCATCCACGCGCACGGCGGCAGCGCCAACAACATCATCATCGCCGACAACTACTTTCACGACGGGTATCCGTTCGAAGGAACGATCTTCCTCTACCTGGGGACGCAGGGATCGCGGATCGTCAACAACGTCTTCGCGACCGTGGGACGACGCGACCCCAACGATCCCAACACCGACTCGGGGCAGGCTTACGGGCTGCTGATCGTCCGTGGCGGCGAGATGATGGTGGAAAACAACACCTTCTACAACATCGAGGATATCGCGGTCCTCGCCAACGAGTTCACCGGCTTCGGCACGTACCGCAACAACATCTTCATGAAGTGCGGCCAGGGCCTCAGGCTGCGGGGCGGGATTTTGCCGGCCTCGTCAACGACGGGCGCCGTGGCCGACTACAACATCTTCTACCAGAACACGAGCGATTTTCAGTACCCGGCGGGGGAGGAAGGGGACATGGCTCACCTTCCCACCGGCAACTGCCTGGGCGGCGCGCCTCCCAGCTCCTTGCTCTGCGATCCGAAGTTCGTCAATGCGGCGGCCTACGACTTCCACCTGCAGGCCGGCAGCGCCGCCATCGACGCCGCCGACCCGGTCAGCCCGGTGCCCGTGGGTGGCGGCTCCCGGCGAGACGTGGGACGCTTCGAGTACGGCGCGGCGACTCCCCCGTACGACATGCAGTCGAAGTTCTCGGTGCAGGACTCGACCCCCCGATTCACGTGGGACATCGTGGACGTCGACAACGAGCTGGAAGCGCTCTTCGACGATCTGCCTCCCGGCGACGTCGATTTTCAGACCCGGTACCAGGTGCAGATCGATCCCAAGGCGACCTTCGACAGCCTGAGCCAGGGAAGGCCGATGCTCGACTCCGGTGTCGTCTCGTCGCTCGTGGAAGGCTACACGGTCCCGGATAACCGCAGCCTCGCCTCGGGCGAGTACTACATACGCGTCCGGCTGTGGGATGACAACGACAACACCAACAGGGGAGCGTGGTCCGACCACGGGTTCCGTTTCCGCGTGGCGGGTGAGCCCGTGCCTCCCTACCTGGCCAGCCAGGTCCCCGCCGCCGGGGCGCAGGGGGTCTCGGAGAACACGACGGTGGTGGCCCACGTGAAGGATGACGGCGTGGGGGTGAACCTCGCCACGATCCGGATGTACGTCAACGGAGCGCTGATCACGCCCGCCATCTCGGGCACCATCAACGACTACACGCTCACCTACGCGCCGCCGGCTGCTTTCCCCACGAACACGCCCGTCACCGTGAGGATCACGGCGCAGGACTTCAACCTCTCGCCGCCGGGGCTCGACGCCACATACAGCTTCACGATCAGGGACACGACGCCGCCCAGTCCTCCCGCCAATGTAAGGATCATCCCGTGAAGGCCCGCGACGAGGATCCGTCGCTGCCGAAATCGCGCCACCTGATCCTGCTCCTGGGCCTCGTCGTCGCCGGCTCCTCCTGGCAGTTCGCCGCACGCTCCGGGATGGCGGCGCGCAGCATCATGTCGTACACTCCCATGCGCCAGGAGCGGCCGGAGCCGCCCCAGCCTGGACGCGCGCAGCAGGTCTCGTTCACGCAGGGCCTGGGGCTCGCCAGGATCGGCGTCCCGTCCATTCGGACGACTCGTCCACGGCACGCGGCCACGACAGGTGCCGCGGCGGGCGGGCCCGCCCGGGCCGCGCGTGGCGCAACTCGCCCCACCACCGCCAGGACTTCCACGCCCGCGGCCGCTCTCCCACCCATCGACGCCCCCTCGCACCATCCGGCGCCATGGGACGAGCTCTCCGCGCGGCCCATAACGCGTCCCGGGGATCTCTCCAGCGGACCGGGTCAGAGCGCCAGAGACGCGGACCCGCGGCAGCGCCCGTCGCCATCGCTCTCCTTCCTCGGCGTCGATTCGGTGCCATCGGCACCGGGGCGGGCGCTCGACGCCGCGAGCAAGGAGAGTGGAGACGGCGAGGACGTCGACGGAGAGCTCGATGACCTCGATGATGATGCCGAGATCGAGGTCGCGCAGGAGCCCGACGGGACCGCCGACCCCGACAGCGGCGGCACGCAGGTCCTCGTGGTCGGGCCGGGGGTCGTTCGCTCGGGAGACCTCGTCACCTTCACGATTCAGGTGGAGAACGCAAGCAACGTCGCCCATTCGCCCCTGCGCCTCGTCTTCGATCCGGACGTGCTCCAGTTCGTCGGCGCGACGGAGGGAACCTTCCTCGGCGCGGGGGGCACGGCCACCCAGTTCCTGGCTCGCGAGAGCGGAGCTGCGGGGATCGTCGAGATCGCCCTCTCCAGGATGCCCCCCGCCCGCGGCCTCGCGGGGAACGGCGTCCTCTGCTCGATCACATTCCGTGCGAGGAGGCCAGGTACCAGCCCGATCGTGCTCGCCGGAAGCAGCCTTCTGGACCCGGCAGGCCGCAAGCTGAGCTTCAGGAGAAACGACGCCGATGTCGCGGTGCAATAGAAAGGGACTGTTCGTCCCGGTCGCCCTGGCGCTGGGACTGATCTTCGGCGCCCCGCAGGTCTCGGGCGCGACCAACGGAACGCTGACCGTGCTGTGGGACGCCAACACGACCGACACCGATTTGAACGGCTACAGAGTCTACCTCTCGACCGACGCGACCCTTTTCAACCTGACGCCGGCCGCGGCCCGCCCGCTGGCGACCACGCGAACGGTCGGCACCTCCACCACGACCTCGGTTTTCACCTCGCTCAACACGGCGAGCACCTATTACGTCGCGGTCACCAGCTACGACACCAGCGGCAACGAGAGCGTCTTCTCCAACGTCGCATCGGCCCAACCCGCCGTCACGCCGACGCTCACGTCGGTGTCGCCCACCTCGGCAACGCAGGGGGACACCGGAGTCACCGTCACTTTGAACGGCACGAATTTCCAGAGCGGGGCCGTCGTGAGCTTCGGCCCGGGCCTCACGGTGACGGCGCTGAACACCTCGGCGGTGCCGCTCCGCCTGGTCGCGACGGTCGACGTGGAGACGACGGCTCCGGTCGACATGCGGGACGTCTCCGTGACGAACCCGGGCAACGGCGTCGCCACCAAGACAAACGGCTTTCAGGTGCTGCTGGACGTGGCGCGCGTGGACATCAACCAGTCCAACAGGATCGACGGTGGAGACATCATCGAGGTCGCCGCCGCCTTCGCGTCGCGCTCGGGGGACGCCAGCTATTCAGTGGACTTCGACCTCAACGTGGACGGCGCCGTGGACGGCGTGGACCTGTCCTTCCTGGTCACCTACTTCGGTTCCGTGGGACCTTTCTAGAGGAGTTTCCCGGATGCAAGCCCGCTTCAGGGTCCTGTGGATGCTCGGCGCGGCGCTGTGGCTCGCCGCATGCGCGAGCGGGGCCGGCGGCTCGGACGAGGACAGCAATCCACTGGCCTCCGGTCTGACGGCCAATTTCGTCGGCGACGCTTCGCCGGTCTGCCCTGGCAACGCGGATACGCTGTCGCTCCGGAGGGTGAACGCCGTGGGGCGCAACGTCGCCGTCGGGATCGCGGTCACCGACTGTGACGCGTCGATGGGGATCTACGGCGTCGTCTTCGACGTCACGTTCGACCCGAGCATCATGCAGTGCGCGAGCTCCAACCCGTGCATGCCGGGCACGCTGCTGAGCCAGCCGCTGCTCACCAGCAATCCGCAGTGCACCTGCAACAACACGACCGGAGAGATACTCGGAGTCTTCACCAGGAAGGCGCCCGGGACCAACGAATCGGTCGCGCAGTCCGGTATCGAGGACATCGTCCAGTTCGTGATGAGGATCAACAGGGCGGGCGTCGGTCGGATCGATCTGGCCGGCACGGGCGACGTCAACGGGACCGCGCTCGTTGCGCTCAGCGGCAGTTCTCCAAGCGATCCGCCCGCGGCCATCGCCGGCCTTGCCTACTCGGGTGGGAGCGCCGTCGGGCAGTAACCTCGCGCGGAAGACTCCACTCACCGCGACATCCCGGTCAGCGCGACATTCCGGTCGCGGAGGCCCGCCGGCCCGAATCCCCGCGTCCGGCAAGCATGTCGAGGATCGCCGCGAGGAACCCGGCGCCGTAGCAGAAGTGAAGCGTGACCAGTGCTACGAACGTCCGCCCCCATCCCGCCCGGCCCGCCAGCCTGAGCCTCAGCGCCTCCGTCGCCACGACCGCGGCATAGACTCCGAGAAGCCCCGCCAGCGCCACGCGTCCCGTGGTCGAGGTGATCGCCCAGAGAGCCGCCGCGCCGAGCAGGAGGAGGAAGGCCGACGGCGCCAGGTGCCGGGCGGAGGCGAACCGCCCGTGCTTGCGGAACACGCGCCATTTCCAGAAGCCATACTGGAAGTACTGCCGCGCGAGGAAACGGTACGAACCCCGCACCACGTAGCGCAGCCGCAGGGAAGGGGCCAGAAGGATCCGCCCACCGGCCCGCGTCAGCCTCAGGTTCAGCTCATCGTCCTGGTTGCGGACGAAGGCCTCGTCGAACGGCCCGATCCTCTCGAAGACCTCCCGGCGGTAGACCCCGAAGGCCAGCGTGTCCACGAACGCTTCTCCACCCCGTCCGGTCCGGAACCGCGCCGAACCCACGCCGACCGGGCTCGTCATCGCGGCGGCGATGGCGCGGCCGGTGCGCGTCTCCCCCTCGTGGATCAGAACGCCCCCGACGCAGTCCGCCCCCCCCGCGTCGAGGCGCGAGAGGCATCCCGGAAAGTAGCCGGGCAGGACGAAGCTGTGCCCGTCCACGCGGCCGATGTAGGGCGCGCGAGCGGTCTCGATCCCGAGGTTCATGGCGCGCGGCACGAACCGCGACGGATTGGAGACCAACCTGACGCGCGGATCGGCCGCCGCCATGGCGGCCACCACCTCCGCGGTGCGGTCGTCGCTCATCCCGTCGACCACGATCACCTCGACGCCGCCGGCCGGCGCGTCGGCGAGGATTGAATCGATGCAAGGTCGGATGAACCTCTCCTCGTTGCGGACCGGGACGATGACGGAGAGGGCAGGCGCCCCCCGAGGCGCGCTCACCCGGATCCTTTCCGGCTCGAATGGTGCGGGAAGAGCCGGAGCCACATCCCCTGCAGCCTCCCGGCCCAGTCGTAGGCGCCACGAGCGCGCGCCAGCGTCAGGTCGGGATCGTCCGTGTCGTAGGCCGGTATCCTGCGCAGCTCGTGGAGAGGGGAGCCGGGGCGGTTGGCTCCCAGAGTGGTGCAGACAGCGTTGGAGTACCCGGCGGCGCGCACCTCCTCGACGGCCCGCGGGCCGTAGGTCTCGGGGGTCCCGTACGGGTAGGAGAAGGAGAGGGGTGGCGATCCCAGCAGGCGGGCCAGGTCGTCGCGCGAACCGGTTATCTCGTCGCGCAGCTCGCCCGGGCCCAGCCGGATCAACGCGGTGTGGTTGCGGCCGTGCGAACCGACCTCCATGCCGGCCGACTCCAGCGCGACGATCTCATCCGCCGTCAGGTGCCGGCCCGGCCCGCGGCCGCCGCCTCGATACCTTCCGATCCTCCCCGTCAGGATGTAGAAGGTCGCCCGAACTCCTCGCCGGCCGAGAATCGGCAGGACGAGCTCCGAGTGCTCGGCGAGACCGTCGTCGAAGGTGAGGCTCACGATACGCCCGAGATCCTGGCCGGGCAGCGCGAGCTTCGCCGCAAGGTCGCTGACGGTCACCAGGGTGTAGCCGGCCTCGAGGAGCCGGTCGACCTGGGCCGCCAGCCGGCCCGCGGAGACCTGGTTGAACGGGTTGGGACATGGCTGATCCCCCGCAAGGACCTCGTGGTAGGTCAGGATGCGGGCCCCCTGCGCGTGCGGCAGGTGGAGGGTGAGCCGCGCCATGAGGTCGAGGCCGACCCGGGCGCTCCTCTTGATTCTCGTCCGCAGCGTCACTCTGTTGGACCGTCCTTCGTGGATGTATCCTTGCACGAATGAGGATCTGCTACCTGGGAGACGCGAACGTCCAGGTCCGCCGCGTGGCGGAGTATTTCATTTCGGCGGGCGACGATGTGCACGTGGTGACTGCCCGGCCAGCCTCCATCCCGGGCGCGCAGGTCCATTCGTTCGCCGGCCCCCTGGCGCGCGGCAGGGGAGCCTTCCTCCTGGGGCTGCCCGAGGCCCGTAGGCTCGTCACGAGCCTCCGGCCCGACCTCGTGCATGTGTTTTATGCCACAAGCTACGGCCTGGTCGCCAGCATGATCCCGGGTCCGCCGGTGGCGCTGAGTCCCATGGGAAGCGATGTGCTGGTGTCGGCGCGCTCATCCAGGCTGATGTCGTTCATGGTGAGGCGAGCGATCGCCAGGGCCGATGTCATCTTCTCGGTGGCCCCCCACATGACGTCGGCGCTGGTGGCGCTGGGCGCGCCGGCCGACAGGGTCCACACCTTCCCGCGAGGAGTCGACCTGGAGAGGTTCCCATTCTCCCCGACGCGAGGCACCGGGGGGCGGCCAGTCATCCTGAGCAATCGGAGGCTGGAGGCCGTCTACAACATCGAGCAGCTGGTGCGGGCCGCCCCCGCCGTCCTGCGCCGGTATCCCGACGTCGTTTTCCAGGTCTTCGGCGAAGGAAGCCTGAGGAGGGATCTGGAGGCGCTGGCGAAGACCCTCGGTCTCTCCGCGAGCGTGCGGTTCCTGGGGGTGGTCGACCATGACCTCGTCCCTTCGACTCTGAGAGAGGCGGACCTCTACGTTTCCTGCTCCCGGTCTGACGGGACATCGGTCTCGCTTCTCGAGGCGATGGCCGCGGGTCTCTATCCAGTCGTCAGCGACATCGAGGCCAACCGGTCCTGGATCACGCACGGTGCCAATGGCTCCCTCTTCCCGCTCGACGACTCGGACGCCCTCTCCTCGGCCCTGAGCGCCGCGCTGGCCTCCAGGGAGTCGCTCGGAGACCTGCTGCGGGCCAACCGTGCCCTCGTGGAGGAGAGGGCGAGCTGGTCATCCAACATGCACAGGATGAGAGCAGTTTACAATCGCCTTGTTCAAACTGCCTGATCTATTTCATTTTGTTTCGAATCGGTTCCGACCAGTAAAAGGGTCCGGAAGCACGGATCGGAGAAATATCTTTGTGTGGCGCTGGATTTCGCTTGACTGGTCGCTTCGAGTTAGGTATAAACATTCCCAACTGGCCCACAGTTAAGCGGGAGGTGCCACTCCTCCCGGGGGTGTTCCATCTAAACTGAATAAGCGCATCTGCGTCGCCTTGTGTCGCGGCTCCGTCTATTTTGCGGATACCGCAGAGCTGGGAAGCTCGTGTTGCCGTCATGACGGCCAGTGGGTTGAGGGAGCCCGATGAATCGCATGAAACTTAAGATCGCTACGATCGCAACATTGGTCATCCTTGGTTTCTCAGGCGCCTCGTGGGCCCAGCAGACGAGTTGCCTGGCTCCGACGCCGGCGTGCAGCCTCTCCGCCAACACGACGGTCAGCCAGATCCAGATTGGCGGGCCGGGCTCCATCAGCAGCAACAACACGGTTCCGGCGACCTGTGACGGCGGCACGCCAGGTAACCTCATCAGCGCGCAGTACAGATTCACGTTCGACCGCGCCGCTGGGACGCTGACGGTGCAGGTGGAGAACACGACGGGGGCCCCCAGCTCGGGCGCTCTCACCGGGTTCGGCTTCAACACCACGTCTGACGTGACGCTGATGACGCTGGCCTCTCAGTCAGCGGGCGGCCTGACCTGGAGTTCCGCTTTTGATCGGGTTCGCACCGACGGCGTGATCGAGATACCCGTCGGAAGCAACAAGAACGATATCAAGTGCGATGGCTTCGGCCGCGTCAACGCCTTCGGCGGCAACAAGGGGGTCGACACGGGGTTCGGCGGGGGCGACGCTAGCGAGATCCTGCCGGGCAATCAGAAGACCTTCGTGTTCAACGTCACGGGCAACCTGGCCAACGTCACCGCCTGCTCCTTCACCTCGGTCGCCAGCCTGATCCCGCCCGGCGACAAGACGGCGATCGCCATCGGCCGCTTCCAGGCTTGCAACGGCGGCGGCTCGGCGTGGGCCGGGCCCTGCACGGGGGGCGACCTGCTGGTCGACCTGGTCAGCTTCGACGCGAAGCCCGGCCGGAACAAGGCCGAATTCACGTGGGAGACCGGCGCGGAGATCGACAACGCCGGCTTCTACGTCCTGGCGCAGAATGCACGCAGCAAGCAGTACACGCGCGTGAACGACACGCTGATCCCGGGCCGGGGCACCACGACCTCCGGCGCCTTCTACACCTACTCGGATCCCGATGCCCGCAACGGCCGGAAGATCAAGTACGCGCTGGAGGACATCGAGTTCGATGGTGACAACACGATCCACTACGGGCTGGCCAGGACGATCGTGATCAACCCGGACGTCACGCCGATCAACCTGTCGTCGCCTGTGTACGAGCAGACCGTCAGCCGCCGCGGCGGCACGCAGCTGCGGTGGAGCGGCGCGGCGAAGGGGCAGACGATCGAGATCTCGAGCGACCCGGAGTTCCCCGAGGCGGCGACGCTGAGGGTCCGTGTCGGCTCCACGGGATCCCGCTCCCTCTCGAAGAAGGAGTTGGAGATCTCCCAGGAGATGTCGGCTCTCAACGGTGAGGGGGGCGTCTACTGGAGAGTCCGCGGAAAGGACGGTCTGGGCAATGCGCTGGAGAGTCAGACCTTCTTCTTCTTCGTGACGGACTGACGGGCCGGCGTGAATCTGATGATGACCGGCAGCGTGACGGAGTGCCCGAAGGCTCGCGCGGACCTCATGCTGCAGGAAGTCGGCAGCGAGGGGATGCTCTACGACCGGACTGGTGAGCGGATCCACATCCTGAATGTCACGGCGCTCGCCATCTGGAAGGTCTGCGACGGCAGCAGGGACATCAACGCCATCGGGGCGGCCATCGGCCTTGGGTTTTCGGGACTGGAAGGGCACGACATCAAGGGTGACATCGAGAAGCTGTTAACGGAGTTCGAGGAACGGGGATTGCTGGTGAGTGCGAGTGCTCGACCGGCGATCTGACCGCGAGGCGGCTCCCACGATAGTCCTTAGAGGCGGGCATGAAGAAGAGTGAGATTGATGCTCTGGTGCCGTACGTGAAGCCGATGGTCGAGACCCTCAGCGATCGCGAGATTCTCGAGGAGATCGGGCCGGCGCAAGCGTACTCCGGGGCTTTCCCGTTTAATTTTTAGGCCCCGGTCAGGCGTCAGAAAGCAACCATTCAGGGGAATGAAGCCCACGCGGTTGAAACATGCCGCTGCTTCATTCCCTTTTGGTTTTTTTAGGGCCGGGCCCTCAAGACGAACGCGACTCAGGCCATGAAAACAACAAGCCCACACGGCGAAACCAGGAGCGCGACGCGCCTGATGCCCCACCGCGTGCCGGACCACTACTCGATGCTCGGGGTCGGCTTCTCGCTTGCGACCGATTCCTCCCACGTGCGCGACTTCTTCCGCGCCGCGTACCGGAGGTTCCGAGTGGACAGGCCCGCCGAGGGTCGGGGTGAGCTGGAGCTCTCCGCGGTCTTCGGGGCGGGGGGCGGCGATGCCTGGGCATCGGCCGGTGGCGCCAGGCTCGATCTGACGGGTCGCCCCATGCCGGAGAACAGGGCTTTCCTCTTCCTCCTGAACGCGCTGATGGACCAGGTCGAGGGGTACCTGCTGGTTCATGGCGCGGCCTTCTCGGCCGGCGGCAGAGGGTTCATCGTGGCCGGACCGCCGACAGCCGGCAAGTCGACCCTCGCGCTGGAGCTGGCGCGGCGGGGAGCCATCCTCTTGAGCGACGACGTGGCACCGCTCGATCGAGGCACCGGCCTCCTGCATGCCTTTCCCCGGGCGATCGGCATCCGGCGTGACGCGGTCGCGATGGCAGGGGTGGACCTGGCGAGCCTCCCCCCTTCGCTCGTGCACGCCCTTCCGCACAAGTGGCTCGTCGACCTCGAGGCGCTCGGCCTGAAGCAGCCCGGGCCTGACGACGCTCCCTGTCCCGTGGAGGGGGTCTTCCTCCTCGAGCCGGGAGAGTCCTGGCCGGAGCAGCTCCCCGGCGAAGGGGCCTCGACACGCCGGCAAGAGCGCCAGCGGATGGAGATCGCTCTGGCGGAGGCCGATGAGGGACTTCTCGTGGAGCTTCGGAGTGTCGATGGAATCGAGGACCTGCGCCCGGTGGAGGGGAGCCCCTTTCCGCTCTACGAATTCTCGGCGCAACGCTCGTCCCGCCCGATGCGGGCGCTGGAAGCGATCTGCGGCCAACGCCGCGACCTGATCCTGTTTCTCGATGAAGCGCGCCCGGCGCCGCACGACCGCCCGCAGGAACCGCGGCTTGCCGTGGCGAAATGGTCCTCTTTGCTCGTGGATCTGGCCCGTGAGCTGCTGAACCGCTCCGCGACCGGCAAGTTGATGCGGTCATGCGGCAACCTCCCCGCGCTGATGTCCGAGCTGGGGAGGGCGCTTTCGGGGTCGAGGGCCTGGCTCCTGCAGCCGGGGACCCCGGCCCGGACCGCGGACGCCGTTTTCGCCCTGATGGCGGAAGGGAGAAGCGCGCGCACATGAAAGAGCCAAGGCTCGGATCTCACGGCCTGGAGGTTACATCCATGAAACGATTGACCCCGCACCTCGATATCGTGACGAAAACCATGGCGGGTGTGGCAGCAACCCTGATCCTCGGGTCGGGCTGGACCGCCGCCTCTACTCTGAAGAGTCGCCCGATGGGCCATGACGCGCTTCTCGTCGAGGTCGTGACCGACCGTCCCGTCGTCTCCGCGGGGGAGGATCTGCCGGCGGGGTACCATCGCGTCTCGATCGCGGATCTCTCTTCGATGCGCGAGCCCGGCGCGCCCGCGCTTCCATTCAGGACCTTCCTTGTGGGTCTGCCCGAGGGAAAGACAATCGCGTTGAGCGCGAAGAGCCTCGGTGCCCGCCGGGTGGGAGCCTTCCGGCTGGCGCCCTTCGTGGGTGAGCCGCCCATGGGGGCCGAGAGGGATCTCGATGAGGCGCGGCGCGAGTCGCTGGCCTTCGACCCAACCGCCCTCGAAGAGCAGGAGGATCCGGCGGTGTATGGCCGTGCGGCGCCATGGCCGGCCAGCCTGGCGGTCCTGCACGGCACCGGCATCCTGAGAGATCAGCCCGTGGCCGAGGTGAGGGTCTATCCGGTGCAATACAGCCCGTTGGACTTCGAGCTGGTCCATCATGAGCGGATCCAGATCCGGGTGCGGTTCGTGGACGCCGGACGCGCCGAGGCCGACGGCTCGCCGCGCGTGGAGCGCCCGTCGCGCCTCGATCCTGATCCCGCGCGCGGGCCCGAGCATCTCCGCGTCTTCGACTCGATCCTGCGGCGCTCCGTGATCAACTATGACATGATCGCCCGCGACAGGCGGGAGCGCCGGGCGTCCATGACGGTTTCGACGGTCATCGCGGGCGTCGCTACCAGCTCCGGGAGCGTCACGGGGCCACAGATGCTGGCCGGAGCGCCCGGCGCGGTGAAGATCTCCGTCATCCAGGACGGCCTCTACCAGGTAACGCCGGCCATGCTCACCGCCGCCGGCGTCGATGTCTCGATGGTCGATCCGGGCACCTTCCACATGACGGCCGGGGGAATCGACGTGCCGATCCTCGTGGACGGCGAGGGGGACGGGATCTTCGATCCCGCCGACCGGGTGATCTTCTTCGGCACGGGGATCCACAACGATCGCTTCACGCGGACCAACGTCTACTATCTGGCGTTCAACGGCGCAGCAGGGCCCCGCATCGGCTCACGCAGCGGCACGTTCACGGGGGTCGCGTCCACCCCCGCCTCCTTCGTGACGACGGCCCACGCCGAGCAGAACCTCAACTACACGGCGCGCATCCGCCCGGGGGTTACCGAGGCCTGGTACTGGAAGCTTCAGAGCCGGGATTTCCCAGGCGCCGATGCGCTCAATTACGGAATCACCGTGGACCGGATCGACACGGTCCCCCACACCATCACGGTGCGCGCGAGGATGCTCGGCCTCACCACTGGCAACCACACGCCGCGGCTCCTGCTGAACGGGACACAGATCGCGCAGAACACCTTCTCCGGCGAAGTGATGTTCACTCAGAGCGCTTCGGTCTCCAGCTCGCTGCTACTCGAAGGAGCCAACACGCTCACTGTCGATCTGCAGGCCAACGGCAACGGCAACGACCAGATAGCCTTCGACTATGTCGAAGTCGATTACAAGCGCACCTACGCCGTGGACGGAGACCGGCTCCTCTTCGATGGGGAGGGAACGGGGACGTTCCACATTGCCCTGAGCAACCTCGGCTCGAGCGATCTCGTCCTGATGGACGTGACGGCGACGGGATCTCCGCAGCAGATCACGATCCCCCCCGCGCAGATCACCCCCGGGCCGCCGCACGTGGCCACCTTCGAGGACACGCTCGTTTCCGACCGCGCATATGCCGTCTCGACGCGCGCCGCGCTGCGCCAGCCTGCCTCGGTGCTCTTCGATTTCCCATCGAGCCTGGCCTCCCCCTCCAACGGGGCCGACTACATCATCATCACCGACCGCTCGTTGCTGTCGGCCATGGGGCCGCTCGCGACCTACCGGGCCTCCCAGGGCCTGCGCACCGCGATCGTCGCCACGGACGACATCTACGACGAGTTCAATTTCGGCCGGTCGAGCCCGGCCTCGATCAAGAGCTTCCTGACCTACGCGTACAACAACTGGACCGCCCCCGCGCCAGCCTACGTGCTCCTCGCCGGTGACGGCCACATCGACTACACCGACAATTTCGGCTCGGGTGTCCCGGAGGTCGTCCCCCCCTCCCTTCTGGCGTTCACGGGGTTCGGCGAGTCCCCCTCCGACAACGACTACGTGACCGTGGCCGGTGGAGATCTCATCCCGGAGATGTTCATCGGGCGTCTCCCGATACGTTCCGTCTCGGACGCCACCACGATGGTCAACAGCATCCTCCATTACGAGACCGCCGCGCCCGCCGGCACGCTGAACCAGCAGTCGCTCTTCGTCGCGGACAACAACGACCCGATCTTCCAGGCCATCCTGGAGAACCTCCAGCTCTTCATGCCGGCTACGATGGGGGCAGCGCAGGCATACCTGCCGGGAGGGGACCCCAACGACCCGCCGAGCACCTCCCAGATCAACGCCACCACGGACGCGGTCATCGCCGGGTTCAACGACGGCTCGCTGGTTGCCACCTACTTCGGGCACGGCAACGTGACCGTCTGGGCCAAGGAGAAGATCCTGGAGCACCAGCCGAATCCGGCCACAGGAACCACGGGCCGGCTCGACGCCAACCGGCTGACCGACACGGGCCGCCAGTCGTTCCTCGTGTCGCTCAACTGCATCAACGGATACTTCGTGGACCTGATACCGGCGGGCCCCGGCCACTCGGACTACTCGCTGGCCGAGGAGTGGCTCAGGAGATCCAACCGGGGGGCCGTGGCGGCCTGGGCCCCCTCGGCGCTCGGCAGCGTGAGCGACTACGACAGTATCTCGTACGAGCTTTACTCACACATCTTCATGGATCACATGACGACCCTGGGTCCGACCACGATCGCCGCGCTGCTCGATGCCGTGAACCTCTTCGGGATCAGCACGGAGAACCTCAAGGGGATGATCTTCTTCGGCGATCCGGCCACGCGGCTGGCGCTCGACAGCGACCTGGATGGGCTGCTGGACTACCGCGAGATGGCGCTCGGGAGCAGCGTGACCGACGCCGACACGGACGACGACGGCCTCTCCGACGGGGCCGAGGTGGTGACCCTCGGCACGAGCCCCACCAGCCCCGACTCGGACGGCGACCTTGTCTTCGACGGCACGGAGCTTGGCGTCACCTCGCCCCTGCCGGCCACCGATCCGAACTCAGGCTTCTTCGTGCCGGACGCCGACCCGGCCACCACCACCAATCCCATCGCTGCGGACACCGACGGAGGGGGAGCGTCCGACGGATTCGAGGACGCCGATCGCAACGGGCGGATCGACCCGGGGGAGACCAACCCGAACAACCCGGCCGACGACCCCACCTGCCCCGGGCCGGTGGTGGAGGTCGACAACCTGGTGGTGACCCGCTCCGGCGACGATATCGTGCTGACGTGGGACCCGGCCTCCTCGGTGCCCTGCGCCATGTACCGGGTCCTTGCGGCGCCCGACGCGCCCTACCCGAAGTCCTCGCTGACCCCCTTCACGCTCGTCTTCGACACCGGCTCGCCCACCTTCACACACGTCGGGGCGGCGGCAAGCGCGACCCACTATGATTACCTCGTGAGGATCGTGCACCCGCAGCTGGGCGAGGGCCCGCTGGGGGCCTACGGCCAGTAGGAGGTCGGGACGGGGCATGGGCCAAGCCGGGGCACCGCAAGCCGGAGGCGGTCAGGGGGAAGCTCCGGCCGCCACACGCCTGGCCGCCTCCAGGGCGGCCCTGCTCCTCTGGAAGGAAGAGGGGAAGTGGGCTGATGTCGCCCTCGAGGGGGTGAGCATGGACCCCATCATACGAGATGGAGCCCGGCTGAGGGTCCGCTTCGGGGCGTGCGCTTCGCGCGGAGGTCCGGCAGGCTCCGATCTCAAGGTGGGTGACGTGGTGATCTTCGCCGCGCCCGCCCGGCTCATCGCGCACCGCGTCATCCGGGTGGGGCGACGCTGCCGGCGCGCGGGATGGGTCCGCGTGAAGGGAGATCCCCTCACGTCTCGCAAGGCCACCTGGATCCGGGCGTCGGAGATCCTCGGACGGGTCGCCTCCGTGACGCAGCCCGACGGCACGCGCCTCTACCTGAACACGCCCGCGGGGCGGCTGCTGAACCGCGGGGCCGCCTGGATCTCGATGATTCTGGGCGCGGTGGATGCGAGGCTTCCGCGACGCGGGAAGCTCCAGCCGTCCGAGTCTCTCACCGGCCGCGCGTTGCTGGCGCTGGATGCGATGCACCAGACGGTGCGGCGCCGGCACGAGGCGAAGGGGGGCGAAGGGTTGAGCCCGGAGGAGAGGTTCCTCGTCGCCGCCTGCCGGCCGAGACTCATGCCGGAGGACCTCGACCAGATCGCCTCCCGGGGCTCCGAGATCCTCGACTGGGATCAGATCCGGGAGCAGGCGGTTTCGCTTGGGCTCGCCCCGGTCCTCTTCAGGAACATTTCCGACGCGCGGCTCAGGAGCATCTGTCCTCAGACCTTCCTCTCGCGGCTCGGGCGGGCGAGCCACATCGCCCTCTATCTGGCGATGCACCGGCGCGAGGAGCTGGTGAAGATCCTCGACCTGTTGAGCCGCACGGGGATCGAGCCTGTCCTTCTGAAAGGGGCGGCGCTCGCCTCAACGGTCTACGAGGATCCCGCGCTGCGCACGATGAACGACCTGGACCTGCTGATGCGGGATTCGGAGATCCCGGCGGCGGCGCGCGCGCTTCAGGCCCTTTCATACCGGCAGCTCTACAGGAGCTCGCTGGCCGACCCGGGGAAGCGCGAGGCGTTTTACGGGAAGCACCATCACGCCACGCCGCTCATCGCGCCGCGCGGACGGGCCATCGTGGAGCTGCACCGGCACATCGTCTCGATGGGAGAGGATGGTTTCTACGACGTGGAGAAGATCCGGGCTCGGGCACGGCGGATCACCATCGAGGGGCGTCCGGCGCTCGTGCCCTCTCCGGCCGATCTCGTCCTGCACACCTGCCTCCACCTCTCCTACTCGGACCGGTTCGTGGGGAAGCTGCGCGATCTCATCGACCTGCATGAGACGATCAGCATCTACGGCGATCGAATCGACTGGGGCGCCATGCTCTCCGAGATCCCCTCGGAGGCGGCGGCCCGGTGCCTCTACTCGTGCCTCGACCTCGCCCGGCGCCTGTATGGCACCCCGGTGCCCGAGGACTTCCTCCACGAGCTGCGCCGAGCATCCAGGCTCGGGATCCTGGGGATCCACCTGCTCCGCTCCCTGGCCCGATCGGTCCTCTTCCAGGGGGCCTCCTCGAGCCAGACGATCCTCACTACTGCCTCGGCAAAGTGGTGCTGCGACACCCTCCTGAGGAGCGCTGGCTGGCCCTCACGCCTGCGGGCGCTCGCGGTCCTGCTGGCTGAGGGATGACCGGGTGACGGCGGCGCCCTGCCCCGCGCGCCGCCGGTGAATTGAGGCCGCCCCAGCCCGCCTTTCCAGCCTTCCCGCAGCCATCGGCTCCACTCAGACCGCCCGGAGCCCCCTGACCTGACACGAGGAGAGGGGCGGTTGACCCTCCACCGGCGGAGGTTATATTCCGCTTCTACAAGGTCTTGGAAGGCCCCGGAGGGGGCGGCGATGAAACGTGGCGACACACAACATCTTTCGGGGCACTCGAGACCATGTCTCGTCGCCCGGAGCCGGGTCTCCCTGCCCGCGCCTGACCGCGCCCGTTCGGGCGCTCTGCTCCTCGGATCGGCGATCGCCGCGGCATTCCTCTCCCTCACGTGGGGCGCGGCGGCTCCGGCTGCCCCGGAACCCCAGGCCGCGGAGGCGACCGCAACCGGGTCGCTGCGCGGCAATGTCCGGGTCGGTCCTCGTCTGGCGGGGCGCCGGGTCCGGTTCAATCTCTATCCGGATGTGAGTCGGGCCTCCGCGGCTCCCGGGACTCGTTCACCCAATGACGAGCTGGCGAACGTCGTCGTCTACTTTGAATCCGCCCCGGAGCTGGCGGCGGTGCGGACCCTCGGCGCGGGCCCCTGCAGGATCGAACAGTCGGGCGAGGCCTTCCTCCCGCACGTCCTGCCGGTGGCCATCGGGACGACGGTGGAGTTCCCCAACGCCGACGCGATCTACCACAATGTCTTCTCCCTCTCGAGGGCATCCTCGTTCGATCTGGGCCGCTATCCGAAGGGCTCCTCGCGGTCCGTGCGGTTCGACCAGCCTGGGATCGTGAAGGTCTTCTGTCACATCCACTCGGATATGAGTGCCGTGGTGCTGGTGCTGGACCACTCGTTCTTCACGATACCCGACGCGAACGGCGCCTACGCGATCGACGGCATACCGCCCGGCCGATACGTCATCACCGGATGGCACGAACGGGCGAGGCCGATCCACCGCGAGGTCCTCATCGAGGCGGGGCGGCAGGCCGAGATGGACCTGGCGATCCCGCTGGAGGAAGGGACCGATGACCGATGACCCGACGCCGATCGGGCAAGCCGCGAGCGGCGCGCGCCTCATGCCCCGCGGCAAGAGCCTGAGCGGCCAGCTCATCGTCTTCGGGACCCTTGTGACCCTCGTCGCGGTGGCGTCCTCCATCGTCATGCTCAGCGTCCTGTTGCGCAGGCAGGCGCGCGCCCACGTCGTCGAGTTGCTTGCTCAGAACCAGAGAAACGCAAGGGATCTGCAACAGCGGAGCCTGCAGGAGCTGCTCTGGATCTCGTCCATGATGTCCGAGAGCCCGACGCTGAGGGCCGCGATGGACACGTACCGCTCGGAATCCTCCACGAGCGGGCCCCGCAGGGCGGATCTCCTGGCGACGGTGGGAACGGAGGTGGAGCGGATCCGGAGGCTGATGGGTAAGGACCTCGTCATCGTGACCGACGAGCGGGGGATGATCCTTGCCTCCAGCCCGGCGCTCGACCCCGGGATCGGAGCCGGCTCGAGCCTCGCGAACCGCTCCTGGATGCACCGCGTGCTCGATCCCGGCGACCCGGAGGCGCGTCCCGTATTCGGCCTCATGGATCTGGGCGGCGTTCAGTTTCATCTCGGTTGCGTGCCGATCGCCATGCAGGGATTCGTCATCGGCTCTTTGACGCTCGGCGATCGAATCGACTCCGCGTGGTTCGCCGACCTCCATGCCTCGCTGCGCAGCGATGTCGCCCTGGTCCTGGGGGGGCGCGTTCTCGGCTCGACCCTGAAGGGCGCCGAGTCCTGGACGGCTCCCGCGGCCGCGACCGAGCAGGGCGAGGGAGCCGAAACGCCGCCGGCCGACCTGATCTCGATCGGCGGAGCGGAGTACCTGGCCGTGTCGGTCCCCCTGGGGCCGGACGGTCAGGGTAGCCCCGCGGCCCTCCTGCTGCTGCGATCGCTGAGCAGCGCGCTGGAGCCGATGCAGCGCTCCCTCCTCGCGGCTCTCGTTTCCTGCGGGGCCATCACGGTCACACTGGCGGGCGTCGCCGCCTGGCGCATCTCCCGATCGATCCTCATCCCGCTGGAGCGGTTCGTGAGCTTCATCCGCTCCGTGGCGACGACTCATGACGCCTCTCGCCGGTTCGACTATCGCGGGCTGACCACCGAGATACGGATCCTCAACGAAGCCTTCAGCGACCTGCTGGCTTCGTTGCAGGCCCGCGAACGTGAAATCCTTCTGCACCAGAGAGAAGAGCTGATGCGGGTGGAGCGCCTCAAGGAGTCCGAGAAGCTCGCGTCGCTGGGACGGATGCTGTCGGGCGCGGCCCACGAGATCAACAACCCGCTCACGGCGGTGCTGGGCTACGTCGACCTCTCGCTCACCTCGACCCAGCCTGGAGACGCGCTTCGGGACCGGCTCGAGAAGGCGCGCAGAGAGGCGCAGCGGATCTCCGCGCTCGTCCGGAATCTGCTCAAGGTGGCACACCGGGACACGGGAGAGCGGACTCTCGTGGACCTCCATCAGCTCCTGAAGGAGACCGTCGCCCTCCGCCACCACGACTACACGGCAGCCGGTATTGGAATCCATCTGGAGCCGCAGGACGGGACAATCGTTCTTCATGCGAACGAGCTGGAGCTCCAGCAGGTCTTCCTGAACGTCATCAACAACGCCTTCGACGTGCTGAAGGAGGTCCAGGTCGAACCCGCGCTGACCATCCGGACCGTCCTCGCTCACGGCCAGGCGACGGTGATCATGGCGGACAACGGCCCCGGGATGAAGGATCCGCGCAAGGTCTTCGATCACTTCTACACGACCAAGGATATCGGCAAGGGCACCGGCCTGGGTCTGAGCATCACGCACGCCATCGTCCAGAACCACGGGGGGACCATCACGGCGCACAACCGGCTGGAAGGAGGCGCCTGCTTCACCATCGTGCTGCCGGAGGGAGCCAGGGAGGAGGCGCCGACGGCCAGGCCGCGCGTCGAGAGCCCGGGCACCCGCGCGCCGCTCCAGGTGACGTCGGCCCTGATCGTGGAGGATGAGCCGAGCGTCCTGGAGTATCAGATGGAGATCCTGCGCTCGCTGGGGGTGGCGCCGGTGGGCGCGCGCTCGGGGGACGAGGCGATCGAGTGGCTTCGCCGAAGGGAGTTCCAGGTCATCGTTTCGGACCTGCGGATGCCGGGCGGGATTTCGGGGGAAGAGCTGTACCAGTGGGTCGTGGACAACCTGCCCTCGCTCGCGTCGCGCTTCGTCTTCGTGACGGGTGATTCGGCCAGCGAGACGACGCGCGCGTTCCTCGAGAGGGCGGGCCGGCCGTACCTCATGAAACCATTTGCGGTGGAGGACTATGTCCAGGTGCTGCGAGAGTCACAGCCAACAGTGTCAGCCGCCTAGGCGATCACCGGGCATCGCGGCGGCACGCCGCGGCGGGTTCGCGCGGCGCCTGGCTATGGCCGCGGCGGTCGTGGCCTGCCTCATGGTTCCCGCCGCCCCGGGCGCCGAGGACAAGATCCTCATCGAGGGGCTCGCGGACGCGGAGGTGTGGGACACCGGCACGCGTTCGCTGAACCTGACCCGCAATGATGGGGACACCGCGACCCAGAGGCGTCTGAGGCTCTGGACGGGGGCCCAGTTCACGCCGCGCTTTCAAGCGCTCCTTCTGGGGAGGGTCGAGGGGGGGGACGCCAACGGGTACCTGGGCGCCGAAGGGACGCAGACGAAGCTCGAGCAGGCCTGGGTGCGCTACTCGTTCGCGGGCCCGGTGCCGCTGGTCCTCCAGGCGGGCCGGATGGTCGCGCCGATCGGCGGCTATACGCGGCGCTACCTGTCGAGCCAGAACCCCTTGATAGGAAGCCCGGCCAACTACGACGTCTCATACCCCTACGGGATCGAGCTGGCCGGCTCGGCCGGACGCGCCGACTTCATGGCCGCGGTGGTGGACAAGCCGGTCTCACGGCAGATCTATCTTCCAGAGCCCTCTTCGAGCCCGCGGCCCGCGCTGGCCGCGGGCGTCACCCTGATGACCGGATTCCGGCTGGGCGCCTATGCGACATGGGGACCCTACCTCGCGCGGGAGGTCGAGGGATACCTCCCACCGGGGACCAGGTGGCGCGATTTCAGGCAGCGTGTTCTGGGATTCGACCTTCAATTCAGCCGCGGCCACTTCGAGCTCAACGGCGAGCTCACGAAGACGCTGTTCGAGGTTCCCGGACAGAATGACGATAGCGGGGTCGTCTACTACCTCGAGCCCAGATACGCCTGGTCGCCACGATGGTTCTCCGCGCTTCGCGTGGAAAGGAACCGGCAGGCGAGCGTCTGGCTTCCCTACATGGCCGGATGGTACGTCACCGATGACCGCTCCTGGGACGTGGAGGCGGGCGCGGGCTTCCGGATCGACCCGCACACGGTGCTCAAGGTCTCCTACCGTGTGGAACGCGAGGACAGCGGTCCCGCGTCGTCGCCGGTGGTGGACCATGCTCTCGCCGTTCAGCTTTCCTGCGGGTTCGACGTCAGGTCCTGGTTCGAGCGGCCGCGATAGCAGCCGCGAGGGCGCGCCGGGCCGAGGAGGCCTCGCGCCGCGGGGGTGGCCTCACAACGTGAAGTCGAGCGCGACGAGCTGAGGCTTGCCGCGGCGCTGGTCCTCCGGAGCCAGCGGCATGAGCTCGATGCGGCGTTTCACGCCCTCGACCTCGAACTGGATGTAGGGCGAGCTCGGATGTGTGGCTCCCGCCAGCGTGGTGGCCCGACCAGTGCGCACCCTGTCGCCGACGAGCGTGATCTTCAGCGCGAGACGGGAGGCCCCCGAGTCCGGGTCGATCTCGCGCTTGAGCTCGATCTTGTCCATGATGCTGAAACGCAGAAAATCCTCGGCAAAGGGAAGCCCCTTGTCCTGGCGTTCCTCGTCGCGGTAGTTCTTCCCATCTTTGGGGATCTTCAGGTAGACGCGCGTGAAGTAGCCGTACCGGATCTCCTTGCCCGCAACCTCCTGTCTCTGCCCGTTCTCGTCGATCCATGTGAGCGTGGCGTTTCGGCCGCGCGCGGTGGCCTCGGCCGCGCCCGTCAAAGACGCGGTGGCCGAAGCGATGAGGAGCGCGAGGGCGAGCCACCTGACGCGCGGGCGCGGGCCGGTCTCACTGGACATTCTGGAACACCCGATGCTCCTGGCCCAGATCGCGGGCCGAAGGAGTGATGATCGTGCGCGCGTTGACGAGGATCCTGCGGCGCTCGGTCAGCGCCTGACGGACGTCGGCTTCGGAGACGAACGGGACCGGCGGGCCCTCCGGCGGAGCCGGGGAGGCCGCGGCCGGGGAGGGAGCGGGGCGCCTGTCGATGGCGCGGGAGACCCGCCCGCGCAGCTCCTCCATCTGGCTCGGCTTCCAGGCGGGGGGCGGGGAGAAGGGGGCCGCCCCCGCGGCCTCGATCGCCTGCGCAAAACTTCTCGTCTCGAAGGCCAGACGCTTCACGTTGATGAGATGCCTGGGCATGATGTTGTCCGAGGTGATGTTGCCCCCCAGCGCGCCGCACCCCAGCGTCATCGAAGGCTCCAGCCCGGTGGTCAGCCCCACCGCTCCCACCGCGGCCGGCGTGTTCACGCAGATCCGGAAGACCGGCTTCGTCAGCGCGAACTTCATGATGATCTCGTTGTCCCGCGAGTGAATCGACATCGTGTGCCCCATCCCCCCGTACCTCAGGATCTCCAGCACGCGCAGGCAGCACGCCTCCCATCCATCATCGGTGTAGAAGGCGAGGATGGGGGAGAGCTTCTCGCGCGACAGGGGATGCTCCCGGCCAACACCGTCGAGGCGGGCCACCAGGCACCGGGTGCCGGGAGGCACGCTGAGCCCGGCCATCGCGGCGATCTCCCCGGCGGCCTTGCCGACGATCCGGGTGTTGAGCGATCCATCCGGGCGCACCGCGAAGGCGGCCAGGGCGTGCGCGTCCTCCTCCGGCAGGAACGCGGCCCCGCCCGCCTTCATCTCGGCGACCAGTTGGTCGGAGATCGGCTTGTCGGCGACCACGGCGTTCTCCGACGAGCAGAGCACGCCGTTGTCGAAGCACTTGCCCGAGATGATGTCGCGGGCCGCCTTGGCCACGTCGGCCGTGCGCTCCACGAAGGCGGGGACATTGCCGGGTCCCACCCCGAAAGCCGGCTTGCCGGACGAGTAGGCCGCTCGCACCAGCCCGGTCCCCCCCGTGGCGAGGATCACCCCCACCGCCGGATGCTTCATCAGCTCGTTGGTCCCGCCGAGCACCGGGGCGGTCATGCAGGTGATCGAGTCGGCGGGCGCCCCCGCCGTCATCGCGGCGTGAGCCAGCTCCGCCGCCACCGCCGCCACGCATTTCTGCGCGTAGGGATGCGGCGACAATACGACGGCGTTTCCGGCCTTCAGCGCGATGAAGATCTTGTAGATCGCGGTGGAGGTCGGATTGGTGCTGGGGATGATGGCGGCGACCACGCCAACCGGCGAGGCGATCTCGACGACGCGGGCCACGGGGTCCTCCCGCAGCACGCCGACCGTCCGCATCGGGCGGATGTGCTTGTAGAGGTCCACCGTGGAGAAAAGGTTCTTGAGGACCTTGTCGCCCACGTTGCCGAAGCCCGTCTCCTCCACCGCGAGACGCGCCCACTCCTCAGCGCGCGGGAGTGCCGCGCGATGCATCGCGTCGAGGACGGCGTCGAGCTTCTCCTGGGAGAAGGCGGCCAGCTCGCGCGCCGCGACGGAAGCCCGCAGGGCGAGGTGGCGCGCCTGCTGGATCGAGAGGAGATCGGGGTCGGCTTCGGGGACGCGGGTCATGCCTCGGACGCCTGGAGGGCCTCGCCGGCCATCCCGTCGTTATCGGGACGCCTTGCTTTCCTTCGGCTGAGGCAGGATCTGCTCGACCTCGCCGTGGGGCCTCGGAATGACGTGAACCGAGATCAGCTCCCCGACGCGGCGCGCGGCGGCGGCCCCCGCGTCGGTGGCCGCCTTGACGGCTCCCACATCGCCGCGGACCATCACCGTGACATAACCGGCGCCGATGTACTCCTTGCCGATGAGGACGACGTTGGCCGCCTTCACCATGGCATCGGCGGCCTCGATGGAGGCCACGAGCCCCCTTGTCTCCACCATCCCCAGTGCTTCCATCGACATGTGCCCCTCCGCGTCGAGTGAGAGTCCTAACGCGCCCGCATTCTAAGCGAACGGACGGTGCCGGTCAATGACGAAGCAGGAGCCGCTCGATCTCGCCGGCACGATCCGGATCGAGCCGCCCGCCGGCGCGAGCGATCGCGAGCGCCCGCAGCGACAGGAGCCGGTAGAGAGACTCGAGCGCCGGATCCTCCCCGGCAAGCTCCTGGAGGTGCCGCGCCACGGTGCGCTCGTCCCCCCGGACCACAGGTCCCGTCATCGCCCGGCGGGGGCCGACCCGCGCGAGGTTGCGCAGGACCGAGGCGGCCAGCGCCAGGAAGGCCTCCCGCGCCCGCCTCTCCGGAATCCCGGTGCGCCGGCGGGCCAGGTCGATCCCCGCGTCGAGCAGCGCGACGAGGCCGGGGGCCGTCAGGGAGGCGGCGAGGTGCCAGGCGCCGCGGGCCTGGGCGGGGATGGCGATCGGGACGCCGCCGAGACGCCGGGCGAGGGCGCGGGCGACCCGCAGCGCCCTCGGGTCACCGTCCACCCCGAAGGCGACCCCTCGCAGGTCGGGCGGCGCCGCTCCCGGCTCGGGAAAGCTCACGAGCGGGTGCAGTGATCCGACGGCCGCCCCGGCACGCCGCGCCGGTTCGAGCACGGCGCAGGAGAACGCTCCGCTCGTGTGAAGGATCGTCTTGCTGCGCACGCCGGGGGAGGGGAGGGAGCCCAGCGCCCCGGCCGCGGCCGGGATCTCGGAGTCGGGCACGCAGAGCAGGATGACGCGGGCCGGCGCCACCGCGCCCGCCAGATCGAGCGTGCCGGCCCCACGGCCGGACAGGCGCGAGGCGCGCCGCGCCGAGGCCCGGGTCCGCGCCACGATCCCGGTGAGCGGAAAGCCCCGGCGTGCCAGCAACCGGGCGAGGGCCAGTCCGGCGCGCCCCGGGCCGATGACGGCCAGTGGGGTCCCGCGGCTCATGGCCTCCTCAGGACATTGATGAGGGCGAGGAGCTCAGGGGGGAGCGGCGCCTCGATGGCGAGCCTCTCGCCCGTGACCGGATGGGCGAAGCTCAGCCGCCGCGCGTGCAGCGCGAGTCGCCGGAAGGCTCCGAGCGCTTCCTTCTTGACGGGGTCCGCGATCTGCCGCGCCCGTCCCACTCCTCCATAGACGGCGTCGCCGACGATCGGATGCCCCAGGTGCGTCAGGTGGACCCGGATCTGGTGGGTCCTGCCCGTGCGGGGCTTCACCTCGAGCCACGAGAAGCCGGACAGCGTCTCCTCCACCCGGTACTCCGTGAAGGCCTCCCGCGGGCTGGAGGTGCGCGAGGAGATCTTCACGCGGTTCCGCAGGTCCCGCCCGATGGCCAGATCGATCGAACCGGTGACCCCCTCCATGCGGCCCCAGACGACCGCTTCGTAGACCTTCGCCACCGCGCGCTCCTGGAACTGATTGACGAGCCCGCGATGGGCTGCGTCGCTCTTGGCCGCCACGAGGACCCCCGAGGTCCCCTTGTCGAGTCGATGGACGATCCCGGGCCTTTCCACGCCGCCGATCCCGGAGAGATCCCGGCAGTGATGCAGCAGCGCATGCACCAGGGTGCCGGTGCGCTGTCCCGCCCCCGGGTGCACGGCGATGCCGGCGGGCTTGTCGATGACGATCAGGTGGGCGTCCTCGTAGAGGATGGCCAGCGGGATCGCCTCGGGCGTCAGATCGAGCGGGCGGAGATCCGGGATCTCCACCTCGATCGTCTCCCCCTCGACCATCGAGCGGCTTGCCTTCAGGGAGCGGGCCTCCTGCGTCACCAGCCCTTCCTGGATCAGCTTCTGGAGGTACGCGCGGCTCCGCAGGCGGCACCGGGCGGCCAGGAACCTGTCGAGCCTGAGCCCGGCCTCCTCCTTGGTCACGGTCAGCCGGTCGCGCGTCACGGTCAGCTCTCCCCGCGCCCGCCTACCGCGGCGCGGCCGCCTCTCGGCGCGGGCGCTTCTTGCCCGGTCTTTTTCCGGGTTCGTGGCCGGCGGCCGCGGCCCGTCCCGACCCGCGCGAGCGCGCGGCGTAGAACCCGAGCGCCACCAGACCCACGGCGATGCTCAGGGCCTGGGACGTGGACATGCCCCAGATCGACCCGCGGTCATCGTCCCTGAGGAACTCCAGCGTGCCCCGCAGAACGGAATACAGGATGAGATAGAGCAGCAGGATCTGTCCGTCGAATCTCTTGCGTCGCGCCGCGACCAGCAGGATGAAGAAGAGGAGGAAGTCCGCCGCCGACAGGTAGAGCTGCACCGGATGCAGCGCGACGTTGAGCGGCACGCCCGTCACGTCGCGGGCCCGCGGATCGGTGAAGGTCACGGCAAAGGGCCAGGGGAGCGACGACGGCTTGCCGTAGCAGCAGCCCGCCGCGAAGCAGCCCCACCGGCCGATCGCCTGCCCGAGAATGATCGCGGGAGCCAGGATGTCCCCCATCGCCCAGACACCGTGACCCCGCCGCCGTATCATGATCACGCAGGTGGCTATCGCCGCAAGCAGGCCGCCGTAGAAGACGCCCGCCGAGCGGAGCGAGTTGAGGCTGAGGATCTCGGCGGGGTGGGCGAAATAGTAGTCGTAGCTCACCACGTAGAGGAGGAGCTTCGCCCCGAGCACCCCCGAGATGAGGCTGACGATCCACAGATCGGTGACGACGCCCTGGTCCACGCCGGCGCGCCTTCCCTGCCGCACCGCGACCCAGAGCGCCGCGAGAAACGAGACGGCCAGCAGGACGCCGTACGTGGGGACCGGCAGGCTCCACCCGAACAGGTGGAATTCGAAGAGGACCGGCATCATGGCGCGCTCTCCCTCGACGGTTCGACGGGGGAGGGAGGTTCGGCGCCCCCTTCCGGCGCCGGGCTCTCCGTGCCGAAGAGGCTCTCGCCGATCAGCAGCCCCACTCCGACGCAGATGGCCGAGTCGGCGACGTTGAACGCGGGCCAGTGGTGCTCTCGCCAGTAGAAGTCAAGAAAGTCGATCACGTGCCCATACTTGAACCGATCGAGCAGATTTCCCAGGGCGCCTCCCAGGATCAGTGACAGCGCCAAAAGGGTCACCTTCCGGTGCGCCGGGACCCGCGCCGCGTAGAGCCCGATGAGGAGGATGGCGGCCGCCGGCATCACGGTGAAGAGGAGGCCGCGCCACCCGGCGTCGAGGCTCCGGAAGAGGCCGAAGACTCCGCCCGGGTTCCTCACGAAGGTCAGGTCGAAAAGGCCTGGAATGACCGGCACCGACCCGGCCGGGACCAGGCTCGTCAGGACGAGGCTCTTGGTGATCCTGTCCAGACCGACGACGGCAAGGCCGGCGGCGATGTAAGGCAGGTATCGGGCGGCGCGATGGCTCAACGCTGACCTCGAGAGATCTCCCGTACCACCGAGCAGCACCGCGCGCACAACGAGGGGAGCTCTGGGTCCCGCCCGACCGATTCGAGCACGTTCCAGCACCGCTCGCACTTGGCGCCCGGCGCGCGCCTCACCGCCACGTCGAGCCCCGACGGGCCGGCGGCCGCCGCGGGCTCAAGGTCCACTTTGGACACGATGAGGAACGCCGGAAGGTCAGCGACGTGCGCCCGCAGCAGCGGCTCGACCTCCGGTGACGCCTTCAGCAGCACGGCGGCCTCGATCGACCCGCCGATGCGCCCCTCGCGACGTTCGACCTCCAGGGCCCGTGTGACCACCTCGCGCAGGGCGAAGAGCCTCTCCCACTCCTCGCGCAGCCGGGCACGCGTCTTCGGATCCCCCGCGGCCCAGGTCTGTGCCGAGCCCTGCGCCGGAAACTCGGAGATGTGGACCGACTCGGGATCCCGATCGGCCTTCGGCAGCGCCTCCCAGATCTCCTCGGCCGTGAAGGGCAGGATGGGAGACATCAGTCGGCAGACCGCGTGCGCGATCCGGTACAGGGCGGTCTGCGCGGAGCGGCGCTCCCTGGACCAGGCGACGCATGTGTAGAGGCGGTCCTTGAGGATGTCGAAGTAGAGGCTCGACATCGTCACCGCGCTGAAGTTGTGCAGCGCGTGGTGCACCGTGTGGAACTCGTATCCCTCGAAGGACGACACCACCTTCACCGTCAGGTCGTCGAGCTGGAGCAGGGCCCACCGGTCCAGGTCGAGGAGCTGATCGTCGGGCACCGCGTCGCGTCGCGGATCGAAGTCGTGGAGGTTCCCCAGCAGATACCGGAAGGTGTTGCGGATCTTGCGGTAGGCCTCCACGTTGCGGTCGAGGATCTCGTCCGACAGACGCATGTCGTCGATGTAGTTCACCATGGAGACCCAGAGCCTCAGCACCTCGGCGCCCATCTTGCCCACGACGTCCTGAGGGCTGATGACGTTGCCCAGGGACTTGGACATCTTCTGGCCCTGGCCGTCGAGGGTGAACCCGTGGGTGATCACCTCGTCGTACGGGGGGCGCTTCCGGTTGGCCACCGCCACGAGCAGGCTCGAGTTGAACCAGCCCCGGTACTGGTCGTGCCCCTCCACGTAGACCCGCGCCGGCCACGCGAGCCCCTCCCGGCGGGCCAGGACCGCCGCGTGCGACACACCCGACTCGAACCAGACGTCGATGATGTCGGATTCCTTGCGGAACCTCGCGGCGCCGCACGCCGCGCAGACGGTGGCGGGATCGAGGAAGTCCCCCACCGGCCGCCTCCACCAGGCGTCGGCCCCCTCCGTCATGAAGATGCCGGCGACCTTCTGTAGAGAACGGACCTCGATGAGGGCCTGGCCGCACCCCTCGCATGCGAACGCGGGTATGGGCACCCCCCACGAGCGCTGGCGCGAGATGCACCAGTCGGGGCGGTGCTCCAGCATGTTGGCCATCCTTTCCTCGCCCCACGCCGGGATCCAGCGCACCGTCCGGATCGCCTCGAGGCACCTGCGGCGCAGGTCCTTCGCGTCCAGGCTGATGAACCACTGCAAGGTCGCCCGGAAGATCACCGGGTCCTTGCTGCGCCAGCAGTGCGGGTACTGATGGACCAGCGTGGCCTGCGCCAGCAGAGCGCCGCGCTCATCGAGCAGCTTGATGATCGCGTCGTTCGCCTCGAACACCTTCCGGCCCGCGAAGCCCGGCGCCTCGTCCGTGAACCGGCCTTGCTCGTCCACGGGAGTGAGGATCGGCAGGTTGTTCTTCACGCCGGCCGCGTAGTCCTCATGCCCGTGCCCCGGGGCGGTGTGGACGGCTCCGGTGCCGGTGTCGAGCGTGACGTGCTCGCCGAGGATTACGAGCGAGTCTCTCTCGTAGAAGGGATGGCGCGCCTTGAGCCCGGCAAGCAGAGCTCCGTCGAGCGTCTCGAGGACGCGCGCGTCGCGAAGGCCGGCGGTCCGCTTGAAGGCCTCGGCCAGCGCCTCCGCCACCACGAAGAGCTCGGGTCCGCCGCCCGAGCCGGACGGCGGCCTGCCGGCTGTCCCCTCGAGGATCACGTAGGAAGCGCCGGGCCTGACCGCGATCGCCAGGTTGGCCGGCAGGGTCCAGGGGGTGGTCGTCCAGATGGGGATGGAGGCGCGACGGCCTGCGAGAGCGGGCCTCAACGGGCCGAGGTCGACTCCGAACCGCACCGTGATCGAAGGGGAGGTGTGCTCCGCGTACTCGACCTCCGCCTCGGCCAGCGCCGTGCGGCAGGTCGGGCACCAGTGGACCGGCTTCTTGCCCTTGTAGACGGCTCCCTGGCGGACGAATCCGGCCAGCTCCTCCACGATCGTCGCCTCATACTCGTGGTCGATCGTGCGGTAGGGGCGCTCCCACTCCCCGAAGACTCCAAGACGCCGGAAGTCCTCCCGCTGCATGTCGATGTACTTTTCGGCGTACTTGCGGCATGCCTCCCGCACGGCGAGCGGGTCCATGGTCGTCTTGCGCGCGCCCAGCTCGCGGTCCACCTGCATCTCGATGGGGAGGCCGTGGCAGTCCCAGCCCGGCACGTAGGGAGCGTCAAATCCCATCATAGAGCGGGACTTTACGATGAAGTCCTTGATGATCTTGTTGAGGCTCTGTCCCAGGTGGATCCGGCCGTTGGCGTAGGGGGGACCGTCGTGCAGCACGAAGAGGGGCCGGCCCTTGCGCGCGGCGCGCAACTTGCCGTAGAGCCCCGCCTCTTCCCATCGCTTCAGCATCAGGGGCTCGCGCTGCGGCAGGTTCGCCTTCATGCTGAAGGTCGTGCGGGGCAGATTGATGGTTGCCTTGATCTGTTCAGGCGTCACGCCGCTCTCCCGTGGGACCGATCCGGCTGCGGGTGTGAAGTAGGTGCAACCTGCTGAGGGCCGATAATTTATCAGCCGTCATTCCGGACTGTCAAGGCTCCGTGATAGACTGACCGGCCCCGGAGCCCCTCACCACGGAGCGTTCATGTCGCCGCCGATCTACCTGGATCACAACGCCACGTCGCCTCTGATCCCTCAGGCCCGCGAGGCGATGAGCCGGGCGCTGGCGGACTCCGAGAGCCGGTGGGGCAACGCCTCCTCACCGCACGCCTTCGGGCACGCGGCGCGCCTGGCCGTGGAGGATGCGCGTATCGAGGTGGCGCACCTGATCGGGGCCGAGCCGCGCGAGGTCATATTCGTCTCCGGGGGGACCGAGGCGGACAACCTGGCGATCCAGGGGGCGGCGCGCGCGATGAGCGAGGCGGGACGTGGGGCGGGGCGCGTCGTGACCAGCGCGATCGAGCATCCGGCAGTCCTCGGGTGCTGCCGGCGCCTCCAGTCCGACGGCTGGAGCCTCGCGATCCTTCCGGTGGATGGCGACGGCGCCGTCGAGCAGGACGAGGCGTGGCGGGCCCTGACCGGCGGGGCCGCGCTGGTCTCCGTGATGGCGGCCAACAACGAGACGGGGGTCCTGCAGCCGTTCGAGACAATCGCGCGGATGGCGCGCGAGGCGGGCTCCACGATCCACGTGGATGCGGTGCAGGCGGCTGGGAGGATCCCGATCGACGTGAAGCGGGCTGATATCGATCTCCTTTCGTTGTCGTCTCACAAGCTGGGAGGGCCCCCCGGGATCGGGGCGCTCTACGCGCGCGAGGGGGTTGCGCTCGCGCCGCTGATCCTGGGGGGAGGCCAGGAGCGCAAGCGCCGGGCCGGCACCGAGGCGCCCATCCTGGCCGCCGGGTTCGCCGCCGCGGCGCGCGCGGCGCGCGAGCGCGCGGGTGACGGCGCGTCGCGCATCCGTGATCTCCGGGACCGGATGGAGAGCGGGCTGATCGCGCGCATCGAGGGAGCGCGGGTCAACGGGGCTGCGGCGGAGCGTCTGCCCAACACGACGAGCCTGACGATTCCGGGCGCCGACAACGAGGCGCTCGTGATCGCGATGGATCTTCTCGGCTTCGCGCTGTCGACAGGGTCGGCCTGCAGCACCGGGTCCTCCCGACCGTCGCACGTGCTGGCGGCGATGGGGCTCTCCACCGCCGAGGCCGTCTCCACGATCCGGATCAGTCTCGGCCCGGCGACGACACGCGCCGAGATCGACGCCCTCGTCGAGGCGCTGGCCGGCGCCCTGATCGGTGCGCGTCGGGCTCCCTCCGGCGGGATCGCGACCGTGAGGGGAGGGCGCTGATGGCGCGCGTGCTGGTGGGCATGTCGGGGGGGGTGGACTCCTCGGTGGCCGCCGCGATCCTGGCGGCCCGGGGACACGAGGTGATCGGCGTGTCGCTGCAGCTTTACGACCACAGCGACGGCGGGCGCGCGGCGCGATGCTGCTCACCGGAGGACTTCCTGGACGCGCGCCGCGTGGCGGGGGCCATCGGGTTTCCCTACTACGTGATCAACCGCGAGGAGCTATTCAAGCGGCGCGTGCTCGACTATTTCGCGGCCGAATACCGGCGCGGGCGGACCCCCAATCCGTGCGCGCGCTGCAACGCCGAGGTCAAGTTCGAGGAGCTGGTCGAGCTGGCACGGGGCCTGGGGGCGTCGGCGGTCGCCACCGGACACTACGCGCGCGTGGAGGCCGACCCCGTCTCGGGAAGGCGCCGCCTGCTGCGCGCCCGGCATCTCGAGAAGGACCAGTCCTACTTCCTCTTCGACCTGACGCAGGAGCATCTGGCCATGAGCCTCTTCCCCCTCGGGGAGATGACCAAGGACGAGGTGCGGGCCGAGGCGGCGCGACTGGGGCTCGCCACGGCGGGCAAGCCCGAGAGCCAGGATGTCTGCTTCGTGGAGGGTGGAGACTACAGGGATTTCCTGAGCCGGAAGATGGCGGCCGAAGGGATCGCCGAGCCGGAGGGGGAGATCGTGGACATGGAGGGAAATCCCCTGGGCCACCACCGCGGGCTGTCGGGCTTCACGGTGGGGCAGCGCCGGCACCTGGGGGTCTCCGCCGCGCGAAGGCTTTACGTCGTGCTGGTCGATGCGGGCGAGAATCGCGTCGTGCTGGGAGGGGAGGAGGATCTGACCTGCGGGAGCCTCACGCTGTCGGGCGCCAGCTTCATGTCCTTCGACGAGCCTCGCGACTCCTTCGAGGCCCTCGTGCGAGTCAGATACCGCCACGCGGGAGCCCGGGCGGTGGTGAGCCGCGACGGCGACGGGCGCGCCACGGTGCGCTTCGGCGAGCCCCAGCGCGGCGTCTCGCCGGGCCAGGCGGCCGTCTTCTACGACGGAGAGGCCCTGCTGGGGGGCGGCTGGATCGACACGGTGTCTCCTTCGTGAAGGCCGCGGTCCTTCATGCGCCGGGCGCGCCCCTTTCCATCGAGGAGGTCACGCTCTCGGCTCCGCAGGCGGGCGAGGTGCTGCTGCGCGTGGCGGCCTCCGGTGTCTGCCGCTCGGATCACCACGTGATGACGGGCGCTACGCCCCATCCCATGCCGGTCGTCTGCGGGCACGAGGGGGCGGGCGTCGTGGAGCAGGTCGGGACCGGGGTGACGCGCGTCACGCCGGGGGACCACGTCGTGCTCTCGTGGGCCCCCGCCTGCGGCGCCTGCTTCTACTGCGCTCACGGCCTGCCCGCCCAGTGCGACACGTATCTCGACCCGATCTGGGCCGGCACGATGCTCGACGGCACAACGCGGCTGGGCGGAACGGCGGGCCCCATCCATCATTTCTCAGCGCTGGCCACCTTCGCCGAAAGGACGGTGGTGCCGGAGTCGTGCTGCGTCCCCGTGCGCCGCGATGTCCCCCTCGAGGTGGCGGCGCTGGTGGGCTGCTGCGTGGCGACCGGGTTCTGCGCTGCGCGGACGCGGGCGAAAGTTCAGGCGGGCTCCCGTGCGGCCGTCTTCGGGTGCGGGGGCGTGGGGCTCAACATCATCCAGGGGGCCGCGCTGGCTGGCGCCTCCCGCGTGATCGCGGTGGACGTGAGCGCGGCGAAGCTTCGGGCCGCGCGCCGCTTCGGGGCCACCGAGGCCGTCGACGCCTCGCGCGAGGACCCGGTGGCCGCCGTGCGGCGCCTGACGGAGGGGCTGGGCGCCGACTACACCTTCGAGGCGATCGGCGAACCCGCCGTCATGGCGCAGGCGATCGCGGCGGCCCGGCGGGGGGGCACCATCGTGCTGGTGGGGCTGGGGCCTCGCGCCGGGATGCTCCCGTTGGGGGCAGGCACCTTCACCCGGGAGGACAAGGTCCTGACGAGCGCCTACTACGGTGGGTGCGTGCCG
Source organism: Candidatus Polarisedimenticolia bacterium (assembly GCA_036505635.1). GTDB lineage: Bacteria > Acidobacteriota > Polarisedimenticolia > JACPZX01 > DASXTC01 > DASXTC01. Next base: position 66,779 of record DASXTC010000045.1, read on the forward strand.
GAGCGCGACTTCCCGAGGATCCTCGGCCTCTACGCGGCCGGCGGGCTCAACCTGGATGACCTGATCACGAGGCGGCGGCCCCTGGAGGAGATCAACGAAGCGTTCGCCGACCTGATCTCCGGCGAGGTGATCCGGACCGTCATCACGTTTTGACGCGTGTGTACCGGCAGGAGCGGGTACATGCTAGGATCCTCCCGCCGCACGTGGCGGAGCGGGCATAACTCAGTGGTAGAGTGTCAGCTTCCCAAGCTGAAAGTCGTGGGTTCGAATCCCATTGCCCGCTCCAACACCTACCCTACGCAATCAGGGTGATCGTAAAACGCATCCAGCGCGATGCGGGGCTCTCCGCCCGACATCGAAGGGGAGGAGACGCTGACCGCGCCGAACCAGGGGGCGGTACCGTCGAAGAACCGGATGGTCGCATGAACGAGGTGCCTATCAAGTCGTGGACCTGACAGGCCGGCGCACATGGCATGGACTCACCTGGCCGAAAGCGCTCAGATCCGTGCTGATCGCCGTAGTTGTCGTTCTGCTCGCTGCCGTGGCCTCCGCGTTGTGGGTGCGAGGCCCCTGGGTCCTGCGCTGGCCGGACCCCATCCCGGATGTCGCCGTGTCGGAGGATCGACTGAAGGAGGCAGTCCAGTATCTCTCTGTGGATCTCGGACCGCGCTGGTACACGAACGTGGAGAACCTCGACCGAGCCTCGCGCTGGATCGAGGCTGAATTCCTCGAAACAGGACTCGAGCTTTCGACGCAGTCATTCCGGCTGATGGAAGGTGCCTACCGCAACGTCATTGCCCGCAAGCCGGGAACCGACCCGGGTGCAGGCGTCGTCATCGTGGGCGCGCACTACGATGCCTACGGTGAAATGCCGGGAGCCGACGACAACGCGAGTGGCGTCGCGGTGCTGCTGGAGCTGGCCAGGACCCTTCCGGCAGTGCCTTGTCGAAGGACTCGGTTACTGGTGGCCTTCGCCAACGAGGAGCCGCCGCTCTTCGGGTCGGAAGACATGGGAAGCGCGCGCTTCGCTCGGAAACTGGTGGATGAGAAGACACCCGTCGACCTGATGATCGCGCTGGATCTCGTCGGTTACTTTTCTGACGAGCCAGGCAGCCAGCATACGCCGATCAAGGGGCTCGGTCTGGTCTATCCCTCGACGGGGAATTTCATCGCGGTCGTCGGCGACATGGGCGCAGGTCGATGGATCAAGAAGGTGAAACGCGGAATGATGCGATCACGTGCACTCCCCGTCGTTTCGTTCCGCGCTCCGGCGGCGATGCCGGGAGTTCATTTCTCGGACCACATGTGCTTCCGACGTCTGAATCTTCCGGGAGTGCTCGTGTCCGACACGGCATTCCTCCGCACGCCTCACTACCATCGCACCACCGACACGATCCGCACTCTTGACTTCCATCGAATGGCCTTGGTTGTCAAGGCACTGCATGGAGTGCTCTACGAGGAGGATCTCTCCGACAGCGACTGAACCCGATCAGGAAACCGTGAGGCCCGGCGAAAAGGGCTCGTCCAGCCTGGCCTCCAAGGTGCAGGGATCTCGCCGGATTCGGCCCTTGATCTTCTCCGCTCTGGACGGCCTCTGCCGGCCGAGGCGGCGCACGATATATTCACCCCGTGCGGAATGACACCCTTGCCCGTCGGATAGCCGCGGCTGCATTCGTCGGGCTCCTCGCAACCGGACATGCGGTCGCCGGCGGCTCTCCGTTCGGAGTCGAGGCCACCACACCCGCCGATGCCTGTCTCGTGGAGGGACCGGCACACGACGAGCCGCTCGCGGTCCTCGTCGTGGTCGATCCCGAGGCGCTCCGCGACCCGGCCTGGCTCGAAGCTCTCCTGGCCTGCGCGCCGGACCATCATCTGGAGATCGTCATCCGCCTGGAGCCGCCGATCGATTGGCAGCTCTCGCCCGATCCCTACGCCGCGCTGCGTGGCTGGCTCGCGGACCTCGACCGGTTCCTCCACGAGCACCGGGGCCGCCTCGGACACTTCGAGCTCGGGCATCACCCGGACCGGGTCTTCACGCCGAGGGCCTACGCGTACCTCGTCGAGAGCGTGGCGACGTTGCTTCACGCGGCGGACCCCTCCTTCGACCTGACGATCGGCTCGCTGGGGGATAGCTCCTCGGAATGGCTCGCCGCGCTCGACCCGGGCCGCCTGGCGCCCTACATCCGCGGCCTGGCGCTCGAGAATCCCGAAGACCCCGCCGCGGCCGCCGCGCGGCTGCGGCGCATCCACCCGGGGCTTTCGCTCTGGCTGCACCTGCCGCCGAAGGGAAGCGACGCGGCCTCCTTCCTGCGCGGGCTGCACGAAGCGCGCGCGGCCGGGTTCCAGAAGGTCTTCGCCGCGGCGGGGGAATCGCTAGAGCTCATCGCGATCCTCGTGAACCTCGCGCGCGCCCTTCCGTCCCGCTTCGAGGTCGACCCGCAGCCGCCGCTCGACGATCCGTCCCTGCTTCCTTACGCGGATCCGCTGAGCCCCGAGCGGGCCGTGATTGCGCCGGCGGGGCTGGCCCGCCCCATCGGCGAGGGCCTCGTCACGATGGCTCAGGTCCGGGCCGTGGACCTCCTCTCGGGCGCCGATCTGCCGGCGGGAGACGGGACGATCGCACCGGCCGGACCGATTCTCCTTCGATTCGTCCTGATCCGCGAGCCACGCTCCGAGCCCGAGACGATCGGCGTCACGGGGGAGCGCGGGCTCACCGCGGGGGAGATCATCGCGCGCAATCGTGCCTTCGAGGCGGTGCAGGCCCGTGCGCTTTCACACTACCAGGCGAAGGCGACGATCTCGTACCACTACCGCGCCGAGACGCTGGGAGAGTCGATCGACGTCGCCTCGGTCAATCGCTTCTTCTGGAAGGACGCGGTGGGGGAGTACGAGGAGACCGATCTCTACGTGAACGGGGCGCGCTGGCGGGGCAAGCCTCCCAGCCTCCCCTTCGTCGCGGCCGAGAAGGTCAAGGAGGTGCCGCTCGAGATCCGTCTCGACCAGGCGTATCGCTACACGCTCCGGGGCGAGGACAGGACCAACGGCCGCGCCGCCTACGTCATCGCGTTCGCGCCCGTCTCCACCGACCGCGCGCTCTATTCGGGCGAGGCCTGGATCGACAAGGAGAGCTTCGCTCGCCTCAAGGTGCGCTTCCTCCAGCACGGGCTCAGCGAGCCGATCACGAGCAGCGAGGACACCATCGAGTACGGTCCCATCGACGCGGCGGCCGGGCCGGGGGCCGGCGCCTCCCCGAGCTTGTGGCTGCCGGTGCGCGCCTACCGTCAGATGGTCTTCACCGTGCTGGGGCGCTCCGTGGCGGTGGAACGGCGCGTGGCCTGGGAGGACTTCTCGATCAACTCGCCCGCCTTCGAGCCGGAGCGCGAACAGGCCTATGACTCGGGGCGCCCCGTCCTTCGCGACGACGAGGCGGGATACTCCTACCTCGTGAAGGAGGGAGACGTCATCCGAACGCGGCCGGCCGAATCGCTCCGCAACGTCGCGCTTTTCGGCGGGCTGAGCCTCAACTCCGATCTGAGCCTGGGCACTCCCTTCGTGGGGCTCAACTACTTCGACTTCAACTGGCGCGGCACCGGCACGCAGCTCGACGTCGCCTTCGCCGGGGCGCTGCTCGACGTGGTCTGGACCGACCCGGCCCTGGGCAAGAGCCGGTGGGAGCTCTCGGTGGAGGGCAGGGGGGTCGCCATGCCGGACAGCTTCAAGAAGGTCAGCGATTCGGGTCGCGAGACCGAGGAGGATCTCCGGGTGCTCGAGGAGCGCCTCTACCTCACGGTGGGCCGGCGGCTGGGCTCCTACCAGAAGGTCGAGCTGGGGACGGAGCTGGCCTACGACAACTACGACCGGAGGGACACCACCGATCCGGATTTCAAGCTGCCGCCCACGCGGCCGGCCGTCACCCTGTCTCCGAGATGGCGGTATCTGCGAAGCGGGTACTCCCTGGACCTGTGGTTCTCTCAGGGGCGCCGATTCGGCTGGGGGGACTGGGGGCTTCAACCCGATCCGGATCCCAATGCCGTGGTCCCCGCCAACCCCAGGCCGGAGGGGGGGTCGGGGGACGACCTGTCGTTCCAGCGCTGGGGAGTCGGCCTCCTGAAATCATTCTACTCGAGCCGGATGCAGAAGCTGAGCGTGGGAGGCGGTCTGATGGCCGGGCGCGATCTGGATCGTTTCTCGCGCTACCGGATCGGCGAGTTCCGCAACGCGCGCGTGCGCGGGTACAACGGCTACGACGTGAGCTTCGATCGAGGCGCCACCCTCCAGCTCACGTACAAGACCACGCTGCCGCGGGGTGGCGTCAGCCTCGACGTGGAGTTCCAGAGGGCCGTCATCGAGAACGACGAGGACTTCCGCAAGCGAGAGTATCTCGCGGGCGGCGGGGTTGGCATCTCCTTCACCGGGCCGTGGAGCACCCTGATGACGGTGCGCTCCGGATTCCCTCTCGGCTCCTCGATCGACGTGGGACATGGCGGCGCGAGCTTTCGCCTGGTGATGATCAGGACATGGGATCACTGGCCGTTCCACCGCCGCGTCAAGAAGGACGAGATCAATCCCTCGTCAGCTTCCGGTACTTGATCCGGTGCGGCTGATCGGCGTCCGCGCCCCTGCGCGCGCGCAAGTCGGCGGCGTACTCCTGGTAGTTCCCTTCGAAGAAGACGACCTGGCTGTCTCCCTCGAACGCGAGTATGTGGGTCGCGATCCGGTCGAGGAACCATCGATCGTGGCTGATGACGACCGCGCACCCGGCGAAGCTCACCAGCGCCTCCTCCAGCGCCCGCAACGTGTCGACGTCGAGATCGTTGGTGGGCTCGTCCAGCAGCAGGACATTGGCGCCGCTCTTGAGTATCCGCGCGAGGTGGATTCGGTTGCGCTCTCCACCGGACAGGTCCTTCACCCGTTTCTGCTGGTCGGAGCCCTTGAAGTTCAATGACGCGACGTAGGCGCGCGAATTCATCGTGCGCTTGCCCAGCGTGATGGTCTCGTTTCCCTCCGAGATCGCCTGCCAGACGGTGTCGTCCCCTTTGAGCACGTCGCGGCTCTGGTCCACGTAGGCCAGCTTCACCGTCTCGCCGATCCTGAGCGCCCCGCCGTCGGGCGTCTCCCCGCCGGTGATCATGCGGAACAACGTCGTCTTTCCCGCGCCGTTGGGTCCGATGACGCCGACGATGCCGCCCGGCGGCAGGGAGAAGGAGAGGTCCTCGATCAGCAGCAGATCGCCGTATCCCTTGCGCAGGTGCACGGCCTCCACCACGAGGTCCCCGAGACGGGACCCCGGCGGGATGTAGATCTCGACCGTCTCGGGCGCCCGCTCCATCTCCTCGGCGAGAAGCTTCTCGTAGGCGTTGAGGCGGGCTTTTCCCTTGGCGTGTCGAGCCCGCGGGCTCATCCTCACCCATTCGAGCTCGCGCTGCAGGGTGCGTTGTCTGACGCTGGCCGCCTTCTCCTCCTGCCCGAGGCGGGCCTGCTTCTGCTCGAGCCACGAGGTGTAGTTTCCTTCCCAGGGGATCCCGGCCCCGCGGTCCAGCTCCAGGATCCAGCCGGCGACGTTGTCGAGGAAGTAGCGGTCGTGCGTGACCGCCACGACCGTGCCGGAGTACTCCTTGAGGTACCTCTCGAGCCAGGCGACTGACTCGGCGTCCAGGTGGTTGGTCGGCTCGTCGAGCAGGAGCAGATCCGGTCTCTGAAGGAGCAGGCGGCACAGGGCCACGCGCCGGCGCTCGCCGCCCGAGAGGGTCGAGACCTCGGCATCCGCGGGCGGGCAGCGCAGGGCGTCCATCGCGATCTCCAACGTTCGATCGAGCTCCCAGGCGCCGGCCGCCTCGATCTGATCCTGCACGCGCCCCTGCTCTTCGAGCAGCTTCTCCATCTCGTCGGGCTCCAGCGGCTCCGAGAACCGGTCGCTGATGGCGTTGTAGCGGTCCAGCAGGGCTCGCGTGCCGGCCACCCCCTCCTCGATATTGCCCAGGACCGTCTTTGCCGGATCGAGGGCCGGCTCCTGCGGGAGCAGCCCGACCTTGATGTTCTTCGCGGAAAAGGCCTCGCCGAGGAACTCGGCGTCGAGCCCGGCCATGATCCTCAACAGCGAGCTCTTGCCCGCTCCGTTGAGCCCGAGCACTCCGATCTTGGCTCCGAAGTAGAACGAGAGCCAGATTCCCTTGAGGATCTCGCGGTTTGGCGGGACCACCTTGCGCAGATCCTTCATGACGAATATGAACTCGGGCATGTTCTTTGATTCCTCCGGCGCGCAAGATAGCACGGCTTTGATCCGCGGACGGCGGCACGGCGTGTGGGTGGCCCCCTCGGAGCCGCCCCGGCTGGGCCGGTCCAGAGCCTCCCCCGGTGGCGTCAGGGTCTCCCCCTGCCGGCGTCTTGACGCGCGGGACGGGCCGACCTGACGAAAAGTGTCACCCCCGGACCCCCCAGACCGGCATAACCGCGCCAATTGCATCAAACGGAGTCTGCTTCTATGTTTGCCCCCGTCCCGCCACCGTCATATTGCCGTGGCCGCCTCGTGGGTGGGTGCCCGGGCGGCTCCAGGCATGTGGCACGGGATCCTTCGTCCGCAGAGTGTCATCGTCAGTACGGGGGGAGAGGTTCAAGCTCGATGCATGACGTCAACAGGGAAGTGCTCGAGGAGATCGATGCCGCCGTCGTGGTGGTGGGTCCTCGCGGCGAGGTGCTCTTCGCCAACCGGAAGGCGGCGACCGTCATGGAACAGGACTTGACGGGTTCGAACTTGATCGAGGGCGCCTTCGACGATGCCGCCCCGCTGGTGGCGGGCATGGTGGAGGGCTACCGGCGAGCGCGCTCCTGCCGGCAGGCGTGCCGCGACCTCCTGGTCACCACCGAGGAGGCGGGGGTCCGGTATTACTGGGTGACCGTATCGGGCGGGAGCGCCGCCGCCCAGCCCGAGGGCCCGCGCGTCGTGATGCTCCAGGACATCAGCGAGCCCCTGACCGAGTCGCCGGCGATCCGGAAGGTCTTCTCCCAGGTGAACCATGACCTGAGAAGCCCCCTCACCTCCATCGCGGGGGCCGCGGAGCTCCTGTTGTCCGGAAGGGTGGGCGTGGTCGATGGCGTGCAGCGTCGTCTCGTCCGGATCGTGGAAGAGGGGAGCCAGAAGATGAGCGCCATCCTGGCGCGCACCAAGACCGATCTGGCGCAGGAGTCGCAGGCCGCGGGGGGCCAGGGCGTTGAGTAACGAGAAGATCCTCATCGTGGACGATTCCGAGAACATCCGGCACGTCCTCCAGCTCAACTTCGAGTATCTGGGATACTCGGTGCTGACCGCCCGCGACGGCGAGGAGGCTCTGCGCCTGATCGAGTCCGAGAGGCCCGAAGTGGTCATCCTCGACGTCATGATGCCGCGCCAGAACGGCTTTCAGGTCTGCCGGCGGATCAAGTCGGATCCGCGGACCGCCGACACTCCGGTGATCTTCCTGACCGCCAAGGGACAGAGGGAGGACCGCTACTGGGGCAAGGACTGCGGCGCCGACGAATACCTGACCAAACCGTTCAGCGCCGCCGAGCTCGAGAGGATCATCGAGCGGCTCCTGGAAGGACGTCGCGGGGCGATGACCATGAGCCGGTTCGAGCAGGAAGCGACGGGCCGCCAGCGTCGGGGGGAGCCGCACAGCATCCTGACCGTCAGCTTCGATTCGAAGTCCCTGAACGTATTCCGGCAGAAGTACGGTGAGTTCAGGTTCCACGAGGCGGTGGACGGCATCCGCCAGACCGTCGAGATCATCGTCAGGGAGGAAACGGGGGAGGCGCTCGTCTGGATGGCCGGCGACAACGTGCTCAAGGCGCTCCTGCCCGGCGAGCCCGCGACGGCCGCCGCGATGCGCGATCGGATCGTGGCGCAGGCGGATCTCCTCCTCAAGAGCTTCTACGACGAGCACGACGCGGGCCGAGGGTACGTCGTCGCGCGCTTCGGCCCCGACGCGCGTGAGGTCCACGTCCCGCTGCTGACGGTGGAGGCCACTCTTGCGATGGACGGCGCCACCGGCGCCGTCTGACCTGCACTTGCCCGAACGGAATCCCGCACCGGAAGGAGGCAGAGCCCTGGACGCCAGGATCCTCGTCGCCGATGACGACCCGCTCGTGCGCGACACGCTGGCGGAGGTCTTATCATCGTTCGGCTGTCAGGTCGATTCGCGCTCCGACGGCCAGGAGGCCCTGGATGCAATCAAGGACGAGGCCTATGACGTCATCTTCCTCGACTATCGCATGCCCGCCCTGAACGGCATCGAGGTCCTGCGCGAGATCGTCGCGCTCCACCCGGAGGCCGCTGTCGTCCTCATCACCGGGGAAGGGTCCGAGGAGGTCGCGCGCAACGCCTTCAAGATGGGAGCGTTCGATTACATTACCAAGCCGCTGGGCCGCATCGAGGATCTGGAGATTGTCGTCAACCAGGCGCTGGAGCGCCAGCGTCTCCGGAGCGAGAACCAGAACCTGCGCCTCGAGAACCAGGGACTGCGCTCCCTCATCAGCAGCAAGTATTCCTTCAGCAACATCGTCGGCGGCACCAGGGAGCTTCGCGGGATCTTCGACCTGATCGATCGCGTGGCTTCCACGCGAAGCACCGTGCTCATCACGGGCGAGAGCGGCACGGGCAAGGAGCTGATCGCCAGGGCGCTGCACGACCGCAGCGGCCGCCGTGAGCGCCCCTTCGTGAGCGTGAACTGCGGCGCCCTGCCGGACAACCTCCTCGAGGACGAGCTATTCGGCCACGTCCGGGGCGCCTACACGGATGCCGTCTCCGATCGCCCCGGCCGGTTCGAGCAGGCGCACCAGGGAACCCTCTTCCTCGACGAGATCGGCAACATGAGCCAGAACCTCCAGGTCAAGCTGCTGCGCGTCCTTCAGGAGCGTGAGGTGACGCCCCTTGGCAGCACGCGGCGCGTGGCCGTCGACGTCCGGATCGTCGCCGCCACCAACATCGACCTGCGCCAGATGATGGAGGAGAAGCACTTCCGCAAGGACCTCTATTACCGGCTCAACGTGATCCACATCAAGCTCCCCTCGCTGCAGGAACGGCGCAGCGACATCCCGATCCTGGTGAGCCACTTCCTGGCCAAGTTCTGCGCCGACATGAGAATGCCCCTCAAGACGTTCTCGCCGGCCGCCCTGAGGGAGATGATGCGGTTCCCCTGGCCCGGCAACGTCCGACAGCTCGAAAACGTCGTCGAGCGCGCTCTCGCGCTCTCGGGGGATCAGACACTGCTCGATGTCGCGGATCTGCCAGACGAGGTCCGGTTCGCTCAGAAGGTGCATCTGCCCGAAATCCCGGAAAACGGCGAGACGCTCGATCTCAGCGCCCTGGTGGCCGACTTCGAGGGTAGGCTCGTGCTTCATGCACTCGAGAAGGCCGAGTGGGTCAAGTCGAGGGCGGCGCGCCTGCTCAACCTGAAACGCACGACCCTGATAGAGAAGATGAAACGGCTGGGGATCCCTCTGCGGCGCTCCGACCGTGAAGGCGCGTCCTGATTGTAGGCTCCCCGACGCTGTGGTATTCTCGGCGCGCGCTGGTCTTCTCCGGCGTTCAGCGATGATGAGCTCATGGAAACCGTCCTGCTGGCTGACGACGAGAGAATCTTCAGAGCGGTCGAAGGGACGTGCCTCCGGCGCGAGCGGTGCCGTCTCCTGAAGGCCACCGCTTCGGCGCTGCGGGACGTCGCGGTTGCGCGGCGTCCCGACCTCCTGGTGACCTCCCTCGCGGATGACGAGACGCGGCTGGCGCTGCACCTGGTCCTCTCGGAAAGCTCCCTTGCCTCCGTTCCGATCATCGTCGTGGACTTCCAGAACGGCAGAGCCGCGGCAAGGAAGGCTCTCGTGAAGCCCGCGGGGCGGGCCGCGCCGGTGCGGGTGATCTCCGGGGTCCGCTCCGGTCTGGAGACGAGGCTCGATGCGGCGATCAAGAAGAGCCTGCCGATCCTCGACCGGGCCAGCGACCGCGTGAGCGTCAGCGTCCCCGTCCGCTGCCGGGTCGAGCGCGTCTCATTCGTCGTGAGGACGAAGAACATCAGCCCCACGGGCCTCTTTCTCAAGACCGAGAAGCCCCTGGCGCGGGGCAGGCGGTTCATGATCAGCTTCAGCCTCCCCGGGGCCTTCCCCGGCGGCCAGGGCCCTGGCGCCATCGAGGCCGTCGCGCACCGCCCGCCCTCCCGAATCACCGGTCTCTGCGAGGTGGTCAGACAGGTGGCGACGGGGCTGAACGGAGAGCACGACGACCTGATCCCGGGAATGGGGGTCCGCTTCGTCGAGATCGAACAGGGGGCGCGCACGACGCTCGCCCGATTCGTGCGCGCCGGCGGCACGGCGTCACGGGTTCGGGCGAAAAGCCCGGCCCGCGGGGCGCACGCCTCACATTAGTAACGGTACCTCACCGGAGACCGACCGCGTATGCCAGGAATTCTCGTCGTGGACGACCAGGAGGACATCCTTCAGACCACGGCCCTCGTCCTGAGGAAGGGAGGGTACGAGGTCGCGACAGCCTCCACGGGAATGGAGGCGATGGGTCTGGCGCACGCGCTGCGCCCGGATCTGATCCTGCTGGACATCGAAATGCCCCGCATGGACGGATGGGAAGCTCTCCGGCTTCTCCGGCTCGACGAGACGACGCGGGAGATCCCGGTCGCCATGTTCACGATACTCTTCGACCTGCGCGAAAAGGTGCGCGCGCTCAAGTACGGCGCTCAGGATTACATCACCAAGCCCTTTTCGGTGGACGACCTGCTCGAAAGGGTCGCCAGGATCCTGGGCGGCGTCTCCGCGGGCGAGCTGGAGGTCCGGTGAAGCGAGCAACGCCCGTGGATCAGGGCCCACCCGACCCGGGCAGCCCGGACGACTCCACGCCGCGCACGGAACTCCTTCGCCTGAGGGGAGCGCTCTTCGATCCCAACACCGAGCTCTACTCTGCCCCCGCTCTACTGGAATCGGTTCGCGGCCTCTTCCAGAGGACGCGCACGGTGGGCGTGGTGCACCTGGAGATCGATCCGCAGGGACGCGTGGAGGCGGTCTACGGCTGGCAGGTCCTCGACGGCCTGCTCAGGACGGTGGCGCAGGAGCTGCGGCTGCTCGCGGGCGGCAGCCTTCCCGCCGACGCCTTCGTCTGCCAGAGCGGCATCTACTCCGAGAGATTCCTGATCTTCGCGCCCATCGCCCGCGGCGATCAAGGGAGCCCGTCGGGCTACCTGGGGAGAACCTGCCGCGGGATCCAGGAGCACCTGGAGAAGCGCTTCGCCGGAATCGACTTTCGATCGATGGCGCCCCGCCCGACGCTGGCCATCGGGTCGGCCGTCATCTCCGAGCACCCGTTCTACCGCCTCGAGAGGCAGATCTATCGTGCGACGGAGGAGGCCAGCCTGTCCGCCTCCAGGGAGGAATCGCGCGAGCGCGGCCGGCAGCACGTCGAGCTCAAGCGGATCATCCGGGAGCAGAACATCGAGATCCTCTTCCAGCCCATCCTCCACCTCGAGAGCGAGACGATCATCGGCTACGAGGCCTTCGCGCGCGGCCCGCGCGACACGGTCTTCGAGACCCCGAGGAGCCTCTTCGCGTACTCGCGGGAGGTGGGGATGTCCGCGGAGCTCGACCTCATGTGCCAGCGCACGGTGCTGCGACAGGCCCGCCGCCTCGCGGCCGGCGACAAGCTCTTCCTCAACGCGCTCCCCGCGTCGCTGCTCGACCCCGGGTTCCGCGAGGGGCTGCTGGGTGACCTGCCGGAGGGGTTCCCCATCGCGCGTGAAGACATCGTCCTCGACATCGGTGACATGAACTCCATCGAGGATTACAAGATGTTCGACTCGGAGGTGACCGATCTGCGTTCCCGTGGCATCGGCATGTCCATCGACGACGTCGGGCGCGGGGCCTCCAGCCTCGAGAACATCTCCGAGATGGGGCCCGATTTCATCAAGGTCGACAACGCCATGGTGAGGAACATCGACAAGAGCATGATCAAACAGGAGATCGTCCGGTCGCTTTGCCAGGCTGCGGTCGCGATGGACGCCGTGGTGATAGCCGAAGGTATCGAAACGCGCGAAGAGCTCGCTACGGTGATGCGGTGCGGGGCCACCCACGGCCAGGGATACCTGTTCTACAGACCGAGCCGGGAACTGCCCGCGATGAAGGCCCGACGACAAGAGATGTAGCAACGGGCGCCGGCACCCTCTCCTGCCGGCGCGGTTTCACGGAGCCTCCAGGTGTCTGAACAGTACCGATCCACCCTCCTGACGGACGGGGAGGGGATCGTGCGGATGGTCTCGGCCGCCGCGGCCGATCTTCTCGGCACCACCGCGCGGGACCTCGAAGGATTGCGTCTCCAGGAGCTGCTTGAGGCGCCCGGCCCGGGCGTGGTCGAGGCGGTTTATCGCTCCCTCGCCGAGCCGGCCGCTGGCGCCGCGGGTGGGGCGCCGGAGCGCCTCGCCGCGCGCGTGCGGCTGCCTGACGGAAGTCTCGTCGAGGTCGACCTGCGCCTGAGCCGCCTGCCCGGAGCCTCGGGTATCCCGGGGGCCACGCTCATCGACATCGACCTGCTCCACCTGGCCGGGCGAGGCTCGACACCGGAGACGGGGGCCTCCATGGCTCGCTCCAATGCGGACCCGGTGATACCCCCCGAGATCAAGGCCGCGGCGACCGAGGATGCCTTCGTCATCTGCAGGACCGGCACCATCGTGCACGCCGGCGACGGGTTCGAGCGGCTCGCCGGGATGTCGGCCGGCTCGCTCACCGGGTGGAGCGTCAAGAGCCTCGTCGCGGCCGAGGATCTGATGCCTGTCGTGGAGATCCTGAGGCACGTGGAATCGGGCGAGGAGGAGGGCGCCGACTTCGGTTTCCACCTGCTGCGCGCGGGCAAGATGCCGCCGCTGGAGGTGGCGGCGCGCGCCCGGCGGATCTCGCACCGCGGGGCGCCGGCGGTGCTCATCGGCCTGAGGGACATCAGCGAATCGCTCCGGGCTGCCCGCCTGGCGGCCGACCGGTTGCGGCACCTGGACGCGGCGCTGGATGCCACGGGGGACGCGGTCCTGATACTCGGCGCCCCGGAGGCCGGCTTGCCGGTCCTCCTGACCAGCAGGAACCTCGACACGATGTTCGGTGTGACGGGCTCGTCCTGGATCGGGCATCCCTTCGCCGAATTGTGGCGGGCTCTGCGCCCGGCGCACGCGGCGCCGGAGCAGGAGGAGGAGTCCCTCTTCGCCGCTCTGGAGCGGGCGGCAGAGGCCGGCGCTCGTACCGTCCCGATGGCGGCTCCCCCGGGTCGGGTGCTCGAACGATATGTCGGGCCCATGCGGTCGGCCTCGGGCGAGACGCTCGGCCGGATCTGCATCTTCCGGGACGTCACGGCGCGCGTGCAGGCGGAATCCCAGATGCGGACATCCGCCGATCAGGCGCGCCGCGCCCGCGAGGAGCTGGAGATGCTGCACGAGGAGGTCCGCCTCGCCAATGAGGGGCTCGAGAAGCGCCTCGCCGAGATGCAGCGTCTCAACAAGGATCTGAAAGTTCTCGACGAGATGAAATCGAACCTGCTGGCCAATGTCTCGCACGAGCTGCAGACGCCGCTGGTCTCCATCAAGGGGTTCACGGAGATGATCCTCAAGGGGCGCCTCGGCGACGTGACTCCCGAGCAGGAGCGCGGGCTGCAGGTGGCGCTGCGCAACATCAACCGCCTGATCGGCCTCATCGACAACCTCCTGGCCTTCGCCCGCACCGAAGGACCGAGCACCGCCCTCAAGCTGGAGTCGTTCTCACTGGGAGCGCTGGTCGATGAAGCGGTGGAAATGGTGGGCGAGCGGGCCTCGGAGCGCGGGATCCATGTGAAGGTCCTGATGCCCCCGGAAGGTCTGGCGATCCGCGCCGACCGGGACAAGATCCTTCAGGTCATCCTCAACCTTCTGACCAACGCCGTGAAGTACAACCGCGACGGAGGCGAGGTGGTGGTGGAAGCCTCCAGCGGGCCGAAGGGGGCCGCGCGGGTCGAAGTGCGCGACACGGGGATCGGCATCCCGCGCGATGAGCTGGACCGGATCTTCGACCGGTACTACCAGGCCGGCAACGTGACGGGACCGCGCGAGGGGACCGGCATCGGGCTGGCGATCACCAAGGACATCCTGCGCCAGCACGGCTGCATGATCCGCGCCGACAGCGAGGAGGCCAAGGGAAGCGTCTTCTCCTTCACGCTGCCCATCGACCGTAAGTCGCGGCCGGACCACCGCAGCTCCCCGCGCCTCAGCGCCGGCGGCCCCTCCTCGGCGGGTCTGCCAAAGGAGGGGGGGGCCCCGCGGATCCCGGCGACTGAGAAGAGCCGGGTGGTCGGCGGGCCGGAGGAATCGTGAGGCGATCCCGTCCCGAGCCGGCCGCGGCAAAGAGCAGGACCGCGGCGGCCGCGGCGACGTTGATCGATTCGACCCTGGGGTTCATCGGGATCGTCAGACGCCGATCGAGTCGTGCCTCCACCTCGGGCGGCATCCCAGCTCCTTCGCCGCCGAGCACCAGCGCCATGGGACCCGACATGTCGGCGCTGCGGTAGTCGGTTCCGCCGCGAGGCATCGCCCCCGCGATGGTCACTCCTTTGGAGCGCAGGTCATCGAGGATCCCGACCCCCTGCGAGGCCGTGCGGGCGCGGACGACGGGCAGGCGGAAGATCGAGCCTGCCGAGCCGCGCACCGCCTTGGGGCCGAACGGATCGGCGCCGCCGGCCGCGAGCAGGCTGGAGGCGCCGGCGGCGTCGGCCAGCCGGATCAGGGCGCCGAGGTTACCAGGGTCCTGCACTCCGAAGGCCGCCAGCACCAGCGGACGGGGGCCCGCGCCGGCGGTAAGATGTGCGTCGGAGAGGTCGGGCCTTTCCACCAGCAGGAGGACTCCCTGGTGCGTCTCGGCGTGGTGCAGTGAGGAGAGGAGCCGGTCGTCGCAAGAGTGAAGAGGGACGCGAGCCCGAGTGAGACCCGCGATGATATCCTGCCCCTGCGGATGCAGATCGAGCCGGGGGCTGACGAGTGCTTCGCGGATCGCGACCGCCTCGGAGAGCGCCTCCCGGGCCAGCCGGATCCCCTCCACGAGCATGAGACCGGAAGCGGCCCGTTCCTCCGGGGAGCGGGAGAGCCTGAGGATCAGGGCCACGAGCGGGTGGGAACGGGAGAGCTTCGGCACGTGACCCCTTTCATGAGCAGGGTGATCGCAGGGCCGGAATGATCGATCCCATCGCGACCTCAGGCACGCTCGCCAGGATGGTTCGACTCGATCCGGTGCGCCCCGACCCTCGCCACCTTCTGCGAGCCGCCGGCATCATACGCCAGGGGGGCCTCGTCGCCTATCCGACCGAGACCTTCTACGGTCTGGGCGTCGATCCGTATCGTCGTGAGGCCGTGGCGCGTCTCTTCGCGGCCAAGGGGCGTGATGCCGGCCGTGCCGTGATCCTCCTTCTCTCACACGCCGACCAGGCGTTCGACGTGGGGGCCCCGACGAGCGGGATGAAGGTCTGGCTCGACCGGCTCGCGCGCGCCTTCTGGCCCGGACCCCTGACGGTGGTTCTCCCCGCGCGGGAGAGCCCGGCGATCCCGGCGCTGGGCGGCGCCGCGACGGTGGCCGTCAGAGTCTCCTCCTGTCCGGTGGCGTGGCAACTCGTTCGGACGGTCGGCGCGCCCATCACCTCCACGAGCGCCAACCTGTCGGGCGCGCCGCCGGCCGCCTTGGTCGACGCGATCGATCGGGCGCTCCTCGAGAGGATCGACCTCATCCTGGATGCGGGCCCGACCTCCGGCGGTCCCCCCAGCACGTTGCTCGATCTGACGCGGGAGCGGCCCGCTATTCTGAGGCAGGGAAGCGTCACGGCCGAGGCGGTGGCGGGCGTGCTCGGCGTGAGCCCCCGGCTGGAGCGGGCCGGTTAGCGAATCCTCATTCAATTCAGATAGTTGCCTTGATGCACCGGGATCGGTGCCATATAATCACCCGTTTTCATGGAGACCTGATGCCTCGATCCCCGCGCCGAAACCCTCTTCGCACGTCTCTCCACGCCTTCTTCCTTCTGGCCGCCATGGCCGCTCCGGCGGCCGGCGCATCGCAGGACAAGGTCGTGATCATCGGGTTCGACGGCGCCGATGCGCGGCTGGTGGAGCAATACATCAAGGACGGGAAGCTCCCCAACCTTGAGCGCCTGAGGGCGGCGGGCTCCTACGCGCCCCTGATGCCGACCAACCCCCCGCAGACTCCGGTCTCCTGGTCCGCGTTCGCCACGGGCAAGAACCCGGGCAAGACCGGGATCTTCGATTTCCTCAAGCGATCGCCGCAGAGCAGCTACGCCCCGACGCTGGCCTTCACCAACGAGACGAAGCGCCCATTCCTCTGGGGAGCCCGCAACGCCGCGGGGCTCGCGGGGGCCTGCGCCGCCGCCGGGTTGGCGATCACGGTGGGTCTCCTGCTCCTGTTCCGCGTGAGGTGGATTCGGGCGACGGCCGGAGCGGCGGCGATGGGCCTTCTTCTGGGCGCCGCCGGCTATCTCGTGGGGAGCAACTATCTGCCCACGTACGTCCCGTGGGCGGTCAACAACCGGCAGGGGCGGACCATCTGGGAGGTCGTGGCGGACAACGGGGACGCCACCCAGGTCATCCGCGTCCCGCAGAACTTTCCCGCGGGAGAGGTGAAGGGGGGGCGCGTGCTGAGCGGGCTGGGAGTCCCCGACATGAGGGGAACCGTGGGGACCCCTTCGTATTACACCTCGGAGCCCGGCATGAAGGTCATCGACAACGAGTTCGCCGTCGAGGTGATCAACCTTCCCGCGAGGCAGGGGACGATCAAGAGCTCGATCTTCGGCCCGATCAACTATCCCTTCTACGACTACGTCGTGCAGCAGGCCCGCGACGCGGCCCAGGGAGCCGCCGAGCGGCGCCGGGCCGAGGCGGAGGTCAAGAGACGCCTCGAGGAGGAGGGGGTCCAGCGCCGCATCGACGTGCCGGTGACCTTCACGGTCGCCGGAGACGGTTCGTCCGTCACCATAGAGGTCGAGGGGCAGGCGCAAACCCTCCGGAAGGGAGAGTGGTCCGATTGGACCGTGATCCAGTTCCCGGTCAATTGGCTCGTGGACAGGGCCAGACCGTTGCGGGGGATCGCGCGCTGGAACGTCCTCTCGATCCAGCCGGAGCTGAAACTCTACCTGATGCCGCTGAACTTCCATCCCGAGACCCAGCCGATCCCTTTCTCCTATCCCGTCTCCTTCGCCGCGCAGCTTGCCGGCCGTCTCGGCATGTTCAAGACCCTCGGATGGGTCGACGACACCTGGACCCTCCCCACCGGACTGGTCTCCGATGAGTTCTTCCTGGACGACATGAACCGCACCGCGGACGACTTCGAGAAGATGATGGAGACACAGCTCGCGTCCGGTTCCGATCGACTCTACATCCAGGTCTTCGATTTCACGGACCGGATCGGCCACATGTTCTGGAGGTACCTGGATCCAGGGCATCCGTTCCACGATCCGGGCCACGATCCCCGGCATGTCTCGCTCATGCAGGAGGAGATGCTGAAGGCCTACCAGCGCATGGATCAGATCGTCGGCAAAGCATGGAAGCTGGCCGGCCCCGACGCGCTCTTCATCGTCCTCTCCGACCACGGGTTCGGCTCGTTCCGCAGGGGGATGAACTACAACTCGTGGCTGGTCGATCACGGCTACATGACCGTCGTGGGGGACGCTGGGGAGACCAAGACGCTCAAGGATCTCTTCGAGACCCGGCTCTTCTTCGAGAAGGTCGACTGGTCGCGCACGAAGGCCTACGCCATGGGGCTCGGCGGGATCTACATCAACCTCGCGGGCCGCGAGACGAAGGGCTCGGTGCAGCCGGGCGAGGAATACGACCGTGTGCGCGAGGAGATCATCGCGGGGCTCGAGGCCTCGATCGATCCGGCGACGGGCGAGCGCCCGGTGACGAAGGTCTACAGGCGCGAGGAGATGTACAGCGGGTTCGACGCGACTCTGATACCCGACCTGCGCGTGGGAAACAACCTCGGCTACCGCATCGGGTGGCAGACGGCCCTGGGGCAGGTCCCGCGCAACGTCTACGAGGACAACCTGAAGGCCTGGAGCGGGGATCACTGCTCGGTCGACCCCGAGCTGGTGAAGGGAATCCTCTTCGTCAACAGGAAGCTCACCCGTTCCGATCCAGCGATCATCGACGTCATGCCCACGGTCCTCAAGGAGATGGGAATCACGATTCCCGGCGACGTGGACGGCAGGCCCTTCCTGTGAGCGCCTCGCGCGGCATCCTCGTATTGTCGGCCGCGATCACCTTCGCGCCGGTGGCGACGCTCAGCGCGGAAGGGGCCCCCCCGGCCCCTCCCACCGAGGCGAAGTTCGAATCTCTCGTGAGCGAGATCGGCGTGCTGCGCTCCGATCTGGACAGGCTCGACCGGCGCGAGCGTGGCATCGTCAGTGACATGGACCGGCTGCAGGTGGAGTCGGCGCTCTGCTCCCGCGAGCTGGAGAGGCTGTCGTTGCTGCGCCTGAGGACCCGCGCTGAGCTGGGCGAAAGCCGCACGAAGCTCGCGGCGGCCCGGGGCGAGATCCAGGGCGGGGAGGCGGCCCTGGCCCGGAACCTGCGGGAGGTCTACGAAACGGGGCAGCTCAAGGAAGTCCGCATGATTCTGTCGCTTACGGAGCCGGTCGACGTGATGAGGGCCGTAGCCTATCTTGATGTCGTGGCCCGCAGGCAGTCCGACGCGATGGAGATCCTGCGCCGGAGGCGGGCCGAGGCCGAGAGGCTGGAAGCATCGCTGGACGATCAGGCGCGGACCCTTGAAGACCTCGCTCGACAGAGCGGGGAGAGGGCGCGGGAGCTGCAGGACAACAAGCGGCGGTCGGCCCAGCTCCTGGATTCGATCCGGAAGGAGGTGGGGGTCAACCGCCGGGCCATCGCCGAGTTGACGCGAGCCGCGTCGGAGCTGGAGGCCGCAATCGTCTCCGGGTACACCGGCGGGGATGTGACCCGCCAGCCCGCCGACCCGGCACCGCCCGACGTGGGGGAGCTGCGAGGCGCGCTGGAATGGCCCGTGCCGGGTGTCGTGAAGGTGCCCTTCGGCGACCTCAGGCATCCGAGGTTCGGGACCGTGACCCCCCACCCGGGCATCGACATCGAGACCGGACCGGGGACGCCGATCCGGGCCGTGATGGGTGGGCGCGTGATCTTCAGCCGTCGCTTCAGCGGGTATGGCAACACCGTGCTGGTGGATCACGGCAAGCGTTATCTCTCGGTGTACGCCAGGGCCGCCGTCCTGAACGTCGTCGAGGGGGAAGAGGTGCTGCCGGGCCAGGTGCTGGGTGTGAGCGCCGAGCAGGCGTTCGACAATGGCCGCCCCACCGTCTACTTCGAGTTCCGTCACGAGGGCCGGGCCGTCGACCCGAGCTCCTGGTTGAAAAGGCGGCCCACCGCCGGAAGAGAGGACATGAGATGAAGGCAAGGCTGAGGGGACTCCTGCTGGGGATGTCGATCGGCTTCATGGGGATGCTCCTGGCGGGTACGATGATCACGCGCAACCTCGCCACCGAAGGAAGCTACGCTCCCCTGAAGCTGTTCAACGAGGTCCTCTTTCAGATCCGGACTTCGTACGTGGACGAGCCGAAGACCGACACCCTGATGAAGGGGGCCTACGAGGGGATGCTCGCCCAGCTCGATCCATTCAGCGAGTACCTGACGGCCGAGGAGTACGCGAGGTTGGTGGCTTCCAACGGAGCTCAGACGCCCGGGGGCGCCGCGAAGGAGGCCACGCCGCGAGGCGATTCGGGGCTGCGGCCGATCAAGAAGGAGGGGATGCTGTTCATCCTCGCGGTCAGGCCCGGCTCGGACGCCGAGGCAAAGGGCATCACTCCCGGCGACCAGATCCGGAGGATCGGAGATCGTCCGGCACGCGAGATGACCCTCTTCGACGTCGAGTCGGCGCTGTCAGGCCCACCCGGCGCCACCGTCACGGTCTCCATCGCGCGCCGCGAGGAGCCTCGCAAGATCGACGCGGACCTGACCTTTCGCGAGCCGACGGGAGAAGCGGCCACTCTGGAAATCGTGGACGCGAAGGAAGGGATCGCGGTCCTGAAGGTGGCGCATTTCGGGCCGGGCGCCGCCACCGACATCGCCGCGCTCCTCGAACGCGCCGGCAAGCAGCGCGTGCGACGACTCCTCATCGATCTTCGCGGCAACGCCTGGGGCGGGATCGAAGAGGCCGCCCGCGCGGCCGGCCTGTTCGTCGGCGACACCGCCGTGGCGAGCGTCATGGACAGGGAGGGCGTGACGACCGAGATCCGGAGCGGTCGCGCGCGCTCGTCGTGGTCCGGGCAGCCGGCGGTCCTCATCAACGGCGGCACGGCCGAGGCGGCGGAGCTCTTTGCATCGGCCCTGCACGATGGCCGCTCCGCGCAGATCCTCGGTGAGACCAGCTTCGGGGTGGGCGCGCAGCAGGAGTTTCTGCCCCTGAAGAACGGCGCCTGGATCCGTCTCTCGGTCCGCAAGTACGTATCGATCTCGGGGCACGCCTGGCATGGCACGGGGCTCAAGCCCGACAAGTCACTTACCGTCACCCAGGACGGGCTCAAACCAGCCGACCGTCTGAAGGAGCAGCTCAGGCAGGCGATCGAGCACCTCCGGCACGAGGCGCCCGCGACCGCTCCCAACGCGGCGGCCGGCGCCCCCGAAGGCAAGCGGGCCGACGAGGGCGAACGGGGCCTGTGATGCTCGCGGCAATCTTCGCACTGGCGGTCGTGTCGGGTCCGGCCCCCGCTGCGGCTGGGCAGATTCCCCCCGCCACCCACGCCGATTCCTACTACAGCTACTGTCTGGCCCGTCAGGCCTGGTCCCGGCAGGACTACGTCGAAGCGCTCAGGCAGATGCAGGCCGCGGTCGAGACGGACCCCAGCGCGGCCGACCTGATGCTCGATCTCGCGCGCCTCCACCTCGAGCTGAACCAGTACGAGGACGCCGCCGCGAGCGCCCGGCGCGCGGTCGGCCTGAACCCCGGTTCGGCGGCCGCGCATCGAATGCTGGGAGACGCCCTGCTCGTGCTGGTCCAGCGGGAGGGCTCGGAGCCTGGCCTGGCGCAGGAGGCCGTCGAAGCCTACCAGCAAGCCGTGCGTCTCGATCCCACCGACGCCGATGCCCACCTGAGCCTTGCGAGGCTGCTGATCACGCGCGGAGCCTACGCGCAGGCTCTCGACGCGCTCCGGAAGCACCTCGATCTGGCGCCACACTCCGTCGACGGCATCTATCTGGCGGCCCACGCCCTCGCGAGGCTCAATCGGTTCGAGGAAGCGGAGTCGCTGCTGCGCGCCGCGATCGCCGGCCTTCCCCAGGACGCCTCGCTCCACATCGCGCTCATGGAGATCTGTGAGTCGGCGGGCAAGCTCGACGAGGCGGCGGAAGTGGGCCACTCCATGCTCGAGAGGAACCTGGAGCCCATCCGGGCCAACTTCGCGCTCGCGCGTCTGAGCCAGAGGCGGGGCAGGCACGGGGAGGCGTTCGATTACTTCGGCCGTGTCGCCGCATTGATGGAGCAGGAGCCGGCCCTCTTCTCCGACGGTGACCGCGCGGAGATCCAGGTGCGCATGATCCATGAGCTGATGGACGCGGGCCGCGTCCCGGAGGCGCAGTCGCTCGCGCAGGCCGGTGGCAAGCGTTTCGCGGAGGACGTCCGGTTTGTCCTGCGGGAGGGGGAGGCCCTCCTGCTGCAGGGCCGGACCGCGCAAGCCGAGGAGCTCTTCCGCCGGCAGATCCCCGCGAGCGCTCCTGACGCCAGGGGCGGCCTCCAGATCTCCGACACCTACCTGTCGGCCGGCGCGAGGCGCGAGCGGGCCGGGCAGTTCAAGGAAGCCGAGTCCCTGCTGAAAGCCGCGATCGACTGGAACTCCCGCAGCGCCTCGGCGCTCAACTACCTCGGCTACATGCTCGCCGACCGTGGCGCCCGCCTCGACGAGGCGATCGGATACATCCGCCGCGCGCTCGAGATCGATCCCGCCAACGGGGCCTTCCTCGACAGCCTCGGGTGGGCCTACTTCAAGATGGGAGAGTATGGCCGGGCCGAGCAGTACCTCGGCGACGCCCTCGCCGCATTGGAGCAGGAGCCCGCCATCTACGATCACCTCGGCGATCTCTATCTGGCCACCGGCCGGAGGGACGAGGCGATCGAAGCCTGGCGCAAGGCGCTGCACCACGGAGCCGAGAACGCCGACGCCATCCGCGCGAAGCTGGGAGCGGACGCCCAGCCCCCCACAACGAGACACTGACTCGTCCTCCAACCCCCTTGCCGACTTGACCCTCATGGTATCGTCACGGGCCGGGTGCCGGTGTCGCTGCCCGGCCGCGTTCCGTGTCGGCGGATTGATCTGATGCAGAGACTCGAAGTCTCCTCGTTCGCGAAGGTCAACCTCGGGCTCAAGGTGCTGGGCTGCCGGGCGGACGGGTATCACGAGGTCCGGACGGTCCTCCAGACCATCGACCTCGCGGACCACCTGAGCTTCGAGCAGGCGCCGGAACTCTCGATGCGCGTCGAGGGGACCTATCGAGTCGCCGGCGACGAGTCCAACCTCGTGATGCGGGCGGCGCGAGCGCTCTCGGAGCGATTCCCCGGACACGGAGCCAGGATCCTCCTGCGCAAGTCAATCCCGCCGGGGGCGGGGCTCGGTGGAGGCAGCAGCAATGCCGCCGCCACACTGCTCGCCCTGGGACGTCTCTGGGGGCTCGACGCGGACCCGGGCCTTCTGTACGCGCTGGCGCGCGGTCTGGGCTCGGATGTGCCCTTCTTTCTCTACGGTGGCACCTGCCTCGGTCTGGGGCGGGGGGACGAGATCTTCCCTCTGCCGGACCCGCCCGAGCGGAGCCTCATCGTGGCCTGGCCCGGTGTGGAGCTCTCCACGGCCGCCGTCTACGCGGGCCTGCCTTTGGCGTTGACAAGCAGGCGGATCCTTTCTAGTATGAAGGGCTTCCTGCCGGGCACCCCGGTTCGCGCCAGCCGGGATGAGGCGATGTCGCCGGCCGGGGGTCCGGCCGGTGCGGGTCCGGCGGCGATGGAGTCCCCCGGTGGCGGGAACCCCTCGCCGCCCGCAGTGGAAAACGACCTCGAGGAGACCGCGTTCGGGATGCTGCCGGCACTCCGGCGGCTGAAGGATCGGCTGGTCGACTCGGGGGCGGTGGCGGCCGCGATGAGCGGCAGCGGGTCGGCGGTCTTCGGGATGTTCCCTTCATCAAAGGGGATCGACAAATTGGCCGGATCGCTGGCGACGGGCGAGACGGTGACCTTCGTGTGCCGAACCCTTTCGAGGGATGCCTATCGCGTGAAGCTGTTCCAACGCACGCCTGTTTGACGTAGCTCAGACACGCCGGCGCGCCCGCAAACCCGGGCGCATGCGACCCTGGATGGAGGAGCGCAGCCCATGGAAGTCACCGACGTCAGAGTGTTTCCGGTGGAAGAGGAGAAGCTCAAGGCCTTCGTCTCCATCATCTTTGATGACTGCTTTGTTGTCAGCGACATCAAGATCATCAACGGGAACAATGGGCTGTTCATCTCGATGCCGAGCAAGAAGCGCAAGAACGGGACTTTCAGGGACATCGCGCACCCTCTGAACAACGAGACTCGCAAGATGATCGAGGAGCGCATCCTCGCCAGGTATCATGAGGTCCTCTCGGCCCCGCGTGACCTGGTGGCCGAAGGCAGCGAGGAGCACCTGCGCGCATCGGAGTCGACATCGGATATCTTCGGCGTTTGAGGAGGGATCGGGCGCGGCCCCGGCGTCTCGCGAGGTGATGGGGCGTCGTCAAGTGGTAAGACACTGGATTTTGGTTCCAGCATCCGGAGGTTCGAATCCTCCCGCCCCAGCCATCACGCCGGAGAAGCGGACCTGACGCCGGCTACCGGGTGGTGCGGGCCTGAAGCGGCGAGAGCACATGAAGAAGGTCGTCGATCGGGACATCAAGATTTTCTCGGGCAGCGCCAACAGGCAGCTCGCCGGGGCGATCTGCGCCTTCCTCGATCTGCCCGAGGGGCAGATCACGCTGAAGCGCTTTTCGGACGGGGAGACCTATTGCCAGGTGACGGAGAACGTGCGCGGCACCGACGTGTTCATCATCCAGCCGACCTGCCCGCCCGTCAACGAGCACCTCATGGAGCTGCTCGTGATGATCGACGCATTCAAGCGGGCGTCGGCCGACAGGATCACGGCGGTCATCCCGTACTACGGCTACGCACGGCAGGACCGCAAGGACAAGCCTCGCGTCCCGATCTCCGCCAAGCTGGTGGCCGATCTCATCTCGGCAGCCGGCGCCGACCGGATCCTCGCGGTGGACCTGCACGCGCCCGCCATCCAGGGCTTCTTCGACATCCCCGTGGATCACCTGTTCGCCGCGCCGGTCTTCGTGAGCTACTTCGAGAAGATGAAGATCTCCGATCTCGTCATCGTCTCGCCCGATGCGGGCGGGGTGGAGCGAGCCCGCGCCTTCGCCAAACGGCTGCGGGCGACGCTGGCCATCGTGGACAAGAGGCGTGACGAGTCCGGTGTGGCCCAGTTGATGCACCTCATCGGCGAGGTCGAGGGGATGAACTGTCTCATCGTGGACGACATCGTCGACACGGCCACCACGCTCTCCGAGACCGCCGCGGCCCTGCACAAGGGGGGCGCGAAGAACATCTATGCGTGCTTCTCGCACGGCGTTCTGTCGGGCGCGGCGGTCGAGAAGCTGGCGCAGTCGAACCTCGCGAAGACCCTCGTCACCAACACCATTCCGATCCACCCGGAGGCCGCCCGGAAGGCGCGCATCGAGGTCCTCTCGGTGGCCGAGCTCCTGGGCGAGGCGCTA
Source organism: Candidatus Polarisedimenticolia bacterium (assembly GCA_036505635.1). Lineage (GTDB taxonomy): Bacteria > Acidobacteriota > Polarisedimenticolia > JACPZX01 > DASXTC01 > DASXTC01. The sequence continues at coordinate 91,612 of DASXTC010000045.1, forward strand.
CTCCGCATCCACAACAACTCATCGGTGAGCAGTCTTTTCATCTAGAGATTCGAGGACACAACGTGCTCAAGGAAATCATCGTCGAGGCCGAGAAACGAACGGACATGGGAAAGAACGCGTCACGCCGGCTGCGCCGATCGGGCCGGGTGCCCGTGGTGCTTTACGGTGGCGACGGGGGGACCATCCCCATGGTGGTGGACCCGAAGAGCATCATGGCGATCCTGCACTCTGAGTCGGGGGGGAACACGCTCTTCGGCCTGAAGGTCGCCCCCGGGGGGCTCCTGCCTGGACGCGTGATCATCAAGGCGCATCAGACCGACCCGATCACGGACAACCTGGTCCACGTGGACGTCATGCGGATCGCGATGGACCGTGCGATCCGCGTCTCGGTGATGATTCACACGGTGGGCGTGGCGCGCGGCGTGAAGCTGCAGGGCGGGATCCTGGACCATCCCCTGCGCGAGGTGGAGGTCGAGTGCCTCCCCGCCGACATCCCCGAGAAGATCGATGTCGACATCACGGAGCTCGACCTGGGCAAGAGCTATCGCGTGTCGGATCTGAAGGCCCCCGCCGGCGTGAAGGTGCTCACCGATCCCAACATGCCGATGGTTGCCGTCGTGGCGCCGACCATCGAGAAGGTCGTGGCCCCCGTTGTCGAGGGCGCGGTCCCCGTGGAGGCTCCTGCCGAGCCCGAGGTCATCAAGAAGGGGAAGGCCGAGACCGACGAAGAGGGCGAGGCGTCCCCGGAGAAGAAGGCCCCCGAGAAGAAGGCTCCGGAGAAGGGCGGCAAGGCCGACAAGGAGAAGAAGTAGCTACGCGGGTGGATGGAGTCAGGTGCCGGTCAGGATGCTCGTGGGGCTCGGGAACCCGGGACCGCGCTACCGCAGGACCCGGCACAACGTCGGGTTCATGGTTGCCGAGGAGTTGCTCGAGCGCGCCCGGTGCGGCGCGGAACGGATGCAGGACGAGGCGCTCGTCGCGCCAATACTGGTCGGCGAGTCCGAGGTCCTCGTGGTGCGGCCCCAGACCTTTATGAACGTCTCGGGCGTCTCGGTCGGGGCGGCCGCGCGGCGGCGCGGGATCGAGGCCTCGGAGATCCTGATGGTCTATGATGACGCCGACCTGCCGGTAGGCGCCATCCGCGTTCGAGCCGCCGGGAGCCCTGCGGGGCACCGAGGCGTGTTGTCGATCACGCAGGTGATGGGCACCAGGGAGATCCCTCGCGTCCGGCTCGGGATCGGCAAGGACTCGGGGGACCTGGCCGAACGGGTGCTCGCGCCCTTCACCAGGGCAGAGCTTCCGGTAGTGGAGCGAATGATCGAGGACGCCGCCGACGCCATCGAGGTGGCGATCCGCCAGGGGATCCCGGCGGCGATGAACTTGTACAACCGGCGGGCCGTTCCCGCCGGCGAGTGATTCAAGAAGGACTCCTTGCCCCGACCGGAGCGCGGATTGGCCGGTTCACGGCGGGGCCACAGGCCATGAGGAGAGAGAGTGGCAAAACTCGAGACGCTTTACATCATACAGCCTAACCTCCCCGACGATCAGGTGGACGAGATCATCCGCACCTTCGAGGCGGTGATCACCGACACCCGGGGAACCCTGATCAAGACCGACAAGTGGGGCAAGCGCAAGCTGGCGTACCGCCTCGCCAAGCATTGGGAGGGGTACTACGTCCTTTACGAGTACGAAGGGGACGGAGCCACCCAGCGGGAGCTGGAGCGCCGGATGAAGATCCACGATCACGTCATCAGGTACCTCACCACCCGGGTGGACCCGCGGATGGCCGCCGAGCTGGTGCGACGCGCCGAGAGGGAGAAGCTGATGGGCGGCCGCCGCGACGAGAACGGCTGGGGAGAGGGACGCGATCGCGACCGTGACCGCGACGGCGACGACGATGGGGGGCGCAGGCACCGCCATGATCGACCGGACCGCAGGGGCGGCGAGGAGGGCAGACCATGAGCGCGTTCAGGAAGGACTCCAGAGAGGGGGGCGGCGGGGGCCGGGGCGGCCGGGGGGGCGGCAAGGCGGGCGCCGGCGGTTTCGCCAAGAAGAAGTACCTGTTCCGCCGCAGGAAATTCTGCAAGTTCTGCGACGAAAAGGTCGAGGTGATCGACTACAAGGACGTGAGGCTCATGCAGAGCTTCACCCCGGAGCGCGGCAAGATCCTGCCGCGCCGCATCTCGGGCACGTGCTCGATGCACCAGCGACGGCTCATGCGGGCCATCATGCGCGCGCGGCACGTCGCGCTCGTGCCATACACGACGGACTGAGACGGGGAGGAGCCGCGTATCATGGAGCTGATACTGAGAGCCGAGGTCGAGAATCTGGGAAAACGGGGCGACGTGGTGAAGGTGGCCCCGGGTTACGGCCGCAACTTCCTTCTTCCCCGAGGGCTGGCCTACGAGTTCAGCCAGGCCAACGTCAAGCGGGTGGACAAGGAGAAGCGCACCCTTCAGGTCCGCCAGACCAAGGAGCGAGAGGAGGCGGCCGAGCTGGCGCGGCGCATCGCCGGCCTCTCCTGCACCATCGTCCGCAGGGTCGGTGAGAGCGACACGCTGTACGGCTCGGTCACCAACGCCGACGTCGCCGAGGCCCTCCACAAGGAGGGCTACTCGATCGACAAGAGGAAGATCCTCCTGGAGGAACCGATCAAGACCCTCGGGATCTACACGGTGCCGATCCGGATCCACCCGGAGGTCACAGGGGAGTTGAAGGTCTGGGTCGTCAAGGAGTAGGGAGGAGCCGATGACCGAATCCCCCCGGATCGATCCGATGCGTGTGGCCATTGGCTGCGTGCTGGCCTGGGCCGTGCCCGGGGCCGGGCATTTCTACCTGGGCCGGAGGGTCAAGGGTCTCCTGTTCCTGGGCATCATCCTGGCCACGTTCGTTGTGGGGCTCGCCTTCAACGGACGGGTCTATCTCGCCAACCCGGAGCAGCCGCTGTCATACCTTGCCACATTCGCCAACGTGGCGCTCGGCCCCCTCGACATGATCGGCCGGCAGGTCTCGTATGACCGGTTGATCTACTTCTTTCCCCGCGAGTCGGATCGCACGCTGTACCAGGACATCCTCGACAAGACGCGCGCCAGGATCCTCTCGGTCACGCATGAGTACGGCACCACGTTCGTGTTGACCGCCGGGCTGATGAACATCCTGCTGATCCTCGATGCCTTCGATCTCGGCATCGGAAGGAAGACGTGATGGAGAGCCACTTCCTCATCATGTGCCTGTTCTCCGGATTGGTCGGGACGTTTTTCGCCACGCTCACCCGCGACACGCTGCGCGAAGGCGCGAGGGCCGGCGCTCTGCTCGCCCTCACGATGGTGGGCGTCTCCCTGATCATCGCCTACGTCATGTACTTCCTGCCGCTGGGCGGCTGAGGATTGTTCGGCCCGGGGGCGCGCCTCTGGGGCCCGGTGATCGTCTACCTGGCGGCGATCTCCATCCTCTCGCATCAGCCGGCGCTGCGGCCTCCCGTCGGCGCGCCCGACTGGCTGATGCACATGCTCGAGTACGGTGGGCTCGGGGCGCTGGTGGGACGGGCGCTGTCGAGCTCGCCCTCGGGCCTTTCGAGATCGCGGGCGATGTGGGGGGCCGCGGCCTGCGCCGCGTTCGGTCTCATCGACGAATGGCACCAGAGCTTCGTGCCGGGCCGGCACGCGGGACTGGAGGACGTCGCGGCCGACGCCTTCGGGGCGACCGTGGCGCTTTCGGCCTGGATGCTCGCCTCGTGGCGGCGTAATCGGAGCCGGGCGACCGGCGCGGCTCTCATCGAGATCCGCATCTTCGGCCGGCAGGGGTGCCTCCTTTGCGAGGAGGCGGACCACGTGCTCCGGGAGGTCGCCGCGGAGTACCCTGTTCACCTCGAGACGCTCGATGTCGACGAGGATGAGGATCTGCGCCGCATGTACGGAGACGAGGTCCCGGTGGTGACCATCGACGGCCGGAAGCTATTCAAGCTGCGCGTCGACCCGGTCAGGCTGCGGCGCGTGCTCGATTCAGTGGCACGGAGGAGGACTTCATGATCGAAAAGACGATCGCCGTGGTGCCGGGGGACGGCATAGGCATCGATGTGACGCGCGAGGCGGTGAAGGTCCTGAAGACTCTCGAGGAGATCCTCTCCATCAGTCTCCGGATGACGGAGTACGACTACGGGGCCGACAGGTACCTCAGGACCGGCGTCAGCATGCCGCCCGGCGGGCTCGACGACTTGCGCCGGTACGATGCGATCTTCATGGGAGCCTTCGGGGATCCGCGCGTGCCCGACATGAGACACGCCGCCGACATCCTGCTCGGCACGCGCTTCGGGCTCGACCTGTACGCCAACATGCGCCCGGTCAGGCTCCTGCTCGACGAGCTCTGCCCGCTGAAAGGGCGCACCCGCGCTGACGTGGACTTCGTGGTGTTCCGCGAGAACACCGAGGGGCTCTATGTCGGCATGGGGGGCCGGTTCAAGAAGGACACACCCGATGAGATCGCCCTCCAGGAGGACGTCAACACGCGCAAGGGGGTCGAGCGGATCATCCGCCACGCCTTCGAATACGCGCGGGCGGCGGGGCGAGGCAAGGTCCTGATGAGCGACAAGGCCAATGTCCTGACCTACGGCCACGACCTGTGGCAACGGGTCTTCAGGATCGTCTCGGCGGAGTACCCCGACATCGCCGCCTCCCACATGTACGTCGACGCCCTGGCCATGCAGATGGTGAAGGATCCGTCGCAGTTCGAGGTGATCGTGACCTGCAACATGTTCGGCGACATCGTCACCGACATCGGGGCCCAGCTCCAGGGAGGCCTCGGGATGGCCGCCTCGGGAAACATCAACCCGGCCGGGACCTCCATGTTCGAGCCGGTGCACGGGTCGGCCCCCAAGTACGCCGGGCGCGACGTCGCAAACCCCGTGGGTGCCATACTGACGACGCAGATGCTGATGGCTCACATCGGCCTGCCCGAGGGCGCCCGTCTCATCGAAGAGGCGGTGGTGGCCTGCCTCGCTGCCCATCAGACGACGCGCGATCTGGGGGGCGACCTCGGCACGTCGGCCACGGGGGACGCCGTCTGCGCGCGGATGCGGGGCCTGGCGCGTTCAGCGGGGGGGTGAGGGCGCCGCCGGATTCGGCGGCCCGAGGAGATCGATCCCGATGATCCGGGAAGATCCCTCTCCATAGCGGGCCGCTCCGATGACCACCATCCGTCCCGCGCGCGCGGGAGGGGTCACGAAGCGTTCCTTGCCGGCCGGAAGCGAGAGCGAGGAGGCCTGAGTCCCCTCTGGCAGGCGGAAGCTCTCCAGCCGATCTGTGTTGAGCTGTGCGACCACCAGGAGGCTCCCCAGGACGAGGCTCTCCTGCCGAGGTCGCCGTCCGAGCCTCGCCTTCCACGCCAGATGGCCGTTGTCCGCCTCGACGCCGTAGAGATAGGTGTCGTAGGAGAAGAAAAAGACGCGCTGGCCGAAGAGCGTCAGCCGGCCGGCCAGGTCCCCCCCCGTGGGATAGGACCAGAGGGATCGGCATCGGCCGCGCCCGAGTCTCACCGCGTGAAGCCTGTTATCGGCCGACCCGACGTACCCGCGCTTTCCGTTGCACAGAAGTGGTGTCGTGATCGACCCGCCGATCTTCTTTTTCCACCGCAGGGCGCCGGACGACGCGGTGAGCGACATCAGGGCGCCCTCGGCGGTGCCCACCAGGATCATCTCGCCGCACTGCGCCGCGGGGACCGAGGGGGGGGATGGGAGGGGGACCTTCCACCGCACCGCGCCGTCGTTCGGATCGGCGAGCAGGATCGAGGGAGTCCCGGCGAGTGTGCCCGATACAGCGAGGCCCGCCTTGAGAACGGACGCGACCAGGTCGGTACCGGCCGGTCCGAGCGGGGTGCGCGCCGAAGGCCGGCCGTCCGCCGGATCGAGCAGGACGATCTCGAAGCTTTCCGCCGTACCGGACAGCACCGCGAGACGTCCATGCGCCAGGAGCGGGGGCATCGCGATGGGAGAGGCCAGGTCGGTCTGCCAGATGGGCGCGCCGCCGCCGGCACCGTAAGCGGTGACCCGGCCGGCTGGGGTGGACACGGCAAAGGCGTTCTCCAGCCCCGTGAGCATGGGGGCCGAGGTGCCCTCCACGGGAACCTCGAAGGAGACGGAAAGGGGACGCGCGGGCGCCGGCGCGGCCTCCTCGATCAGCCGCTCCTCCCGGTGCCGCGTTCCCCGGTCCGAATGGGAGAGCCCGGCCGGCGCTATGGACAAGGCCAGCGCGCACGCGATGAACATGGCGCGGGCATTATAGCGACATCAGGCGGCTTTCCCGCCGCACGGACGTGTGGTACTTTCACCTGCCCCGAGCGGCAGGGGACCCCCCATCCAGTTGCGAGAGCCACGATGAAGTTCACGGCGGCCAAAGGAACCAGAGACATACTGCCGGGAGAGGTCGAGATCTGGCAGCGCGTCGAGGCCTGCGCGCACAGGCTCTTCACCCTGTACGGCTTCCGGGAGATCCGGACGCCCATCTTCGAGCCCACCGAGCTGTTCGGCAAGTCGACGGGCGCCGACACCGACATCGTCATCAAGGAGATGTACACCTTTCCGGACCGCTCGGATCGCTCGCTCACGCTGCGGCCCGAGGGGACTCCCGGCGTGGTGCGCGCGGCGATCGAGGAGGGCCTGCTGCGACGCGGCGACGTCGAGCGCCTCTATTACATCGGCCCGATGTTCCGCTACGAACGTCCCCAGAAGGGGCGTTACCGGCAGTTCTCCCAGATCGGCGTGGAGGTCTTCGGCTCCGCGCACCCCGCGATCGACGCCGAGGTGATGGAGATGGTCGTGGCGCTCTTCACGTCGCTCGGGATCGAGAGCGCCAGGCTGATGGTCAACTCCGTCGGGCACCCGGGGTGCCGGCCCGCGTACCGGGAGGCGCTGCGCGCGGCGTTGCTGCCCCGCAGCGACGAGCTGTGCGCCGACTGTCGGCGACGGCTCGACGTCAACCCTCTGCGGATCTTCGACTGCAAGGTGCCCGAGTGCGGGCGCATAAGGCAGGAGGCTCCCGTCATCCTCGATTATCTGTGCCAGGAGTGCGGCGACCACCTGCGACAGGTCCGCGAGTGCCTCGAGGCTCTCGAGGTCCCTCACGACCTGAACCCGCGTCTCGTGCGGGGCCTGGACTACTACACGAGGACGACATTCGAGGTCGCCAGCGACCGGCTCGGCGCGCAGAACGCGCTGTGCGGCGGCGGGCGCTACGACGACCTGGTGGCGTCGATGGGGGGCCCGCCCACGCCGGGATTCGGCTTCGCGATCGGCGCGGATCGCCTGGTCATGGTGGTCGCCGAGAAAGGCGCTTGTCCGGTTCCGGCCGACGTCTATATTGTCCATCTCGGCGATGCGGCGCTGAAGGAGGCACTCTCGGCCGCGCGGCACCTCAGACGCCGTGGGCTGACCACCCGGCTCGACCCGGACGCCCGGGACATGAAGAAACAGATGGCGAAGGCGTCGGCATGGGGGGCGCGCCAGGCGCTCATCATCGGGGAGCAGGAGCTCACGCGGGGAGCCTACGCGCTGAAGAGGCTGGCCGATGGAAGACAGGTGGACGTGCCTGCCGGCAACTGGGACGAGATTAAACGGGAGGTCGCTCATGGAGGTCAAGACGCGCTCGGTGCCTGAAAGAACCGGTCGCTGCGGCCTCCTGACCACGGCCGACGTCGGGCGCGAGGTGACGCTGGCGGGCTGGGTGCACCGGCGCCGGGACCACGGCAACCTGATCTTCATCGATCTGCGCGATCGCACCGGCCTCGTGCAGGTCGTGGCGAGACCCGAGGAGAGCGCCGGCGCGCACCGGACCGCCTCGGAGGTCCGCCCCGAGTTCGTGCTTTCGGTCACCGGAGCGGTGGCGCGCCGTGACGCGGCCAACGTGAACCCCAACATCCCCACCGGGGAGATCGAGGTCGTCGCGCAGCGGCTCGAGGTCCTGAACCGATCCGAGGTGCCTCCTTTCCCGATCGACGAGCAGGAGGGGACCGCCGCGGAGGAGCTGCGCCTCAAGTACAGGTTCCTCGACCTGAGACGCGCTCCCCTTCAGCGCACGCTGGCGATGCGGCACCGCATCGCGCTGGAGGCGAGGAAGTATCTCGACCAGGAGGGGTACCTCGAGCTGGAGACACCGATGCTGACCCGCTCGACGCCCGAGGGGGCCAGAGACTACGTGGTGCCGTCGCGCGTGCACCCGGGTTCGATCTACGCGCTGCCCCAGTCGCCCCAGATCTTCAAGCAGCTTTTCATGATCGCCGGTTTCGAGAAGTACTTCCAGATCGCGCGATGCTTCCGCGACGAGGACCTGCGCGCCGACCGCCAGCCGGAGTTCACGCAGATCGACATCGAGGCCTCCTTCGTCGAGCCGGAGGACATCTACGCTCTCGTGGAGGGGCTGATGCTCAGGGTCTTCGCCGCGGGGGAGCGCCCGTGGCCCTCGAAGGTGGGGCGCATCAGCTATCGCGAAGCCATCGATCGGTTCGGCAGCGACGCGCCCGACATGCGCTTCGGCGTCGAGATCCGCGACGTGACCGGGATGGCCGGCGGCTCCGGCTTCCCGGTCTTCGAGAAGGCGGCCGCGGCCGGGGGAGTGGTGCGCGGGATCGTCGCCCCGGGCTGCGCGCGCTACTCGCGGCGCGAGCTGGACGAGCTGACCGAGCACGCGAAGCGATTCGGTGCCGGCGGGCTCGTGTACTTCAAGAGGACCGACGCCGAGATCCAATCCCCCGCGATGAAGTTCCTCGACCCGGAGCGCGCGCGGGCGATGCTCGACGCTCTGGGGACCGCCCCCGGCGATCTGGCGCTCCTGGTGGCCGATGTCCGCGAGGCCGCGGCCAAGAGCCTCGGCGCCCTGCGACTCGAGATCGCGCGACGTGAGAAGCTCCGTCCGGCCTCCTCATGGGCGCTCACGTGGGTGGACGAATTCCCGATGTTCGAGCTGAGGCCCGAGGACCGCAGCGTCACCCCCTGCCATCATCCGTTCACGTCGCCGCTGCCCGAAGATCTGCAATTCCTCGAGAGCGATCCGCTTCGCGTGCGCGCGCGCGCCTACGACCTGGTGCTCAACGGGTGGGAGCTGGGCGGCGGCAGCATCAGGATCCACCAGGAGGAGATCCAGCGGCGGGTCTTCGCGGTGCTCAAGCTCACGCCGGAACAGGCGGAGGAGAAATTCGGCTTCTTCCTGCGGGCGTTGCGCTACGGCGCCCCGCCACATGGCGGCATCGCGCTGGGCCTCGATCGCATCGTGGCGCTGATGACCGAGTCGCCCTCCCTGAGGGACGTGATCGCGTTTCCCAAGACCACCAGCGCCACCTGCCTGATGACCGGGTCCCCATCCCCCTTCGAGCCGGAGCAGCTCGAGGAGCTTCACCTGGCCCTGAGGCTGCCACCAGGCCCCTGAGCGATTCCCGGCCACCTGCTCTAACCGATTGACTGCGTGTAGCTTAGGTCGTATACGCCTTGACACCTCGCGATCCAAGGTGGTACCTTTCGGCCAGTGAAGAAGATCGAAGTCGCGGACACCATCCTGCCGGTGCTGTTCGGAACCAGGGACAGCCACCTGAAGTTCCTCGAGAGCCACTTCCAGGTCGAGATCTCTGCGCGCGGGCGCGAGATTACGATCAAGGGGGAGCGGGCCAGCGAGACGATGGTCGCCGATTTCCTCCTCCAGCTCTCCGATTTCCTGAGCCAGGGGCACGGACTGTCCGACGGCGACCTGGCCTACGCGGCCCGCGTGATGCAGGAGGAGGGGAGCGCCCAGCTGGACAAGCTGCTTCCCGGACAAATCAAGCCCTCCTCCCGCAAGTCGGTCTCCCCGAGAAGCCCCAATCAGGCGCGGTACATCGAGGCGATCCGTACCTGCGACATGGTCCTGGGAATCGGGCCGGCCGGCACCGGAAAGACCTACCTGGCCGTGGCGATGGCGCTCTCCGATCTCAAGGAGCGCAAGGTCGAACGCATCATCCTGGCGCGCCCGGCCGTGGAGGCGGGGGAGAAGCTGGGGTTCCTTCCCGGCGATATGGCGCAGAAGGTGGAGCCGTACCTGAGGCCGCTGTACGACGCGATTTTCGACTTCCACATGAAGGAGGAGGCCGACCGCCTCATCGAGAGGGGCATCATCGAGATCGCGCCGCTGGCCTTCATGAGGGGGCGCACCCTCAACGATTCATTCGTCATCCTCGACGAGGCCCAGAACACGACCTCGGAGCAGATGAAGATGTTTCTCACCCGCATCGGGTTCAACTCGAAAGCGGTCATCACCGGCGACATCACGCAGATCGATCTGCCGATCGGGAGGACATCCGGTCTGGTGGAGGCCGAGCATGTGGTGGGCGGGATCCCGGGCATCATGATCGTGCACTTCGACGAGACCGACGTGGTGCGCCATCCGCTGGTTCAGCGGATCATCGTGGCCTACGAGACGTTCCAGAACGGACGCGGCGGGTCCCCCGGGCAGACCGCCGCGCGCGGCCCCGCCGGCCAGCCGCCGGCCGTGAAGAGCGCCGGAAAGCCTTGACCCTCGCGGGGCCCTGACAGATGAGCGAACGGGACGACGACAATCCGGACGGCGAGGGTCGCAGACGCCGAGGGCTATGGGCCGACCGGGGCCGCCGGGCCGTGTCCAGGCTGCATGAGTCCGCCGAGCGCCTCCTGGGACGCGACACGCTCTGGGCCGTCATCCTCGTCGCGGTCCTGACACCGATCCTCTCGCTGCAGGAGTGCGGTCTCCCCGCGCCCGTCTATCAGGTGGGTGAGGTCGCCGCCGCCAGCATCAAGGCCCCCTGGGACATCGACCTGATCGACGAGCGCGCGACGCGGGAGCTCCTGGAGGCGGAGCGCGAGGCCTCGCCGCCCGTCTATGACCTCGTCGTGGATGCGTTCGACGAGCAGCGCCAGCGTCTCGCGGACCTCTTCTCGAGGGGACGCGAGGCGCTCGACCGGAGGCGCCCCGGCTCCCGGCCGGATGCCGGCCTGCTCGATCGCCTACGCGAGGCGCTGCCGGCGTCCCAGCCGCCGATCCCGGACGAGGGGCTCTCCTTCCTCGTGCGGCAAGCCTTCTCGCCCGAGCTCGAGGCGATCGCCGCGCGGGTCCACTCCGCGGTGATGCAGGGGCGGATCGTGTCCAGCCGGGAGGAGCTTCCCCGGTCCGGGCCCATCGTCGTGCGCAACGTGGCGCCCGGAGCGGTCACCGAGTCGATCCTCGATTCGACCGGCTCGATTCGCGACATGGGAGACGCACGCGAGGCCCTTCGCGAGCGGATCTCGCGAGAGGCGGGAGGCTTCGGCGCGGCCGATCGCCGCGCGTTGGCCACCGCCCTCGGGCCGTTCGTCGGTCCCAATCTCACCTACAGCGCCAGCGCGACGGAGGCGCGCCGCGAGCAGCGGGCCGCTTCCCTGCCCAAGGTCTTCACGCGTATTCCCCGCGGCCGGATCATCGTGCGGGAGGGGGAGCTCTTCACCCGAGAGGACCTCGACATCCTGTCCAGGATGAAGACACGAGGCCCGATCGCGGTGGACTGGAGGGCCCTGGCCGGCAACGCGGTGCTGCTTTCGCTGCTGGTCCTCTTCATGCACCGTTACGTGAGGGCGCATCAACGGGGCTTCAGGCGGGTGAGGAACCTGTACTCGCTCGTGCTCCTGACGTCGCTCCTGGTGACGGTCGGAGCGTGGGTGGGGATATTCATCGCCGATTCGGTGGCCGACCGGATCGCCGTGGCGCCCTACAACGACCCGACCTCCTGGTACTGGGCGCTGCCGGTGTCGGCCGGCGCGATGCTGATCACGCTGCTGGCCAACGGGAGAGTGGCCACGGTCGCCTCCGCGTTCATCGCGATGCTCTTCGGACTGGTCATGGGCTGGAGCGCTCCCGCGATGCTGTTCGCCCTCGTGTCGTCGTTCGCCGCCATCTACGGCATCAGCAAGTACGAGCGGCGCAGCGCGGTGCTCAAGGCGGCGGGCATCATCGGCATCGTCAACGTCCTGGTCGTGTTCGCGATCGACTGCGTCCGGGACGGTTTCAGCCAGCCCACCCGGGTCCTGCTCCAGATGGGCGCGGCGGCGCTCGGGGGCGCGCTGGCGGCCCCCGTGGTCTCCTTCAGCCTGCCGATCATGGAGTGGCTCTTCAACGTGCTGACCGACATCCGCCTGCTCGAGCTCTCGAACCTCGACAACAAGCTGCTGCGCCGCCTCTCGATGGAGGCGCCCGGCACGTACAACCACAGCATTATCGTGGGGACGCTGGCCGAGCAGGCCGCGGAGGAGATCGGGGCGCACGCGCTCCTGTGCAGGGTGGCGGCCTACTACCATGACATCGGCAAGATTTCCAGGCCCGAGTACTTCGTCGAGAACATGCGCGACGGGGCGAACCGCCACGACCGGCTCTCGCCCCGGATGTCGAGCCTGATCATCGCCAACCACGTCAAGGAGGGTCTGCGTCTCGCCGAGGAGCACAACCTCCCGCGGCAGATACGCGACATCATCCCGCAGCACCACGGCACGCGGCTCATCACCTTCTTCTATCGCAAGGCGGAGCGCGAGGAGGACCCCGACGTGCCGGAGCTGGCGGAGTCCGACTATCGCTATCCAGGCCCCAAGCCCCAGAGCCGGGAAGCGGCGATCTTCATGATGGCCGACTCGGTCGAAGCGGCGGCCCGCACCGTGGAGGAGCCGACCCCGGCGCGGTTCGAGGAGGTGATCGGGACGGTCACGAACTCCATCATCCTGGACCACCAGCTCGATGATTGCGATCTGACGTTCAGCGATCTGAGCCGGATCCGGATGTCGTTCCTCAAGACGCTCGCGGCGGTGCATCACCACAGGATCACGTACCCCGGCTTCGAGTTCGACGGGTCGCGGGCCAAGGGGCCCCGGGCGGTGGAAGCGGAATGAGGACCTCCTTCGAGGCCTGCATCCAGGTCGAGGGGGGCGCCCCGCCGATCGAGCCGGCCGAGGCGAGGCGGCTCCTGCGCGCGCTGGCGAGACGTCTGATGGTGCCGCGCGGGTCGATCGGTGTCCTGTTCGCGGACGACGCCAGACTCCGCCTCCTCAATAGGCGATATCGCGGGAAGGACCGCCCCACCGACGTGCTCTCCTTTCCGGCGGGTGAGGGAATGGCCGGCGGGCCGGGCGCGGGCCACCTGGGGGATATCGTGGTCTCCAGCGAGACGACCCGGAGGCAGGGACGGCAGCGACGGCACGGGGCCGCGCGCGAGGCGCGTCTCCTCCTCCTGCATGGATTCCTGCACCTCCTGGGCTACGATCACGAGAAGGACGACGGCCAGATGGATCTGCTCGAAGGGACGCTGCGATGGGAGATGATTCGCCGGTGACGGCGCTCTGGGGGGTCGGGCCCCTGATCCTTGCGGTCCTGGCGGTGATCTACTTCCTGATCGCGATCTTCCGCAGCTCCTACGCGGAGGTCAATCCCGTCGCCGCCGCGCGCATCCTGGCGTCGCGGGGGCTGGGCCCCCGCGAGGGGGAGGCCCCCAGCGAGGCCTCGCCCATCATGCGCACGACGTTCGATCTCCTGCACCACTTCGTCCTGATCGCCGCGGCCGCGGTCTGCTTCGCCTGGATCGGGGGGGAGGGGATGACCCGACCCTTCCTCGCGGGCGGTCTGAGCGTCACGGCGGCGATGATCGCGATGCAGATCGCCGGCCGCGCCATCGCCCTGGCCAATCCGGAGAGGGCCCTGTCCGCCAGCCTCGTCCTCATTGCCATCGTCTACCACGCGGTCCGTCCCTTCGCGGCCCCCGGGATATGGGCGATCCGGAGGATGAGACGCATCGGGCGGGAGCGGCGTCTGGCGGAGGGAGAGGACGAGGCGACCGACGAGCAGATCGAGGCATTCATCGACGCGGGCCGGAAGGAGGGGATCCTCGAGGCCGACGAGGGCAACCTGATCCGGCAGGTCGTGGAGTTCCACGACAGCGTGGTGCGCGAGGTGATGACCCCGCGCACCGAGGTGGTCTCTCTCCCGGCCGGCACCACCGTGGCGCAGGCGTGGGACCTCTTTGCCCGGGAGCGCCACTCGCGCGTGCCGGTCTACCGGGATCAGATCGACAACGTGGAAGGGATCCTGACGCTCAAGGATCTTGTGGCCCACCGGGGGCGGATCACCGACGAGGCGAAGATCGACTCCCTGCTGCGCCCCGCCTACTTCGTTCCCGAGACCAAGCAGGTGTCGGATCTCCTCAAGGAGTTCCAGGCGCGGCGGATCCAGCTCGCCATCGTGGTGGACGAATACGGCGGGACGGCCGGCGTCGTGACGATCGAGGACCTGCTCGAGCAGCTGGTGGGAGACATCCAGGAGGAGCACGAGCGGGAGGAGACCCCCGTCGTGGCCGAGGGTGAAGGGAGCTTCCTGGCGCTCGGCACCGCGACGCTGGACGATCTGCGCGCCTCGCTCGGAGTCGAGCTATCGGCCGAGGGTTTCGAGACGGTCTCGGGGCTCATCTACAGCGTCCTGGGGCGGATCCCCGCCGAGGGCGAATCGGTGGAGGTGGGCGGCCTCAAGCTCGACGTCGTCAAGGCCGACACGCGCCGCATCGAGCGCGTCCGCGTCAGAAGGCTGGTGGAGACCCCGGCGCCATGAGCGAGACGCCCGCGGAGACACGGTCAGGGTTCGCGGCGGTCGTCGGCCGGCCGAACGTCGGCAAGTCCACGCTGATAAACCTGCTGGTGGGGGAGAAGGTGGCGATCGTCTCCGACGTCGCCCAGACCACGCGAAACAGGATCCACGGGTTCGTGAATCTGCCGGGCGGGCAGATGGTGCTGGTGGACACGCCCGGCATCCACAAGCCGTTGCACGGCATGAACCGTCTGATGGTGGACGAGGCCTCCGACACGATGCGCGGCGTCGACCTCATCCTCTTCATGATCGAGGCGGTGAGGCCCACATCGGGGCTCGGTCCCGGCGACAGGTTCGTCCTCTCCGAATTGCCGCGCGACGGCCCCCCGGTCCTGCTCGTCATCAACAAGGTGGATCGCGTGCGCAAGGAGGACCTCCTCCCCTTG
This sequence comes from Candidatus Polarisedimenticolia bacterium, assembly GCA_036505635.1. Taxonomy (GTDB): domain Bacteria; phylum Acidobacteriota; class Polarisedimenticolia; order JACPZX01; family DASXTC01; genus DASXTC01. Next base: position 106,637 of record DASXTC010000045.1, read on the forward strand.
ATCGATCGGGTCAAGGACACGTTTCCCTTCAAGGAGATCCTCCTCGTCTCCGCTCTCAAGGCGCAGAACACCCGGGATCTCGCGGGCAAGCTCCTGGCCTACATGCCCGAGGGCCCGCCCCTCTTTCCCCTGGATCAGTTCACCGACCAGCAGGAGCGGTTCCTCGCCTCGGAGCTGATACGCGAGAAGATCCTCCATCACACCAGGCAGGAGATCCCCCACGAGACCTGCGTCCTCATCGAGGTGTGGGATGAGAGCCGGTCCGACCTGACCCGGATCGAGGCGACGATCCTCGTGGAGAAGGAATCCCAGAAGAAGATCGTCATAGGCCGCGAAGGGTCGATGCTCAAGACGGTCGGCACCGAGGCGCGCGAGGACCTCGAGAGAATGCTGGACCGCAAGGTGTTCCTGAAGCTCTGGGTGAGGGCGCGGGGCGGATGGCGGGACGACGACGCCATCCTCGAACGTCTCGGGATCCGCCGGGCAGGCTGACGCCTCCGGGAGACTCCGCCGGCCGCCACGGGCCCTTATGATAGACTCCCGCCCGTGCCGCTCAGGACCTCGGAGGCCTTCGTCATCGACGTGCGCAAGATGGGTGAGGCCGATCGGCTCGTCACCTTCTTCACGGAGGATGAAGGCAAGGTCAGCGGTGTCGCGGCCTCCGCGGCGCGGAGCCGGCGCCGCTTCGGCGGCAGGCTCGAGCGGCTCAGCCGGGTGCGCGTTACCTATTTCGAGAAAGAAGGACGGGATCTCGCGCGGATCGACTCGTGCGATCTGCTGGAGGAGTCGTTCACCCTCCACCAGGACCTGGACGTGGCGGCCACTCTGTCCTACGTGGCGGAGGTGGTGGACACCTTCGTGCACGAGCGCGAGGCCGACGCGAAGTACTTCAGGCTGCTGCGCTCCGTGATGGCGGCCGTCCGGGCCGGGGTGGATCCCGCGCTGCTGGCGCGGTATTTCGAGACCTGGACGCTGAGGCTTCACGGTCTGATGCCCGACCTGGACAGGTGCTCTGCGTGCGGCAGAAGCTCCGCCGATTCGGGGCTGCGCGTGCGGACCGGCGGGATGCCCGAGGCCTTGTGCGGCGGCTGCTCCCGCCCCGGCGCCAGGGTGGCCGACGAGAACGCGGCGGGACCGGGCCGCTCGGTCAAGCTCTCGCGCGCCGCGCTCGGGCTGCTCGATCGATTCCGCAGGCTGGCGCCATCGGATCTGCCGGGAGCGGCCCCGGAGCGCGGCACTCTCTCGGAGGTGGAGACCTTCGCGGTGGCGATGCTGACGGCCTTCGTTGGACATGAGTTCCGCTCCTACAAGTTCCTCCGGGAGATCCAGAAGGTGAGCGCCCCATGACGCTCCAGGAGCTGATCCTCGCGCTTCAGGGGTACTGGGCCGGTCGAGGCTGTCTGATCGCCCAGCCCTACGACATCGAGGTGGGGGCGGGGACCATGAGCCCCGACACGTTCTTCCGCGTGCTGGGGCCCGAGCCGTGGCGCGTGGCCTACGTGCAGCCGACCCGCCGGCCCGCCGACGGGCGCTACGGAGAAAACCCCTTCCGGCTCTTCAAGTACTTTCAGTACCAGGTCATTCTCAAGCCCTCGCCGCTCGACGTGCAGGAGATCTACCTCGACTCGCTGCGGGCCTTCGGCATCGACCCGGCCGGCCACGACATCCGCTTCGAGGAGGACAACTGGGAGTCCCCCACGCTTGGGGCCGCCGGCGTGGGATGGCAGGTGCTCTGCGACGGGATGGAGATCACGCAGTTCACCTACTTCCAGCAGTCGGGCGGTCTCGATCTGCCCACCGTCTCCGCGGAGATCACTTACGGGATCGAGCGGATCGCGATGTTCCTCAACAATATCGACAACATCTTCGATCTGCCGTGGGCCCCCGACCCGGGCGGCGCGCCCGGACGCTTCATCACCTACGGCGAGGTGCGCCGCCAGGAGGAGTACGAGCATTCGAGGCACTGCTTCGAGCTGGCGGATGTCCAGATGAACCGGCGGCTCTTCGACATGCACGAGTCCGAGGCGGGCCGGCTGCTCAAGGAGAAGGCGATCTACCCCGCGTACGACGCCTGCCTGAAGTGCTCCCACATCTTCAATGTGCTCGACGCGCGCGGCGCGTTCGGCGTGGCCGAGAGGACCGGATACATCGGCAGGGTGCGACGTCTGGCCGGAGCCTGCGCCCGGCTCTTCCTCGAATCGCGCGAGGAGCGCGGATTCCCGTTGCTGCGGACGGGCGACGCATGAGCGCCACCCGCACGTTTCTTCTGGAGGTGGGCTGCGAGGAGATCCCGGCGGGGATGCTCCCCGGGGCGCTCGTGGATCTGCGCGCGCGCCTCCTTGCCGCCCTCGGCGACAAGGAGGGGCTGGGTGGCTCCGCGGAGGAGCCGCCGCAGTTCGGTGGTCCACGGCGCCTGGTGGCCTGCATCACCGGTGTCAGGGATCGGGAGGACGATCGCGTCGCGCTGGTGAGCGGCCCGCCCACGGGCGCCGCCTACGACAAGGCGGGAGGCCCCACGAAGGCGGCGATCGGATTCGCCAAGGCGCAGGGAGTCTCCGTCGAGCAGCTCGAGAAGGTGCGCGGAGAGAAAGGCGAGGTTGTCGCCGTCCGCCGGCGGATCGCCGGACGCGAGGCGAGCGCGGTCCTGGCCGAGGCATGCCCGCGGATCCTCTCCGAGATGCGTTTCCCGAAAATGATGAGATGGGGGGACCGAGGGCACTGCTTCGTTCGCCCGATCCACTGGATCGTCGCCCTGCTGGATCACGAGGTCGTGGAGTTCGAGTTCATGGGGGTGCGGTCGGGGCGCGCCACCAGCGGGCACCGGTTCCTCTCCCCCGGACCGCACGAAGTGCCTCACGCTTCGCGTTACGAGGAGATCGTCCGGGAGAGGGGGAAGGTGATCGCTCGAAACGCGGACCGGCGGGAGAGGATCCGCCAGGCCCGCGACCGGGCGGCCGCCGCCATGGGATGGCGCGCCAGGGAGGATGAGGATCTCCTGAACGAGCTGACCTTCCTCAACGAGTGCCCGGGGGTCGTCACGGGAAGTTTCGATCGCGCGTATCTCGACCTTCCGGCTCCGGTCATCGTCACCGCGATGCGTCATCATCAGAAGTACTTCCCGGCGGAGGGATCGGGCGGCGGGCTGGCCCCGGGCTTCGTGGCCGTCATCAATCTCCCCGAGGATCCCGAGGGCCTGATCCGCCGCGGCAACGAGTGGGTGCTCAAGGCAAGGCTGGCCGACGCGAGGTTCTTCTGGACCGAGGACAGGAAGAGGAAGCTCGCCGACCGTGTGGAGGATCTGGCGCGCCTCAGCTTTCACGAGAAGCTGGGGAGCTATCTCGCAAGGACCCAGCGGCTCGTCGATCTCGCCTCGACGCTGGCGGCGACGATCGGTCTGGACGGCACCGCGCAGGATCGCGTCCGCATCGCGGCGCGCCTCGCGAAGTGCGATCTGCTGACCGGGATGGTGGGGGAGTTCCCCGAGCTGCAGGGGATCATGGGGGGGATCTACGCCCGCGAGGAGGGGATCCCCATCGAAGCGGCCCGCGCCATCGAGGAGCACTACCTGCCCATCTCCCCGGAGGGCCCTGTCCCGAAGACACCGGAGGGGGCGGTCCTCGCGCTGGCCGACAAGCTCGATCTCATGACCGGTTGCTTCGCCGCGGGGCTGATACCGAAGGGATCCGCCGATCCATACGGTCTGAGGCGCGCGGCGCATGGTGTCACGCGCATCATGCTGTCCCCCGCGCTGGCCGGCTCGTCAGGGCGCGTTTCGCTGAAGGGCGCCGTCGAGAAGAGCCTTGCCCTTTACGAAGCGCAGGGGATCGGGCCGGCGGCGCGGGAGCGCGTCCGCGAGGACCTGCTTGAGTTCCTCTCCCAGCGGCTCCGGTTCCTGATGGAGGAGGGGCGCATGCGCTTCGACACCGCGCGGGCCATCCTCGCGGCGGGCTTCGACGACGTGGCCGACGCCTGGAGGAGGGGGGCCGCCCTGACCGAGCTTCGCACCGCGGCCTCGGAGGAGGACTTCCTCGCATTGGCCGCCTCGGCCAAGAGGATACGCAACATACTCGCGCAGGCGCGCGACAAGGGGCTCGCCACGGACGGGCCGATCGCGGCCGGACTGCTGCGTGACAAGGAGGAGAAGGATTTGCACGGCGCGGTGGGCCGCGTGCGGGAGGGGCTCGAACGCCAGGTGGCGGCCGGCGACTACGTGTCGGCGCTCCGATCGATCGCGTCGCTGCGGCCCCAGGTGGACCGGTTCTTCGACAAGGTGCTGGTGATGGCTCCGGAGGAGGATCTGAGGCGCAACAGGCTCGCGCTGCTGTCGGGCCTGTCGCAGCTCCTGAGCCGGGTGGCCGATTTCTCCGAGATCGTGGTGGAAGGCGAAGCATCCGAGAGGAGAGCATGAGCGATCGCGTCTATTTCTTCGGCGGCGGGACGGCCGACGGCTCCGCAGGAATGAAGGATCTGCTTGGCGGCAAGGGGGCCAACCTCGCCGAGATGACCAACCTCGGCATCCCGGTCCCGCCCGGGTTCACGATCACGACGGAAGTCTGCAACGACTATTTCAAGACCGGGGCGGGCGTGATGAAGAGCCTCGCGTCAGAGATCGACGTGTCGCTCGAGAGGATGGGCGCCCTCACGGGCCCCAGGTTCGGCGACGCGGCGAACCCCCTGCTCGTGTCGGTCCGTTCGGGGGCGCGCAGCTCGATGCCCGGGATGATGGAGACGGTGCTCAACGTGGGGCTCACCCGCCGCACGCGCGCCGGGCTCATCGAGCGCACCGCAAACCCGAGGTTCGTGCTCGACGCCTACCGGCGCCTCATGATGATGTACGCGGACGTGGTGATGGAGAAGGCGCAGGGGATCGAGCCGGCCGAAGGGGACGGCGTCCGCCCGCGTCTCGAGCGCGAGATGAGCAGGCTCAAGAAGGCGCGCGGCGTGACGCAGGACACCGACTTGACGGCGCCGGACCTCGAACGCCTGATCGAGTCGTTCCACGGCGTCATCCGCAAGACGCTCGGGCGTCCCTTCCCGGACGACCCGAAGGAGCAGCTCCAGGGAGCGATCGAGGCGGTCTTCCGATCCTGGAACGGCAAGCGCGCGATCTCCTACCGCCGCATCGAGGGAATCCCCGACGACTGGGGCACCGCGGTCAACGTGCAGGCGATGGTGTTCGGCAACACGGGTGAACGCTCGGCCACCGGCGTCGGGTTCACGCGCAACCCCGCCACGGGCGAGAACCTGTTCTACGGCGAGTGGCTCCCCAACGCGCAGGGCGAGGACGTCGTCGCGGGGATCCGGACGCCGCGCCACCTGACGCGCAGGCAGGCGGGGGAGTCCGGCTCCTCGCCGGAGAGGCATGCCGCGCGCCGCAAGGGGCTGCCACGCGCGGGCAAGTGGTCCGCCGCGGATCCACCGGTGAGCGCGGCCCCGACGCTCGAGGAGGCGATGCCCGAGGCCTACGCCGAGCTGGAGAGGATCCGCGACCTGCTGGAACGGCACTACCGCGACATGCAGGACATCGAGTTCACCATCCAGGAGGGCAAAGTCTGGATGCTCCAGACCCGCACCGGCAAACGCACGGGACCCGCCGCCGTGCGGATCGCCGTGGAGATGTGCGAGTCGGGGCTGATTGCCGAGGACGAGGCGTTGCTCCGCGTTCGCCCCGAACAGCTCGACGAGCTGCTGCACCGCCAGGTCGATCCGAAGGCCGAGGCCAGGCTGCGTCCGCTGGCCAGGGGGCTTCCGGCCGGCCCGGGGGCCGGCACCGGGGTCATCGCCACCACGGCGGAGAAAGCGGAGATCTGGGCGAAGAAAGGCAAGAAGGTCGTCCTGGTGCGGGCCGAAACCTCCCCCGAGGATGTCCACGGGATGCACGTGGCCGAGGCGATCGTGACGGCCAAGGGGGGCATGACCAGCCACGCGGCGCTGGTCGCCCGGGGATGGGGCAAGTGCTGCGTGGTGGGATGCGGCGAGTTGGACGTCGATTCGAAGAAGGGGGTGGTGCGGGTGGGGGGGCGCACGCTGAAGGAAGGCGAGCTGCTCACGGTCAATGGAACCCGCGGCGCCGTCTATGCCGGCACGCTCCCGCTGCTGCCGGCCGACCCGGAGAAGAACCCGCACTACCGGACCCTCATGAAGTGGGCCGACGCGCGACGCCGCCTGAGGATAAGGGCCAACGCCGATCGGCCCGAGGACGCGGCGCAGGCGCGCGCCTTCGGCGCCGAGGGGATCGGTCTGACGCGCACGGAGCACATGTTCTTCGACGCGAAGCGCATCCAGGCGATGCGGGAGATGATCGTGGCCGCCGGTCCGGCGCAAAGGCGCAGGGCGCTCATGAAGCTGCTCCCCTTCCAGCGCCGGGATTTCGAAGGGATCCTCAAGGCGATGGCGGGGCTCCCTGTGACGATCCGGCTGCTCGACCCGCCGCTGCACGAGTTCGTCAACCTCGCGCCGAGTCAGATCGCGGGGCTCGCGCGTTCCCTGAAGGTCTCGCCCCGCGCGCTGGCGGCCAGGATCGATCAGCTTCACGAGCTCAACCCGATGCTCGGGCACCGCGGTTGCCGGCTCGGGATCACCTACCCGGAGATCAGCGAGATGCAGGCGAGAGCCATCTTCGAGGCGACCGCCTCGCTGAGGAAGAAAGGGATCAAGGCGATCCCGGAGGTCATGATACCGCTGGTGGGGACCGTCACGGAGCTGTCGGACCAGGAGCAGATCGTGCGGCGCGTCGCGAAGGAGGTTCGCGAGAAGACGGGGGTGGATTTCCCCTTCACGGTCGGCACCATGATCGAGGTCCCGCGCGCCTGTCTGACCGCCGGGCGGATCGCGTCGGCGGCCGAGTTCTTCTCGTTCGGCACCAACGACCTGACGCAGACGACCTACGGCTTCTCCCGCGACGACATCGGTTCGTTCCTTCCGTACTATCTCGAGAAGAAGATCCTGCCGGCCGACCCGTTCCAGTCGATCGACGTCGACGGTGTGGGCGCCCTCGTGCAGATGGCGGTGAAGGACGGGCGGGCCGCCCGTCCGGGCCTGAAGATCGGCATCTGCGGCGAGCACGGCGGCGACCCCGCCTCGGTGGGGTTCTTCCACAGGGCCGGCCTCGACTACGTCTCGTGTTCCCCGTTCCGGATCCCCATCGCCCGGCTGGCGGCGGCGCACGCGGCGCTGCGCGAGCAGAAAGCGGAGGCCGTTGGATGAAGAGATACCGCTGCCCCGACCCGAGCCACGGTGAGACGATCGAGACGTTGAAGTCGAACAACGACCGCATCTACGAATGCCCGAGAATGCACAAGTACTGGCGGCGTGAGGAGGGGGGTAACGTCCTGCTGGCCGACCTGATCACCGGCGAGACATTTCCGACGGAGGACGTCGACCTGGCCGACACGACGCTGGGACCCGAGAAGGCCCGACTCAACTTCATGGTGGACGTCCCGCGCCTGACTGGCGGGATGGATTTCAACGCATTGTCGCTCACCCCGCCCCAGTGGAAGGTGATCTCACGGATCGACGGGAGCTCCAACCTCGAGGAGGTGCGGCTGCTCGCGGGCCTCAGCCCGCCTGACCTCGAGCGGACGATCTACGAGCTGGTCGAGGCGGGACTCGTGGAAGTGAAGCGGCGCGGAGGACGATGAACCCGGCGCGTCCGGGCGCCGTCCGGAGGATCGGGTGCGGGGCCCTCATTGCGCTGGCGAGCGCGGCGGCGACTCTGCTCGCGGCCGAGATCGCGTTGCGTCTCCTCTCGCCGCAGGCGCTCCTTCACGACCCGGACGCCTTCACGCCCGACCCTCTGCTCGGCGCGCGGCTCAAGCCCGGTTTCACCGACCTGGTCGTGACCACCGAATTCAGCTCCCGATGGCGGATAAACGCGGATGGATATCGCGGGCCGGTGGCAGGAAGCGACGGCGTCCCCGCGTTGCGCATCGCGGCCCTGGGCGACTCGTTCACGTTTGGATATGGCGTCGAGGAGGATCAGGCCTGGCCGCGGATCCTCGAGCGCGGGCTCAACGCGGGACGGCCTGCGGACCGGCGCGTCGAGGTGGTCAACCTCGGCGTGGGGGGCTACGGGACCTGGCAGGAGACGCTCTGGCTGGAGGAGAAGTGGGGTTCGCTCAGGCCGGACCTCGCGCTGGTGGCCTTCTACGTCGGGAATGATCCGGACGACAACGCGCATGCTCTCGAAGCTTCGCGACGATCGCCGGAGGGAGTGGCTCCCTCCGAGGGGGCGCGGCGCCCCCCGCGCGCAGAGCTGGTCAAACGCTGGCTCGGGTCGCGATGGCACCTCTTCTCGTTCGTCTCCACGCGCGCCGACGAGCTGCTCGTCCGGCTCGGTCTGCGCCGGCTCGTCTACCCCTTCGAGATGGACGTGCTCCGAGTCGCCGAGGCGCCACAGATCGCTGAGGCCTGGAAGGCGACGCGGGTCTCCCTCGAGAGGCTCGCGCGGTTCTGTCGCGACAAGGGGCTACGCGTCATCGTCATCGTGGTCCCCATGAAGCACCAGGTGAGCGACGGTGTCTGGAGGCGACTCGTCGAGTTCTACGCCGGGGGCGGTGAAGCAGGTTTCGACCGGGCGCGGCCCCAGAGGATCCTCCGGTCCCTGTGCGACGCGCAGGGGCTCGAGACGATCGACCTGCTCGACGGGCTGCGAGGCGCGGCGGCCGTCGCGGGGGAGGATGGGCGCGGCTTCTACTGGCCGCGGGACCAGCACTGGAACTCGCGCGGGCATGCCGAGGCCGGCCGGCTGATCGCCGAAAGGCTGACCGCTCTTCTCCCGCTTCCGGCCGGCGCCGGGAATGGCCCCGGCCGCGATCCGCTTCCCGCCCCGGGAAATTCGCGCTGACCGTCCACGGGCACGGGCCGATCGCCGACCGGGGGATCCGTTCTCATACGGAGGTTCCGGGCGCTCCGCCGGCCCGATGGCGCTCGATGGCCTTCCGGACCGCGCGAATCGACGGCAGGATGCCGAGGAAGGCCAGCGGCCCGCCACCTACGACCCGTTCGCCATCCACCAGGACGGTGAACTCTCCGTAACGCCCTTCGACGGTCTCGACATCCACGCCTGGATCCCGCCGCAGCGAGGCCGCCACACGGGCGGCCTGTATCCCGGAGACTCAGTAGCTGCAGCGACGAATAGTGACTCGCATGGCGGCTCCTCACACAGGCGGCGGCGCACCCGCCGCGTTCACGGATACCGGACCTGGATCGCCGCGGCGCTGCGGCCATCGATTCCCAGGAAACCGTGCGCGCCCACGGGGATCGGCGGGAGCTCCGGCGGCAGGAACTGCGTGTAGGCCAGCTCCTCGGCGTCCTCGTCCTGCGATCCCACAGGCTCCACGTGCCGGAAGAAGCCCCACGAGACGTCGCGGCCGGCGCCGCGCCCTCCACGCGCGAGCCTCACGAGCTGGAGCCCCGAAGCCGTGCGCACGTTGAGGCTCGTGTGACCGAGCAGGTCGAGATGGAAAGGGTTCTCCCGCAGCAGGCGTTCGACCTCGTCGTCCGAGATCTCGATGTGTCCCTCCTCCCGCATCGGGTACCTCTGGAGGAAATAGGGGAGCCCGAGCCGGGTGTGCGCCGCCGCGGTGCACGCGTGCTCGATCTCGGTCCCCTTGAGGAAGCTCTCCACGATCGATACGCGGCACGCCAGCTCCGGCGCGGCGCGCAGGCCCGTGTCGCGATCCACCGGCACCTTCACCACGCCGGAGCTGGTGGGGAACTCCTCGCCCGGGTGCCTCGCCAGCCAGGCGTCCATCACCACGCTCCAGATGGGCAGCGCCGCCCTCGCGCCGGTCTCGCGCGGACCCAGGGTCACCTTCTTGTCGTGCCCGACCCAGACCCCGATGACGATCGACGGGCTGAATCCGATGAACCAGGCGTCCGTGTAATCGTCGGTCGTGCCGGTCTTGCCCGCGAGGGGGGCTCCGGGCCGGGCCCCGGACGCGGCGGTCCCCCGAAGCAGCACCCCCTCCATCATGGAGACCATCACGGCGGCGACGTCCTCGCGCAGCACCTCCCGGCTCTCGCCGGCGGTCTGCTCCAGCACGTTGCCGTCGCGGTCCCGCACCTCGGAGAAGTAGCGCGGCGTGGAGAGGATTCCCCCGGTGGGGAAGACCCCGTAGGCCGCCGTCAGCTCCGCCAGGGTCACCTCGGAGGTGCCCAGCCCCAGCGATGGGTACGCGTGAAGGGGGGAGTCGATGCCGAGACGCTGCGCGAACTGGACCGTCTTCTCGTAGCCGATCTGGTTCAGGAGGCGGATCGTGGGGATGTTGAGCGATTCCTCCAGCGCCTTGCGCAGCGTGACCACCCCTTCATACCGGCGCTCGTAGTTCTCGGGCTGGTAGGCCGCTCCCGTGGTGGGATCCATGAAGACCGTCGGCTCGTCGAAGAGCAGGTCCGAAGGGGTTCGTCCCTGCTCGATCGCCGCCGCATAGATGAACGGCTTGAAGGCGGAGCCGCACTGCCGGTGCGCCTGAAAGGTCCGGTTGAACTGGCTCCGGCCGAAGTCGAATCCGCCGATCAACGCCTTGATGTCTCCCGTCCTCGGATCGAGGGCCAGGACCGCGCCATCCACCTCGGGCTCCTGGTCGAGCGCCAGTGACAGTTTCTGGTCGTCACGGGAGCGCACCTCGAACAGCGTCAGATCTCCCGGTCTGAGGATGCGCGTCAGGTCGTCCCGGTCGGTCCACCCGGCGTCCGCCGGGGAGATCTCGCCGCTGTAGCCGCCGACCCTGACGCGCGCCGAGCGCGTGGAGACGGACATGACGAGCCCGGTCACGAGGTCGCCGGTCTCGGGCCGCCCCTCCCAGGAGGGGTCCTTGTAGGCGTCGAGCGTCCCGAGCTTCTGCAGAATGATGTTGCGCGCGGGCCGCCGGAACCCGCGCCGCTTGTCGAGGTCCCGCAGCCCCTTGGAGAGCGCCTTGATCGCGACCTTCTGCAGCTCGACGTCGAACCCCGTGTGGATACGCAGCCCCTCGCGCAGCAGCGTCTCGTCGCCGTACCGGGGCGCGAGGACCCTGCGGATCTCCTCGGCGAAATAGGGCGCGAGCGCGTTGGTCTCGATTCCCTGCACGACCGCCACCGGGGCGCTCCGGGCCTTCTCGGCCTCCTCCGGCGTGATGAATTTCTCCTCGAGCATCCGGTCCAGGACGTGGCTGCGCCGCCGCGCGGCGCGCTCCGGCGATCGGATGGGGGAGTACGACTCGGGCCTCTGGAAGATGCCGGCCAGCAGGGCCGCCTGATCGAGAGTGACCTCGGAGGCAGGCACCCCGAAGTAGTACTGCGCGGCGGCCTCGACCCCGTACCGCCCATGCCCGAGGTACATCTGGTTCAGATAGAACTGGAGGATCTCCTCCTTGGTGTAGGTCTTCTCGATCTGCATCGCGAGGATGGCCTCCTGAATCTTTCGGACCATCCTCTTGTCGGGTCTCAGGAAGAGGATCTTCGCGAGCTGTTGCGTGAGCGTGCTTCCCCCCTGCGCCCAGCGCCGCTCCAGCACGTCGCGCGCCGCGGCGCGCAGCAGCGCCGTCGGATCGACTCCGACGTGCTTGAGGAAGTTCGCGTCCTCCACCGCGATGACGGCCTCCCGGATCAGGGGGCTCACGCGGTTCAGCGGCACCACGATCCTCTTCTGCTCGGCGAACTGGTGGACGACCTGCCCGTCGGCGGCGAGGATCTGGGTGATTGTGGGGGGCTGGTAGTCCTCCAGGGCGCGCACGTCGGGCAGATCCATGTTGACGATGTACGCGGTGAAGGCGCCCAGCAGGATCGTCAGGGTCCCCAGGACGATGAGGATCACCCGAAGCCAGCGGCGCCGCTTCGGGCGGGCTGGCGGTGGCGTGGCCGGTGGTGGTGTGGCCGGTGGCGGGGTGGCCGGTGGATCCGGATTGATCAAGATGGACTCCCCGTATATAATCGAGGCTCGCGAAGTATAGATGCTTCAACACGTTCTGTAAACCTGCACCCAGCCGATGAAGCCAGCCCCCCGCATCTCGGTGATCATCCCGACCCTCGACGAGGCCGCGCGCCTGCAGCAATGCCTCGAATCGGTCGCGCTCCAGGATTCGCTCGAGGAGGTCCTCGTGGTGGACGGCGGCAGCGTCGACGGCACACGGCTCGCGGTGGAGCGAGCCCGCCCCCGATTCGAGGAGCGAGGAGTCCCGCTGCGCTGGATGGGCGCGCGGCGCGGACGCGCCGCCCAGATGAACGCCGGAGCCGCCGCCTCCCGGGGGGAGATCATCCTGTTTCTCCACGCCGACACGCTCCTGCCTCCGACCGCCGCCACCGAGGCGCTCGAGTCCATGGCGGATCATCGCGTCGGCGGCGCCTTCCGGCACGCGTTCGCGGAGCGCACGTTCTGGCTGCGCCTGATATCGGGATGCGCGAACCTGCGTTCCCGGGCGACCCGCTGCTATCTCGGGGACCAGGCGATCTTCGTGCGCCGGGACGTCTTCGAGGAGCTGGGCGGGTATCCATCGATCCCGATCATGGAGGACCTCGTCCTCTCGCGCCGCCTGAGGCGCGCCGGTCCCACGACGCTTCTGGCCGGACGCGTGCGCACCTCGGGACGGAGGTTCCTCTCCGGTGGGACCGCGCGCACCTGGCTGAGGATGATCTGGATGCGCGCCGCCTGGCGTCTTGGCGCCGACCCGCGGCGGCTCGTGCGCGGCTACCGGGAGGTCAGGTGAGCCGCCCGCGAGGGAGGAAGACGCCGGCGGCCGGAGCGCCCCCACGGCCCGAGGCCCCCCCGACTACCATTATGCCGAGCCGGGGCCCCATGGTGCCGCGGGGAAGCGGCCCCTTCAGGCTGGTCAGCCCCTTCGCGCCCACCGGGGACCAGCCCGCGGCGATCGAGGCCCTCACCCGCGGGCTGGAACGCGGCCTGCGCCACCAGGTGCTGCTGGGAGTGACCGGCTCGGGGAAGACCTTCACCATGGCGAAGGTGATCGAGGCGGTCAACCGCCCCACGCTCGTCATCGCGCACAACAAGACGCTGGCGGCGCAGCTCTACCAGGAGTTCCGTTCGTTCTTCCCCGACGCCGCGGTGGAGTACTTCGTCTCCTACTACGACTATTACCAGCCCGAGGCGTACGTCCCGTCGACCGACACCTACATCGAGAAGGAGTCCACCATCAACGACGACATCGACAGGCTGCGCCACTCGGCCACGCGTTCGATGTTCGAACGCCGGGACGTGGTGGTGGTCGCGTCGGTCTCGTGCATCTTCGGTCTGGGGTCGCCGGAGGCCTACCAGGGGATGCTCGTGATGCTGGAGGTCGGGGGGCGCGTCACGCGCGACGAGCTGCTCCGCCGACTCGTGGAGATTCAGTACTCCCGCCGCCCCCACGACCTGGAGCGCGGCTCCTTCCGCGTGCGGGGCGACGTGGTGGAGATCTGGCCGGCGTACGACGAGCGCGCCGTGCGCGTGGAGCTGTTCGGCGATGAGGTGGAGGCCATCACCGTGATCGATCCGCTGCGGGGCGCCACGCTCGACCGCCTCAAGCGCGTGCCGATCTACCCCTCCACGCACTACGTCACGGATCTCGAGACGCGGCGCGCGGCGCTCGACGGCATCCGCGAGGAGCTTCGCGTCCGGCTCGGGGAGCTCGAGGCTGCCGGCAAACGGCTCGAGGCGCAGCGGCTGCAGCAGCGCACGATGTTCGACCTTGAGATGCTCGAGGAGATCGGGTACTGCCAGGGGATCGAGAACTACTCGCGTCACCTGACGGGCCGCGTCGCGGGGGAAGCGCCTCCCACCCTCATCGATTACCTGGCGAAGGACGCCCTCATCATCATCGACGAGAGCCACGCCACGGTCCCCCAGATCAAGGGGATGTACCGCGGCGACCGCTCGCGCAAGCAGGTGCTCGTGGAGTACGGCTTCCGCCTCCCGTCGGCGCTGGACAACAGGCCCCTCATGTTCGAGGAGTTCGAGGATCGCGCGGGGCAGGTCGTCTACGTGTCGGCCACGCCCGGGCCCTACGAGCTGGAACGCACCGGCGGCGCGGTGGTCGAGCAGGTGATCCGGCCCACCGGACTGATGGACCCGGAGATCGTCATCCGCCCGATCGGCACCCAGGTGGACGATCTGCTCGGTGAGATCCGGGCCCGCGTGGCGCTGGGGGACCGGGTCCTGGTGACCACGCTGACCAAACGCATGGCCGAGGACCTCACCGAGTACTACAAGGACCTGGGGGTCCGGGTGGAGTACCTCCATTCCGACATCGACACGCTGGAGCGCGTGCGCGTCATCAGGGACCTGCGCCGGGGGGTCTTCGACGTGCTGGTCGGGGTCAACCTCCTGCGCGAAGGGCTCGACCTGCCGGAGGTGAGCCTCGTGGCCGTGCTCGACGCCGACAAGGAAGGTTTCCTGAGGTCGTCCGGGTCGCTCATCCAGACGATGGGGCGCGCCGCGCGCAACGTCCGAGGACGGGCGCTGCTCTATGGCGACCGTCAGACCGACTCGATGAAGGAGGCGATGCGGGAGACCCTCAGGCGCCGCCGGCTCCAGGAGGAGTACAACGACCGGCACGGGATCACGCCCGAGACGATCCTCAAACCGATCGACGAGAATCTCGTCGGGGCGAAGGAGATCGCGGCGGCCGACTACCATGACGTCGTCCATGAGGCGGGGCCGCCTCCCGCCGGTGTCGAACCCGGCCGGTTCCGCTCCCTCGAGGAGATCGAACGCGAGATCGTCCGGCTCGAGAAAAGCATGAAGAAGGCGGCGCACAGGCTGGAGTTCGAGGAGGCCGCGGCCATCCGGGATCGGATCGCGTGGCTTCGCAAGCAGGCGGTCTTCTCTTGAGCGCCGGCGACGTCAGGGATCGGCTCCTCCAGAAGGTCAGGGATCTTCCCGACCGGCCGGGGGTCTACCTCTTCAAGGGTGCCCGGGGCGACCTGCTCTACATCGGCAAGGCGCGCAGCCTGCGCGACCGCGTCCGCACCTATTTCCAGAGCCCCGTGGGCCTCTCGCCGAAGATACGCAGGATGGTGGAGGAGGCGGCCGACCTGGAGCTGGTCCTCACCGACTCGGAGGTCGAGGCGCTCCTGCTGGAAAACAACCTCGTCAAGAAGGAGCAGCCCCGCTACAACACCCTGCTGCGAGACGACAAGAACTTCCCCTACCTCAAGATGACGATCCAGGACCCCTTCCCGCGGGTGGTCCTGGTGCGCAAGGCGCAGCTCGACGGGGCGCTCTACTTCGGGCCCTACCTGCCGGCCTCCCACGCGCGGCGCGCCCTGAGGATGGTGGCCCGGTTCTTCCGCGTGGCGATCTGTCACGAGCGGCTCGACGGCACCAGACCGCGCCCCTGCCTCTACTACCAGCTCGATCAGTGCCTCGGACCCTGCGCCGGTCTGGCCGACGCCGTCGCCTACCGGCGCGCCGCCGAGGACGCGCGTCTCTTTCTCGAGGGCAGGAACCAGGAGCTGCTCGACAGCCTGAAACGGAAGATGGCGGAGGCTTCCGAGCTTCAGCAGTACGAGACGGCCGCGCACTGCCGGGACCTGATCCGGATGGTGGATTCGTTCTCGCGGCGCCAGAACATCGCGAGCGTGGGGCTGGAGGAGCAGGACTACTTCAGCCTCCACCGGGAAGGGGGACAGGCCGCCCTGGAGGTCTTCAGCATGCGGCGAGGGCTCGTGCAGTCGCGCCGCGAGTTCACCTTCGAGACGGTGGAGGAGGACGACGGGGCCTTTCTCGCCGCGGTCCTGCAGCTCTACTACGCCCAGGGGGCCGACATCCCGGAGGAGATCTACGTGCCGGTGGAGCCGGCCGGGCGCGACCTGCTCGAGGACTGGCTCACGAGGGAGCGCGGCGGCTCGGGGCGCCGCGCGGCGATCAAGATCCCCCGGCGCGGCGTCAAGGCCCGGTTCCTCGATCTGGTCGGCAAGAACGCGAAGCTCGCCTTCGAGAGCCGCTTCAGGTCTCCTTACACCTACGGCGTGGAGCTGCTGGAGGCGTTGCAGGAGGCGCTCGGCCTGCCCGAGACCCCCTACCGGATCGAGTGCTTCGACATCTCCCACACGCAGGGGACCGAGACCGTCGCATCCATGGTGGTCTGGGAAGGGGGGCGCGCGAAGAGATCCGATTACCGGCGCTTCCGCGTCAGGACGGTGGCCGGCGTGGACGACTTCGCTTCCATGAAGGAGGTCGTGGCCCGGCGTTGCGCGCGGCTCCTCAAGGAAGGAGCGCACCTGCCCGATCTGATCCTCGTGGACGGCGGCAAGGGTCAGCTCAGCGCGGCGCGGGAGGCGCTGGAGGGTCTCGGCGTCACCTCGGTGCCGCTGGCGGCTCTGGCCAAGAAGGAGGAGCTACTGTTCGTGCCGGGCCGTCCCGAGCCGATCGCGCTGGAGCACGACTCGCCGATACTCCACCTCGTCCAGCGCGTCCGCGACGAGGCGCACCGCTTCGCGATCACCTATCACCGCGCTCTTCGCAGGAAGCGCGCCATCGCCTCGTCGCTGACCGCCATCCCCGGCGTGGGGGACCGGTCGGCGCGCAAGCTGCTCCGGAAGTTCGGCTCGCTCGACGGGCTCAGGGCGGCCGCGCGCGAGGAGATCGCGCCCCTGGTCGGCAGGAAGGTGGCCGAAGCGGTGGCCCGGTACCTGGAGGGCGAGTCGCCGGGCGGCTGATTCAATACTTCGAGGGCGGCAGGTTCGGGTCGGGCCCCGGCTACCGATGCCGACAATACTACCGATCGCGGTTCGCGTGGCCGGGAGTTTTTTAATGTCCGCGCGAACACGAGGAATCTTCCCAGTGCGGGTCCGCTTTGGTCCGGCACGCATACGGCGGTCCCACGACTCAACACCACGCCCTGGCTCCCACGAGAAGCTGATCAGTCTGCCCCCTGGACGTGGAAGGGGCGCATGGGCTGATGCTCTCGAGGTAATTGCTGCGAGGGCGTTCCACGAACGGGCGGCGGAAAAGAACGGAGGCTATGGGAGTACGCGGCGCAGAAACTCATCGAACAAAGGAACGGTAAACCCTGTGTCTCCGTGGGCTGGACTGTAGATCATGCCCTTCCTGATCAATCCTGAGCGTCGCGGTGCGACCGTTTCGACGCGAACTCCCAGTCTCGCTGCGATGTCACCGCTGCGATGAGGCCCTGGGCCGAGGTGGGCCATCGCCCGGAGGTATTCTCTCTCTTTCGGCGTGAGTCGATCGAGTCTCACCCGGAAGAAATTGCCGTCAAGGGCGTTCCGGACGAGTGGCTGTGCCGCGTCCACATCGGGACGCTCGATTCGATCCTCCCCTGCACTGTTCCAGGAGTGATACCCCCATTCCTGGAGGAAGTAAGGGTATCCCTTCGAGTGGCTGACCAGCGCCTCGAGAGCGTCGGGTGTGATGTCGACGCCCTCATTCTGAGCAGGCACGAGCAGCGCCGCCCCGGCGTCCTCCTCTGTCAAGGCGCCTATCTCAGGAAACTCGAAAAGGCGTTCGGCATACGACTTCGCCTCGCCGGCGAGTCCAGGAAGCTGCGGGAGGCCGGCACCGACGAGCACGACGGGGAGATCCATTTGTGTCGTCCGGTGGATGGCCACTATGAGCGCGCCGAGCTCTTCGGGCTCGAGATACTGGACCTCGTCGACTTCGATCAGGATTGCAGAGGATCTTGATCGCAGCGCTTCGCCGATCGCGACCAGCAAATCCGTCAAATCCTCGGCAAGGATGCCCGAATCGGCGTGGCCCTTCAGCGGGTCAGTTTCGACCCTGATGGAGGTTCCGTCCGGAAGAGTGAAGGTGAAGCTCTTGAGTACGCGGAGCGCTTTATTCACCGCGGTTGAGACAGGCCCATTCGCCAGATCGAGCAGTATGCGACGTGCTTGATTCGCCAGGAGTGCCGGGAAGTTACCGGCTTCAGGCGCTTCGATGAACGCCACCTTGAAGCCCTCCTGCAGGGCGATCTCCGAGAATCTGTTAAGCAGGACCATCTTGCCTACGCCGCGAAGCCCGATCGGCATGAGGCTCTTGTCGGGCCTTCCCTGGAGTGCTCTACGCGCGACGATGCCGAACCGATCGATGAGGGAATCTCGGCCAATCAGTGCTGGGGGCGTCGTGCCGGCGCCGGGCCGGTATGGATTCTTGAGTGGGTCTATGGTTAGACAGACCTTACTCCAACTTATGCCACTTATCAAATCGCGAGATAAGATTTGTCAAACTAAGAGATCTCGTCAGGAGGTCGCGTCAGATCAGCTCACGAAATCGGCCCTCGATCCCCTGATGCGCTTGAACCCGCTCTGGGGCGATTAAATGACGCGTAACCTATTGTAACGGTGAGTGTTGAATTGGAACATGAGTCATGCCCCAGCTACCAAACACGCGAGCTGGCTTCGATCGGTGCCGCCAAACCGGGAACCTCCAGGCACTCTGTCAGGAAGAGGAGCCCAGGCTCGAATCGACTGAGAATGTCGCGTCCGTTTCCTGGTCAGCATTCGTCCCCGAGCTGCGGCTACCGAGATCTCCGCATTGAGGTGGTCGGATATCCGAACCTCCGTGAGTTCTGAGGACTACGATGGAGGCGGGCGATCTACCGGTTCGGCGTTCGCTGACACCACACGGGCTCCTCATCCTCATCATTCATCTCGTCCGGCCCCGCGCCTCCCACTGAAGATTCCCCGATCCTCCGCGGCGGGGATCGTGGCAAGGCACTCCCCGGGGGAGCCCCGGCGTCCTGGCTGCTATATTGATGCCCGACATGCCGGCCCCCGGACGCGTCTCCACGAGAGGTCTCGACGCCTGGCTTGCCTCCTGGCGCGGGCAGATCGACGAAGCCCTCCCCTCGTTCCTGCCAGCGGGAGATGGGCCGGGCCTCAGGTCGATGGCGGCCCCGGTCCGCGAGGCGATGGCCTACGCTCTGCTCGCGCCGGGCAAGAGGATCCGCCCCACCCTCACGTTGGCGGTGGGCGAGATGTTCCGCGCGGACACGCGCCGGCTCCTCCCCGCTGCGTGCTCGATCGAGATGGTGCATGCCTCGTCCCTCATCCTGGACGATCTTCCCTGCATGGACGATTCCCCGCTACGGCGCGGGCGTCCCTCCTGCCACGTGGCCTTCGGGGAATCGACCGCCATCCTCGCGGCGGTGGGTCTGCTCAACCACGCCTACGCGATTCTGGCGGGCGAGGTGGATCGCGCGAGGATCAAGGAGGTGACGCGCGAACGCCTCCGCTCCCTCTCGGCGCGCCGCCTGGCCGCCGCCATCGGTCCGGACGGGGTGATCGGGGGCCAGTTCGCCGACCTGGAGGCCGGGCGCGGGGGTACGGCGGGGGGCCGTGTCGATCTGCCGGCCATGGAGTTCATACACAGCCGCAAGACCGGATCCCTCTTCATCGCTTCGGCCGAGATCGGAGCGCGGCTCTCCGGGGGGCTCGAGGAGGAGGTGGAAGGGCTCGTCTCCTACGCCAAGAACCTGGGGCTTGCGTTCCAGATCACCGACGACCTGATCGACGCGGTGGGGGATTCGTCGGCGGTGGGCAAGCCGGTCAGGGCCGATGCCGGCAGGGCGACCTTCGTCACCCTGTGCGGCGTGGAGGGAGCCCGCTCCCTCGCAGGCGATCTGGTCCGGACCGCCATCACCTCGCTCGCCCCATTCGGCCGCGGCGCCGAACGCCTCAGGGAGCTGGCCCGCCACGTCGCGGTGCGCGATAGGTGAAGGGCGCATCGCAGGGCCCCGCCCCTCGACCCGACCTGGACCAGATCCGCACGCAGTTGCGCGAGCTGGGGTACCTGAAGGGGTCCCTCTCGCGGCTGGAGGGGTGGATGGTCGCGGGCCGCGGTGGCCCTTCCTCCTTCGTGCGCCTCAACGCGGCCGCCGCGGTCAGAGTCGGCGCGGTGGGAGGCCCTCTGCTCGGGATCCCGGCCGCCGCCGCGGTGGCGCTCGCCAACAGGCCGCACATCGTGGCTCCGAGGGATCTTCTCCTGCTGGCCCTCTACTTCTCGCTCGCGCTTGGCCTGGCACTGGGTCTCATGGAGTTCCTCACCGACCTGATCCTGGCCTGGATCGCGCGGCGCGGTCTGGTCCTGGTGGGGCGCATGGAGCGGGTGGCGGCCAGGTCGGGCCTCCTCTTCACCGCGGCAACGACCCTCTATCTCGCCTGGCTGCTCCGCTCGGGGCGCCGCGCGACCGGCGAGGGGCTCGGCGCCTGGATTGGCTGGACGGGGGCGATCGTCGCGACTCTCGCGGTCGGCCACTTCATCGGACGTCTTACGAAGGTGGGATCCCTTCTGGCGCTGGCCGCCGGAGCCGGAGGGCTATCAGCGGGGGAGGGATCGCCGCGGGCCCGCGGCGCTCGCCGGCTCCGGCCCCCTCTTGGTCTCTCCCTGCTCGCGGTGGCGGCGGGGCTCCTCATCTTCGCTCCGCCCGATCTGCTGGAAAGGTCCGCCTCGGCCCCCTCGAGCTTCACGCCTGAACCGATGCAAGGACGCCTCGTGGTCCTCGGCATCGATGGGCTCGACTCGGGCTGGCTCGATCGGATGGAATCGCTCGCCTGCTGCCCGACCCTCACGCGGCTGGAGAGGGAGGGAGCGCGCTACGATCTGCGCGCGGAGGACTCCTCCATCCCGCCCGCCACCTGGACCACCATCGCCACGGGGCGCCCCCGGCAGGAGCATGGGATCCTCGGATATGAGGCCGACCGGGTGCCGGGGCTCACCTCCCCCGTGCAGCGGGACCCCTCATCTCGCTTCACCCCCACGCTCAGGATGCTGCTGCCTCCGCTCCGGCCCCCCCCGACTCCCGTCAGCTCCGGGCTGCGCCGCGCGCCGGCGGTCTGGGAGATCCTCGCGCGTGGTGGAGTAGAGACGGCGGCGATCAACTGGTGGGCCACCTGGCCCACCGGCTCGGATGACGGCATCGTGGTCAGCGAGAGGGCCTACCCACGGCTGTCCGCCAGGCTCCTTCCGGATCGTGACGTCGCCCCCGCCTCGCTTCAGGCGGCCCTTGCCGAGAGGTTCGAGCGGGACCTGCGTGAAGCGAGCCCGCCGGCCGGCCGGGGCGAGGCTATCTCCGAGCAGGAAGAGGGGATCGTCACTACCTCCATCACCCTGGACGGCTACCACGCGCTCGTGGCGCGACGCCTCTTCGAGGCCGGCATGGCGAGGGTCTGTCTGCTCTATCTGCCGGGTCTGGATATCGCGCGGACGCGGATGCGTGCCGGAGGCGCGGGACAAGCCGCCCCCACCGCGCGGCCGCGTGTCCTGGCGGAGGTCCTCGCGAGGGTCGACGCCGTCGCCGGCTCGTTCGTCTCAATGATGAAGCCCGAGGACCTCATCCTGATCGTGGGGGACCCGGGGAGGGCGCCAGCATCCCCGGAGCGGGCAAGAGGGATCTTGCTCATCTGGGGGGCGAGGGCGATCCCGGGCAGGATGGGACGAGAGCCCTCCCTCCTCGACATCACCCCGACCCTTCTCGCGTTGTCGGGATTTCCCATGGCTCGCGACATGCCCGGGAGCCCTGTGCTCGATTTTCTGCGGGCGGGTGATCGGTCGGCGCGTCTGGAAGTTCCGATTGATTCATATGGCTGGCGTCCCGAACCGGTCACCGACCCCGCTGTCGATCCCTTCGACAAGGAAGTCCTTGACCGCTTGCGCGGTCTTGGGTACATACAGTAGGAGCGGCAGCAGATTTTCGGGAGCGGCGCGAGATGGCCCGTCCTGTGGCTGAATCGAAAGATTTATCTTTGACGGGTCAGACCTTTGAAGGTATATTCAGCCAGCACTTACGGTTAAACTGGTTTAATCCATAGAGATGTCGGGGACTCCGGGCATTCTCATCGTAGAATCTCTCGTCCGCGAGCTCCTCGATCGGGAGACGGGCCGGGCGGTCGTCAAGGTGACCAGCTCGAGCATGAGTCCCCGAATAGAGGCCGGGGACCTGGTTTCGATCGTGCGGGCCGAGCCGCGGAGCCTCCTGCCAGGCGACGTCGTCGTCTTCAGGAGCGACGAGGCCGGGCTCGTTGTTCATCGGGTGATCTGGAGGAACAACCCTCTGGGCCAGCCGACGCATGTGTTTACGAAGGGGGATGCCTCGGGCTGCCTCGATCGGTCGGTTTCGATTGACCGGATCGTGGGCCGAGTCGAAGGCATCGACAAGGGGGGGGGCCACCGGAGCCCGACGACGCCGCTCGACCGCGTGCGCTGCCTCTTACTGGCCGCGCGATACGGGGCGAGACGGTGGGTTCGTCGTCGGTTGGTTCGGGATGCCCGTCAGACGCGACCGGAGGATCGGTGACAGCGAGGACGACGCAGACCGGGGAACTCTCGGTGGAGCCGCTCGATCAGCGCGCGGAGTACCTCCCCGATCTCGCATTCCACGCATCGACCGCTCTGCCCGCCGGCAGACAGACCCTGGCCCTCACAGTCGGGGGGATAGGGGTCCGGCTCTCGGGCCTGACCTCGGGGCAGCGAGCGACCCTCGAGGAGCGCTACGGCATTTTCTGCGCCGATGGCGGAGCGGCCCCGGCCCTGACGCTGGAGATCACCAATGTCCAGCGCGACGGCTTTCTGAAGGTGGCCCGGCCCTCCGAATACTATCGCGTGGAGACGCGCTGGGAGGGGGAAGTGCTCCTCGCCTGCTCCTATGAGTGGGCTGGATGGCTCGACCGGAGCCGTGGCCGTGGCGGCCTCGCGCTGGCCCGGGTGACCGAGGAGGACCCGCGCGCCTTCGACCGGAGCATGGAGAATTTCCTTCGGATCGTTTACGCGCACGCCGTCATTCCATCGGGAGGGTTCCTCCTGCACTCTGCGGGGCTCGTTCGAGACGGCAGGGCCTACCTTTTCTTCGGTCCTTCGGGATCGGGCAAGACGACGGTCACGACCCTCTCCCCCGAGGCCCTGGTCCTCTCCGACGACCTCACGATGATCCTGCGCTCCGGCACGGGGGAGTACAGAGCCTGCAGCGTTCCCTTCCGGGGTCTGTTCGCTCCGCGGCCCGAATCGGATGAGAGCTGGCCGGTGGCCGGATTCTTCAGGCTGATCCAGGCCAGCGAAGATCGGCTCGAGCCGGTGCGGGGCGCCCGGGCGATCGGCGAGCTCGTGGGCTCGCTGCCATTCGTCACGGAAAGATCTGAGATCGCGGGAGATGTCATCGACACCATAGCCGCGGCGGCCTCCCGTGTGCCGGTCTTCCGCCTCCACTTCAGGAAGGACCGCACCTTCTGGCGGCTCATCGAGGCAACCGGCGGGCAGGCCCCTATTTTGCCCCCTGTTGATGGTTTTTCCACGGCTGGAGGTAATTAGTCATGATGGGGACCGCGTCCGGGGGGGCGAATCCACAGACTGAAGCGCCCAGAAAGCACCCTGATTCGGCTTCGAGGGTCTATGATGGGGAGGCGTTCATCGTCCTCCCCCAGAGCCATCAGTACAAGATTCTCAACCAGGTCGGCACGCGCGTCTGGGAGCTGATCGACGGGACGCGCACGGTGGACGACATGGCGAACATCATCGCATCTGAGTACGAGGTTTCGATCGAGACGGCCCACAAGGACGTGAGCGACTTCATCAGCGACCTGAAAGAAAACGGGATGCTGGCCAACTCCGACAACGGAAAGGTGGCGTAACCGAATGCCCACTGAGCTGATGCCTGGACCGGGAAACGCCTACGCCGAGCTGGTGGCGCGGAGCTGGAACAAGTCCCTCCCGATGACCGCGTTGTGGGAGATCACCTACGCCTGCAACCACAAGTGCGCTTTCTGCTACAACTGCCCCGAGCGAGGCCGGAGGGAGCTCTCCAAGGAGCAGATCATAACGAGCTTGAGCAAGATCGCGGACCTGGGCTGCGTCTTCCTGGTGCTCAGCGGCGGCGAGCCGCTCACGCGTCCCGACTTCTTCGACATCGCCTGGGCGTCAAAACGGCTCGGCTTCGCCATCAGGGTCTACACCAACGGCTACCTCATCGATGAGGTCGTGGCCCGCCGGTTCAAGGAACTGATGCCCTTCGAGATCGAGATCTCCTTCCATGGCTCCAACCCCGAGTCGATGGACAAGCTGACGGGAGTGCCCGGCTCGTTCGAGCGGGTAATCCAGGGAATCAAGCTCCTGCGCAAATACGACCTGAAGGTCAACATGAAGTGCCCGATCACGAAGTGGAACCAGGGGGAGCTTCGCGGTATAAGGGATCTGGCCGAGAGCCTCGGATGCCATGCGGAGTTCGACCCGGTGATCACGCCCCGCGATGACGGCGACACGAGCCCTCTGGCGCTTCAGGCGGACCGCGAGTTCCTCAACAAGCTCTGGTCCCCCGAGTATGCCGACGTGACTCACGAGGAAGTTCCGGTGCCCCGAAACGACACGCTGGTGGAGGCCAACTGCGGCACGGGGCGCTCCACGCTCGCCATCGACCCGTACGGGAACATCTATCCATGCGTCCAGTGGCGCCGGTCGGCGGGCAACATCACCGAGGTGGAAGATCTCCGCGCTCTATGGCTCCACTCGCCGGTGCTCAACGAGGTCCGGCGGATCGCCATGGAGATTCCCAAGACGACGCTCAAGTCGTGCGACTCGGGCGAGTTCTGCAGCTTCTGCCCCGGGGTGGCTGAGGTGCAGACAGGCGACCCGCGAAACCTCTATCCGCAGGTCAGGATGAACGCGGAGATCAAGAAACAACGGCACTCCGAGTTCCTTGCGATCCAGAGCAAGACACCGGCTTAAGGTCCGGGAGCTAGCGCTCCCACAACTGGGGGACTACATGAAGAAGACGTACGAAAGGCCAGCTATCAGGCATACCGAGCAGGTCGAGGCCCGCGCGGTCGCGTGCGCGAAGCTGGACGACTCGAGCTGTGGCGGCACGCCGCTGACCAGCTAAGCTTGGGGTGTGGGCCCGGGCGCTCGCGCCCGGCGGAATTAAAGAGGATACCGCGCGGCGCTTCCCGCGAGGGGAGGGCGTGGCGGGTTACGCTTGCCAGTCTGCCAGGAGGGGACTGGCTCCACGAAGGGGGACAGAGGTACCTTTTGAGGAGGTGAGGCTAGCCTGATGAAAAACACATATGAGCGACCGGCTATCATCCATACGGAAGAGATCGAGGCTCGCGCCGTGACGTGCTCGAAAATGACCACGCTGGCGTGCCCGACTGGACCGATCACGAGCTAGCTGCAGGCTTTAGATAGTTGCCTCCTTTCCACGGGGTCGGCCTGGGCTCCGAGAGGCCATGTGGACACGTGGAGAGGATCTGGCGCGACAACAGGGCAGGCCAATGAGACGTCTTGTCTGGCTCCTTGGTCTCACCGTCCTCGTCGCGCTGGGAAGCGACAAGGCCTTAACCGGAACCGCCAGGACCGCAGGTGGAGGGGACCTATGGCAGTTCCGGTTAAGGCTTTCCGCGCCAGGGCCGAGCATCCAGGGAGAGCCGGGACATCCCGAGTGGGGTGAGGTTCTCTCGATTCCCACCTTCGGCCGCATCCCCTTCGGGGGGGCGGGCCGACTCGGAGCCGGGTCATCGACTCCGTTGCCGGTCAAGGTGGTCCGGGTGGCTATCCCGGAGGGAGTTGAGGTCAGGCTGGAGGCGTTGCAGGCCTCCAGGCGACTCCTCAAGGGAGTTAGGCTAGGACCGGGGAAGGCGGCGAGCCGGGGGCGGCTCGACGCTGGAGCCGGACCCACCGCGGCACCAGAGGCCGGTGAGGCCCCCGCTTCGCCTGATGAGCCTTACTCCGCGTCCGCGGGACGCCGGGGGGAGGAGTATCCCTTCGTCCGCCTGGGCGAGATGGGCTACCTTCGCTTCCAGAAGTTCGTCGAGGTCATCTACACCCCCGTCGTGCCGCGCGCGGGAGGGGCCTCGGGGGCGCCATCATCGGATGACGGGACGACCGACCTGGACTTCTATCCTGACATCGACCTTCTCCTGGAGGTCAACGGTATCGACTGGGACCAGGTGAGCCGCGATCGCGCCGAGGTCCCGCCAGATCCACACTTCGAAGGAATCTACCGGACCGCCTTCGTCAACTACGAGGAGGGGCGCGCCTGGCGCACGAGAAGGAGTAACCTGCCTGAGGGCGCGTCGGCGACCAACCTCCTGGCGCCCCTCGTCCCCCAGGCGGCTTCGCTTGTCCCCCCGATGAGCTATCCGTTTGCCGGGGCCACCACGCCGGTCTACCGGATCGGCGTGAAGGCGGACGGGATCTACCGTCTCAGCTATTCGTATCTCCTGGCCTCCGGCACGGGGGTGGCGCCGGGGCTGGCGGGCGCGACCCCCCAATCCTTCAAGCTGGTGGCCCAGGGAGTCGAGGTCCCGATCCGTGTCGTCACCGCCGTGGCCGGCACCTTCGGGCCGGGGGACTACATCGAGTTCTTCGGACAGGGGAAGCTCGGCGAGCCTGACCTCGTTCTCAACCAGGCCATCGACCCCAGCACCGGTTACTTCGACATCTACCAGGCGAACGATTTCACCGACGTCAACGTCTACTTCCTGTTCGCCGAGCCGGGGACGCGTCAGAGGATTCCATCGCTGACCGGGACCTTCAACGGAGCCCTGCCGCTTCAGACCGCCTTCACCGACACGGTCCACCGCGAGTACGACAACCGGTTCGTGCCCAACGGCTTTGACGATCCGTTCTACCAGGGCCCGCCGCTGGCCACCTTCACCGGCAACTTCACTCCCGATCCGAACGCCGTCAACTGCGGGTACAACAATCAGGGGGTCCACGACAAGCTGCCTGATTTTCTCGGGCCCAGCTCCGATCCCAACAGCACCTCCTGCCCGGCCTGCGATCTGAACCTGCCGGCCGCCGACCCCAATGGCGCCGCGAACGTCGCCACGGTGACGGTGAGGTTCCGGGGCGCCACCAGCGAGCCGGCCGTCAACCCCGATCACATGACGGTGGTGCAGGTCGGCACGACCGCCTCGCGCTCGACGACTCTCTGCTGGGACGGCGAGCGGCTGGTCGAGCAGGTGGTGACCGTGCCCCAATCCGCGCTGGCGGGAGCGGGGATCTACATCGGGCAGCCCGGCCTCTCCACCACGGTCTCCACCGAGGGGTTCTACCTGGACTGGATCGAGGTCTCCAACTACCTGCGCGCGTTCAAGCTGGGCGGGGGGGAAGTTATCGGCCGCTTCGCCAACGCGGCCAGCTCCTATCAGGTCTCCGGGTTCGATGCCAACTCCCCCGCGAACATGATCGTGTACGACGTCAGCGCGACGGTGCCCGGCTCGACCGTGCCATCCCCCCGGATCGTGACCGGCGGAACCATCGTCCAGCTCGCTCCGACCGACTTCGCGGTGAAGTTCTCTCTCGCGGCGGACGGCTCCCTGCCGCCGGGAACGCAGCGGGTCTTCGCCGCGGCGGGGAGCACGGGCTTCAGGCTTCCTTTCCGCGTGGAGGAGGTCTCCGGCGACGACCTGGCCTCCACGGACAACGCCGCCGACATGATCGTCATCACGACGCCGGACGTGGCGGGCACCCCTCACACGCCGGCCTTCCAGGACTACATCGCGCACCGTGAGGCCGACAGCGGGCTGAGCATCAGGACCGTCATGATAAACGACATCTACGACCACTTCAGCTTCGGAGTCGAGACGCCCGAGGCGATCCGTTCGTTCCTCGCCTACGCGGTGGACAACTGGGGAGGCCCGCTGGGAGCTTCCGCGGCCCCTTCCTACGTCCTGCTGCTGGGGGACACCTCGGTCGACTACAAGAACAACACCGCCGATGCGGCCTGGGTCAATCAGGTCCCCACGTTCATCATGTACTCCGAGAGCAACGTGCTCGACTACT
The DNA here is from genome assembly GCA_036505635.1 of Candidatus Polarisedimenticolia bacterium. Lineage (GTDB taxonomy): Bacteria > Acidobacteriota > Polarisedimenticolia > JACPZX01 > DASXTC01 > DASXTC01. Next base: position 134,340 of record DASXTC010000045.1, read on the forward strand.
ACGCGTCGGACACCTACATCGCCGCCTTCCGCGGGGCCGACCAGTACCCCGATATCCACCTCGGCCGGATCTCGGTCAGGAACAGCACGGAGGCCGGCACGGTCTTCCAGAAGCTGACCGAGTACGATACGAGCGCGCCCACCGGCCTGTGGAGGGGGATCGGGCTCTTCCTGGCGGACAAGGGAAACCCGGGGACGGGGGAGACCGCCGAGTTCGAGGGACTGCAGACCTTCTATTCAGGCACCTATTTCGTTCCACCCTTCTCCTACAAGCGGATCTTCTACGAGGACCCGAGCTACGGTAACGGCGCGGACTGGAGCCACTGGCGCTCCGATTACGTGGCGGCCGCCGACGCCGGGGCCGCTCTCACGTCCTACGTCGGCCACGGGAACTTCATCGACTGGGGGATCGACCCCAACGGTCTCTTCATCAGCACCGGCTTCCGGGACGACTTCACGCTTCTCTCGGAGACTCACAAGCCGACCTTCCTCATCAATGAGAATTGCCTGATCGGCGGCTTCCACGCCCTGGGGACCGACTCGCTGGGGGAGAAGTTCCTCAAGGTGCCCGGCAAGGGGGCCGCCGCCGTCTTCGCGCCGTCGGGTCTCTCCTTCGTGACCTCCGGTGAGCTGATCAACGCGGCGATCTACCCGGCCATGTTCGGGCTCTCCAAGGAACGGCGCTTCGGCGATCTCATCACCATGGCCCGGGTCTCGCTGGCCTCCTCGGTGCTCCCGGTGGCCGACATGCAGGCCTACGTGCTGCTCGGGGACCCGGCGGAGCGCTTCATCCTTCCCGCGCCCCGCCCGCCGTCGGACTTCGCGGCGACGACCGGCCTCGACGCGCGCGTCGATCTGACCTGGAGCCCCGGCCCCGACACCGGCGTCCTCACCCGGATCTACCGCCGCGAGGCCTTCAACGGCACCTACGTGCTGGTCAACCCTTCGGGAGCGACGGGGACCTCCTACAGCGACACCAGCGCCATCAACGGGAAGGCCTACTTCTATCGCGCCGTCTCCTTCGACCCCAACGGGCCTTACGAAGGGGCGGTGACGAACTTCAACACCACCTGCAACTTCAGCAACCCTCCGGCGAGCGACCCCGACGATTGCGTCTGGGCCGTCCCGACGAACCCCAACCCGCCGGCGCCGCCCGCTGAAGTCGCGGTGGGGAACCCGGGCTCGGGGGATCATCTCAGCGTCTCGTGGCGTCCCAACATCGAGCCCGACATCTCCCGCTACTCCGTCCTTATCGGCACGACCAGCGGCGGGCCCTATCAACCGTTGGCCGACACGAGCCCCACCACCACGAGCCTCGTGGTCGGGGGGCTGACGACCGGCCAGCCCTACTACTTCGTCGTGACCGCCACCAACTTCACGGGCAGGACGAGCGCCCTCAGCGCGGAGGCTGCCGGGCTCCCCCAGGTCTTCGAGGGGGTCGCGCCGCCCGACATGATCTCCACGCTGGACCTGCGCCGCGCTCCCAGCCAGCCCGCCTCGATCGAGCTGCTCTGGACCCCGCCGTCGCAGGACATCTACGGCGGCCCCACGGTGCTCGAATCGTTCTCTATCTACCGCGGTCTTATGCCGGCCTTCGTCGCCGACGCCAACACCATGATCGCCACCATCACCGATCCTAACGCGGGGAGCTACATCGATCCGAACTCCTTCTCGACACCCTCCAACTACTACTATCTGATTACCGCGACCGACGCGAACGGCTTCGCATCGGGGGCCGGCCAGCAGCTTCCGGCGGGGATCTCGGATCTCAGGCTCAGCATCAACGGCGCCAACATCGCGATGATCTGGTCCCCCGTCACGACGGACATCGACGGCGGGCCCACTTCGATCAATCACTATCTCCTCTACGGCGGCGCGATGCCGGTGGATCGCCTGAGGATCGAGACGATGACTCCGCTCATCAGCGGCATCACGGGGACGTCGACGCAAACGCCGATTCCCTCCGGCACGATGTTTTTCTACACTGTGATAGCGGTGGACGCGAAGGGGAACAAGAGTCCGTTCTGAGCTGCGGTTCGCAAGGGGGATCCATGGTCTCTGACGTCCGGATCATCGAGGGAGACCTGTCGGTGCCGGAGGCCCTCGATGACCTCATCCGCCGCGCGCAGGCGGGGGAGGAGTCGGCCTTCGAGGCGATCCTGGACCGGTTCGAGGCGAGGGCGATCCTGATCGCGCGCGGCATGGGCGCCTCGCGGCAGGATGCCGAGGACATCGCCCAGGAAGCCTTCCTCAAGATTTTCCGCTACATCGGGTCGTATCGCAGGGACCAGACCTTCAAAGCCTACTTCTACCGCATCGTCATCAACGCCTCGCGCGACCACCTGGCGCGCATGAGGCCGGCCGGCCAGAGCCCCCTCGAAGGCCTCGACGAGATGCCCGCCGAGCCGGAGCGCCGCGCCTCCTACGAGGATGTCGAGATGCTGCGCCGCGCCCTGCAGGAGCTGCCCGGGCGGGAGAGGGAGGTGGTGATCCTGCGCGATCTGCAGGGGCTCTCGACCTGGGAGGTGGCCCGCATCCTGAGAATCTCCCCCATCACCGTGCGACGCCACTCGAGCCGCGCGCTGGCGCACCTGAGGAAGATCCTGAAGTAGGCTTCCGGGAGGACGACCGCCGCCGCGAGCCCTTCACTCCGCCCGGCCCCGCGTCGCCTTCTCCAGATTGCTCCGGTAGGCGGGCAGATTCGGATCGAGGCGGATCGCGGCCTCGAACTGCTCGATCGCCTCCCTCCGCCGGCCCAGCTCCGCATAGGAGATTCCCAGGGCGTTGCGGTATTGAGCGTTCTCCGGCTGCAGCCTGGCGGCCTGCATGAAGTGATCGAGGGCCTCGGCCGGGCGGCCCTCGGTGGCCAGCACCGCCGCCAGGTTGTAATGGGCCTCGGCGTATGCCGGATCGATCGCGAGGGCCTTGCCGTAGGCCTCGATGGCATCAGTGGGCCGACCGCTCCGGTACAGCGCCGTGCCGAGATCGTTGTAGACATCCCGCGCGCCGGGATCGACCACCAGCGCCGCATTCAGGTGTTCGATCGCCTCGTCGAGCCGGCCCGCGACGATCAGCGTGGTTCCGAGCGCCGCCTCGTACCGCGCGACGCGGGGATGGGACGCGACGAGGATCTTGTACTGGTCGATCGCCTCGCCGGTCCGGCCCCCTTCGTAGAGAGCGCGGGCCAGCAGGTAACGCGGCATCGCGGCGTCGGGGGACTTGCGCACCGTGTCCGCGTAGAGGGTCATGTCGTCGCGCCAGATCCCGTTTCTCTGGACGGTCGCCGTCGCGCAGGCCGCCATAACGGGGGCCAGGACGAGCCATACGAGGGCGCGCCGCACTCCGTTCCGCCCGAAGGGGATCCACAGGGCCGTCAGGATGAGTCCGGCCGAAGGCAGGTAGAGGTATCTCTCGGCGAAGGGCTTGTTGGGAATCCCCGCGATGTAGAGCGCGGGCAGCAGCGGAACGAGGCCCAGCACCAGGGAGAAATATAGGAAACGATCCCTCTTGAAGGCGAGCCACAGCAGGCACGCCAGTCCCGCGGCCACCGCCAGGCCGGCGATCGACCGCGCGGAGGCGAGCGAGGTGACCGGTTCGAAGGTGTGCCAGAAGCTCAGGCCGGCGGGCAGCAGGAACTCCCCCAGGTATGCGCCCAGGAGCGTCGGGGCATTGAGGATGAGCTGCCAGGAGCTCAGTCCACGGGTCTCCCCGACGGGCACGAACAACCGCGACAGCGCGAGGTATCGGGCCGCCAGATAGAGGAGCGCCGCGAAAGCGAACGGCGCGCCGATCCTCAGTCGGTCCACCTGGCTGAAGCGTCCCACCCCGCAGGCCAGGCTCCAGGCCGGCAGCACCAGCAGGAGCGCCAGGGCGGTCTCCTTGCAAAGCAGGCCGGTGAAGAACGCCGCGGCGGAGAGAATGTGAGGCGCGGTGAAGGGGCGCTCTGTGCGTGCGTAGAGCTGGAGCGCGATGAGGCAGAAGAACGAGAAGGAAAGCTCGGGCAGGGAGGCGATCCACGCGACGGCCTCGGTGTGGATCGGATGGACCGCAAAGAGGAGGCCGGCGGCAAAGGGCCCGCCGAGCAGGACGCCGGACAGGGGCGTAGCGCTTACGATGGGAGGGCTCGACGATCGCGGCGCGCCGAAGAGCCGGACCGCAAGCAGATAAACGATCACCGTGCTGACCGCATGCAAGAGGACGTTGACGAGATGGAAGCCCCATGCCCTCAGGCCGAAGAAGTGATACTCGGCCATGTAGAAGACGTGCATCAGCGGCCGGTAATAGTTGGAGACCTCGCTTTCCCCCATGAAGCTCCAGACGCCGTGCGAGAAGACCTCGGGGAGGTGACGCACGTCCCTGATCCAGGGATTGTTCAGGACCTGGAGGGTGTCGTCATCGACGAAGCCGTTGCCCAGGGTGTTGGCGTAGAGGGCGAACGACGCGACGGCCAGGACCAGGGGAGGGATCGCCGCCGGCAGCCGGGCCGCGCCGGAGTGAAGCCGCTCATGGAGGGTGGACGCGCTCACAGGTATTTCTTGATCAGGTCCTGGAAGGCAGGCCTCTTCCTCAGCTCGTCGAAGAAGGGATCCCTGAAGAGGCTCTCGATGTCCCGATCCCGCTTCAGGTACTCCTCCAGGGAGGCGAGGGCCCCGCTCTCGTCCTTCGCCCGCAGACGGCAGATGGCGATGAGATAGTGGGGCTTGCCGAGACGCTTGTTGAGGCGCACCGCCAGCTCCAGCTCCTCCTCCGCTCCGCTCCATTTGCCGATCAGGAAGCGCGTGTAGCCGAGCAGGAAGTGCATGTGCGCCGACTGGGGAAGGGCGGCGAGGGCCTTCTTGAAAACCTCCTCGGCCTCCCCGAATCGTCGCGCCCTCAGATAGGTCCATCCGAACACCCTGTAGAACTCCTCCACGTCCGGGTAGGTCGCGATGGCCCGCCTGAAGTAGGGGCCCGCCTCGTCGAGCTTTCCCTGATCCACCAGAGCTCTTCCCAGGGCGATCAGACCGATCCGGTTGTCGGGATCGGTCTCGAGCACCTTCTGATAGGCGCTCTCGGCCTCGGGGTACTTCTTCGTCCGCATGAGCAGGGACGCGTCGCTGAGGGGCACGAGCAGCGAGGCCATCCGCTTGGGGTCGGGCCCTACGCGCGAGATCGTTTCCGACTGCTGGCCGCCGATGTACCCCAGGCTCATGAGCCGGTCCCGCGTCTCGTCGTCGATCGCGGCCGTCTCGGCCTCCCCTTTGACGGCCTCGATCTCGGCTGTCAGCACGTCGTACTCGGATCTCAGCTCGTAGACCCGGGCCGGCTCCGAGGCATTCAGGTTGGTCTTCTCGCGCGGGTCGTTCGTCATTTCGTACAGCTCGGGCTCGGGCAGATCGATGAACTTCCAGGGCGCGCGGATGAACGCCTTCGTGGTGGCCCACCCGTAGGAGGCGGTCGGATAGATCGACTCCAGGTAGAGAGCGCGCGCGGGGACCCGACCGCGCCCCGCCGCCGCCGAAAGAAGGCTCACCCCCTGAGGTGCGTGCCGGCCGGTCGGGGCGGGGATCTTCAGCGCCTCGAGGATCGTGGGCGAGATGTCGAGCGTGGAGGCCAGGTCGCTCACCCGCCTGCCGCGGCCTGCGCCGGGAATCCGGAAGATGAGAGGAACATGCGTGGTGGCGTCATACAGGAAGATGGCGTGGTAGAGCTCCTGGTGATCTCCGAGCCCCTCCCCGTGGTCGCCGCTGACGGCGATGAGGGTCCGATCGTAAAGTCCCATCGAACGCAGCTCGTCCAGCAGCCGTCCGACCTGCACGTCGGTGAACGCCACCTCCCCGTCGTAGGGGGTCTTCGCGTACTTCTCCTTCCAGGGGGAGGGGGGCTCGTAGGGCGCGTGAGGATCGTAAAGATGGACCCACAGGAAGAAGGGCCTGTCCCCCTCCGCCTTCATCCAGAGCAGCGCGCGGTCCACCGTCTTGTCGCCGACCCGCTGATCGAACCAGAGACCGTGGCGCCCCTCGGAGCCCTTGATCCCGTCCTCGTAGTAGAGATCGAACCCCTGGTTCAGCCCGAACTCCGACGAGAGGACGAGCGACGAGACGATGGCGGCCGTCTGAAAGCCGCGTTCGTGCAGGATCTCGCTCAGCAGGATCTCCTCCGGTGAGAGTACCTGCGTGCCGTTGTTCCTGAGGCCGTGGGAGAGCGGATAGCGCCCCGTCAGCATCGTGGCGTGCGAGGGGGCGGTGAGAGGCACGGTCGAGTAGGCGTTGATGAAGCAGACCCCGTCGGCGGCCAGTGCGTCGAGGTTGGGCGTGAGCCCCTTCGTCGAGCCCGTGCAGCCGACGCGGTCGGCCCGAAGCGTGTCGAGCGTGATCAGCAGGACGTTGCGCGGGACCGGCAGCGGGCGCAGCCGCGTCCACGTCCAGAGCCCCGCGGCAAGAAGCAGCGCGAAGGCGAGCGCCAGCGCGACCGTGCGGCTCATTTCTTGGTGGGGGAGGCCTCGGCCTTCGGCTTGCGGGCTCTGCCTTCGGTGATCGTGTCAAAGCGCGGGTCGGAGCGGAGGCTGTCCAGCTCCGTGTCGAGGCTCATCCACTCGAAATCGCGGAACCCGGCCTTCACTGCCTTCTGCAGCAGATCGAGAGCCTCGGCCTGCCGGCCGCCAAGAGCCAGGAAGCAGGCCAGATCGTAGAAGGCCTCGGCGTTCAGGGGGTCCAGGTCGACCGCGATCGCCATCAGCTTCGTGGCCCGCACCATGTCCTTGGTCCTTGCATCCTCCGTGGCCACGTGACCCAGGTGGTGATAGACCTCCGACGCCTCGGGATAGAGCTTCTGGGTGTGCTCCAGCATCCGCCGCCTGTCCGCAAACCGCCTCTCGGTGCCGGCCAGGAGCGCCGTGTCGAGCAGAGCGAGGTAGTTGTCCGGATCCTGGCCGAGGACCCCCTCAAACAGGAACGAGGCGGCTTCCCTCTGCCTCCCCCGGGCCGTCCGGTCGGCCTTCAGGGCGTCGTTGGCGACGCTCACCATGTCGCGAGGATCCCGTTCGGGGCGGGGCGCGGCCTTGTCGCTATAGCCCAGCTCGCGGATCCGCGCGCGGATCTCCTCGCCCGGCGCCGCGCCGCCTCCACCGCCGCGCGCGGCGTACGAGGCGACCAGCTCCGACAGCCGCACCTTCACCTCCGGGCGCAAGGACGAAAGGTCTCGGCTCTCCCGTGGGTCAGACGACAGGTCGTAGAGCTCGCCGCGGGTCCCCGCCACGTACTTCCACGACCCCGAGACCACCCCCGTGAGAGGCTTCCAGCCGAAGAGCCTCTCGGGGAGGCGCGTCTCCAGGTAGAGGGGTCGATCCTCGGGAGGCAGGGCCGCCGGGCGGGCGAGAGAGGCCCCTTCGGCCCCTTCGAGAGGCGGCAGTCCGAGCAGGTCCAGGAGCGTGGGAGCGACGTCCACTAGCGAGACAGGGGTGGAGATCCTGCTGCCGCCAGCGTAGGGGGGCGCGACGATCACCAGCGGCACCCGCGTGGTGGCCTCCTGCAGCGTCACCCCGTGGTACGCCTCGCCGTGATCCCCGAGCCCCTCGCCGTTTGAGCCGGCCAGAACGACGATCGTCTGCCCCTCGATCTGATAGTCGCGCAGCTTGGAGAGGATCCGTCCCAGCTCGCGGTCCACGAGCGACACCTCGCCGTTGTAGAGGTCGGCGGAGAACCTGGTGGCGAATGGCTCGGGAGGCGCGTAGGTGTAATGCGGGTCGTAGAAGTTGATCCAGAGGAAGAATCGTTGCCGGCGGGCCCGCTGGAGGAACTCGAGGGCCAGGTCGACGACCTTCTCCGCGACGAAACCCTTGTCGGGGCCCAGGTTGACGCGGGGCACCTCGGCGAACGAAGCCCCATAGGTGTCGAACCCCTGATTCAATCCGAACCTGGGGTGCAGCAGGAGGGACGCGACGAAGGCCGCCGTCGTGTATCCGCTTGATTTCATCATTTCCGCCAGAGTGACCGCTCCCTCCGGAAGGGGGATGCTCTCACCCGTGCGCAGGCCGTGCGTTGCCGGATACTGGCCCGTGAGCAGCGAGGCGAGCGCGGGGGGAGCTTCGGGCGCCGGCGTCAGCGCCCGTGTGAAGACCGCGCCGCGCGCAGCCAGAGCGTCCATGTTCGGCGTCTCGGCCGGCGTGTAGCCCGAAAAGCCGAGCCGGTCCGCCCTGAGGCTGTCCACCGTGATGAGAAGGACGTTGGGCCTCGCGTCGGACGGACGCTCCGGCGTCGAGCAGGAGCAAAGCCCGAGCGCCAGTGCGATGGTCGACAGCACGACAGGTTGAAGGGGGCTTCCTTGACGTTCTAGAATCGTCGGGCTCCCGGACGCATGGAGAACGTGAGTGGAAGAACCGCGCCATTATAGGGGGGCCCTCGGCCCAGTTCAAACCATCCCTCTCGTCTTCGTTGGAGGTGCGGACCGATGAACCTCTTCGTCCTGCTGGCGGCGATCCTGCTCAGCGCCTCCCGGACCTCTCCGCAGGAGGGGGCGGCGGCGCCCGCGGAGCCTCCCCTGAGCGCGGGGGAGGAGATCGCCCTGGCCCGGCTCCGCGAGCTGCACGAGATCGGCAAGGCGTTCAACTCGCTCACATGGCCGGAATTCGACCCGGCCGGTGTCCCGGCGGTCCTCTACAAGCCGGGGGGCTGGGCCATCGCCGTGGGCTTTGCCGACCCGCCCGCCGGGTTCCACCTCCTGGCAGGGATGCTCGACGGGGAACGCCCCGTCTATCGCGCGGCACCGGGCGCCTTTCGTCCCGGGACCGGCTCCCCCGATCTCGTGGCCGGCCAGTGGACGGTCATCTCGCGCTTCGAGCCTCCCCAGCCGCTCCTTACGGGGGATTACCTCGGGCGCGCCACGGCGGAGGAGGAGATGGCCCGGTTCATCGGCGACGCCTTCAGCCTCTATCTCATGAAGCAGCGCGGGCGGGAGCGCCCCTTCGTGATCGGCCCTTCGGCCTACCCGGAGAGCGCCGAGATGATCGCCACGACCTATCTGGAGCGCCGAATCGTGCTTCGCGCGGCGCAGATGACCGGGGTCAACGAGAAGAACATCGATCGACTCCACAATCTCGTGCGGCAGATCATCGCGGTGCGAAGAAAGAGAGCGGCCATGCTGGGGTCCGAGCTCGCGACCCTGGAGAGCGAGGTCGAGAACTGGGATGGCATGCGTCTCTATACCATGACGCTGCTCTATCGCCACGCCCTCTCGGGCGCCTTCGCGCCGGCCGGGCTGGGCAAGGTCGATCCGACCTTCGATCGGTACCAGGAAGCCCTCCTCGAACGCCTCCTCATCACCAACCGGCCCATGGCGTATTCGCCGGACAACCCCGCAACCACACCCCCGCAGGTGGCCTCGAAGACCGCCTCTCTCCTCTTTCTGCTCGATCGGCTCTCCGGCGACTGGAGGGAGAAGGCGCTGCCGGGGCACCGCTCCTTCACCGACCTTCTGGCCGAGGCGGTCCCCCTCCCCGAAGCGGACGAGGCGGCCACCCTGGAGAGCGCGAAGTCTGAGAATCGCTACGATCAGGCGCTCCGCTTGGCCGGTGAGGATCTGGCGGACCTCTTGCCGGCACGCGAGAAGATCCTGGCCGCCTACTTCCCCGAAGGCCCCGACCGCCTCGACATAAAGCTGAGCGGGCGGCAGGCGACCTCCTATCGGGATGACCCGGAGAGGGTGGGCTACCTGGGCGGGGGGCTCCTGCTGCACCTTGGAGGGCTGACCCTGACGGCCCCCGGCCTCGAGCTGAAGGCGCCGGGCCCGCCCGAGGGGAGCCCGCCCCCCATCCTGACCAGGGCGGGGCCCCGCCGGGACGCCCTCTCCCTCATGCGCCTCATGGCCAGGGGGGGGACCCTCTCGCTGCAGGGGGGCAGGCTCAGGCGCAAGGGGCCCGCCGTGCGCCTGTCGGCGGAGCGCTGCCTTGATTTTACGGCCCCCGGGATAGAGCTTCGCCTCTGCTCCGGCACCCTCGAGGTCAGACCGGATGGCTCCCTGGAAGTTGCCCTCCCCCAAACGGATGCGCCGGTTGAACGGAACGTGGGAAGGGGGGGGTATATCCAGTCAGAACAGCGGAATCTCGAAGGGAGACAGGCCCGTGATGGCAAGCAACCAGGACGTCAGGCGCACTCTGCGGGGGATCTCGGACCAGCACGCTGACGGTCTGAGGGCCGATTCACGGCGCCGCGTCATCGGAGCCTCCCTGGAAGCTCTTCGGTTCCAGAGAGTTAGGCCGACATGGTCTTATCTTCCCAGGCTCGCGGCGGCTGCCGCCATTCTCGCGCTGCTCGCCTTCCCGTCACTGCGCATGGGCAGAGTCGTGCCGGAAGGGCCCAGGACCCCGATCACGGATCTCCAGGTCACCACCGAGGGGGGAAAGGTGGTTCTCACCTGGAATGACGGCAACGAGCCACGCCGGATCGTGCGGGCCACCAGCCGGGAGCAGTTGAGCCACCTGGACCAGGCTCCATCGGAGATCGTCCTCGGCCAGCGATGGGTCGACACCCAGCCGGAGAGGGGATCCCTTGTTTACTATTTCGTCGAATGAGTTCGGTAGGGTCGGAATTATTGGGACACTCCCCACATCCTGCGATTTCGGGCTTGACACGGTCGATTTTCGCGGTACCAGTAGAAGGCCGGTAAAACCCAGGATCGTCAGGTAGGTCGGTTTCGATTGACGCCCGCCCCGAGGGGGAACGGAGTGGGGCTCAAGCTTTCGAGGAGGCAGATCTCCATGAAACTTCGCCTTTCCAAGTGCAAGTGGTCGAAGCTCCTGGTGGGGGCGGCCCTCGTCGCCGCGCTGGTGGTTCTGGCGGGCGGTCACGCGCAGGCGTCCAACATGGGCTTCAAGATGAACAAAGTGATCGACCCGAAGGCCACCAACCCGGGCGTGGGCCAGAACCTCGTGGCGATCCCCTACAGGAACCCCTACATGACCGCCGAGGATCTCTGTGCGGCCCTGGGGCTCACCGCCAGCCAGGCCAAGGTGATCCAGAACATCGCCCAGACCGGGGCCTCGCTCTCTCACACCTGCAGCAATGCCTCGCCCTTCAGCCTGAGGCCGCGCGAAGGGTTCCTGGTCAACAACCAGCCCACGACCACTGGTGGGATCCTGGTCGGTTCGCACCAGGCGAACCCGCCCGGTTCCGTGACCCTCTACCCATCGGCTACCAATCCCGGCGTTGGCGTGAATTTCTACGATCTCCCGTACCATACGACGAACCTGACCGCCGAGGATGTCTGCAACGACCTGGGTCTGCCGGCCAACTCGAAGGTGATCAGAAACGTCGCGGCGACCGGAGCTTCGCTGTCCTTCCTATGCGGAGGTGGGAGTCCCTTTACCCTGGTTCTCGGCGAGGCACTTAAGGTGACCAGCATCTCGGGCGGCTTGGCGATCACTCCTGCGGCGGGGCACCCAGCGCATTTCTAAGGCTTTCATCTTTGAGGAGGAAGAGGAGAATGAAACAGGGCCTTCGGATATTAGCGATTCTTGCGGTGATCGCCGGACTGGGCCTCCTGACCCCGGGTGTGTACGCCAACTGCTTCAACGACCCGGGGCTCTACGAGCTGATCCAGTGCGGCAACAGGACCTGGTTCGCCCCGCCCCCAGCGGGCGCGGGCGCGCTCACGGTCAGGTGGTGGCAGCTCGGGTTCGGCAATGCCACCGTCGCCCATCTCACGACCGACGCCGACCCGGCCAGCAACGGCACCGGGATCATCGGTACGACCAGGTTCATAGGCAACGACAGCGGCTTTGAGGTACCTGACATCCTTATGGACCCTCCCGGTTCTGCCCCGGGATCGTTCTGCTTCAGCTCGGCGGCCAACTGGGGGGCTCCAGGAATTGACGGATGCGCGGACAACCGCCGCGTGGGAGGCGTCACTGATACGAATTACCCCGCAATGTATGGAAATCCGGACGACCAGCGGCTGAATCCCTACTTTGGCGCTTACACCTTCCCCGCTGAGGATCCGAACACGTGCGTCCTGGTCGACCCGTATGATCCGAACCCCTGCACGTGCGGCTCCAACGGTACCTGCAGTCCGCATCCCCTGGCCGGCGAGACGCCAGTAACCAGGGACTACCTGCTCGACGCGCCGATCGCCGTCCTCGCCACCGAGGCGAGCGGCACCAAGTTCGCCTTGGCCTTCCTGGCAAGCACGCCGCGGGCCCAGTCGGTCGCCGACAACGGCACGGGCGATTTTCAGTTTAAGTTCATCAACAACGGGGATCCCGACCCGAATATTTCGGGGCTCAGCAGCAAGATCCCCTGGCAGTCGGTCCCGGACCCGAATATCAGCGCGGGCTTCGTGGACCCGAATCAGAAGTGCACCACTTCGAGGGTGCTGACCGGGACCTTCACCCCCATCCGCCTCGTCCACGATGGGAGCAGCCGCCCAAGTCCGGCGACCACTCTCGGAACCCTAAGGACTGGGGTCGGGGTTCTTGACCAGGGGGCGCTCGCACGGTACCAGTTCCAGAGGTCCGCGCTGGATCCCAACACGGGCCTCTGCACCGGGGCCTTCGCTGCCATTGGGACCCCAGTGCTCCACAACCCGACCGGTGCCCCTCCGAGCAGCATTGGCCCCGTCAACGTCGCTCCGAACAGCTGCGTACGGCTCGCCACGTCGTTCGGCCGCAATCCGGTCACGACACTTGTGGGGTTGGATGCGGCCTCGCGGGGTAACCTGGGGGATCTCGGCTACACCGTCTTCGGCAAGGTCGTCAGGGTTGGAAGCTGCGCGTCGCCTCTGGTGAGCGAAGAGGCCTACCTGACGGTGCTCGCGAGAAACAAGAACATGATCCAGGTCGACTGGAACACCAACAGCGAGCTGAGCGTCACCGGCTTTGACATCGTCGGCATCGACGGCAGGGGAGCCCAGAAGGTGATCGGATCGGCTTCGTGCAAGCAGTGCACGACCGGTCTGGGGGCGACCTACAGCGAGCTGATCCCGTCGTCCAGGCTGGGGAGCGCGAGGCAGGTCCAGATCGTGACCCAGCCGAGCGGGGCCCGCAGCAACATCCTGGACCTCAAGGAGAACAAGTAAGCCAGTCAGCTGACACGATAGTCTGAGAAAGCTAGCCGCCGGGGGCCGAGAGGTCACCGGCGGCTTTCTCGTTTTTGGAAGGCCATCGCGCGAGAGGGCTTGAGACGGACGATCGTTCTCTCGTATCATGTGGGGGCTATGGGTCAAAGGCCATCCCGTCATCAGATCCTGATCTCCGCTCTGATTCTCGCGGGGGGCTTCCTCGCCCCGGGCCTCGCGCTCGCGCTGGGGAGCGCGCCTTCCGGCAAGCAGCTCGCCGCCGAGGGGCAGAAGCTGTACGACGAGGGCAAGTTCGGAGAAGCCCTGCTGAAGTTCGAGCAGGCGATCAAGGCAGGCGCCGAGGGGGGGGATCTCTTCTACCAGACCGGGTACTGCCTCAAGGTGGTCCGACAGGATCAGGAGTCGAGCCGGCAGTACATGACCAGGGCCGCGCCCCTGCTCGAGAAGGCGCTCGAAGGCAAGGGCGCATCCCCCGCGCCTTACTACTATCTGGCCGCCATCTACACCGTCGAGCTGGCCGACTGGGAGCGCGGGAGCGCCGTGGCGAAACGGGGGGTCGCGCAGGTGGAGGGGGGGGCCTTCAAGAAGGCGACCGACGGCGCGTCGCTCTTCCAGATAGCGCGTCTCTACACCATCGCCGGCGACAAGGACAAGGCTATCGCCTGGTACGAGAGGTCGGCCGCCGCCTTCGATTCCGCCAAGGCTCCCAACAGGGAGTATAGGGTCGCCGCCCTCCTGCAGCTCGCCACCTACTACAACGGCAAGCAGGATTTCGCCCGCGCCTCCGAATGGTTCGGACGTCTCCTCGCCGTCGACCCCGGGCGTGACGCGGAGAGGATCACCGCGGGGATGGCCATGACGAAGGCGGAGCGCTACGCCGAGGCGGCCGCGATCCTGAGGACGGGCTTTCTCACTGACGAGATGGCGACCGAGGCGAACTATCTGGTCCGGGTGCTCGACCGGTACATCGCCCTTCAGGGTCCAGCCGTGCCGGAGGAGGTGCGCAAGCTGGATGAGGCCGGGCTGTCGCAGGCGATCGACAAGGCGGCCGCCACGCTTGGCGGGATCCGGCAGAAGGATGAAGAGGAATTCCAGAAGTCGATCCCTCCCCCCGAGGAGCCGAAGACGGTCTGGAAGGCCACCAAGTCGGGCCAGCGGATACAGGTGAAGGTCCCTCCTCCAGAGCCCGCGCCGGTGACCCCTCCACCTCCCAGCGCCGAGCGCCAGGCGGCGGAGAAGGAGTTCTTCGGGCTCCTGCTGGAGTACGTCAGGCGAGGCCACCTGATCAGGGAGTTCTGCCTGGGCAAGGGCCTGGCCGCCCTCATCTTCCGGTAGCTCACTCCACCGGCAGGCGGAGCGTCATGATCCGGCTGGGCCGGCTCCATTCATAGGCGATGTGGCTCGAACGGGGGGACCAGGCGGGCCTTGATTCGCGGCTTTCCTTCGGGCGCACGTAGGGGAAGGCGGTGCCCCCATCGGGGGGGATGAGATAGATGTCCGCATCGTCCCCCAAAAGGTGCGTGCAGGCGATCCAGGACCCGCTGGCGTTCCAGTCGGGATCGCGGTCCGAGCCCCCGTCGGCCGACGACGTCGTGAGCCGCACCGGATCCCCACCGCTCACGCGGACCTTCCAGATCTCCGCCGCGCCCGGTTCGTCCTTCGTGTAGGCGATCCAGGTCCCGTCGGGGGACCAGGTGGGGTGGGACTCGCTGCCGGCAAGTGCGGTGAGACGCCGCGTGCTCCCGTCACCGACCTGCGCGAGCCAGATGTCGGGGCTTCCCCCTCGATCCGAGACGAAGGCGATCGTCCTGGCGTCGGGAGACCACGCGGGTTGCCGGTTGCGCGCGCCGTCCTCGATCACCTTGAGGAGCCTTCCGGTCTCCGGCTCGAGGATCCAGATCCCGGATCCCGCACCGGAATCGAGCCTGAAGACGATGTCCCCCGTGGCCGTGGACCACTCGGGCTCCGCCTCGCGGGCCTCCGTGTCGGTGAGACGGGTGGTCCTGCCGTTGGAGACGCCGACCACGTACAGATCGGGGCGGCCGTCCCGGTCCGACACGAAGACCAGCCTCCGGTTGTCGGGGGACCACGACGGGTAGCGGTTCATTCCGGCCGATTCGGTCACGATGTGCGCGGCCTTTCCCTCCTGAAAGTCGATCAAGCTGATGCCGGAGCCCCCCGGCTCGAGGTAGACGAGCCTGTCGCCGGCGCGTGAGAGGGCGGGCCGCGAGGTGTCGGGCTTCAGCTTCATCGGCATGATGAGCTGCTGGCTCGGCGTCCCCGGCGCCAGCGGGTAGACCAGCATCAGCAGGTTGGTGCGATAATTGCCAAAGGCGATCACGCGCTGGCTGTCTGCGGACCAGTGCGGGGCGTATTCGGGCGTGGGCCCCGAGCCGGTCCTGCGGCTCTCGCCGCCGCTCGCGGGGATCACCCAGACGTGGGTCTCGCCGTCGCGGCGCGACTCGAACGCGATCCACTCTCCGTCGGGGGACCAGGCGGGACGCCGATCCGGGCCGATCCCCGCCGACAGGGGAAAGACCTGCCCTCCCGTGGCCATGACCTGATAGAGCAGGAGGCGCCCCGACCTGTTGGAGGCGAAGACGAGCCTCTTGCCGTCGGGGGACCATTCCGGGTCGAGATCGTCGCCGGGGTGATCGGTGAGCTTCCTCGGCTCGCCGCCGGCCGCGGGCGCGATCCAGATCTCGGCGTTGCCCGATCGATCCGAGATGAAGGCCACCTGCTGGCCGTCGGGGGAGAAGCGCGGCGCCCGGTCGTTGCAAGGGCCCGAGGTGACCGCGGCGGGACTTCCGCCATCCACCGAGACGCGGTAGATGTGCGTGCGATCCTCGGCGTCGGGGGCCGCGAAGGCCATCGTCTGGCCGTCGGGCGAAAGGACCGGAGGGCTCAGTCGGTCGAAGGGGGCCGCCAGGAGGATGGGTGTGGGCTCCGGCAGGACGGGTTGAGTGGGGCCCGCGGCCCGGGCAAGGCCTGCGAGACCGAGCAGGAGCAGCGGAAATGCCGGGCGCATGACCTCAATCTACGCTGCGGGGATCGGCTTGGCAACCGCGGGAGTCAACGTTCTGCCGCCTCGCCGGCGCGCAGGGCGGAGAGGAGCCCGATGATGCCGTCATCGGCAACGCCCTCCAGGAGGGCGCTCTCGAGCGCCGCGATCGCCTCGGCGCGACGTCCGGTGCGGGCCAGCGCCTGGGCATGGTTGTAGACGGCATTGACGTTGCGTGGATCGCGCCGCACCGCTTCCGCGAAGAGGGTCGCGGCCTCATCCCATCTCTCCTGGCGCGCGGCCAGCGCGCCGAGCCCGTTCGGCCCCACAGCGCTGCCCGGGACCTCCCGTTCGATCCTTTCGAAGATGGCGCGCGCCTCCTCCTCTCTGCCCGACTCGATCAGGGCGGCCGCGTAGCTGCTCTGCAGATCGAGGTTTTCCGGCTGCTCCCGCGCCGCCAGCTCGTACGCGTCGATCGCGGCCTCCAGGCGTCCCGTGTTCGCGTAGATGAGCGCCAGGTTCGAACGCGCCCGCCAGTCTCCCGGACGGAGCCGCAGGGCCTCGGAAAGCTCCTCCTCCGCCGGGGCCGGCTCCCCGCGCACGAGGTGGGCGAGCCCCAGCTCCGCGTGAGCGTCGGCGAAGCGGGGCGCGATCGCGAGGGCCCGGCGCTGCGCCGCGACGGCTTCATCGAGCCGCCCCGATTGCTTCAGGGCGATGCCGTACCAGCTCCAGGCCCCGGCGCTCGCGGGGCACGAGACGGTGGCCGCTTCGTAAAGCGTCAGGCTCGATAGGAAGTCCCCGTTCCGGATCACCGTTCGCGTCCCCATCGCGACCAGGAGAACCGCGGCGAGGGTCCAACGCCAGCGGGCCGGTGCCAGCAGCGATGCGGCCATCAGACAGATCCCCAGGACGGGGAAGTAGAGATTCCTCTCCGCGAAGATCGTGATGCCCGGAAAGAGGAGGTTGGAGGCCGGCAGGAACGCGATGAGGAAGATCGCGGCCCCCAGTCCGAGCGCTCCGCGGCGCCCGCCGGCAAGCCCGATGACGGCGAGGCCTGCCGCGAGGATCGCCCCGCCACCGAGGACACCGGCCTCGGCGATGCTTCGGGCGATCGGGATCTGATCGAAGCCGTAGTTGAAGCAGAGAGCGAGTGGCATGCATGTCTGACGCAACGCGACGAGGAGCACGCGCAGGGAGGTCAGGACGCGTGTCAGCGCCGGCTCCCCCACGAGTGGATTGAGCAGCTCGGCGCCGAAGGCCTGCGCCCCGCCTCCCAGGAAGTGCCCCAGCACGGCGAAGCGAAGGGCCAGGTATCCCAGCGCGATGCCCCCGTACGCGAAGATGGCCGCTCGCCAGGACCGGGGGGAGCGCGCCCCGGGAGGTGCCGCCGGATTGGCGGGCCGCAGCCAGTCCCCCGCGAGCGCCAGGGCGGGGAAGACCACCGCCATCTCCTTCGAAAGGACCGCGAGCGCGAAGGCGGCCGACGCGGCCCCCAGGCGCCCCCGCCGGTGAGCGATCCAGGCCAGGAGGAGAAAGAAGGAGGCCGCAAGCTCGGCCCCGCCCGAGATCCATGAGACCGCCTCGGTGTGCACCGGATGCGCGGCGAAGAGGAGCCCCGCCAGGAGGGAGGCAGGCAGCGGGAATCCCAGGGCGAAGGCAAGGATGACGACCAGAGCGGAGTTGGCCGCGTGGACCAGGACATTGAACGCATGAAAAGGAGCCGGGCCCCCGCCTCCCGCGAGGAAGAGCAGCGTGTCCGCGATCGCGATGAGCGGGCGATAGAGCGCGCTGCGTTCGCTCGCGCCGGCCCAGAAGCCGGTGACGAGCAGAGAGGGGATCCCCGCCAGAGAGTGCACGCGCGGGTTCTCCTGTATCTCCGGGATGTCGTCGTTGAGGAATGGGCCGGGCAGCGTGTTGGCGTAGAGGAGGGCCGCCAGGAGGGCCGCCGCCAGGGCGGCGTAGCGGAGCTTGGACGAGGAGGTCACCATAGGTCTCACGCATTGTATCAGGGGCGCGGGTGGCGGCCCCGCCACGGCGCTCACCACAATGGAATCGTCTTGTGGCGTCGCGAGTGACATGGACATATCATGTCGCAATCGGCTTGGTGGAGGCATCATGAAAGGTGTGCAGTTCGTGGTTGACGAGAAGGGACAGAGAACCGGCGTGGTCATTGACCTCAAGGAATACTCGGAGCTCTGGGAGGATTTCTACGATATTGCGGTGACGAGAGCCAGGCGTCACGAGCGTCGAGAGAGCCTGGAGTCGGTCAGGCGGCGCCTGCGCGTGAACGGCAAGCGCCGCGCTCGATGACGGAATACACGGTTACTACCGCTGATCCACGAGGTGGCGAACGACGCTCTTCAGACGCGCCATCACGGGGGCGTGGACGGCCTCTCGCGCCGATAGCTTACGTGCGGACGTTCGAATCGACGAGAATCATCGCCCATCTGCATCGAGGTAGCCGCGCTCGATCTCGGCCAGGATCTGCGTCATGTCCCCCGATGGAAACTCGTGCGCGGCCGCGGTCCGGATGGCCGCCAGCTTGCGATCCGAATCCCCCGTTGAGTTCCGCTGCAGAGCGATTTGCAGAGCCTGGCGCACCCATTCCGCGACGGTAAGCCTTTCCGCCCGTACGAGGCTTCGGACCTCCCGGTATTCGGCGTTGTCGAGCAGAACCTGTAATCGCTTGCTCATGGTCGTCATCCTATTGGACTCATGATCATGTGGCAAGCATCCTGGCTCCGAGGGCCCCGCGAGGCGCCGGTGGTACAATGACGGCCGTCCTATTCGCGAGGTCCACATGGTGCCTGGACGTAAGGCCCGACATCAGACCGAGAGCCGCCCCCAGGGGGAGCCTCTGGAGGACCTCGAAAAGTCACTGGGGCACCGCTTCTCGCGGCGCGACCTGCTGGAGCGGGCCCTCGTCCACCGCTCCTGGGCCTACGAGAAGGGGACCGCGGGACGTCACAGCGAGTCGCTGGAGTTCCTCGGCGACGCCGTCCTCTCCCTTTCGGTCTCGAGGATGCTGCTCGAGCGGTTCGGCGAGCAGGAGGTCGGAGACCTCGCGCACGCCCGCGCGTTTCTCGTGAGCGAGACGAACCTCGCGCGCAAGGCGCGCGCTCTCAAGATCGGCGCGCACCTGAGGCTGGGGCGCGGCGAGGAGCGGGGCGGCGGGCGCGAGAAGGACTCCCTCCTGGCGGACGCGTTCGAGGCGGTCCTGGCCGCGATCTATCTGGACGGGGGGTTCGACCCGGCCCACGACCTGATCGCGCGACAGTTCTCGGCGCAGATCGCGCGGCTGGCGACCGGGCAGCGCACGGCGCAGGACCACAAGACCGACCTCCAGGAGGCGCTCCAGGCTGTCGGTCTGCCGGTCCCCGTCTACCGCGTGTCGGCCGAGTCGGGGCCCGACCACCGGAAGGAGTTCTCGGTCGAGCTGAGGATCTCCGACCGGACCGTGGCCCGCGGTTCAGGGACCAGCAAGAAGGGAGCCGAGCAGGAGGCGGCGCGAAAGGCGTTCCGCCGCATCGACCGCCTCATCGCCCGCTTTACCGCTCCGGCGTTGGAGGGGGAGGAGGCGGAGGGGAAGGGGGCCCGGCGAGCCGAGCCAGAGCCTCGCGCACCTCGGCCGCCTGGGGCGCGGCGGAGTTGAGACGCAGCGCCTCCGTGAAGTGGGGAACAGCTTCGCGCTCGCGCCCCGGGATCGCGTAGAGGACCGCCCCCATCGCGTAGTGATAGTCGGCCAGATCGAGAGGCGTGGGCTCGGTCATCGCGCGGCGCGCGGCCTCCAGCTCCGAGAGGGCCTCCGGCATCCGCCCCATCTCGTAGTAGACGGTCGCCAGGTCGAAGCGGGCGGCGAAGCTGGCCGGATCGATCGCGGCGGCGTTCCGGTAGGCGGCGGCCGCTCCCTCGAGATCCCCCCCCGCCTTGAGCGCGCCGCCCAGGCTGATCAGACACGAGGCGTCCCCGGGGGAGAGATCGGACGCCGCGCGGTACTCGCGCGCCGCCTCGGCGTACCTCTTGTCATCCATCAGGATCCCGCCCAGGTCCCGGTGGGCGGCCGACAGGGCCAGAACGAAGGTGATCCCCCCGGGCGTGGTGGCGGCCCGCGTGGGATCCCCCCCGTGGCGCCGCGCGACCTGCTCCGCGTCGGCGATCACCTGGCGCAGTGTGCTCTCCGCCTCGCGCGCCCGGCCTGCCTGGCGGTAGGCGGCGCTCAGGTGCAGGCGGTCCTGGAACGGCTCCTCCGCTCCGCTCGACAGATCGATGTACATGAAGGGGAGCGCGGCGAGGAGGATCGCGACGGCGGCGCGCAGGCGCGGCACCCGGGAGGGAGCGCGGCCGGTCAGAGCGCGCGCCGCGTCGGGCAGCAGGGCGAGCGCGCGGGCCGCGAAGACCAGCAGAATCGGCACCAGAGGGAGCCTGAACCTGCCGAAGTTGAACACCATCAGGACCGAGACCATGTATCCCGCGCTGGCGAGATAGACCGGCAGCAGGCGGCGCCAGTCGGAAGAGGAGAGAGCGACCCCCGCCCAGGCGAGGGCGGCCACCGGCCCGAAGGTGAGGAGATATCCCAGCAGCCACGAGAAGCGCTTGAAGGTGTAGTACGAGTAGTTATCGGGGAGCTCGTGGTCGTTCCAGAAGAGGGCGAACTTGCGGGCCCAGAGCCGGAGGGCGCGCCCGGGGTTGGCCGCCAGCCATCGCGCCCCCTCCTTCCACCAGAAGCGCGACGCCTCGGAGCGCGTGAGGTCCCTCCCGGTCATCTCCCGCGCCTTCTTCCTGAAATCCTCGTGCTCGAAGCGGGGGTTGGACCTCACCCACGGAGGCGGGACGTAGGCGCCGTTGGCGTAGGGCCCGTTGCCGATGTAGAAGACCTCGCCTCCTCCCGACGTCGTCAGGACGAAGCCCCCTCCCACGGCGAGGTTCCGGATCCCGACGGGAAGGAGCACGGCGAGCGCGCCGGCCATGAGAGACAGCGGCGCGGCCAGTCTGCCGCGGCCCGTGGAGACGCCCGGATCGAAGACGAGCCAGAGCGCGAGCACCGCCAGGAGGAGCAGGAAGTTGTCTCGCACGAGGCAGGCCAGCCCGATGAGCGCCCCGGCGCCGGCGAGGGGCGCGAGGCCCGGTGGGCGCCGGCGCAGGGCCAGGAGAAGGGCGCCCGTGGCGAGCGGCGGGGTGAGGAACTCCTTCATGACCTGCCCCTCGTAGAAGAAGAAGGGGCCGTACAGCGCGCACCCCAGGCCGGCGAAGATCCCGGTGCGCCGATCGAAGAGCCTCGCGCCGAGCAGGTAGACGAGAACGCAGGAGACGGAGCCCACGCCGATCTGGATCAGCCGCAGCAGGTAGAGATCGCGGCCGAAGACGAGCATGTAGAGCGCGAGCAGGTAGGAGTAGAGCGGGCTCTGCTCGAAGACCTCCTTGCCGATCCAGTCCCCCGAGGCGATCGCCACCGCCCAGTCGTGATAGTAGAGCGGGTCGAGCTGGAGGAAGTCGAAGAAGGGGGAGGCGGCCATCTGCCGCAGATAGAGGAATCGCAGCAGATAGGCGAAGGCGAAGATCCCTGCCGGGGCGGCCGCGGTCCGCAAGCGCATCGCGGTTGGATTATAGCCCGGCGGCGTTGACTGAGCCGGACCACTGGGGTATGGTTTCCGGCCAGCCCCGGAGGTGAGCATGACGTCAAGGCCGGTCGGTCTCGAATCCCCTCAGATCGAGGACCTCTACCAGCGCTTCGTGGAGGAGCTGGCGATCAGGATCGACGACCCCGCCGTGGACAACAACGATCTCGTGCGCGACACGCTCGTGCAGATCTACCACGGGGCCGGGTTCGACTATGCCGGGCTGATGGAGGGGGCCAGGACTCCGCCGGCGGTCAAGGCCACCGTCGCCTGCCTCGACCCGCGCAACGTGACGCTGGAGTCGGAGTATTACTCCGAGGTGGATCCCCCGCGCTTCTACCGCAACAAGCCGCTGCTCTGGCTCTGGATCATGTTCGACCGCTCGGCGATGGGTCACAACGACCACCTGGGCTTCCTCCTGCGCCGCATGCTCGCCCGGAGGATCTTCCGCAAGTGCGGCGACAACGTGAAGTTCTTCCGCAACGTGGAGTTCTCGTTCGGCTACAACATCACCTGCGGCAGCAACACGGTCTTTCACCGCGAGACCTTCGTGGATGATCGCGGCGAGGTGATCATCGGAGACAACGTCTCGCTGTCTGACTATGCCAACATCTACTCGCACGCCCACGACATCCTCGACATCAACGACGTGAGCCTGGGCAGGACGGTGATCGGCGACGGCGCCCGCATCACCTACCACGGCGTGGTCCTCTCCGGCACGAAGGTGGGGGCCGACGCGATGCTCGGCACCATGGGGGTCGCGACGCGCGACATCCCCGACCGTCACATCAACGTGGGGATCCCCGCCAGGACCGTGAAGGTGAAGGAGCGGGGATAGGAGGGCCCTCGCGCCTCAGATGCTGTTTTCGAGGAAGGTGACGAGAGCCTGGCGCGACTCGGCGGTCAGCTCGAGGAACTGAATCCCGAAGCCGAACTCCTCCTCCGAGATGTCCTCCTTCCTGACGACCTCCCCCAGGACATGGATCTCCTCGGCAAGGCCGGGGAGGCTGAACCTGAGCCGCAGGGCCATGCCCGACTCGAAGTTCCTCGCCGCGGTCAGGAACATCCCGCTGGCGCTGACGTTCTGAATGACGCCGGTGTGGGTCCGTCCTCCTTCGACGATCCCCACCGTGTACTCGCACGCCATGCGAAGGTGACGCCGCCTCGGGACCCCCAGCACGCGGGCCACGCTCTCCAGGAGCGCCTCGCGGCCGTCGGCCTTTCGGAGAAAGCCCACCGCGCCGGCCTCCTCGCAGATCCGGACGATCTCCGCATCGTCCCGGATGCTGAGGATCAGCACCGGGATGTGCGCCGTCTGGGGATTGTCGCGCAGCTCGCGGCAGACCTCGGCCCCGGTCATCTCCGGCATCTCGTAGTCGAGCACCACCAGGTCGGGCTGGAGGACCCCGGCCATCTCACGGGCCTCGCTCGCCGACGATGTCGCGAAGACTTTGAGGTTCCTCCCCTCGAGGTATGCCTTTTCGGAGGCGAGCGTGAGCTTCACGTCGTCGGCGAGAAGGATCTTGTACATGGGCTCAGGGTCTCCGCAGCGGTTCCAGATCGGTTCGAACCCCGTGGAGACTGAATGTTGTTCCCGCCGGGTCCGTCGGCAAGCCACGGGCCGGCCGTCAATGGCGCCGGATCGGGACTCTCAGGAAAGCGGGGACCTCCTCGAGGTGATAGATGAGGATCGAGTGACCGATTGTGGTTTCGGGGCGCATTGATCGGAAAGGGGCCAGATAGTCCCGCTGGGGCAGGTAGACCCCCATCAGGTGGGTCGCGCTGACCGCGTAGTAGCCCGGCTCCGGCGGCACCGCGCGCTCGATGCCGTAGTAGTCAGGGTCCGCTGTCCCGAAGTAGTACAGGTTGATACGTGACAGGCCCCGCTCCTTCATGAACTCCCTCAGCCCCGGAAGGTCCTGCCCCCAGTCCAGGTTCGAGTCGACCAGGTGGAGGTATCCCCGATCGGGCCCCCCCGCCGCCTCGTTGAAGTAGGCCAGGTGGTACGGATGGATCGCCAGGGCCGACCACGCGTGCCACAGGAGAAGCGCGATCCCTACCGCGCGGCCGGCGAACCTCCCAAGTCTCCAGATCTCCGCGAGCAGCCAGCCCCCCGCGAGACAGAGCAGGGGCAGGACCGGCAGGACGTAGCGCAGACCGATCTGCGCCGAGGTGAGCGCGGTGGTGAGCGCCACGAGTCCGGCCGCCGGCGCCAGAACGTAGGCGAAGGGGATCGCGCGCGCGATGCGGCGGGCCCCGAAAGCAATCAGGGCGAGCCCTGGCGCCGCGAGCGTAAGAAAGGGGAGGGTCGTCTTCATGCCGAGCGCGAGGATGAAGTAGGACCACCATCCTCGGCGCGAGTACTGGCCGTTGAGGTATCCGGGGCCCTCCACCTCGGCGTTCTTGTGGCGGGCCAGGTCGAGCCCCTCGAGATAGAGCCGGGGCAGGGGGATCGGCGTCCACCTCAGAAGCGCTCCGGTCTCCATGGATCTCAGCGGCTCGGTCTGGAAGGGCCCGCCCACCGGATCGGCGGCGAGCGGAAAGAGCGTCAAGGAGCCGGTCCATCCCGCGTAGCAGAGCGATACCGTGAGGACCGCCGTGGAGATGATGACGATCAGCCTGGACCCCCGGACGCGCCAGGAAGGGGATCGGGGATCGAGGGCCAGCGCCATCGCCAGAGGAGGGATCAGCAGGGCCACGGAGTAGCGGCTCGCCATGCCGAGCCCCAGGCAGGCCCCGCACGCTACGATCCATCCGCCGCCGCGGCGTGTCCCCGGCGCGAGAGCGCGCTCGAGGCAGGCGAGGGTCGCCAGAGTGAACAGGGCCGCGCCCATGTCGGTCGTCACAAGACGTCCGTGGGCCAGCAGGTTCGGCTCGAAGGAGTAGAGCGCCAGCGCCGCGAGCCCCGCCGTCCCGCCGAACATCGCGCGTCCCCACAGAAAGAGGATCGCCCCGCAGCCGAGGGTCAATGCGACGATCGGCAGGCGGGCCGCGTAGAGCAACCGGTCCGCGTCGTTGAGCCGGTAGAGGAACTCGCGCGAGGCGGCGAACTCATAGTCCTCGGAGGAACGCGGCGGCCCGCCGACCGGTTCCTGCGGCACGGCCGGATGCATGAAGAGGAGCGGCAGGGCCGCGAGCGCCTTGACCAGGGGCGGGTGCTCCCGGTTGACCGTCAGGTCACGCTGCGTCAGCGCGAGGTAACCGGCGGTCAGGTGGGCCGGCTCGTCGACCACGGCCGATGCGCTCGGCATCGCCGCGATCATCTGGAGGGCCATGACGCCAAGCAGCGCGGCGGCCGCCAGCGCTTCGAGAACCGGGCGGGGGAATCTCAGCTATTGGCCTCTTCGAACGTGCGCAGGTAGTCCCGCTGGACCAGGATCTCGCGCTGCTTGCTGCCGTCGGGCGGGCCGACGATGCCGCGCGCCTCCATCAGGTCGACCAGCCGCGCGGCGCGCGCGTAGCCGAGCCTCAGCCGCCGCTGCAGATGCGACGTGGAGGCCACGCCGGTCTCCAGCACGCAGCGCACCGCGTCCTGGAACATCTCGTCCTCCTCCGCCTCCACCGCGGCCCTCTCCCTCGCGACGTCCTTCGTGACCGTCTCGTCGTAGATGGGGCGCGCGGCCCTCTTGAGGTGCTCGACCAGCGCCGAGGACTCCACCTCGCTCATGTAGGAACCGTGCAGCCTGATGAGACGCGAGGAGCCCGGCGGCATGAAGAGCATGTCGCCGTTGCCCAGCAGCTTCTCCGCGCCGTTTCCGTCCAGGATCGTGCGGGAATCGACCTTCGAGGAGACGCGGAAGGCGATGCGCGAGGGGAAGTTCGCCTTGATGACCCCCGTGATGACGTCCACCGAGGGACGCTGGGTCGACAGGATCAGATGGATCCCGACGGCGCGCGCCATCTGCGCGAGGCGGGTGATCCCCTCCTCGACGTCGGCGGCCGAGGTGATCATCAGGTCGGCCAGCTCGTCGATGATGACGACGATGTACGGGATCGGTCTGAGCTGCTCGGGCGTGGCCTCGGGATTGCGCTCCCGCGCCCGACCGCCCCGGATGAGCGCGTTGAACTGGTCGATGCTGCGCACCCCGTAGTCGGCCAGCATCTTGTAACGGCGTTCCATCTCCATGCACGCCCAGCGCAGGGCGTTGGCCGCTTTCTTCGGATCGGTCACGACGGGGGTGAGCAGGTGCGGGATCTCGTCGTAGATGCCCAGCTCGAGCCTCTTGGTGTCGATGAAGATGAACTTGACCTCCTCGGGGGTCGATCTGTAGAGCATGCTGGCGATGAGCGCGTTGAGACAGACCGACTTGCCGGCGCCGGTGGCCCCGGCGATCAGCAGGTGGGGCATCCGGGACAGGTCGGCGATGTAAACCTCCCCGTCGATCCGTTTCCCCAGGGCCAGCGAGAGCCTGGACTGGCTCTTGACGAACTTGTCGGACTCGAGAAGCTCCCTCAGGTAGATCGTCTCGCGCACCTTGTTGGGCACCTCGATCCCCACCGTGGACTTGCCCGAGATCCGGTCGATCCGGACCGACTCGGCCTGCAGCGCCAGGCAGAGGTCATCCACCAACCCCGTAATCCGGCTGTACTTGATGCCGGCCTCCGGCTTGAACTCGAAGGTCGTCACGACGGGGCCCGGATGGATCTCCACGACCGAGCCCGCCACGCCGAACTCGCGGCACTTCTCCGTGAGGACCTTGGCCTTGGCGTAGAGCTCCTGATCGTCGACCGCGGCGGCGCCGTGCGCCGACTGCAGGAGCGAGAGGGGAGGCAGGGTGAAGGCATGCGGCGCGTCCACGAGAGGAAGGCTCGCCTGGGCCGGGGCGGGCTTGGGCTTTGCCGCGGGGAGCTTCGAGCGCACCATCGCCGGCGCGCCGGCGGCCACAGCCGCCGCCGCGGCGCGGAGGGGCGATCGGCGCGCGGGTTCGCCGGCGCGCTCTTCTTCGTCAATCACCTGGACAGGGGACTCCACCTCGGCCGCTTTCTTCGTGTGCTTCAAGATGATCCGCTTGCGCAGCTTCTCCTTGCGCCGGCTCTCGCGCCAGTGGGCCCAGGCCGTCCGGGTGCGGCGCAGAGCGGCGAGGATGGCCTTGCGCACGGCCCCGATCAGGTGGCCGAAGGAGATGTGCGTCGCCACCGTGGCGCCCAGGGCCATGAAGGCGGCGGACATCACGAAGGCCCCCGCGGTGTTGAGGTACCGGACCAGGAAGTCGGCCAGGAAGGCTCCGACCACGCCCCCCGCCAGGATCTCCTCTCCACCGTCATGCACCGAGCCGATGACCAGGGAGAGCAGGCCGAGCAGGCCGCACAGGATCGCGCCGTGCCCCAGCAGGCCCGCTCCCGCGCCCGGCCCGTCGCGGCTCCAGATCCGGCGCCAGCCCCCGAGGGCCAGCGGCACCAGGAGGAACCAGGAGGCCAGCCCGAGGAGCTGGAAGCTCAGGTCGGCCACGCTGGCGCCTATCGTGCCGACGAGGTTGCGGGAGGTCCCCTGGGCCGAGTCGCGCGTGAGGAAGGATGCGTCGGTGGGGCTGTACGAGACCAGCGCCATGGCGAGCAGGATGACCGAGAAGAGCATCAGGAGGCCGACCAGCTCGCTTCGGCGCGGAAAGACGCGGAACTTCCTGAACAGCTTCATCAGACCTCCAGGATCACGGGGATGATCATCGGTCTGCGGCCCGTCTTCTTGCGCAGGAAACGCTTGAGCTCGGCGTGAACGAGGGTCTTGATGAACCCACGGTCACTGCGCTCCTCGATGGAGGCCGACTCGATGGTCTTCACGATCAGCAATCCGGCCTCCGCGAAGAGGCCGTCGGAGTTCTCGACCCACACGAAACCGCGGCTGACGATCTCGGGGGGCTGCTCGATGGCTCCGGAGTGCTTGTTGATGCCGACCACCGGCATCACGATGCCGTCCTCGGCGATGTGCTGGCGGTCGCGGATGACGATCTGATCGACCTCCTCCTGCGTGCCGTCGATGAAGACCGAGCCGACCGGCGCCCGGCCCTCCACCCGCGCCTCCGTGGCGGTGAGCCGGACGATGTCTCCGCTCTCCACCACGAGGATGCGCTCGCGAGGAATCCCCGATTCCTCGGCGAGCTGCGCGTGCTGCGAGAGGTGCTGGTAGTCGCCATGCACCGGGATGAAGAAACGGGGCCGGGTGAGCGCCAGCATGATCTTGAGCTCCTCGCGCGAGGCGTGCCCGGAGACGTGGATGCCGGGCGTCTCGTCCATCAGGACGTTGGCGCCGCGCCGGCACAGGTGGTTCACGAGACGGGAGATGGCCTTCTCGTTGCCGGGGATCTTCCGCGCAGAGAGGATCGCCAGATCCCCCGGCTCGAGGCTCACGTCACGGTGGTCGTCGAGAGCCATGCGCGAGAGGGCCGACATCGGCTCCCCCTGGCTCCCCCCCGCGATCAGGATCACCTTGTCGCGCGGCAGCTTCATGACCTCACGCGGGTCGATCGAGATGCCCGGCGGCACGTTGATGTAGCCCAGCTCCTCGGCCACCCTCACGTTGGTGGAGACGCTGCGTCCCACGAAGGCGACCTTGCGCCCGACGCGCGCGGCGATGTCCACCACCTGTTGCAGACGATGGATATTGCTCGCGAAGGTGGTGAGCACCACCCTCCCCGGCGCGCTCTGGATGATGGGGGCCAGCGCGCGGCCCACGTCGCGCTCGGAGGGGGTGAAGCCCCTGCGGGCGGCGTTGGTGCTGTCGGACATGAGCGCGAGCACCCCCTCGTCCCCCAGCTCGGAGAAGCGCCGGAAGTCGAAGCCCCGGCCGTCCACCGGGCTCAGGTCGATCTTCCAGTCACCGGTGTGCACCACCGTGCCGGCCGGCGTCCGGATGACCAGCGCGACCGAGTCGGGGATCGAGTGGGTCACCTGGATGAACTCGACCTCGAAGTCCCCGACCGTCTCCCGCTGGCGCGGGACCACCCGGCGGAAGTCGGCCTTCTCCTCCATGCCATATTCGGTGAGGCGCTGGCGCGCGATGCCGAGGGTCAGCCTGGTGCCGAAGATCGGGGCGCCGACCCGCTGCAGCAGGTGCGGGAGGGCCCCGATGTGGTCGTCGTGGCCGTGCGTGAGGATCACCCCCGCGAGCGCTTTGGGGTCTTCCTCGATGCAGGTCATGTCGGGCACCACGATGTCCACGCCGAGGAACCCCTCGTCGGGGAACATGAGCCCGGCGTCCACCACGAGGACCGAGTCCTCGTAGCGCAGCGCCATCATGTTCATCCCGAACTCGCCCAGACCGCCGAGCGGGATGATCCGCAGGGATGAAGGTGTGGTCATCGATTCGGGCCGGCTCTCATGCGCCGGAAAGACAGGGGAATGGGGAACGGGACCGCGAGGCGGCCGCATTATATAACAGCATCAGCCCGAAGCGAGGGCCCGGAAGAGCTCCAGGCATTCCCCCCGGGCCAGGGTCTCGGGGCGCCGGAGCGGGTCGAGCCCGGCCCTCCCCAGCCCGGCCGCGGGGTCGGCCAGCCCCGGCAGGCGCTCCAGAATCGCCGCCGGGAAGTGGCCAGCCCCCTTGAGGTTGTTGAGCAACGTGCGGCGCCGCCTGCCGAACAGGAGCCTCACGAAGGCCGGATAGAGCTTCTCGTCGCCGGCCGTCAGCTCGCGGCGGGCCCTGCACGGCATCTCGAGCACCGTGGAGGAGACCGCCGGGGGGGGCGAGAAGGAGCCGGGGGCCAGATCCATGATCGCGCGCGGATCGGTGAAATACTGGGCGACCACCGAGAGCGAACCGTAGACCCGGCCCCCCGGGGACGCCACGATGCGGTTGGCCACCTCGCGCTGAAGCATGAGCGTCATGTCGGTCAGGGAGCCGCACGCGGCGAACAGACGCATGAGGACCGGGCCCGTGATCGAGTAGGGGAGGTTCGCCAGCACCCTGGACGGCTCGCCCCCGGCCAGCGCGGCGATGTCGCAGCGCAGGATGTCGGCCTCGATCAGCGTGAAGGGGGGCAGGCCCGCGAAGCGCTCTCTCAGCTCGTCGGCGAGGCCCGGATCGACCTCCACCGCGATGACGGAGGCGCCCGACTCCATGAGGAGCGTCGTCAGGGCGCCGCGCCCCGGGCCGATCTCGATGACGCGCGATCCTGGCTTCGGCGCGAACCGTTCGACGATCCTCCGCGCCGCCTGGACATTCACGAGGAAGTGCTGTCCCAGACGGCGGCGGCGACGCGAGGTGGATGGGGAACCGCGGGCCCGCGCCGGATGTCTCATGGACGCATGTTATACTCACGCCGTTTCCTGCAGCGACCTCATGGCCGACAGCGGAGAGCGACGAATGACCAACAACATGGTGATCCTCAACGACAGCAACTTCGAGGCGGAAGTCTCCAGCACCGATGGGGGCCCGATCCTCGTCGATTTCTGGGCCACCTGGTGCGGACCGTGCCGCATGGTCGCTCCGGTCCTCGAGAAGCTGGCCGACGAGCTCAAGGGGAAGGTCCGCATCGGAAAGCTGGACGTCGATCAGAACCCCGCCACCGCGGCCCGGTTCGGGATTCAGAGCATACCGACGCTGCTGGTCTTCAAGAAGGGCAAGATCGTGGATCAGATCATCGGCGCCCAGTCCAGGGAAGTCATCACGGCGATGATCAACCGCCACGCCTGAACGGGCCCGATCAGATCTCGCTTGCCCCATGCTTGAGGCTCGTGATCCTCAGCGTGCCTGAGGCCAGGTCGGCCAGCAGCGTGCGCCCCCACGAACCGCCGGTGTCCGCCGCCGCCACCGGGATCGATTCCCGCTCGAGCGCCTGGAGCGCCGCCCTCACGTTGCGCTCCCCCACGGTCTGGCGTTCGGGAAGGCCGTTGCTGAACATGTGGGCCCCGCCGGCAAGCTTGGCCCGGAGCCTCTCGCGCCGGCCACCGCGCTGGAGGATCTCGTCGAGCATCCCAGCCACGGCGGTGGGCGCGAAGCGGCCCGGCCGGGTGAGAGGCGAGCCCTCGAGGGGCTCGGGCAGCAGGACGTGGGCCAGCCCGCCCAGGCCCCGGCCGCCATCGTAGAGGAAGACGGCTACGCAGGAGCCGAGACCGCGGATGGTGAGTCCCAGCGGAGCCTCCTCGGCGCGCCTGACCAGGAACTCCCCCATCTCCACCGATTCGGGCCGATCCCTCACGGCCTCAGACACCGAAAGGGTCGGGGGAGGGGCGGATGGCGTCGAGCGCGCTCAGCGCCGCGAGCATCGCGGGGAGGCAGCCGGAGTCGGGAAGATGAAGCAGGTGCGCCACCGGCCCGTGATCCTTCGCGCCGATCTCCACCTCGATGACGAGCGTCGACTCCGCCCCGCGTCCGGTCCGGACGAGTAGGTCGTCGGTGAGGGCCCCCGCCATGTCGATGGCCAGCTCGGGCACCGTGGGGATCAGGGCCCGGCCGAACGTCGAGCCCAGCGCGCCGAGGTAAGCGGCGCCGAGGATGTTGCCCGCCTCCCGCAAGGCCGACTCCTCGATCGGGGACATCTCCTCGAGCGATGCGAGCGGCGGGGCACCGGGCAGGAGCGCGCCGAGGATCCGGTGCGCCGAGGCGGGTTGAAGGGCGATGAGGAGCTCTCCACGCGGTTCGCCCCGGATGCCCAGACGCAGGCCCACCATCTCGATCTCGGCCCCCCCCATCAGACTGGTGACGTCGTCGGGCCGGAGCGAACGCACCTTCGGGACCGGACGTTCGAGCGTCCATCCGGTCATCCCGGAGATGGCCGCCACGGCGCTCCTGGCTCCGGCGGCCGAGGCGCGCCGCAGCGCGGCGAGCTGGACCGGCGTCAGTGTGGCGGGATCGAAGGGCTTCATGCGCTCCTCGCGAGGTTCGCAAGATCGAGGATGAGGGCGAGGTTGCCGTCGTCGAGCAGGGCCACCCCCGAGTATCTGCGGAGCCGCTCGAGCGGGGGGCCCAGCGGCTTGACCACCAGGTCACCGCGCCCGCGGATCTTGCCGACCGCGAGGGCCCCGCGGGTGCCGTTGACCTGGTAGGCCAGCACCGGCACGGGGGAGGCGCCGGGCGGGGAGGCCCCTCTCGGGGCGGAGCCGAGCGCCTCGTCCAGATCGACCACGGGGACCAGCTCCGAAGCGTCCGGATCCGAGGGACCGCGACGGGCGGGCAGGAACGCTCCGCCGAGGCTCGAACGCAGGTGAACGGGGTCGATCAGCTCGACGGAACCCACCGCGCCGGCGGGCACCGCGAAGAGGCCCGCGCCGCATTCGACGAGGAAAGCGTCGATCACCGCCACGGTGAGCGGGACGCTCATCGAGATCCGCGTCCCGGTGCCGCGCGTCGAGCTGATGCTCATGTGCCCGCGCATCGCCTCGATCCGCGTGCGCACCACGTCCATGCCGACCCCGCGCCCCGAGACTTCCGTGATCTTCGCCGCCGTGGAGAAGCCGGGGATCGTGGTCAGCATGAGGATCTGAGGCTCGTCCATCGCCGCCAGCTCGGCCTGGGTGAAGAACCCTCCCGAAAGGGCCTTGCGCCGGATCGCCGCCAGGTCCATGCCCCGGCCGTCATCCTCGACGACCACCTGCACCATGTCGGCCGAGCGTGAGACGTCGATGCGTATCGTGCCGGCAGGGGGCTTGCCGGCCAGCTCGCGTTCGGTGGGTAGCTCGATGCCGTGGTCCACCGCGTTGCGAAGGAGGTGGTCGAGAGGATCGATGATCTCCTCGAGCACCGATCGGTCCAGAGACACCTCAGCGCCGGTGATCTGCAGCGAGACGCGCCTGGCCGTCCTGCGGGCCACCTCCCGGACGGTGCGGGTCAACCGCGGGGAGATCCCTTCGAAGGGCATCAGACGCAGCTCCATCACCCGCTCGCGCAGTCCGTCGATCGACTCGGAGAGCTTCTCGAGCGCCAGAGTGGCCGCGTCGACCTGCCGGCAGCGCAGCGCCTCGGCGAGCGCCCCCCGGCGGGCCATCATCCCGGACATCGAATCGAGGAACCAGTCGAGCGTGGACGTCTGGATGCGCACGGTCGCCTGCGCGGCTGTATCCGCGAGGGGAGGCGGCGCGGTCCCCGGCGCACCGGGCGCGCCTCCCTCGGAGATCTCGAGCCTGCGCAGGTCCAGCAGGTCGTTCAGGCAGGCGCGGATGGCGGCCTCGGGGCGGTCGGTGGACAGGGTGACGACGATCTCACCGCCGAACGATGTGGTGAGCAGGGCGTCCTGGTGAGGCTCGCAGCCGACGATCTGCCCGATCCTCTCGAGACGTCTGACCGCGAGCGCCGCCCTTGGCCCGGGGAAGTCGGCAGCCGGATCGATTCCGATCAGGCAGCGGAACTGGCGCTCCGAGGCAGGGGAGGGTGGTGGAGCGGCGGCCGGCCCGGGCGCGGGCTGGACCGGGGGCCCGGCCCCCCGCACGCGGGCCGCGACGGCGCCGGGCGGGGGAATCAACGCCCGGATCCTGGCGGCCATCGGAGACGGATCGATCGCGATCGACGCGTCGGGCCCCGCGGCGGCCTGGGAGACCATCGCGGATGTGGTGTCGAGCACCTCCATCAGCAGGTCACTCAAACCGGGTGGCACCTCCATGTCTTTTTTCCGCAGATGGTCGAACAGGTCCTCCACCGCGTGGCTCAGCGTGGTGATGGGCGTGAAGCCCATCGAGGCCGCCATCCCCTTGATGGAGTGGAAGTGCCTGAACAGCGAGTTGAGGATGTCGGGCGGGGTCAGACCGGCGGAGAGTCGGGAGGCCTCACTGCCCGCGGCCTGGATGTGCTCGCCGGCCTCGGAGACGAACAGGTCGAGGTACTTCTTCATGTCCACGAGTGTTCATCCAGCTTTCTTCATCGGCTCGTGACGTTGTCGACGACGCGGATAACCTTCTCGGGGGTGAAGGGCTTCACGATGAAGTCGCGCGCGCCGGCGGAGATCGATTCGATCACCAGGGCCTCCTGCCCGAGCGCGCTGCACATCACGATCCTCGCCTGCGGGTCCTGCCTCAGGATCTCGCGCGTGGCCTCGATCCCGTCCAGCTCCGGCATGACGATGTCCATGGTGACGAGCCCGGGCTTCAGCTCGGAGTACTTCCGGACCGCCTCGAGTCCGTTGGCCGCCTCGCCCACGACCTCGAACCGGCCGGTGTTGCTCAGGATGTCCCGGATCATGGATCTCATGAAGAGCGCGTCGTCCACGATGAGGACCCTGAGCGGTGGGGCGGTCATGGATTGTCTCCTCAGGCCTTTCGCCGGAACCCTTCCAGGACCCGGGCGTCGCAGAAAGCGACCAGATCGCTTGCCGACAGAAGATGGACGATCGAGCCGGCGTCCTCGCCGGCCCCGCCCGGCTCGTCGGAGCCCTCCTCGAGGGCCCCGGCCTGCCCGCGGCCCCCCGCGGCGGCGAGCATCACCAGAGGGGCGGCCGCGGCCACCGGGGCGTCGCGTCCCACGATGGCCCGGCCGATCTCCACGGGCCCGTGGACGTAGAGCCCCAGATGCTCGTGCGGCTCGTCAAGGATCACCATCAACCGGTCCTCGCGCGACCGGTCGGGAGGGAGCGGCAGCTCGAAGATCGCGCTCACGTCGAGCAGCGTGACGACGTGGCCGCGCAGGGCCGTGATCCCCCGCACCACCCGCGGAGCGAGCGGGACGGGCGAGACCCTCTCGGCGACGGCGATCTCCCGCACCTGTGAGAGCGGGATGCCGAACCCCCTGTCGCCGAGGCGGAACTTCACGCAGGCGCTCTCGCTCGGGGTCCACTCGTGAAGGGTCGGCACGTTGTCCTCTCAGATCCTGAAGATCGTGACCAGTTCCTTGAGGGTGTCGGAGGTGCGCGCGAGCTGCTGCGCCGAGGCCGACATCTCCTGCATCGAGGCGGTCTGTTCCTGCGTGGCCGCGGAGGCTTCCTGGGTTCCCGCGGCGTTATTCTCGGCGATGCGCGAGATCTCCTCGATCGCCTTGACGAGGCCTTCGGCGCCGCGGGCCTGCTTGTCGGTGGCGGCGGAGATCTCCATGACGCGATCCACCGTCGCCAGGACGGTCTGCTTGATGTCGTCCAGGGTCCGGCTCACGCCCCCCACGACGCTGCGTCCCTCCACGGCGGCGGCCAGGCTGTCGTTCATCGATTCGATGACTCCCGCCGACCCCGTGTTGATCCCCTGGGCCAGGTCCGCGATCTGGTCCGCGAAGACACGGGCGTTGTCGGCCAGCTTTCCGACCTCCTCGGCCACCACGGCGAACCCTCGGCCGTGCTCTCCGGCCCGCGCCGCCTCGATGGTGGCGTTGAGCGCCAGGAGGTGGGTCTGCTGCGCGATGGACGTGATCGAGTCGACCGTCTTGTTGATCTGCAGCGCGCGCTCGCGGAACCCGCCCACCGAGGTCGCCGCGCGCTCGACCTTGTGGTAGATCTCGCTGATCTTGTCCATGGCGGCGGCCGCGTCGTCGGCTCCCTGCCGCGCGCGCGAGCCCGCCTCGGAGACAAGGGCCGCGGCGGCCCGCGCCTTGTCGGCGATCTCCTCGGTGGAGTGGGCGACGCTGCGTGTGATCTCGATCGTGCGGTTGACCATCTCCGACTGCCCCTCCGCCCCCTTGGCGATGTTCTGCACCGTGGTGGAGATCTCCTCCGTGGAGGCGTTCACCTCAGCCGCCGTGGCCGACAGCGACTGGGCGGAGGCGAAGATCTGCTGCGCCGTGGACTTCACCTCGGTGACCACGTTGAAGAGGCTCCCGACCATGAGGTTGAAGGAGGAGGCGAGCTCCTCGATCTCGTCCCCCGTGTGGATCTCCACCTTGCGGGTCAGGTCCCCCTTGCTCATCTGGGAGGCCGCGGTCGCCAGGTCCTTGAGGTGCCGCGTGAAGTACCGCGACAGGGAGATGCCCGCCAGCACCCCGATCAGCACGTCGGCCAGGGCCAGCCCCATCGTGGTGGAGATCGCGGAATCCTTGAAGAGGGCGACGATCAGGTAGTTTGAGAGCCCCGCGACCAGCGCGACCGAGACGAAGGCGATGGCCAGCTTCCGGCGCATCCCTTCACCGGACCTTGCGCCGGCTCGGCGCGAAGGCAAGAATCAGTGCCGGCGCGGCGAGGAGCCTTGTGGCGGAGACGTTCATGAAACCCCCGAGGCGTTGCCGAGCGTTTGCCGCCGGACATGACCCGTTTCCAGCGGCGGCGGCGCATGGACCTCCCGACGCAGCGGGGGGGAGGCCACGCTTAAATCCTTGACGCTATTAAGGATGTGGCGTAGACTCTCGGCCCATTCCGGCCGGAGACAAAACATAATGGCTGGAACAGCCGCATTCAACAGAAGAGGGCCCCTTTTTTGGCCTCGAACGGCCCGGGAGGGGCCGGGACCGCGCCCGGCGGTCTGATCCGTTCGTCACTCGGAGAGAGAATGCCGACCGACATTCAGGCCATAAACGAAATGGTGCGCCAGGAGGGCCTTTTCGTGGAGAAGGTCCTCTCGGAGATGCAGAAAGTGATCGTGGGCCAGAAGGGTCTCCTGGACCGGCTCATGATCGGTATGCTGTGCCAGGGGCACCTGCTGGTGGAGGGGGTACCCGGGCTGGCCAAAACCCTCGCGGTGAAGACCTTCTCCGACACGATCGACGCCGCGTTCCAGCGGATCCAGTTCACCCCCGACCTGCTGCCGGCCGACCTGGTCGGCACGATGATCTACAACCAGAAGGACGGCAACTTCTACGCCCGGAAGGGGCCCGTCTTCGCCAACATCATCCTGGCCGACGAGATCAACAGGGCCCCGGCCAAGGTCCAGTCGGCCCTGCTCGAGTCGATGCAGGAGCGGCAGGTCACGATCAGCGACACCAGCTACCCGCTCCCCGATCCCTTCCTCGTGATGGCCACCCAGAACCCGATCGAGCAGGAGGGGACCTATCCGCTCCCCGAGGCGCAGGTCGACCGGTTCATGCTCAAGATCCGCGTGGACTATCCCACGCGGGAGGAGGAGCGCGAGATCCTCGAGAGGATGACGACGGGGCGCGTGCCGCGCGCCGCCAAGGTGGCGGGCACCGCGGAGATCCTGAGGGCGCGCGAGGCGGTCACGCACGTGTACACCGATGACAGGGTCAAGGACTACATCGTCAGCATCGTCCACGCGACGCGCCGCCCCGCCGAGCACAAGCTCGACATCGGGCCGCTGGTCCAGTTCGGAGCGTCTCCCCGGGCCACGATCTTTCTCACGATGGCGGCGCGCGCGCACGCCTTCATCCGGGGCCGGGGCTACGTCACGCCCGAAGACGTGAAGGCGATCGGGCCCGACGTGCTGCGGCACAGGGTCATCCTGACCTACGAGGCCGAAGCGGAGGAGGTGACACCCGAGGATGTGGTGCGGCGCGTCTTCGACGCGGTCGAGGTCCCGTAGGTGAACGGGCGGGCCGACGCCGGCGCGGCGGCGGGGGTCCTCCCCCGGGAAGTGATCCGCAAGATCCGGAGGATCGAGATCCGCACCCGCCGGCTCGTCAACGAGTCGCTGGCAGGGGAGTACCACTCGGTGTTCCGCGGCCGCGGCATGGAGTTCTCCGAGGTGCGCGAGTACCAGAGCGGCGACGACATCCGCACGATCGACTGGAACGTCACCTCGCGGATGGGGCATCCCTACGTCAAGAAGTTCGTCGAGGAGAGGGAGCTGACGGTCGCGCTGCTGGTTGACGCCTCGGCCTCGCGCGATTTCGGCAGCGTCAACCGCCTCAAGGGGGACCTGGCCGCCGAGGTCTCGGCGCTGCTCGCGTTCTCCGCCATCAAGAACAACGATCGCGTGGGGCTGCTGCAGTTCACGGACCGGATCGAGAAGCACGTTCCGCCCAAGAAGGGCCGGACCCACGTGTTGCGCGTCATCCGCGAGCTGCTCTACTCGGTCCCCGAATCGAGCGGCACCGACATCGCGGGGGCCCTCGAGCACGCGATGAGGGTCTTCCGCAGACGCTCCGTGATGTTCCTGATCTCCGACTTCATCGCGAGCGGGTACGAGAAGGTCATGCGGCGTGCGGCGAGGCGGCACGACCTGGTGGCGATCGTCATCGGGGACCCGCGCGAGGAGTCCCTCCCCCGCGTCGGTCTGCTCGAGGTCGAGGACCCGGAGACGGGCGAAACGATGGTGATCGACACTTCCGACGCGCGGCTCGTCAAGACCTTCCGCGAGCGGGCCCTCGCGCGCCGCCAGGAGCGCAAGAGGTTCTTCAGCTCCAGCGGGATCGATTCGGTGGATCTGTCGACCGGCCGTCCGTACGACGTCCCCCTGGTGAGGTTCTTC
This sequence comes from Candidatus Polarisedimenticolia bacterium, assembly GCA_036505635.1. Taxonomy (GTDB): domain Bacteria; phylum Acidobacteriota; class Polarisedimenticolia; order JACPZX01; family DASXTC01; genus DASXTC01. Next base: position 172,205 of record DASXTC010000045.1, read on the forward strand.
GAGGCGCGCGCGAGGAGGGCGCGGGCGTGAGACGGGTCACCGGTCCCTTCCTCCGGGCTGCCCTGCTGGCGGCATGCGGAGGCCTCGCGGCCGCCGCCGGCCCGGAGGTGACGGCGCGGCTGGAGGCGCCGGCGGGGGAGATCACGGTGGGGGATCCCGTGGTGCTGACCCTGAAGGTCACCCATCCGCCGGGAGCCGTCTTCGATTTTCCCGATGTGGCCGCCGCCCTGTCCGGCCCGCGGGAGCCATCCGAGGACGAGAGGGCCGGGGCGGCGGTGCCCCTGGTCATGGTCGACGAGGTCAAGCCGGTCGAGACGCAAGGGGGGGGCGCGGGTCAGACCTGGTGGTCGATCCGGTTGAGGCTCTTCCAGCCCGGAGCGAACAAGCTGCCGGCGCTCAAGCTCGTCTACCGCCTGGCCGCGTCGGCGGAAACGCGCGAGGTCCTGACGGACCCTGTGGTCCTCACGGTCAAGTCAGTCCTCGGGCGCCCCGACGAGCCGGCCGCCGGCAACAAGGGCCAGTGGGTCATCTCGCGCGAGTGGTGGCCGCTCATCCTGTGGAGCGCCGGCCTGCTCGCGCTTGGGGCGGCCCTCTTCCTGGCGGTGCGGCGGTTCAGGCGCCGGGCGCGCCCCGTGGCGGTGGTTCCCGCGCCTGTCGTGCCTGCGACCCCTCCCTGGGAGCGCGCGCTGGCGGATCTCGAGCGGCTGATCGCCTCGCCCCTCCTGGCGCAGGGGCGGGTCAAGGAGTTTCACGTCGTTTTGTCGGAGATCATCAAGAGATACCTGGGCGAACGGCACGGTTTCGACGCCCTGGATCGCACGACCGAGGAGGTCACCACCGATCTGGAGCGCCTCGGCGTCGTGAAGGAGGTGCGGGATCTGACCCGGCTCTTCCTGGAGGCGTGCGATCTCGTCAAGTTCGCGAAGCATCGCCCCGAACGCGCACGCGTCGATGAGACCGTGGACGCGGCGCGGCGCGTGATCGAGCGGGACCGGCCCGCCCCCATCGCCGGTTCCGGGGTGGCCGCATGATCCGGATCGCCTCGCCGTGGCTGCTGCTGGGGCTCCTCGCGCTCCCGGCGGTCATCGCGAGATACTGGCTCGCCGCCAGAAGGTCGAAGGGCTCGGTGCGCTTCTCGGAGGTCCGGCTCTTGCGGGGGATCGCGGCGTCGGCCGCGACGCGCGCGAGGCACGTTCCCTTCGCGCTGAGGGTGGTCGCGCTGGCCCTGCTGCTGCTCGCCTTCGCGCGGCCCCAGACCGGTTCGGCGAAGGAGGAGATCCTCACGCGCGGCATCGACATCGTGGTCGCACTGGACAACTCGACCAGCATGATGGCCGAGGACCTCAAGCCGAACAACCGGCTGGCGGTGGCCAAGGACGCCGTCTCCAGGTTCATCGCGGGCCGGCGGAACGACCGGATCGGGCTCGTGGTCTTCGCGGGGCGGGCCTATACGAGGTGTCCGCTCACGCTCGACTACGACATCCTGAAGGAGCTTCTCGCCGGCGTCGATTTCGCTCAACTGGACGAAGGGACCGCCATCGGCACCGGTCTGTCGTCGGCCATCACCAGGCTCCACCAGAGCGACGCGAAGAGCCGCGTGATCATCCTGCTCACCGACGGCCGGAACAACCGCGGCGAGATCGATCCGACCACGGCGGCGGCGGTGGCGCAGAGCCTGGGCATCAAGATCCACACGATCGGAGTGGGGACGAAGGGGGAGGCGCCCTATCCGGTGCAGGATCCATTCATGGGCAAACGCTACCTCTACCTGAGAGCCGACATCGATGAGGAGACGCTCACCACGGTGGCCGACCTCACCGGCGGCCGGTACTTCCGGGCCACCGACGCCGACTCGCTCTCCGCCATCCTCAAGCAGATCGACGAGATGGAGAAGACCGACATCAAGGTGACGCACTACGTCCGGTACGAGGATCTTTTCGGTTGGCTGCTCTGGCCGGGTCTGGCCGCGTTGGCCGCGGAGCTGACTCTCGCGGGCACCCGTCTGAGGAGGATCCCCTGATGCGGTTCGCCCGACCCGAGCTTCTCTGGGCCCTCCTTCTGCTGCCGGTGCTCGCCTTCTGGCTCGCCGCGCAGCTCGTGCGCCGCCGGCGGGCGTTGCGCGAGTTCGCCGCGGAGCCCCTGCTGTCCCGTCTCGTGCGGTCCGCCTCGATGGAGAAGCTCGTCATCAAGTCGATCCTGCTCGTCGTGGCGGCGCTCTTCCTGATCCTCGCGGCCTGCCGTCCTCAATGGGGGAGCTCGCTCCAGCAGGTCACGCGACAGGGCGTGGACGTGCTCCTCGCCATCGACGTGAGCGAGAGCATGCTCGCGGAGGACATCAAGCCGAGCCGCCTGGCCAAGGCGATCGAGGAGTCGTCGCGTCTGCTCGACCGGCTCACCGGAGACCGCGTGGGCCTGGTCGCGTTCGCCGGGGCGGCCGGGGTGGCCTGCCCGCTGACGCTCGACTACAACGCCGTGCGGATCTTTCTCGACGATCTCAGCCCGGACATGATCTCCTACCCGGGCACCTCGATCGCGGAGGCCCTGCGCGCGGCCGCGAAGGTCTTCGGGCCGGAGCAGCGCAAGTTCAAGGTGATGGTGATCCTCAGCGACGGAGAAGAGCAGGTGGAGGAGGCCGAGGTGGAGGAGGCGGCAAAGGAGGCGGCGTCGCAGGGGCTCGTCATCCACGCGCTCGGCGTGGGGACCCCATCCGGCGGCCCGATCCCCATCCGCTCGCCTTCCGGCGAGATCACCGGGTACAAGAAGGACCAGCAGCAGCGCGTGGTGACCACCCGGCTGGACGAGACCCTGCTCGCGCGCCTGAGCGAGCTGACGGGGGGAAGGTACCTTCCCGCGACGGCCGCTGAGTCGGAGCTCGACCACATCGCCGAGGAGATCGCCGGGATGGACAAGAAAGAGATGCAGGCGCGTCTCACCACCCAGTACGAGGAGAGGTTCCAGATCCCGCTGGCGATCGGTCTCGCCGCGCTCATCGCCGAGGCGCTCCTGAGCGGCCGGGCCAAGGCCGAACCGCGCGAAGGCGCACGGGACCGGACGTCGCGCGAGATGGCGGCATGAACCCATGAAGAGACTCCGCACCGTCCTGCTCATCGGCGCGTGCGCGCTGATCGCCGCGCCCGGTTCGCCGGCTCGGGCGGACTCGGTCTCGGGCCTCGTGGCGGAGGGAAACCGACTCTACGGCGAACGGCGCTTCAAGGAGGCGCTCGAGAAGTACCGGCAGGCGCAGGCGCTCGATCCGGCCTCGCCCGGGGTCCACTACAACATCGGAAACGTCCTCTATCAGGCGGGGCAGTTCGACAAGGCCTACGAGGAGTATCGGCAGGCCTTCGCGGCGCGCGAGAAGGCTCTGGCGGAGGGAGCCCGGTTCAACGCGGGCAACACGCACCTCGCCCGGAAGAACTGGGAGGAGGCGATCCGCAACTACCAGGAGGCCCTCCGGCTGCAGCCCGAAGACGTCGACGCCAAGAGGAACCTCGAGCTGGCTCTCAGGCAGATGCAGGAGCAGAACAAGAAGCGGCCGCCGCCCCCCCGCCCGGGCGCGCAACAGGGGGAGCCGCCGCCGGACCAGAAGCCGCCGCCCGACGACCAGCAGAAGGACAAGGACCAGCAGGATCCCAACGGCCGAAAAGGACAGGACGGTGAGAGCGATCGGAGCAATCCGAACGGGCCTCAACGTGACCGCAAGCAGCAGAGTCCGGCCCCCAGGGAGAAGCTCTCCCGCGAGGAGGCGCTCCGGCTGCTCGACGCGATGAAGAACCAGGAAAAGGGCAAACAGATGCCGATCCTGACCCAGCCTCCCGAACGTAAGCCGGAGAGGGACTGGTGAGGCGCGCGGCGGTCCTCCTCGTCGTCTGCCTTTCCACCCCGCCGGCCCTGGATGGCGGGGCGCCCCTCGCGGTCGCGGACGACACCACCGTGTCGGCCCGCGTCGATGCGGCGCGGATCGGCGAAGGGGACACTCTCACCCTCACCATCGAGGTCCGCGGGACGAGCCCGCCGCGCATCCAGGATCCGGACATGTCGAGCCTCGCCGACTTCACCATCGCCGCGGGTCCCAGCATCAGCACGTCGACCTCGATGGTCTGGTCGGGCGGGCAGGCCTCGAGCAGCACCTCCAAGCAGTACACCTACGCCCTGTTTCCTCGCAGGAAAGGGACGGTGACCATTCCGGGGATCGCGGTCATGGTGGGGGACCGCCAGTTGCGCACCGAGCCGATCTCCGTGGAGGTCGTGGAAGGGAGGATTCGGAAGGCTCCAGCGGGCCCCCTGCGGGGCCGGCTGCCTGCGGTGGGGGGGCCCGCCGGGGAGCCGGAAGGGGAGGTGCTCGTCGAGGCGCAGGTGGATCGCAAGGAGGTCTATGTCGGCGAGCAGGTGCTGCTCACCTACAAGGTCTACAGCGAGCCCGACCTCGTTGACGTGCCCGGCCCGCAGAAGCTCCCGTCCTACACGGGGTTCTGGGTCGAGGAGATACCGCTCGATCCTCGCAGCACGGTCCGGCGCGTGCCGCGCGGCGGCAGGAGCTACCTCGAGATCACGCTCATGAAGAAGGCGATCTTCCCCACGACCTCCGGTGACCTCGCGATCGAGGAGACGGTCGTCGGGGTGCCGGTGAAGGTGCGCAGCGGCGATCCTTTCGAATCGATCTTCTTCGCCCCCGTCAAGACGCTGCTGCGCCGGACGCAGCCGATCACCATCCACGTGAAGCCTCTCCCCGAGAAGGGACGGCCGGCCTCCTTCGGCGGAGCCGTGGGGCGGTTCACGCTCGAGGTGAAGACCGACAGGGACCGCACGCGCGTCAACGACGCTCTGGGCCTGAAGATCGTGGTACGCGGCACCGGCAACATCCGCACCGTGGGCGAGCCTGTCCTTCCGCCCTTGTCGGATTACAAGAGATATGACCCGCGCGTCGATGAGGTGAAGGAGGTCACCCAGGACCGTGTGGCGGGGAGCAAGAGCTGGGACTACGTCCTGACCCCGCTTGCGCCCGGCCGGCAGGAGATCCCGCCGGTTCGCTTCGCATACTTCGACACGACCCGCGGAACCTACGTGGAGATCGCGAGTGAACCGATCCCGGTGATGGTGGACCGCGGCGAAGGCGGAGCCGGTTCCCCGGGGACCGACGTGGCGGGCCGGGAGGTCACGGCGTTCGGCCGGGACGTGCGCTACATCAAGCCGGTCGCGGCGCTCGTCTCGCGGGGCACTCCTTACCATCGATCCGGCTTGTTCCTGGCGCTGCTCCTCGTGCCGGTCCTGGCCGATTCGGGGCTCTACCTGCTTCTGCGGCGGCGCGTGAGGATGGCGGCCGAGGCGGGCCGGTTCAGGGGGCGCCGCGCCCCCGGATTCGCGCGCCGGCGACTCAAGCATGCGCGCCGCCTGCTTGCCGCGGGCAAATCGCGGGAGTTCCACCAGGAGGTCGCGCGGGCTTTGACCGGCTACCTCGGCGACAAGCTCAACCTCGCGCCTTCGGGTCTCACGCAGCAGGGGATCGAGGAGCTGCTCGCCGGCAGAGGGGTCGATGAGGCGGTGCGCGGGGAGCTGCGAGGCTGCCTCGAGAAGTGCGATTACGCTCGGTTCGCCCCGTCCGCTTCGGGGAAGGCCGAGATGGACGCGACGCTGGAGCTCGCGGAGCGGACCATCGTCGGACTCGAGCGCCACCTGGGGGGCCGGGCGGGCAAAGGGGCGGCGGCGTGAGGCGATCCATCCTCGTCATGTTCGCACTGTTTCTCTGGTGCGCCGGATGCACCGGGGCCGGCGGCGGGCAGGGGGGAGGCACCGCGGTGGCCGACCGGGAGGCCAGGCGTCTCTTTTCGCAGGGAAACGATCACTACGCGTCGGGCAGGTACGAGGACGCGGCGCGCGACTACCGGCAGCTCCTCAGCGAAGGGGTCGCCTCCGAAGCGGTCCACTACAACCTGGCCAACGCGCTCTTCAAGTTGAATCAGCTCGGGCCGGCGATCCTGGAGCTCGAGAAGGCGGCGGCGCTGGCTCCGGGGGATCCGGACGTGCAGGCGAACCTGGAGTTTCTCCGATCGCTGACCTCCGACAGGACTACCCTGTCGGGCGCCCGGACCACCACCTTCTTCCTGGAACGCCTCCTGGCGATAACCACCATCGACGAGGACGCCGTCCTCTTCACCGCCCTCTATCTGATCGTCGGGCTTCTGGTGGGCCTGAGGATCGCGGCCTCCTCCTTCAGACTCCAGCGCGCCGCCGTCTGGTCGATCGCAGCATTCTCCCTGCCGCTCGCGCTGGTCGGGACCGGCCTGGGGGTCAAGCTCTACCGCCAGCAGACCCAGATCCACGCCATCGTCCTGCAGCAGCGCGTGGACGTGCTGAGCGGCCCCGGCGAGGACAACACCACCCTCTTCACGGTTCACGAGGGGCTCAAGGTCAGGATCGAGACGGCACAGGGCTCATGGTCCCAGGTCAGCCTGGAAAACGGCCTGAGTGGATGGGTGCCCGCCACCGTGCTGGGGGAGTTCTGAGGTGCCGCTAGGCCTCTACGCCCACATCCCGTTCTGCGCGCGCCGCTGCGACTACTGCGACTTTTTCGTCGTCATCGGCCGCGACCGGGAAGCCTGGTTCTTCGAGTGGCTCGAGAAGGACCTCGCGGCCTCGGTCTCCCGGCTGGGCGAGCCGAGCCCGGACGCCGACACCCTTTACTTGGGCGGCGGCACGCCGTCCAGCGTGGCTCCCGAGGCGATCGCGCGGACCGTGGAGGCGGTCCGCCGGCTGGTGAGCCTCGACGCGGGCGCCGAGGTGACTCTGGAGGCCAACCCGGAGACGGTCACCCCCGAGCGGGCCGCCGCCTGGCGGCGGGCCGGGATCAACCGCCTCAGCCTCGGAGTCCAGTCCCTGAACGACGCCGTGCTCCGTCCGCGCGGAAGGGCCTACTCGGCCGAGGAGGCGATCGGGGCGGTGCGCATCGCGAGGCGGGCCGGATTCGACAACATCGGCCTTGATCTGATCGCGGGCCTGCCAGGCGAAACCCTCCCCGGCTTCCGCGAGGGGATCGGGCGCTGCCTGGATCTCTCCCCCGAGCATCTCTCGCTCTACCTGCTCGAGACCGACGACGCCGGCAAGGAGACCCTCCTCACGCAGGCTGTCCGGTCGGGGCGCGAGCGGCTTCCGGCCGAGGACGAGGTCGTGGGCATGTACGCGGACTCGGCCGGCCTGATGGCGGACGCCGGGTATCACCACTACGAGATCTCCAACTTCGCGCGTCCTGGATTCGAGTCGCGGCACAACCTCAAGTACTGGACCTCGCAGCCGTGGCTCGGCATCGGGCCTTCCGCACACTCGCACCTCGGCGGGAGGCGGTTCGGGCGTCCGGCCGACTTGGCCCGGTGGGTCGAGTGGATCGCTTCGGGCGCGCCGGTCCCACCGGGCGAGGATTACACGCTGGAATCGGCGGCGGCGCGCGCTCGCGAGGCGCTCACAATGGCGCTCCGGCTCCTGGACGGTGTGGACCCGGCCGGGTTCTCCGCGCGGTGGGGGCTCGATCCCCGGCGGGACCTCGCGGGAGAGATCGAGAGCCTGAGGAACGACGGCCTGCTCCGGGCGGACCCCGGCCCGCTGGCCCTGACTCGCCGGGGGCTCCTCCTGGCCAACGAAGCCTTCGCGAGGCTCCTGTGATCGATCTGCGAAGCGACACGGTGACGCAGCCCACCGAGGAGATGCGGCGAGCCATGGCCGCCGCCGAGGTGGGCGACGATGTCTACGGCGAGGATCCCACCGTCAACCGGCTGCAGGAGCTCGCCGCCCAGGTCATCGGCAAGGAGGCGGCCCTCTTCGTTCCGAGCGGCACGATGGGAAACCAGATCGCCATCGCGGTGCACGCGCGCCCGGGCACCGAGGTCATCTGCGAGTCCCGGGCCCACGTCATCGAGTACGAGATGGCCTCCATGGCCGTCATCTCGGGCTGCATGCCCAGGCCCGTGGGCACAACCCACGGGATCCTCGGCGCCGGGCTCATCGAAGCGGCGCTGCGCGCGGACCTGCCGGGACTGACGAGGCCCGGCGTCATCGTCGTGGAGAACACGCACAACCTCGCCAGCGGCGCCGTGACGCCCCCCGATGCGCTGCGTGAGATCGCAGATCTGGCGCGCGGGCGTGGGATCCCGCTCCACATGGACGGGGCGCGGATCTTCAACGCGGCCCTTGCCTGCGGGACCCCCGCCAAGGATCTGGTGGACGGGTTCGACTCGGTGATGTTCTGCCTCTCCAAGGGACTCTGCGCCCCGGTGGGATCGATGCTCGCCGGCTCCGGGCCCTTCATCGAAGAGGCGAGACGATGGCGCAAGAGGCTGGGGGGCGGAATGCGCCAGGCGGGCATTCTGGCGGCGGCCGGGATCGTGGCGCTCCAGACGATGAGGGATCGTCTCGTCGAGGACCACGAGAACGCCCGCGCCCTGGCCGGCGGGCTGGCGGCGATCTCCGGTGTGTCGCTCGACGTCCCGCCCGTGCTGACCAACATCGTCTACGTGAAGATCGCCGGAGCACGCTTCCGCAACCGGCGGATCGTCGCCGTCCTGAAGAACGAGGGAATCCTGTGCAACGCCGTGGGCCACGATCGGATCCGTTTCGTCACGCACCACGGGATCGATCGCTCCGACGTTGAGGCCGCGCTCAGCGGCGTGGCCCGGGCGGCGGCCCTGGCAGGGTGATGACAAACTCCAATAGGCCGCGTTGCGGGCGCCGCGTCGTCGGACGCGAGGAGCCCCGACGAAGGCGACCGTTGTGGTCGGTGAGGAGGGGCGACGACACGGATGACGGCGCGCCGCCGCAACCCTTTGGGCGGCCAGGGATTGCGGCCCCATCCTTCGTCGCTCGTCGTCAGCGGCCACTCGGACCAGCCTCCTCCTCGCTTCGCGGCTGTGGCTCGCAAGCCCTGGCCGCGCGACCTGTCGGAGTTTGTCATCACCCTGCCAGGTGTATGATCGATCGTCCCCGCGTCCTCAATCCGACCGCGAGACTGCGCTTCAGGAGGAACGGCTGATCCCACCGGTCCCGGTCATCCTGTCGCTCGTCGCGCTCCTGGCAGTTCCGGGCGGGGGGGCGCGGACCGCCGGCGCCCCCCTCGAGAGGTCGCGACTCGAGGCGGCCGAGGAGCTGACGGAGTCCCTCGCCGGCGCGCTCGTCGACCTCTCGGTGGCGGCCCGGCGGCGGGACATGGCGCGCCTGGGCGGATTCTTTCCGGAGGATCTCTCGGCCGAGCCCTTCCCCTCGCGACCCGGCCCGACGACCCGCGAGCTGAAGTGGATCCTGCACCATTCCTGGGAGCCCGCCCCGGCTGCGGACGCCCCCGGCCCCGTCCGGCCGATCGGACGTACGGAGCTCCTCGCCCAGATCGAGGCATTCCTGACCCACTTCAGCGTGATCGAGGATGTCCGTTTCAACGTCGAGGCGGCGACGTTCGGGGCGCAGTCCCCCCCCGTGGGGGAGGCCCGCGCGAGCTTCCACGTCGTGGGACGCGACTCTGAGGGGAGGAAGGAATGGGCCCGGGGCACACTCGACATCACCGCGATCCGGGGGCCCGGTGAGACGTGGAGGATCACCCGCCTGCGCGCGGGCCCTCTGGGCTCCGATCTCGCCGAGGTGGATCTCTTCTCGGAGGTCTCCCGCCCCGCCGGCCTCGCCCGATCGATCCCCGCCTTCGGCGTGACGCCCAGCGAGGGCTTCATCTCGCACGGCGGCGCGGCGGCCGACGTCGATGGGGACGGGCTGATCGATCTGATCGTGACCCGGAGGGAGGGGGTCTCGCTCTACCTCAACGACGGCAAGGGCGCCTTCCGCGACGCCTCCGAGGAGACCCTCATCGCCCAGGCTCCCGCGGCCACCGGGGCCCTTCCGCTCGATTACGACAACGATGGAGATCTGGACATCTTCCTTTCGGTGCTCGGCAGGCAGTGCCTCCTGGAGAACCGACTGAGGCCCACGGGACTACCGCGGTTCTTCGATGTCTCGGACGAGGCGGGCGTGAGCGAGTCGGCCGTCGCCTTCTCGGCGGCCGCGGCCGACGTCAATGGGGACGGACGGCCCGACATCTACGTCACCTCCTACAACCGATATGGCCTCGTGATGCCCAACTCCTGGGGCCACGCCACCAACGGCACCCCGAACCTCCTGTTCGTCAACCAGGGCGGGGGCCGTTTCGTGGAGGACGCGCACCGCTGGGGGGTCGATGACGGAAGGTGGAGCTTGGCTGCGGCCTTCGCCGACGTGGACGGCGACGGGCGTCAGGACCTGTTCGTCGCCAACGACTTCGGCGAGGACGCGCTCTTCATGAACCACGGGGACCGGTTCACCGACGAGGCCGCCGCCCGCGGGGTGAGGGGCCCGGGAAACGGCATGGGGGCGGCCTTCGGCGATTTCGACAACGACGGCGATCTCGACCTGCACGTGACCAACATGTCCTCCATCGCCGGCACACGGGTCCTCGATCGGGTGGGGCCCGAGGCGCTGCGTAACGACGAGGTCCTTAGAAAGCTGGCCTCCGGCAACACGTTGTACGCCAACGACGGGACCGGCCGTTTCACCGACGTCACGGAGGCGGCCGGGCGCTTCCGGGCCGGATGGGCCTGGGGCGGGGGGTTCCTCGATTTCGACAACGATGGGCTGGAGGATGAGTTCAGCGTCAACGGGTTCATATCGGGCTCGGCCATGGACGACACGTCGAGCCTCTTCTGGCGCCACGTCGTGGCGGCCGACGCCGGGCTGGAGGAGGCGGGCAACCCGGGCTACCGCAGGAACCACATGGGCCGGATCATGCGAGGAGGCATGTCGTTCTCCGGTTACGAGAGGGACGGACTCTATCTGGCCCTGGGCGGTGGGAAGTACAGGGACCTCTCCGGCATCTCGTCGGTCGACTCGATCACCGACGGCCGCGGCGCGGCATTCGCGGACTTCGACAACGACGGAGATCTCGATATATTCGCCACGACGGTCCAGCGGATCGCCTGTCTGCTCCACCGCAACGAGGTGGGACAGGACGGGTCCTTCCTGCGGGTGACTCTCGAGGGAGGGCGCAGCGGACGCGACGCGTTCGGCGCGGTGGCGCGGATCAAGACGCCGCTCGGCATCCAGTCGAAGATCAAGGCGGGCGGTTGGGGGTTCCTCTCGAGCCACGACCCGCGCCTGCTCTTCGGCCTCGGGGACGGAGCGCCGATCGAGTGGCTGGAGGTCACGTGGCCCTCGGGCGCCCGGCAGAGGTTTACGGGGGCGCGCGCGGGCGAGAGCCTGTTGATCCACGAGGATTCGGGCCGGCTCGAGCGCGTCGCGGAAAAACGCTTCCGCCTCGTCGATCCGGACGGTCCGGTGGAGGCGGCCTGCGGGTCCCTCGGCCTCGCGCGCGGACGGCCTCTGCCCGCGATCGCGCTGGTGCGGCCGTCGGGAGAGAGGGTCAAGCTGTCGCGCGTGCCGAAGCCGGGAAGGCGGACGCTCCTGAGCTTCTGGGCGACGTGGTGCGCACCCTGCCGGCGACAGATGCGGGAGCTGGGAGACATGAGCGGGGGGCTCGAAAAGGCGCGGATCGACCTCGTCGGCATCAGCCTCGATTTCGGGGAAGTGGAGCGCGTGCGGGCATTCGTCGAGGAGCAGCGCATCGAGTTTCCCGTCTACGTGGTGGATGACGCATCGGTGGGCATGCCGGTGGCAGGCGGCGATCCTTCGATGCCCTTCAGCCTCCTGGTGGACGAGAGCGGCGCGGTCGTGAACGCGCTGACAGGGTGGTCGGAGGCGACCCGTCGCAGCCTCGAGTCGCTGGCCGGCGGTGGATAGGGGAGGGGCCGGCGTTTGACAGCCGGCTGGGCGGTTTTCTAGAATTCATTGATTTTCCGAGACTTACGCTACGGGGAGGTCGGTTTGGACTTCACGCTCACGGAAGAGCAGCAGATGCTCCGCCAGTCGGTGCGGCAGTTCGCCGAGAGCGAGATCGCGCCCCACTGCCGGAGGTTCGACGAGGGCGTGGAGTTCCCACACGAGATCTTTCGCAAGATGGGGCAGATGGGGTACCTCGGCATCACGATCCCGGAGACGTACGACGGCGCCGGTATGTCCTTCCACGACTACGCCATCATCATCGAGGAGATCGCGCGCATCGACCCGGCCATCGCACTGGGGGTCGCCGCGCACAACGGACTCTGCACCAGCCACGTCTACCGCTTCGGCTCGGAGGACCTCAAGCGCAAGTACCTCAAGCCCCTGGCACGCGGAGAGTACCTCGGGGCCTGGTCCCTCACCGAACCGACGGCGGGCTCCGATGCGGGGGGAACACGCAGCCGCGCCGTTCGCGATGGAGACGGCTGGGTGCTCAACGGGGCCAAGACGTTCGCCACCCACGGATCGGTGGGGCGGCTCTGCGTCGTCTTCTGCGTCACCGATCCCGAAAAGGGGAAGAAGGGGATCTCGGCCTTCCTGCTCGAGAAGGGGATGGCGGGGTTCCGCCACGGAAAGGTCGAGGACAAGATGGGGATGCGGGCCTCGGACACGGCCGAGGTCGTCATGGAGGAGTGCCGGGTCCCTCACGCGAACCTGCTGGGGAAGGAGGGCATGGGATTCGTGAACGCCCTGGAGATCCTCGACCGGGGACGCATCGCGATCGCCGCGCTGTCCCTGGGCACCGCGCAGGGGGCCTACGAGGTGGCCCGCAACTACGCCCGGGAGCGCAAGCAGTTCGGCAGGCCGATCGCGGCCAACCAGGCGATCGCCTTCATGCTGGCCGACATGGCGATGAAGATCGAGGCCTCCCGCCTGCTCACCTATCGCGCCGCCTGCACCGTGGACGCCGGCAAGGAGCGCGTCACCCGATGCGCCGCGATGGCAAAGCTCTTCGCGTCCGAGACGGCCGTCTGGGTGGCCGAGCACGGCGTTCAGATCCTCGGCGGTTACGGCTACGTGAAGGACTTTCCGGCCGAAAAGTTCTACCGCGACGCGAAGCTCTGCACGATCGGCGAGGGGACCTCGGAGATCCAGCGTCTGGTCATCGCTCGAAGCCTGATGGAGTCGGTCTGATGGGCCTGGAGGAGGGGCTCGTCGAGCGCCTCCTCACGGGTGAGGCCCGGGCGCTGGCCCGGGCCATCTCCATCGTCGAGGACCGGCTCCCCTCCGCGCGCGAGATCATGGAGAGGATCACGCCGCGGGCCGGCCGCGCGCCGATCATCGGGGTGACCGGGCCGCCGGGGGCCGGCAAGAGCACGCTGGTGGACGGCCTGACGGCCCTCTTCCGGCGGGAGGGCAAGAGGGTGGGTATCATCGCCGTCGATCCCTCCAGCGCCTTTTCCGGCGGCGCCGTCCTGGGGGATCGCATCCGGATGCAGCGCCACAGCACCGACGAAGGAGTCTTCATCCGCTCGATGGCGACGCGTGGCCACTTCGGAGGGCTGGCCAGCGCCTCGGTCGACGTGACCGACCTGATGGGCGCGGCGGGGTGCGACGTCGTCATCATCGAGACGGTGGGGGTGGGCCAGGACGAGGTCGACGTCGTGAGGGTGGCCGACCTCGTGCTCGTGGTCCTGGTGCCGGGCATGGGCGACGACATCCAGACGATCAAGGCCGGCATCATGGAGATACCGGACATCTTCGTGCTCAACAAGGCGGATCGCGACGGGATCGACCGTCTCCACACCGACGTGAAGACGATGCTGGGCCTGATAGACCAGCCGGGTCGGCGCGCGCCGGAGATCCTGAGGACCGTGGCCCCCACCGGCCAGGGCCTCGACGAGCTGCACCGGGCGATCGAGGCGCACCTTCAGGCCACTCCGCCCGACATGGTGGCTCAGCGACGGAGGGAGCGCAGCCGCGAACGCCTGCTCGACCTGCTGCGCGAGCGGGTCCTGGAGTGGGCCGTCGGCCCTTCGTCGGGAGGGGCGTTCGACCAGATGGTGGAAGAGCTGGCCGATCGCTCGCGCGACCCTTACTCGGCTGCCGACCTGCTGCTGCGGAACTTCCGCCCGCCCGGGGGAGGCGCATGATCCTCGATCATCTCGGCATCGCCGTCAGGTCGCTCCAGGAATCCCTGCGCTTCTACGCCGACGCGCTGGGTCTTTCGGCCGAAGGGCTCGAGGAGGTTGCCGCCGAGGGGGTGAGGATCGCCTTCCTTCAGGTCGGCCAGAGCCGCATCGAGCTTCTCGAGCCGCTCGGGCCCGATTCGACCGTGGCGAGGTTTCTGGACAAGAGAGGCGAGGGGATCCACCACATCTGCCTGCGCGTCGAGAGGCTCGAAGAGACGCTCGCCGGGCTGCGCTCCCGCGGTGTCGAGATCATCGAGCCCGCACCGAGGATCGGCGCCGGCGGGCGCAGGATCGCCTTCATCCATCCCCGATCCGCCTCAGGTGTCCTTGTGGAACTGGTCGAACCCCCGCCCGCCGGGCGGGCCTCCCGGCCGGCTTGACGGGAATCGGACCATCGCACATCTTATTTCCGCTATGACACAGACTCCCATCCTGCCGGGGTACGCCCGCGGCGCGATCATTCTGGTCTATCTCATGAACCCCAGGGAAAAGGTCTGGGGGGTTCTGATGGACCTGACCCCGGCCGGGGTCTGGATCCGGGGGCTCGATCTTCATTCCTTCGATGACTGGCTGAGGAGCCTGGGCGCCCCCGAGGATCAGCGGCTCCACCCCTCGACCTGCTTCTACCCGCTGGTCCGCGTGGAGAAGGTCCTCCTGGACGAGCCGGCTGACGGCTCGGCAAGCCTTCAGGCTCAGTGCCTGGCGCGCACCGGGCGCAGCCTCGGAGAGCAGCTCGGAGCCGGGGAGCTGGCGTCATGACCCGCCAGCAGAGCCAGCCCGCCCTTGCCTGCGCCGTCTGCGGGGGGGCGCTCAAGGTCGACGAGCGCGCATCTCAGAGGGCCGCCCGTCTGATCTACGCCTGCGGTCCCTGCGGCAGGTACTTCTCCACGAGCGAGCAGAGGGATCGTCTCGTCGAGGAGCGGTCGATCTCGGACACCGCTTCGCGAACGGTCCGAATGCGCGCCGTCAGCAAAGGGGCGCCCGCCGCAGGGCGCTCGGACGCTGAGACGACGGAGCTGCCAGTCGGCATGAGCGTCGCGCTCGAGGTCACCGACGGGCCGATGCGGGGAAAGACCTTCAGGCTCAGTCGCCGGGTGGTCGTGGTGGGGCGCGAGGAAGCCGGCATCACCATCCCCGACCCGATGATCTCGCGTAGCCACGCAAGCCTCGAGGTGCTCGACGTGGACACCATCATCCTGCGGGATCTCTCCTCCACCAACGGCACCTACCACAACGATCACCTCATCGCCTTCAGCAAGATCCAGGACGGCGACGAGATCCGGATCGGATCCACCACGATGACCGTCTCGGTGGACGTGCTGGGCTGACAGCCCCTCCTTCGGCTTGCTCCACCCCTACGCCGCCGCGCCGCGTCCCCGGTCTCCGACAGGTCGCAAGCGCTGCAAGAGATACCGTGCACCGGCCCGGCGAGGTGACGCTCCCGAAGGGGGCTCTCGGACCGAGCCTGGTTGCCGCCCCGGGGGCGGCAAGGCGAGGGAGGGGCAGGGGGGCGCGTCGCCCGGGGCGACTCGCAACCCCGTCCCCGAGGGAGCGTCACCTCGCCGGACCGATTGCATGATTCGTCTCGGGGTTCCTGAGTCTGGAATCTAGGGGCGGGGCCGGGGAGCGCGCCGCGAAGGAGGGGCCGGCGGGGGAGCGGGAGCAGGCTGGGGAGTTGGCGCGACCGCGATGGCGGGAGGCACCTCCAGCTTCACCTTGCGCCGGTCACGGATCACCGTGACCGTCATCTCGTCCCCTCCCTGCTCGCGCAGCGCCCTGCGCAGGTCGGCCAGCGTGCGGAGGGGAAAGCCAAGCGCCTCGACGAGCAGGTCCCCTTCCTGCATCCCGGAAGCCTCGGCCCGTGATTCATCGTGCACCTTCAGGACGAGCAGGCCGATCCCCGGGGGCGCGCCGAGGCGCTCTCTGGCCTCGTCGTCGACCTCCTGGTCGACATCGATTCCCAGGATCGGCCGGCGCATCCCGGGGGGCGAGGGGAAGGGGTTCAACTCCATCCGCCTGCGCGGAGTCTGAGGGGCATCAGCGAGAACGAGTGAGATCGTGAATCGCTTGTCGTCCCGCTGGAGGCCGAGCCTCAAGGGTGTGCCGGGCGAGGCGGAGGCGAGGGAGTCCACGAGGAAGGTCGAGCTTGTCAGCGGCTCTTCCGCCGAGGCGCCAAGCCCGTAGGTGAGGATCCGGTCGCCGGGGAGCAGGCCGGCCCTCTCCGCTGGACTTCCGGGCACCACGGAGACGAGTCGCACCTCGCCGGGCTCGGCCTCCTCGATCTTCACGCCGACCCAGCCGCGTTTCACCGAGCCGGTGCGGAGGATCTCTTCGGAGACGTGCCGGACCACCCCGGCCGGGACCGCGTAGCTGACCCCGCCCCCGGCGACGCCAGCCCGATGCAGGGCCTCGAGAATGTGGATCGAGATGTCGGGCGGAATGACCGGCTCGGGCTCCGCCGGCTCCTCCTCTTCGGGGACGTGGATCTTCCACCGCGTGGCGCCCTCCTGACCTTCAGGGGTATGCGCCTCCCAGCGGATCGGGCCGCGCGCTTTCGCCGGGGGGGCATCCGCGCCGAAGACGATGCCGACGAGCCGCCCCTTGGTGTCGAGGACGGCGCCTCCCCCAGCTCCGGGCGCGGAGGGGACGTTGAGCTTGATGTATGAGCCGCGCCGCACGGGACCGGGGCTGATCCCCAGCCCCGCGACGAATCCTACGGAGTAGACCGGAGCGCCGCCCGCGTCACCTCCAGGGCTGCTGAGGGTCGTGACGAGGGACCCCACCTTCACGGTGTCTGACTGGGCGAAGCTGACCGGCTTCAACGATTCGACCCCCACGGCCGCCTGCAGCACGGCGAGCCCCGAGTAGTCGTCCAGCCCGGTGACGGAAGCCTCGATACGCCGGCCATCCAGAAGAGACACGATCACCACGTCGGAGGCTCCCGAGACCACCGAGGCCAGGGTCACGACGTGCCCTCGCGCGTCGATGACGATCCCGCTCCCCACCCGGCTTGCGAGCGGCATGCGCCGGCCGGCATCGAGATGCTCGAACTTGATGCTGTCCCCGAGCGAGTCGAGCAGCCCTTGGAGGGGAGAGCGGGCGACGACCCCCACCACGCAGGGACGCGCCGTCTCGACGAGGAGCCCTATTTCGCGCTCCAGCGCCTCGAGCGCCGGAAACTCCGCGCCGCCTGGAGAGCCGGGAGCCGGGGAGGCGACTCCTGGGACCCGGGCCGGCGGCGCTACCGGCCTCTCGTCCGCCCTTACGTACAGGAGCCCGGAGCACAGGACGAGCACGAGCGCCCCGGCCGGCCTCCATCTCCTTGAGGTCATCTCAGCTTCACCCTCATCGTTCGGCAACCGTTCAGAGCGAGGCCCTCATCACCGGGGTCTGATCGGGGGCCGGCTCGAGCACGTAGGTCGTGAGCGGGATGGTCCCTCGTCGCGCGCCCACCAGATCCCTCTCCACGGTGAAGGGGATCTCGCGCGGCGGCGTGACGAGGTCTCCCCCGTCATCGTCATCAACATCGGCCTGACTGCTCGCCCCGACCGTGGCGCCGGCCGGTACGCTCGTGGATGGGACCGGCTGGCCCTGCAGCACGAGCGCCAGAGCCCCGGCGGCCGCCATCAGGCAGAGGGCCGCCCCCAGAGACGCAGGCTTCAGGGAGGACCAGGCGGCGAGGAGGGTCGGCCGGTCGCGACGCGCGGGCCGGAGGTCGGTGCGAGACCGGATCTCGCGCATCAATCGGGCCTCGAAGATCCCGCCATCCACGTGCAGCCGCGGCGCTTCCAGCGCCAGGAGAGTCGCGAGCCGTTCGAGGCGGTCGCGCTCCTCGAGGCAGCCGGAACAGGCGGCGAGGTGATCCCGCAGCGCCTCGTCGTCCCGGAGCCCTCGCTCGACCATTCGACTCCTTGCCTGCCAGCAGAACATCGTCAACCGCTCCCTTGTCGCACCGGCTGGGTTCGCCCCGTCCGCGCGATCGCGCTGCCAAGATAGCGCTCCAGTCTCGTCGCGAGCATCCGCCGGGCCCGCATCACCCGCGACTTCACGGTGGACTCCGGGCAGGCCAGGATTCTCGCGATCTCCTCGAACGTCATTCCTTCCATATCCTTGAGCACCACCGCCGTCCTGTATTTGACCGGCAGCGAGGCGACGCCGCGCCGGACTGCCTCGCCGCGCTCCCGGGCCAGGATCTCCTCCTCGGCCGAGATCCCCTCATCGGCGATCTCGAATCGGGCGGCGCCGTCATCGTCGCCGTGGGGAGAGGCATCGAGCGAGAAGGCCGGCTGCCTCTTCTGGCGCCGCAGCTCGTTGATCGCCACGTTGTAGGCGATGCGGTAAAGCCATGCCGAGAACCCCGCCATGGGCCGGTAGTCCTGCGCATGGGTGAAAACGTTCACGAAGGTCTCCTGGGCCACGTCGAGAGCCCGGTCATAGTCGTCCAGGAGCCGGAAGGCGAACGACGCGATCGGATCCCTGAAACGCCGCACCAACTCCCTGAAGGCCTCCTCGTCGCCTCCTTGAAAAAGGAGCATCAGGTCCTGTGGGGACAGCTCCTTCACCAGACATCCTTGGCGTCGGCCACCACCTCCGGTCCGGTTCGTTGAGCGATCAACACCGGAAGGCGGCCCCTCGTTTCAGAGAATCCACAGGGCCGGCGGCGTGACATCTTCCGGCCCAGGGTCCATGATTCCAGCATGTTGCGCGACGAAGTCCCGCCGGTCCCGGGCCTCCCGTCCCGGCCCGGGCCCATGGCCGGCCCGCCGATCATAGATCAGGTCCCCGCGGACCGCGCCTCAGGCCCCAGGGCGGCCCGGCTCGCGCTCGTGCTGGGGGCGGGAGGGGTCAGGGGCCTTGCCCATGTCGGGGTCCTCGAGAGGCTCGTGGAGGCCGGCATCCGGCCCGATGCCCTCATCGGCGTGAGCAGCGGCGCCCTCGTGGCGGCCGCCTATGCCGCCGCCGGATGGGAGCCGGGGCGCCTCGCCGCGCTCGGGCAGTCGATGGGCCCGGTTTCGATTCTCGAACGGATCCTCGTGGGCCGATGGCCGCAGTCTCTGGATGGCCTCGTTCCGGCGCCGGGAGGATGGCTCGGAGTCCTCCTCGACGCGATCAGGGGCCGGAGCTTCGAGGAGCTCCGGGACGGGGTGAGGTTCCTTGGGGTCGCCTGCTTCGACACGGTCACGAGGTCCGAGGTCTTCTTCGTAACGGGGGGCGCGCACCCGGCGCCGAGCCTCTCGGATGCCGTCCTGGGAAGCTCCGCCCTGCCCATGGTCTGCCAGAGCCGGTCGGTTCACCTGAACGGGACCCGGATGCGCCTGCTCGATGGAGGCATTTCACGGGCGGTCTGCGTGGAACCGGCCTTCGAGCCACCGGTATGCGCCGGCTCCGTGCTCGCGGTGGATCTGGGTGTCATGCGGGGCTTCAACGAGCGGGCCCTCGATCACCGGCTCAGGCTGGAGGCCCGCTGGGGGGATCGGCTCCGTCTGCTCAAGCCTTCGCTCGAATCATTCGGCACCGTTATCATGCGCCGCGGCGACGCGGTCCGTATCATCGACGCGGGGCGAAACGCCGTGGACGCGACCGCGCTGGAGTGGTGCCGGCGTGCCTGCGCGGCAGTTGACGCCCCGGAAGGCGTGTTCTAGAATCCGCCGCCTATCCTCCTGTCAGCGCGAAACTTTCAGCCGCCGCGAGGGCCCCGTGACGCGTCATGCCCGCAGGATTCTCCTTTCTTTCTCGGCGGTGCTGCTCTTCGCCAGGCTCTTCGCCGCCGAGCCGGCCCAGACACCCCCTGCCGACAAGGGGATCCGGTGGCGCGGGTTCGAGCCGGCCTCCTTCCAGGCGGCGAGGGACGAGGGTAAGCTGGTCCTCCTGTCGATCCAGTCTCCCTGGGGGCACTGGGACCGCGTGATGTCCGAGCTGACCTTCGCGGACCCCCGGTTGATCTCCGTCGTGAACGAGAAGTTCATCCCGATCAAGGCGGACGCCCTGCTGAGGCCCGACATCGGCGATCGATACACGGTGGGGGGCACCCCGACCACCACCATCCTGCTCCCTACGGGCCTGCCCTTCTATTTCCCCGATGCGGGGGGAAAGATCGTGCGCGCGGGAGGCAACTTCTACACCGCCGATCCCCTGGCCTTCTACCTGCTGAGACTGGTGGACTACTACGCGGCCAACAAGGAGACCGCATCGAAGGCGGCCGACGAGATCGCGCGACGGATCCTGGAGCGCAAGGAGATCGGCTCCGCGCCGCTGGCCCCCGACATCCTCGAGGTCTCGGTCACCCGCATGCTCGAGGGGTTCGGCGAATGGCAGCCCGACCCCCAGGCCAAGGGGGGCCGCTCTCCCGACGCGGACTCGCTGGAGCTGGCTCTCTACTACTTCGTCCGCAAAGGCGATCGCAACGTGCTGGATCGCGGCCTTCACATGATGACCGACATGGCGCGTGGGGGGATCCGGGACCAGATCGGCGGGGGGTTCCACCGTTCGGCGCAGGACGCCGCGTGGCGGGTGCCGACCTTCGAGAAACTGCTCGCCACCAACGCCCGGATGCTGCAGGCCGCGACCGACGCCAACCGACTCACATTGTCGGGGCGCTTCCGCGCGATCGCCGAAGAGACGGCTAGCTACGTCCTCAACACGCTGGCCGATCCGGAAGGATGGTTCTACGCCTACCAGGCGGCCGACGCCAGGCTGGGCGATGACGGCGACTACTACACCTGGACGATCGACGAGGCGAAGGCGGCCCTCTCCGAAGAGGAGCAGAAGATCATCCTGCCGGCCTTCGATATCGGCGAGAGCGGCGAGCTGGTCGACAGCGCTCCCCGGCGAAACGTGCTCTTCCTCAAGGAGGGGCCCCCGCTCCTGTCGCAGCGGCTCGGGATGGAGGAGGCGAAGGTCAAGGAGATCTTCGAGGCGGGACGAAAGAAACTGCTCGAGGCGCGCTCCCGGCGTCCCGCGCCGCCGGTGGGCAAAGTCCTCGTGACCGACGCGGGCGCCGAGATGGCGGCGGCGCTCATCATGTCGGGGGACGCGTGGAAGCGCGCCGACCTGAGGGACGCCGGCCTCAAGGCGATCGACACGACATGGGAGCGCGCGCGCGACCCCAACACGGGGCTGATGGATCACGTCTGGACCCCCGGCGGAGGGCGGACCGGGCTGGCGATCTTCTTCGCCGATCAGGCCCAGATGGCGCGCGCGCTGATCGCGGCCCAGGAGAGCACGGGGGATGCACGGTATCTGGACCGGTGCCGCCAGATCGTGGATGCGGCCGACAAGGCCTTCGCCGATTCGCTCGACGGCGGCTACATGGACCGAACATACTGGCCCGATGCTCCCGGGATCCTCTCGTGGCCCAGCCGGTCAATCCGGGACAACGCGGTGTTCGCCGAAACCCTCACACGCCTCAACCTGCTTTCGGGGCGACCGGCGGATGACCGGTACCTCAAGATGGCCCGCAAGACCCTCGAGTCATGGTCTGACGAGTACGCGAACCTCAAACAGGCCTCCTCTCCCTACGGCCTCGCCGCGCACCGTTTCCAGACTCCGCCGGTGGAGATCCTCGTTATCGGAACCTCGTCCGACGCCGGCTACGAGACCCTGCACGCCCGCGCCAAGGCCCTCTACCATCCCTGGAAGGTCATCCGCCACCTCACGGCGCAGGACGCGGAGCAGGAGCTGAAGGCGCGTCGCGCCGTCTCGCCCGCCAAGGGGAGCGCCGCCGTCCTCTTCTGCATGGAGGCGCGGTGCGCAGGTCCATTCACGGCGGCGGACAACCTCGCCCTCAAGCTCGATGAGTTCGTCAACGTCGGCGCGAGGCCGGCCACGCCCCCCGCTGGCGAGGACAAGGACAAGGAGGACTGAGGTGGGAACCTCGGCCAGAGGCGGTACGGAGCCGGGCCCGATCGGCATCATCGGTGGATCCGGCATCTACAACGTCGATGAGATCGAAGATCCCACGGAAGAGACCCTCCAGACCCCCTTCGGCCCCCCATCGGACGCCTACCTCGTGGGCAGGATCGCGGGGCGGCGGGTGGCCTTCCTCGCGCGACACGGAAGGGGCCACCGCGTCGGCCCCGGCGAAATCAACTTCAGGGCCAACATCTACGGGATGAAGATGCTGGGCGTGGAAAG
>DASXTC010000046.1:0-12137 GCA_036505635.1 Candidatus Polarisedimenticolia bacterium
GGGAGGCGGCCACGATGAGGCCAACCGCGAGTGTCTCTGCCGGTTCCATCACCAGTGCGGCGAGCACGGCGGACTGGCCTCGTGTCGCGGGCAGGCTCCGCTCGATGTCGTCTGGCGGCTGGGGCGCCAGGACGTCGGGACCTGGTGGAGGAATGAAGTGCGGATGGGATGAGGCTGGCGTCAGATGCCGTTGAGCCGTGCCAGGCTCTCGGTGTAGGGCGGGCGCGCGACGCCGGCCTCGGTGATGATGGCGCTGATGTAACGGTGCGGGGTCACGTCGAAGGCGGGGTTTGCGGCCGGGACGCCATCGGGGGCGATCCTCTGGTCGCGGATGTGAGTCACCTCGCGGGCATCGCGTTCCTCGATCGGGATGTGATCTCCCGTGGGGATCTTGAGATCGATCGTCGACAGCGGGGCAGCCACGAAGAAGGGGATGCCGTTCTCCCTGGCGAGGACCGCCACGCTGTAGGTCCCGATCTTGTTGGCGGTGTCGCCGTTTGCGGCGATCCGGTCGGCCCCCACGATGACGGCGCCGATCTCCCCCTTTTTCATGAAATGGCCCGCCATGTTGTCGGTGATCACGGTGACGGGGATGTTGTCCCTGGCCAGCTCCCATGCGGTCAGACGGGCGCCCTGCAGGAAGGGACGGGTCTCGTCGGCCAGCACGGTGATCTTCTTGCCCGCCTCCACGGCCGCGCGGATGACGCCCAGCGCGGTCCCGTAACCGGACGTGGCCAGCGCCCCGGCGTTGCAATGCGTCAGGACGTTGCCGGAGTCGGGCATCAGCGCCGCGCCATGCCGTCCCATCCGGCGGCAGGCTTCCTCGTCCTCGCGGCGCATCGCCCTGGCCTCCTCCACGAGGCGCGCCGCGATCCTCTCGGGTTTCTGGTCCGATGCGGAGCGCGTGACGCGGCGCATCCTCTCGATCGCCCAGAAGAGGTTGACCGCGGTCGGTCGCGTCGACGCCATCAGCGAGCAGACCTCCTCGAGTCGGCTCGCGAACCGGTCCGCGGGCAGCCCGACGGCCCGCACGGCCCCCAGCGCAACGCCCATCGCGGCGGCCACCCCGATGGCCGGCGCTCCGCGGATCACCATCTTGCGGATCGCGTCGGCGACCTCCTCGGAGCTCTTCAGCACGAGGTAGACCTCCTCGGTCGGGAGGAGCCGCTGATCGAGCATCACCACGCCGTCGTCGGTCCACTCGACCGTGTGGAAGGAAGTCTCTCGCAAGTCACTCATGACGCGGATGATATACTCAGCCGGCATGCCTGACAAACGGCGGTTCTCCACCGATCCCGACCTCGAGCCGGAAGCGATCTACGGCCCGGACGAAGCTTCCCAGGTCGACCCCGACCGCGACATCGGGTATCCCGGCGAGCCCCCTTTCACGCGCGGCATCCAGCCCACGATGTACCGCGGGCGTTTCTGGACGATGCGCCAGTATGCCGGCTTCGGCTCGGCGGCCGAGACGAACCGGCGCTTCCGGTACCTGCTGGAGCAGGGGCAGACGGGCCTTTCGGTCGCCTTCGACCTGCCCACGCAGATGGGATACGACTCGGATCACCCGATGGCGCTCGGGGAGGTCGGCCGTTCCGGCGTCGCCATCGACACCATCGAGGACATGGAGAGGCTGCTCGAGGGTATCCCTCTCGACGAGGTCTCCACCTCGATGACGATCAACGCCACCGCCTCCACGCTGCTCTGCCTGTATGTCGCGGTGGCGCGGCGCCGGGGCATCCCGATCGGAAAGCTTTCCGGCACGATCCAGAACGACATCCTCAAGGAGTACGCGGCGCGCGGGACCTACATCTACCCGCCCGGCCCCTCGATGCGCGTGGTGACCGACACGTTGGCCTACTGCGCGGAGCATCTGCCTCGCTGGAACCCCATCTCGATCTCCGGCTACCACATGCGCGAGGCCGGCTGCACCGCGGTGCAGGAGGTCGCCTTCACGCTGGCCAACGGGCTCGCGTACCTGCAGGCGGCCCGCAGCGCCGGCATCCGGCTCGAGGATCTCGCCCCCCGCGTCTCGTTCTTCTTCAACGCCCACAGCAACCTGCTGGAGGAGGTGGCCAAGTTCCGCGCCGCGCGCCGCCTCTGGGCGCGGCTCACCCTCGAGCGGCTCAACCTCACCGACCCGCGCGCGCGGATGCTGAGGTTTCATGCCCAGACGGCCGGCTCGACGCTCGCGGCCCAGCAGCCGGAGAACAACGTCGTGCGCGTGGCGATCCAGGCGCTGGCCGCGGTGCTGGGGGGCACGCAGTCGCTGCACACCAACTCCATGGACGAGGCGCTCTCGCTGCCCACCGAGCGGGCCGCGACGGTCGCGCTGAGGACCCAGCAGATCATCGCGGAGGAGTCGGGCATCACCAACACGGTCGATCCCGTGGCCGGATCGTGGCACGTCGAGGCGATGACCTCCCGGATCGAGGAAAAGGCCCTGGAGCTGATCGAGGCGATTGACCGGATGGGAGGCGCGGTGAGGGCCATCGAGGAGGGGTACGTCCAGCGGCAGATCCAGGAGGCCGCCTACCGCTACCAGACCGAGATCGAGCAGGGGGAGCGCGGCATCGTGGGGGTCAACCGCTATGCGGACCGCGGCGGGGCGTCGATCCCCATACACAAGCTCGACCCGGCGCTGGAGCGCGAGCAGGTCGTCCGGCTGCGCGCGTTCCGCGCCCGCCGTGACTCCGCCAGGGCGAAGATGGCCCTGTCGGGCCTCGCGGCCGCCGCGAGCAGCCCCCAGAACCTCCTCCCGCACATCCTGGAGGCGGTCGAGTCGGGCGCCACGCTGGGCGAGATCGCAGACACCCTGCGCGGCGTGTTCACCACCTACACCGATTCCCAGGTTTGAAGCCGCCCCCCTCATGGTAGAGTGTCGCCGTCATGCTCGAGGTCCGGGGGCTCCGTACTTTTTTCTTCACCGAGACCGGCGTCGTCAAGGCGGTCGATGACATCTCCTTCCGGATGGCACAAGGGGAGGTGCTCGGGCTCGTGGGCGAGTCCGGGTGCGGCAAGACGGTCACCGCGTTGTCGCTCATGCGCCTCGTGTCGCCGCCCGGGCGGATCGTCGGTGGCGAGGTCTATTTCGAGGGACGCGATCTCCTCGCGCTGCCCGAGGCGCGGATGCGCGAGCTGCGCGGCGCCCGCATCGCGATGGTCTTCCAGGAGCCGGCATCCGCGCTCAACCCCGTCTTCACCATCGGGTATCAGGTCGCCGAGGCCCTGATCATCCACGGGAAGGCCGGCAAGAAGGAAGCCCTGAAGGAGGCCGGGAGGATGTTGCGCGAGGTCGCCATCCCGGACCCCGACCGCCGGCTGAAGGAGTACCCGCATCAGCTTTCGGGAGGGATGCGCCAGCGCGTCATGATCGCCATGGCCCTCATCTGCGAGCCGACGCTGCTTATCGCCGACGAGCCGACCACGGCGCTCGACGTCACGATCCAGGCGCAGATCCTCGACCTGCTGCTGCGGATGCGCGAGAAGTACAGGCTCACGGTCCTCCTGATCACGCATGACCTCGGCGTGGTCGCCGAGGCGGCCGACCGCGTCGCCGTGATGTACGCGGGGAAGATAGTGGAGGAGGCCGGGGTGCGCGAGCTCTTCCGGTCGCCGCTGCACCCCTACACCGAAGGATTGCTGCGGTCGATCCCCGGTCTGCAGAAGGGCGCGAGCCCGCGGCCCGGCACGGCCCTCGACAGGCCGCGGCTGCGCGCCATCGAGGGGATGGTCCCGGATCTGCACCGATTGCCGCGCGGCTGCTCTTTCAACCCGAGGTGCCCCGACGTCATGGCCGAATGCCATGAGAACCCTCCCGCTCTGCTCGCGCCCGAGCTTGCGGGCGGAGCCCATCGACGGGTGGCCTGCTACAAGCACAAACCGGCCCCCGAGGCCCCGCCGCCGGTGGATGGGCGTGGATGGGATCCCTCGAGGGGGAGGTAAACGGCCACGATGCCCGCGCTGCTCGAGATAAGAGGCCTGAGGAAGCACTTTCCGATCCACGGGGGTTTCTTCGGCCGCGTCACGGGCCAGGTGCGCGCGCTGGACGGCGTGGACCTGACGCTGGAAGCCGGCAGGACGCTGGGCCTGGTGGGTGAGTCGGGTTCGGGCAAGACGACGCTGGGGCGCTGCGTGCTGCGCCTCATCGAGCCCACGTCGGGGACCGTCTCGTTCGAGGGGAGCAACATCCTGGAGCTCGACGCTCGCACCATGCGGGCGCAGCGCCGCCAGATGCAGATCATCTTCCAGGATCCTTACTCGTCGCTCAACCCGCGGATGACGGTCGCCTCCATCGTGGGCGAACCGTTCGCCATCCACCGGCTCGCGCGCGGGCAGGATCGGAGGGACCGAGTCGCCGCGCTGCTGAGGACCGTGGGGCTGGACCTCTCCGCCATGAGCAGGTACCCCCACGAGTTCTCGGGAGGACAGCGCCAGCGGATCGGGATCGCCCGGGCCCTGGCGCTCAAGCCGAAGATGATCGTGGCCGACGAGCCGGTCTCCGCGCTCGATGTCTCGATCCAGGCGCAGATCCTGAACCTGCTGGTCGATCTCCAGAAAGAGTTCGGCATCGCCTACCTCTTCATCGCCCACGACCTGAGGATCGTCGAGCACATCTCGGACACCGTGGCGGTGATGTACCTGGGCCGGATCGTCGAGTACGCCACCACGCGAAGGCTCTTCGACTCGCCGCTGCACCCCTACACCCAGGCATTGCTCTCGGCGATCCCGGTGATCGACCCGGAGACGCGCCGGCGCCGCGTGATCGTGCCGGGGGACATGCCGAGCGCGGCGGCGCCACCGCCCGGGTGCCGCTTCCACACGCGGTGCCCGGTGGCCGTGGAGGTATGCAGGAGCGTCGATCCGCCCCTGATCGACCTGGGGGACGGGCATCTGGCGGCCTGCCATCTCGTCCAGCCAGGCAACTCCCGGACGGTCTGAACGTTAAAGGGAGCGTGCGGGGGACCTGCCTCTTGACGCGGCCGGTCCACTGGTGCGAGTATCTGGGCTTCCAAAAACTCGAGGAAACAATTGTCCATACCTGTGCGTATTCATGCGCGAACTTCCCCCCCTCCACGGGCGACCGGACGACATGAAGCAGTCGATACCCCAAGCGGACACGAGAGAGGTGTGAAGATGACCCTGAGCAGGCGCGTGCTTGTGCTGGCCCTCGGGCTGGCTGCCCCGGCCCTCTCCCTGGCGGCGGACCAGGGGCAGACACCACCCGCGGAGGCTGGCCCCCCTCCCATCAACCTGTCGCTGTCGGAGGCGGTCAAGCTGGCTTTCGAGAACAGCCTGGAGATCAGGGTCCTTCGCTACACGCCCCAGATCCGCGAGAATGACATTCAGTTCCAGGAGGCCGTCTTCGATCCGGCTCTGACCGCGACCGTCTACAAGGCGGATAATTCACGGCCCAGCCAGAACGTCTTCGACATCGGCACGTCGGGCACCATCGTGAGCATCGACTCCACCGTCAACGACTATGCCGTGGGGTTCATCGACCGGCTCCGCTGGGGAGCCAGCTACTCGGCGAACCTGGGAATGACCCGCCTGACCTCCAGCTCGCGTAACGCCGTCTTCCCGACGACCTATCAAACGTCCTTCGAGCTTGCGTACAATCAGTCGTTGCTGCGCAACTTCGGGCCCACGGCCAACAAGACGGGCATCGTGATCGCGCAGAACAACGAGCAGATCAGCCGGAGCCAGTTCCGCCAGCAGGTTCTCGACATTCTGAAGATCACTGAAGAGGCCTACTGGGAGCTCGTCTACGCTCGCCAGGATCTCGAGGTCAAGAACGAGTCGCTTCGACTGGCCCAGGAGCTGCTGAAGCTCAACAAGATCAAGGTGCAGGTGGGGACGCTGCCACCCATCGAGATAACCACGGCGGAGGCCGAGGTGGCCAACCGCGAGCAGGGGGTCATCGTCGCCGAGAATGCGGTGCAGGATGCGGAGGATGTGCTGCGGCGAATCGTGAACATGCCCAAGTCGAGCTCCGAATGGCTGCGGCCGATCCTGACGACCGACGAGCCGACCTACTTCGACAGGCCGTTCGAGCTCGAGAAGGAGCTGCAGACCGCCAACGATCGCCGGCCCGATCTCGAGCAGGCCCGTCTCGACACGAAGAATGCCGAGGTGCGACTCGGATACGACCGCAACCAGATGAAGTGGGATCTCAATTTCAGGGCCACCTACACGCTCCTGGGGCTCTCCGGAGACTCCAAGGGCCTGTTCGGCGACGTGGCGGTCTTCTGCGCCGACGACGGCGTGGACGGCGTCGCGGCCACCGGAGACCCGGGAGAGGGGGACGGCATCTGCGAGTCGAGCCAGCCCGACACCGGCGCCACGCCGGCCGGCCCGGGCGAGACGCTGACGTTCGCCTCGGCGCAGTTCGCGCCGACACAGAACGAGAACTTCCTCGACGCGCTGGAGTTCATCCGCGACCGAGACTTCGAGTCGTGGAGCGTGTCACTGGCGCTGGGGATCCCGATCGGAAACCGGGCCGCCGAGGCCACTTACACCTCATCGCGGCTGGCGAAAGAGCAGTCGGACATCGCCTACGAACGCGTGCGTCTCATCGCCGAGGTCCAGGTCCGCACGGCGGCGCGCGCCATCCTGACCAGCAAGAGACGCATCGACGCCGCCGACAAGAACGTCGAGTTGCAGAAAAAGAAGGTCGAGGCGGAGCAGAAGAAGTTCGAGAACGGCATGTCGACCTCCTTTCAGGTGCTGACCTTCCAGAACGACCTGATCACCGCGCTCGGGACGAGGAACCGCGCCCTTGTGGATTATCGCAGGTCGGTGACGGCGCTCGAGCTCGCGAAGGGAACCCTTGACGAGTACCTGCAGGTGAGCATCCGGTAACGCGCGAGTACTCGCGCAATGGAGGAGTCCCGATGAGCGAACAGGTTGCCGGTCGGCCGGCCCCCCGCAGCCCCTTCGCCCGCCTGGTCGGCGTGGTCAGCTCTCCAAAGGAGACCTTCGAGGAAATCCTCGGCAGTCCGGGATGGATCGCGCCCTTCCTGTGCTACGCGGTGATCTTCCTGACGGCCATCGGAATCTGGTCGATGAAGGCAGACTACGTCACGATCATGACGGACCAGATGGAGAACTCAGGATTCTTCAAGCTCGTGCCTGAAGCGAATCGCGACGAGGCGCTCAACCGGGCGCTCGAGAGTTTCCGGACGCTGACGCCGGGGCAGATCACGGCGGAGACCCTCATCCGCACGGGTGGGTTCCTGCTGCCGTTCTTCCACGGGATAGCCCTCATCTACGCGACGCTCTTCGTCTTCCTGGGAGCGCTCAAGGACATCAAGCTCGGACGCGCGTGGGTCAACTTCCTGCTTTGCCTGCTGATGCTGGTGGGCTACTTCGTCGTCTATGGCATCGCCAACTTCGCCTTCTCCGGATCGCCCGAGAGCAGGATCCTCCTGTCGGGGACCGCCACCATCGCGCTCACCGCCGGCTGGATCTGGATGCTGCGCCGGGCCACCGCGGCCGACGTGGAGCTGAACCGGACGGTGTCGGTCTGCACCTATTCGGCTGTGGTCAACATGATCTGGGCGATCGTCTTCGGCGCGATCTCGATCGGCACGGCGGCGCCGATCCAGGTCTACCTCGACAAGATGGTCAAGTCGTACGCCGGTGCCTACATCGCCACCGGGGTGCCCGCGATCCAGGCGCTGCTGGACTCGCTCGACCTCTTCACCATCGGGTTTTTCGCCGTCCTGAGCATCGGGTTCCGCGCTCTCACGAAGCTGTCGACGGGCATGACGGTGTCGATCACGTTCCTGCCCTGGGTGATCGTGGTCCTGGTCAAGATCGCCTGGGCGGCGGTCTTCGGGTAGAGGTCATCGCCGGCCATGAAGAAGGTCCTCGCGTTCTCGGCCGTGGCCGTCGTCCTGGCGGGCATGATCTTCTTCAGCGTGCGCCAGGCGGTCCGCAAGGGGACCCGGGTCTACGAGGAGGAGGCGAAGACGGTCGCGACCCTCGTCTCCTCCGTGAAGGCCTCCGGTGAGATCCAGCCGAGGGTGTACGTCAACATCTCCTCGCAGGTGCCCGGACAGATCGTGGAGCTTCGGGTCAAGGAAGGGGACCAGGTCCGCAAGGGGGACGTCCTCCTGCAGCTCGACCCGGAGCAGTACCGCTCCACGGTGACGAGACTCGAGGCCAACCTCAGGCTCTCGCGGATCAACCTCGACAGGGAGAGGAACTCGCTCAAGACGCATGAGGCCACGCTGAGCCGTCACGAGGCGCTCGCCAGGAGCGAGATCGTCTCGGCCGAGGCTCTCGACCAGGCCCGGCTGATGCGCGACACGAGCCTCATCCAGATCCGGGCCTACGAGGAGCAGATCAGCCAGGCCGAGGCGGACCTCTTCAAGGCGAAGGATGAGCTGGCCAAGACGACGATCCGCGCGCCCATCGACGGGCTGGTCACGCGCGTGGCCGCCAAGCTGGGGGAACAGGTCATCATCGGCACGATGAACAATCCGGGCACCGTCATCCTGGTATTGTCCGACATGAGCGAGATGCTGGCCGAGGTCCGCGTGGACGAGACCGAGGTGAGCGGCGTCAAGGCCGGCCAGAAGGCCGTCGTGACG
Source organism: Candidatus Polarisedimenticolia bacterium (assembly GCA_036505635.1). Lineage (GTDB taxonomy): Bacteria > Acidobacteriota > Polarisedimenticolia > JACPZX01 > DASXTC01 > DASXTC01. The sequence continues at coordinate 8,595 of DASXTC010000046.1, forward strand.
GTCGACGCCGTGGAGGACCACAAGTTCGAGGGAGCCGTCTCCGAGATCGCCCACACGGCCACCAAGGACGGCGATGTGTCGCGCTTCACCGTGAAGATCGCGCTGAGCGGCGCGGCCTTCACCGCCGCCCTGCGGCCGGGGATGAGCGCGCACGCGGCGATCCAGGTCGCGTCCCGGGACGGGGTGGTGGTCGTCCCGCTGCAGGCCGTGGTCTCCCGCAAGAGAAAGGAGGTCGAGGAGGCGCTCAAGGCTTCCGCGGCGGCCCCGTCGAAGAAGAAGGAGGAGACCGGCAGTATCGCCGCCGAGCCCGCGACGGCGGAGGCCGGCGGAGCCCGGACGGCCGAACGGAAGGAGGAGACCCCCTCGGAGAAGGACGAGGTGGACGTCATCTTCGTGGATCGCGGCGGCAAGGCCGAGATGATACAGGTGAAGACCGGTCTGTCGGACGAGTTCACCGTCGAGCTGATCGGCGCGCCGATCTCCGCGGGCGAGAAGGTGGTAATCGGGCCCTACCGCACGCTCAAGAAGCTCAAGCCCGCAGCCGCGATCACGAAAGCCGAGAAGGACGAAGATCTCAAGGAAAAGGAGTAACCCGGGGCCGATGATGGAAGAGAACGGGAAAGTGCTCATCGACGTGCGCGAGCTCACCAAGATCTACCCGATGGGGACGGAAGGAGTGCGCGCGCTGGACGGCGTGAGCCTCGGCATCGAGCGGGGGGAGTACGTCGCCATCATGGGCCCGTCGGGCTCGGGGAAATCCACGCTCATGAACCTGATCGGATGCCTCGACACAGCGACGTCCGGCACCTACATCCTCAATCAGCGCGAGGTCTCGAAGCTCGACGACAACGAGCTGGCCGCCATCCGCAACAAGGAGATCGGATTCGTCTTCCAGACCTTCAACCTCCTGGCGCGCACCTCGGCCCTCGGCAACGTGGAGCTGCCTCTCATCTACGCCGGCGTCCCCCGGCACGACAGGCTTCGCCGCGCGAAGGAGGCGCTCGAGTCCGTGGGTCTGGGCGACCGGATGAGCCACAAGCCCAACGAGCTGTCGGGCGGGCAGCGCCAGCGCGTGGCCATCGCGCGGGCGCTCGTGAACAACCCCTCCCTCCTGCTCGCCGATGAACCGACGGGAAACCTCGATTCCAGGACCGGGGCCGAGCTGATGGCGTTGATTGACGAGCTCAACAAGAAGGGAAACACGATCGTGCTCGTGACGCACGAGGACGACGTCGCCCGGCATGCCCGGCGGGTCGTGAAGCTTATGGACGGCCAGATCGTCTACGACCACCCCGTCTCGGACCGCCCGGCTCCGGTGCGCTGATGTTCGGCGAGAACCTCGCCATCGCCTTCAGGGCCCTGTGGGCCAACAAGATGCGATCGCTCCTGACCACGCTGGGAGTGGTGATCGGGGTGGCGGCCGTGATCGCAGTGGTCTCGATCGTCCAGGGCTTCTTTTTCGCCGTCAACAACCTCTTCAAGGACCTCGGGTCCGGCTGGGTCCGGGTCATGGCCGAAAGACCGGAGAGGCCGGGCTGGGAAGGCAAGCTGATCCCACCCCTGAGGAGGGCCGACGCCGACTACCTGCTGGAGCACGCCTCGCTGGTGCAGGACGTGGCCCCCGCCATGTTCGGCGGGCTCCAGATCAAGAACGGGGAGCGGATCTCCCACACGACGATCCTCGGAACCGTGCCCGGCTACATGGACGTGGTCAACTTCTACGTGGACCGCGGGCGCTTCTTCACATGGATTGACGACAAGGCGCACCGCAAGGTCTGCGTCATCGGCGCCAAGGTGATCGAGAAGCTGGAGATCGAGGAGCCGATCGTCGGCCGCGAGATCCAGCTCGGCCCCGACAGCTTCACCATCGTCGGCGTGATGGAGGCGCGCGGCCAGCTCATCGGGTTGAGCCTCGACGACTACATCTTCCTGCCCTACGAAACGGCCAGGAACATCTTCGGCGAGGAGCAGACCAACAACACCATCTGGGAGGTGGCGGTCTCGGACCCCGACAAGATGGAGCTGGCCAAGACGCAGATCATCGACGCGATGCGGCGCCGGAGGCGGCTCAAAGCCGATGACCCGGACGACTTCATCCTTCTGTCCCAGGAGCAGATCACGTCGGTGCTGGGTTCGATCTCGGGCTACGCCACCGGAGTGGCGGCGGGGATCGCGGGCGTGGCGCTCTTCGTCGGCGGGATCGGGATCATGAACATCATGCTCGTCAGCGTCGCCGAGCGGACTCGGGAGATCGGGATCCGCATGGCCGTCGGCGCGCGCTCGAAGCACGTGCGGCTCCAGTTCCTCGCCGAAGCCCTCGTCCTCAGCACGTCGGGGGGGCTGATCGGGATCGGCGTGGGCATCCTCGTCTCGTGGCTGATGGCGGGCGGGCTGGGCTGGCCGGTGCTGATCTCCTCGCCGTCGATCCTCGTCTCGGTCCTCTTCTCAGCGGCGGTCGGAGTCTTCTTCGGTTACTACCCGGCGAGCAAGGCCGCCGCTCTCGATCCGATCGAGGCGCTCAGGTACGAGTAAGCCGGGGCGCGCGCGACGCGACTCGAGCCACACCCGGGCACACTCCTACGACGCGGTCTCCGCTCCGGGCACCCCCGCCCCCTCGATCTCCCGGCTCGCCGCCTCCCCGGCGCTCGAAAGCGTGATGACGATCACCGCGACCACGATGACGAGGGCGGCGATGAGCGTCCGTGCGGTGAGCGGCTCCGCGCCGAAGGCCCACCCGAGGAAGAGGGCGACCACCGGGTTGACGTACGCGTAGGTGGAGACCCTGGCCGCCGTCGTCACCTTCAGGAGCCAGATGTAGGCGGTGAAGGCGACGACCGATCCGAGGAGACTCAGATAGGCAATTGAAAGCGCCGAGCGGAGCGAGACGCCGGCGGGATCGAACCTCCGCCCCTCCCCCGTGAGGAAACCCGCGACGATGAGAAGCGCGCCGCCCGCGAGAAGCTGCATCGCGGCGGCCACCCGGGGCGAGTCGGGGTGCGGGGCCGTGCGGGAGTAAAGGGATCCAGCGGCCCAGCAGGCCGACGTGACGAGAAGGAGCAGAGCGCTCGCCGGCGAGACTCCGCCCTCGCGCAGCCGCTCCGGCTGCACGAGAAGGGCGATGCCGCCCACTCCGAGGAGCAGGCCCACGATCATCGTGCGCCCAGGCCGCTTCCCGCCGTGCGCGATCCAGTCGAGGAGCGCCATCCAGATCGGGATCGTCGCGATGATGAGCGCGACGAGCCCCGAAGGCACATGCTGCTCCGACCACGTGACGCCGCCGTTCCCCGCGAGGAAGAGGAGAGCGCCGATGAATATCGCGGACGGCCAGTGGCCCCGCCTGGGAGGCTTCGCTCCGGTCAGTCGAGCCCAGAGATAGAGGATGGCGCCCGCGCTGAGAAACCGGATCCCCGCCATGAAGAAGGGCGGCACCGTCTCGATCGCGAAGCGGATGACGAGGAAGGTCGAGCCCCAGATGAAGTAGATCGAGGCGAAGGCCGCGAGCAGGCGGGAAACGGAGGGGTGATCTCTCACGGAATGCGCGCC
>DASXTC010000047.1:0-29619 GCA_036505635.1 Candidatus Polarisedimenticolia bacterium
GTAACGGAGGCGCTCGAAGGTTGGCTCAGGCTGTTTGGAAATCAGCCGTAGAGTGTAAACGCATAAGCCAGCTTGACTGTGAGACAAACAAGTCGAACAGGTACGAAAGTAGGAGTTAGTGATCCGGCGGTTCTGTATGGAAGGGCCGTCGCTCAACGGATAAAAGGTACGCCGGGGATAACAGGCTGATCCTGCCCAAGAGTCAATAGGGCTCCCCATCCGAGTGATCGGATGGTGCATAAGTGGCTCATATCGGTGAAACCCTTCGGGGCAATACCGAGGGAAGGAAGTTTGTCGTAGGTTGCTACGAGCTAAACTCGAATACGATTCGAGCATGCTATACAAGCTTCCCCTGTAACGACTTCTCACTTAGAGTGAGAGATGGAAGGCACTATCCTTCGGGATAAATCCAAGGCTTCCATAACACGCCACCGGCTCGAAAGAGTCGAAGGTATAGTCTACGCTGCAAGTGATTGCAGAGTGTCACATCGACGGCAGGGTTTGGCACCTCGATGTCGGCTCATCGCATCCTGGGGCTGAAGAAGGTCCCAAGGGTTTGGCTGTTCGCCAATTAAAGCGGTACGTGAGCTGGGTTTAGAACGTCGCGAGACAGTTCGGTCCCTATCTGGTGTGGGCGCAGGATACTTGAGAGGATCCGTCCTTAGTACGAGAGGACCGGGATGGACGAACCTCTGGTGTACCAGCTGTTCCGCCAGGAGCATCGCTGGGTAGCCAAGTTCGGAAGGGATAAGCGCTGAAGGCATATAAGCGCGAAGCCTCCCTCGAGATGAGGTATCCCCTCCGACCTTCGGGTCGGACTAAAGACCCCTCGGAGACTACGAGGTTGATAGGCCGGGAGTGCAAGCAGGGCAACCTGCTCAGCTTACCGGTACTAATCGGTCGTGCGGCTTGACCACAGTCAGTACCCAGCGAAGTCGTCGAACCCCTGAAGAAGAACAGACCCGACCGGACCCTGCTGGTGGCTCGGCTTGCCCGGCTCTTGCCGTGAACAAACCGCTCGCTTGCGTGAAAAGTTGCCGTTCTCGTGTAAACTGGCAGCCTGTGTCATAGGTCTAAGTTGTCGATCCTGGTGGGCGCTCGTACCGGGCCGCGGGATGCCATTGGTGGGCCGGAGTGCGGGCGCGGCAGCGGTAGGGGGAGGAGAGTGGCACAGAAGAGAGGAACGGCGGCCCGTGGGCTCGGGAAGTTAGTCTGGGGGCTGGTGGTCTGCCTTTCCGCCGCCGCTCTTACGGCCCCCGCGCAGGCGGAGGATTTGAGGGGACGCTGGTATTTCGGTGGACATCTGGGGTTCCTTTCCACCACCGACAGCATCCGCAGCAACGCCGACATCATCATCGGTCCGGTAGGTGACGACGGCATCCCCTTCACGGGTGACCTCAACGAGGAGCAAGGCTGTGTCGGCGCGCTGAGCACCAACACTTACTGCGACCCACGGCCCGACGACCTGCTCAGCCGGGAGACGACCATCGAAGAGACCGTCAGGGCCGAGCTGGACGCCGGATTCGGGATCACCAGCTGGCTGACTTTTCAGCTCGACGCGAGCTATTTCAGGGGAGATGTCGGGCCCGTCGACACGTTCCTGAGGGACCACTTCCCCGTCTCCAGCGGCGCCACTGCCGGAGTGCTCGACCGGTTCGATGACCGCGAACGGATCATCCCGGTCCAGGCCGGGACGATCACAGAGATCCCCATCTCCCTCACGGGCATCGTCAGGTTCAGGAAGGACAGCCCACTGAACCCCTACGTGGGGGTCGGGCTCGGCATGGTCTTCGCCAACATCGAAAGGTCCAACGACGTCGACGAGCTCAACAACAGGATCGCCTCGATGCGCATCCGTGGCATTAGAGACGAGTTCAACGAGCCGATCGGGAATCCCCCTTCCAGCCAGACCGTCAACGGCAGGATTCCGTTTCAGAACGCTCTCAGAGTCGACGTGAAGGATTCATTCGAGTGGCACCTCGTCGCCGGTGCCGAGTACTTCTTCAACGACAAGCTCAGCCTGGTGTTCGATGCCCGATACGTGTTCGCCGACCAATACCTCGAGCTGGACCTTGGTGGAGAGGATCAGATCAACCTCCTCATCTTCTCGGAGAAGCTGTTCCGCCCGGACGGCAGCGTCCAGATCTTCTCCTACAAGGGAGAGGCGCCCAACACGCTGTGCGCGGACACCGGCAAGCCGGACGGCATGGGGGGGACCATGTACGTTGGCGCGGGTTGCAACAACCAGCCAAACGGGTTTGTCAACCCGGGGATCAGCAACTGCCCGACGTCAGGCGATTTCGACGGCGACGGTCAGACCGACAGATGCTATGGCCAGAACGTGGGCGAGAGCCCGTCGGGGATCAGGGACCCGAGAGGGGACGTGATCGTTCAGGGAGGGCGAATCAGCCTTACGGGGTTCGCCATCGCGACCGGCCTGCGATTTCACTTCTAGCGGGAGAAACGAGAGACGAGATAAAGGTTTCCCGGTGACCTTAGCGGAGGGGGTACACCCGTTCCCATTCCGAACACGGAAGTTAAGCCCTCCAGCGCCGATGGTACTGCACGGGTGACTGTGTGGAAGAGTAGGTCGTCGCCGGGATAGTTCAGAGGGCCCGCCGCCCAGGGAAGCAGGATGGTGCGGCGGGCCTTTTTTTATGCCCTTAGGAATCCCACCTCCGCGTGGAGGCAACCGTCTGGAGCCTCCCCCGGCACTGTGATAACATCACGGTTACAAAGACCTCTCGAAGCACGCGGAGCCCCGTCGATGTCCGGTCATTCCAAGTGGAGCACGATCAAGCACAAGAAGGGGGCCCTTGACGCGAAAAGGGGCCGCATCTTCACGCGCCTGATCCGTGAGATCACGATCGCGGCCCGGTCGGGTGGAGGGGATCCCTCCGGCAACGCCAGGCTTCGTTCCGCCATCGCCACCGCCAAGGAAGCCAACATGCCGGCGGACAACATCACCCGTGCCATCAAGAAGGGGACCGGTGACATGGAGGGCGTGCAGCTCGAGGAGGTCACCTACGAAGGGTACGGCCCCGGTGGCGTCGCGGTCATCGTCGAGACCGTGACCGACAACAAGAACAGAACCGTCCCCGAGATCCGGCACATATTCGCGAAGCACGGCGGCAACATGGCCGCCGCAAACTCCGTCGCCTGGATGTTCGAGAAGAAGGGCTACTTCGTCGTGCACTCCTCCGCGATGCCCGAGGACCAGCTCCTCGACCTGGTGCTCGAGGCGGGGGCCGAGGACATGAGTCAGGACGGGGAGAACTTCGAGATCTTCACCGCGCCGGACAGTTTCGAGGCCGTGAAGGAGGCCCTCAAGGGGAAGGGAGTGGCCATCAGTGCGTCGGAGGTTGCCATGACCCCGAAGAACACCGTGCGCACGGAAGGCCAGGCCGCGCGCAGGGTGCTCAACCTCATCGAGGCTCTGGAAGAGCACGACGACGTCCAGCACGTTTGGGCTAACTTCGATATCGACGAGAGCGAACTCCAGGCGTCCTGAACGGAGCCAGCGACGTGTGAGGATCCTGGGCATCGATCCGGGCTCCACCGTCACCGGCTTCGGGATTGTCGAATACGCCCGCAGCCATCTCACGCTAGTGGTGGCCGGAGTCATCCGGCCGGGGCGCGCTCGAACCCTCCCGGAGAGGCTGGGAATCATCGGCGACGGGCTGCGGGATCTCCTCCGCGAGCATTGCCCTCAGGCCGTCTCCATCGAGAGGGTCTTCCAGCACGCGAACGTCCACTCGGCGCTCGTGCTGGCCCACATCCGCGGCGCCCTCATGCTGGAGGTCGTGCGGGCGGGCGTCACGTTGCACGAGTACACGGCGCTGCAGGTGAAGAAGGCCCTCGTCGGCAACGGCCATGCGGACAAGGATCAGGTCCGGTCGATGGTCGTGAGGCTGCTGAAGGTGCGAGAAATACCCGCGCCCCACGATGTCTCCGACGCGCTCGCCGTCGCCATCTGCCATGCCCACTCGTCTGAAAGCCTCGGCCGGAGGGGCGGGTCATGAAGCTCCTTCGGGCCGCCCCATTGGCCGTCGCGGTCCTCGCCTCGGCCCTCCTCCTCGGCGCGGCATGGCGCTGTCTGGCCCGGGTGCCGGAGGGGGCCCTTGGTCTTCAGATCCGCAACGACCAGGGGATTGCCATGCTCTCCCCCGGACGCCATCTGATCCGTCCCATGGATTCCATCGTGCTCCTGCCCTCCACGAGGCGGGACTACTCGGGCGAGATCCACCTGACGACCACCGAAGGGGCCGCCCTCGCGATCCCATTCCGGATCGGCCTCGACTTCACGCGCGCCGAGCCGTCACGTCTCGCGGCCCTCGCCGGGGGCCCCGCCTCCGCCGGCGGCCTGGAAGGGTCCGTGGGGCGGCTCGTGGAGAAGGAAGCGACCGCGCTCTCGGCCGGCCGGCGGGAATCCCTCTCCGCCGAGATGCTCGCGCCCGTCCTCAACGGGATCGGGCTCGTCCCCGGGAGCCTCACGCTGGGCAGGGCGCGCACCTCGGCGCCCGCGCACGGGGAGAACCCGCTTCGAGCCTCCTACAAGGCTCCCCCCTGGCCGGTCCTCGTTATCGGGATCGACAGCGCCGATTGGGACCTCATGACCCCCATGATGGAGGCCGGCGCGCTGCCGAACCTCAAGGCCCTCCGCGATCGGGGCGCCTGGGGGACGCTGCGCTCGATGAAGCCGACCCTTTCCCCCATCCTCTGGACCACCATCGCCACGGGCAGGCCGCCCGAGGAGCACGGCGTCATCGACTTCCTGATGAAAGATCCGGCCACCGGCGCGGAGGTCCCCATCTCGCGTTTCTTCAGGAAAGTCAAGGCGCTCTGGAACATCGCCAGCGACCTCGATCTGTCCAACCTCACGGTGGCCTGGTGGGCGACCTGGCCCGCCGAGGAGGTCGCGGGGCAGATGATTACCGATCGCGTCGCCTACTCTCTCTTCGACCTGTCGTCCGATGATCGCCAGATCGGCAACGTCTATCCCGAGTCGCTCGCGCGGGAAGTCCTCGACCTGCGGGTCGAGGAGGACGAGATCGGCTACGAGGACCTCCGCGCCATCGCCGACGTGCCCCCCGCAGAGTTCGACCGGGCGAGGCTCCTGATCGGCTCGCTCGAGGGGTACCGGGATCCGATCACCCATCTGATCCGGATCCTGGCGAGCACCCAGACCTATCACCGGATTGCGACGACCCTGGTGGCCCGGAACCGTCCCGGGCTCGCGCTGGTCTACTACGAGGGGCTGGACGAGGTGAATCACCGGTTCGCCCACTTGATGCCGCCCGCGATGAAGCTTGCCCGCGGGACTCCCGCGCCCCTCGCCGCGGCCTGCGCCGGTGCGGTGTCCGGGTTCTATCGCCTCCAGGACAGGATGGTGGGGGATCTCGTCGAGGCCGCGGGCCCCGACGCCGTGATCCTGGTGATGTCGGACCACGGCTTTGCCAACGGCGCGGAGCGTCCCATCGACGCGCCCCCCGACATCGAGGGAAAGCCGGGCCTCTGGCATACACTGGACGGTGTCTTCATCGCGGCCGGCCCGCCGATTGCGCCGGGCCGGCTGGCGGGCCCCCTCACGCTGCTCGATGTGGCGCCCACGGTCCTGGCGCTCCTCGGGCTGCCGAAGGCCGGCGATATGCCGGGGCGCGCCCTGACAGAGATCGTGAGGCCCGGCCTCCTTCCTCGCACGCAGGAGATCCAGGTGGCGAGCTACGACGAGATCGGGGCTCCATTGCAGGTCCCCGGGGCGGGAGGCGCTTCGGCGCATGACAGCGAGATGATCGCGAAGCTGGCCGCCCTCGGCTACATCCAGTCGGGGCCGGGCCCGGGGTCCGACACGGGGACGCCGACCTACCACGTCAACGCGGGGCGGATCTTCCTCTCCAAGAATCAGCTCGATCGCGCGCAGCAGGAGTTCGACCGGGCGCGCGAGCTGGCCCCGGGATTCGACCAGCCGCTGCTGGGTCTCGCGCAGGTTCAGATGATGCGCGGCCGCCCGGCCGAGGCGATCCCCCTGCTCGAGGAAGCCCTCCGCGCGTCGCGGGATCCCCAGCCCGCTCTCTTCACGAGAGCGGCCCTCGTCTACATGAGAGCGGGACGCCTCCCTGAGGGGATCGCGTTTCTCGGCTCGCTTCGCCTGACCGGCGCGCCCGAGGCGTTCCGCCTCACGGCGCTCGGGATGCTTCGCGAAAGGACGGGGGACGCCGAGGGGGCGCTCGCGGCCTACCGGGGGGCGCTCGCGATCGAGCCGGCCATCAGCCGGGCTCTTCAGGGCGCCTACCAGATCATGAAGCGCAAGGGGGATCTCGAGGAGCTGGCCCGCCTGCTCTCCGGGAGCGTCGACGTCGAGGTGGTCTCCGTCAGCGTGCGCGCCTCCAACTGGCTCGCGCTGACGCGTGAGCTCCAGGGGGACCGCGATCGCGCCCGGACGATCCTTCAGGATGCCCTCCTGAAGCTGCCGGACGAGGTGATGACCCTCACCAATCTCGGCTCGATGCTGGTGCGAGAGGACCGGGCAAAGGAGGGGCTCCCCTACCTGGAGCGCGCCTATGGGCGCCGCCCGAAGAGCATCGAGGTGCTCATCAACCTCATCGTCGCGCACGGCAGGATGGGGAGCCTCGATCAGGCCCGACGCTACTTCGCGGAGGGGGAGGCGGTCGCGAAGCGGCCCGAGCTGTACAACGCCATGGCCTACGCGTGCCATCTCAACGGCGCCAGCCGGGACGCGGCCACCTACATCGGAGAGTCGCTCGCTCTCGACCCCAACCAGGCCGAGGCCCGCCGCCTGAAGGAAGAGATCGACAGGAAGGGCGCGCTGTAGCAATATGTCGTACGCGCCCGCGTTCCACCGGGGCGCCGTTGCCTGTCAGGCCGTGTGGGAGGGAGACCCCGTCGTGATAGCCAGGCTGACCGGCCGCCTCCTGGAGAAGGAGCCTCATCGCGTCCTTCTCGATGTGGGAGGTGTGGGCTACCGTGCCCACATCCCGCTCTCCACTTTCTACACGCTCCCCGTGGAAGGGGCCGAGGTCGTCCTTCGCATCCACACGCACGTGCGAGAGGATTCGCTGACACTCTTCGGCTTCTCGACACGCGAGGAGCAGGACCTGTTCGAGCGGCTCATCGAGATCTCCGGTATCGGCCCGCGCCTGGCGCTGGCCATCCTCTCGGGCCTGCCCGCCGGCGACCTCGTGGATGCGATCTCCGATGGAGACTCCGGGCGCCTGCGCGCCATCCCGGGGGTGGGGCCCAAGACGGCCGATCGCGTGGTCCTCGAGATGCGCGACCGGATCCGCCTGCTGCACCGCGCGGGGGGCCCGGGGCGCGGAGAGGGAAAGGCCGGCGCCGCCGGCGGGACTCGTTCGGTCAGGAGGGACGTCGTCTCGGCGCTCGTGAATCTCGGATACCGCGAGACACAGGCGGAGGCGGCGGTACGGCAGGCGCTCGACGTCGAAGCGGGAGAGGGCGAGCCGCAGCCCGCCGCGCCCGAAGGGACCCTCCAGGAAGTCCTGAAACGTTCGCTCAAGTACCTGGCCTCGTGAGGAGCCGCCCGCTCATGCCGAAGCGAGACAAGCCGAAGGGAGCGCAGCCGGACGAGACGGCCAAGATCCTCATCCGTCCGGAGCCGCTCGAGGACGATCTGCCCTTCGACGCCGCGTTGCGGCCACGCACCCTCGAGGAATACATCGGCCAGCACCATGCGAAGGAGAACCTCGGAGTCTTCATCGAGGCCGCGCGGATGCGTCACGAGCCGCTGGACCACGTGCTGCTGTACGGGCCGCCGGGCCTCGGCAAGACGACGCTGGCGCACATCATCGCCGGCGAGCAGCGGGCAACCCTCAAGACCACCTCCGGTCCGCTCATCGAGAAGGCGGGCGACCTCGCCGCACTGCTGACGAACCTGGACTCCGGCGACGTCCTTTTCATCGACGAGATCCATCGGCTGTCGCCCAACCTCGAGGAGATCCTCTACTCGGCGATGGAGGACTTCCGCCTCGACGTCATCATCGGGCAGGGACCTTCGGCCCGGTCGATCAAGATCGAGCTGCCCCGCTTCACGCTGGTGGGGGCATCCACCCGCATCGGGCTGCTAACCGCTCCACTGAGGGACCGTTTCGGCATCGTGCACCACCTCGGCTTCTACTCGGAGGACGATCTGCAGGCGATCGTGGAGCGCTCCGCGCGGCTCCTGCAGATCGCGGCCGACAGGCAGGGTTCCCGGGAGATCGCCCGGAGGGCCCGCGGCACGCCACGCGTCGCCAACAGGCTGCTGCGCCGCGTGCGCGACTTCGCCGAGGTGGCGGGCGGTTCGCGCATCACCGAGGATCTGGCGCGGGACTCCCTGGAGCGCCTCCGGGTCGACAGGTACGGGCTCGACGAGACGGATCGCCGGATGCTGCTTCTCATCCTCGAGAAGTTCGAGGGGGGCCCCGTGGGGATCAACACGATCGCGGCCGCGCTTGGCGAGGAGCGCGACACGATCGAGGAGATCTACGAGCCGTACCTTCTCCAGATAGGGTTCCTGGACCGCACCCCGCGAGGACGCTGCGTCACCCATCTGGCCAGCCGTCACCTGGGGGCCTCCCGGCCGCCGGGAGAGGAGCAGAGCACCCTGTTCTGATTCCGCCCGCGAGAAGGCCCCTCGGTCTGGAGCGCCGGCATTGACAGGCCCGCGAGGGCCGGTCTAACCTGAGTTTGCCCGAGGGACGGAGGATACGATGGAGAAGACGACGGAGCTTGTGGCGGCCCGGGTTCACCCCGCCGTCCGAAAGCTCGCGGTCTGCGCGCTCTTCGCGGCGCTCATCGCCGCGGGGGGCCACCTGAGGGTTCCGATCCCCGGCAACCCCGTGCCCCTCACCCTCCAGGTTGTCTTCGTCCTCCTGGCCGGGGCGTTGCTGGCCCCCTCCACGGCCGCGGCAAGCGTGGCCCTTTTTCTGCTGGCCGGCCTCGCGGGAGCGCCGGTCTTCTCGGGGAGCGGAGCCGGGCTAGCCTACCTGATGGGTCCCACCGGCGGATACCTGGTCGGGTTCCTCCTCGGCGCGGCGCTCTGCTCCTTCATCCTTCGCGCGAGACGCGATTCGTTCGCGCTGGTCGTGGTTTCGATGGCGGCCTGCGTGCTGACGATCCACTTCTTCGGGGCCGCGCGTCTCGCAATCTATCTCGGCGGCGACATCCGCCTGGCCGTCAGGCTGGGCATCATGCCGTTCATCGGTATGGACGTCCTGAAGATACTCGCCGCCGCCGCGGTCGTGACGGGAACCTCCTCACTCATGCCGAAGGGTCCCGCAGCCGGGACTCTCTGATGGCGGCTCCCGACATCCCGCTCGAGGATCGGTACCAGCACCTTGTCTCGATCGTGCGCGACATGGGCTCCGTCGTGGTGGGTTTTTCCGGTGGAGCCGACAGCACCCTCCTGATGAAGGTGGCCGCCGACCAGCTCGGGGAACGCGCGATCGCCGTCACGGCGGTCTCCCCCTCCTATCCCGAGCGCGATCGTCGTGAGGCGATCGACCTGGCGTCGCTGGTCGGCGCTAGGCACCTGCTCGTGGACTCGCACGAATTCGAGGACCCGGGCTACATCGCCAACGAGCCCAACCGCTGCTTCTTCTGCAAGCGAGAGCTGTTCGACATCCTCCGCGCCACGGCCCGCGAGCACGGCTTCGAGACGATCGCATACGGCGCCATCACCGACGATCTGGGGGATTTCCGACCTGGCATGGAGGCCGCGCGCCAGGCGGGGGCCAGGGCTCCTCTGCTGGAGGCGGGCTTCTCCAAACAGGACGTGCGCGAGATCAGCCGCCGGCTCGGCCTGCGCACGTGGGACCGGCCGGCGGCGGCCTGCCTGTCGTCGCGCATCCCGCACGGCACGCCGATCGATCCGGCGCAGCTCGGCCGCGTCGAACGGTGCGAGGACTTCCTGATCGCGCGTGGCTTCCACCAGGTCCGCGTCCGGGCGCATGGCGAGATCGCGCGCATCGAATGCCGCCCCGAGGACCTGCCCCGGCTGGTCGAGCCACTCCTGCGCGCGACTCTCGCGGAGCGTTTCAAGGAGGCCGGCTTTCGCTACGTCACGGTCGACCTGGAAGGCTATCGGACCGGGTCGCTGAATCCGATCCCCGGCGAGTCGGACTGACTCGAGCTACCGGACGTCCCGGCTCCGGCGCAGCCCCTCGCCGACGAGATTGAACCCGGCCACCAGCAGCGCCACCATCAGTCCGGGGAAGACCAGGAGCCACCAGCACTCGCCGCCGGCGCTCGCGGCCGAGGCGATCATCTGCCCCCACGTGGGAGCCGGCGGCTGGACCCCCATCCCCAGGAACGAGAGGGATGCCTCGGCGATCACCGCGCTGCCCGCGCCGAAGGTGGCTGAAACGGACACCGGGACGATCCCCGCCGGGATGAGGTGCCTCGCCACGATCCGCAGCGAGGTTCCGCCCGCCGCCCGGGCCGCCATGGCCATCTCGCTTCGCGCCAGGCGGAGCACCTCGCCCCGCATGTAACGCGCGATCACTCCCCAGCGGGCGATGCCGATCGCGAACCCCACGACAAGCACCGATCTGAATGCGCCGCCGGGGGGAAGCTCTCCCATGGTGGGGCCCATCGCGACCGCCGTGAGCATGAGGAGCAGCACCAGGGAAGGGAACGAGAGCGCGGCCTCGATCAGCCTCGACAGGATGAGATCGACCCGGCTTCCGGCAAACCCCGCGGCGGCCCCGATCGGTATGCCCACGAGCAGCGAGAGAGCCGTGGCGAGGCAGGCCGTGAGCAGCGCGGGGCGCGTCGCGTGGATCAGGCGCGACAGGAGATCACGGCCCAGCTCATCGGTCCCCAGCCAATGGCCCGCTCCCGGCGGACGCAGACGCGCGTCCAGGTCGATCGCGAGAGGATCGTGAGAGGCCAGGTGGGGGGCGAGCGCGCCCGCAATCGCGAGCGCCAGCAGAAGCGCCAGCCCCGCCCGGCCCGATGCGGAGAGCCCCCTCACGGGAGCCCCTCCCGCCCTCCGCCCGAGGCCGCCTTGAACCGCGGATCGGCCGCGCCGGCGATCAGGTCGGTCAGGAGATGGGCTCCCACCGTCGCGGCGGCCGCCATGAGGGATACCGCCATGATCACCGGGTAGTCGCGCTGGCCCGCCGCCCGGAACAGGAGCCTCCCGATGCCGGGGAGGCCGAAGATCGTCTCGATCACCACGCTGCCGCTGAGGATGCCCGGCAGCATGAGCCCCGTGAGCGAAACGAGCGGGACCGCGCTGGCCCCGAGCGCGTGACGGCACAGGACGCGCGCCGGGCCCGCCCCCTTGGCCCGCGCCGTCGCGACGTACTCGTGGCTCGCGGCCTCCAGCAGAACGCTCCTGCAGAATCTGATGACGAAAGCGAGCGACCCCGTCGTGAGGGCCACCGTGGGGAGGACCCAGTAGGGGACGCAGGCCATCAGGCCGGTCATCCCGGCGCGGGCCTCAAGAGGGCCGGGGCCCACGGCGGGGAGCGCGCCGAGCCGGCCGGCCACCACCTGCTGGAGCGCCAGGGCGATCCAGAACGCCGGCAGCGCGTGCAGGCAGAAGAGCAGGGCTGCCGAGACCCGGGCTCCGGGGGAGCGGGGGATCCAGGCGCCGAGGATCCCCAGAGGGAGCGCGACCATCCACGTCAAGGCGAATCCCATCGAGCCGAGCAGAAGCGTGTAGGGAAGGGCGCTCTCGACGAGATCCGCCACCGGCCTGCCCGGCGCCACGCCGAGGGATCTGCCGAAGTCGAGCCGGGCGAGGTCCGCGATCCACCGCGCGTAGCCGACCGGGATCGAGTCCTGGATGTGGTACGCGTCGATCCATCCTCCCGGCGCCGCCCGGGCTGTCTCGTCGTCCGGTCCCGGGATCCCCGGCGCCAGCCGGATGGCCGCATAGACGCCGGCCGTGATCAACAGCATGGTGGCGGCGGAGAGCAGGAGCCGGCGCCCGAGATAGCCGGCCATCAGGGCTCCCGGCCGTACCTGCGCTGCGCCGCCGGGACCCACCAGCGGAGGATCGACGGGTACCAGTTCCAGAGACCGGCCGCGGTCACGTCGGGGATGCTGAACCTCCTGTTGATCGTGACCACCACGCCGGGAATCGAAACGAAGGTGCAGGGCTGATCCTGGTGGAGGATCCTCTGGAGCTCCGCGAGGATCTCGGCGCCGCGGCGCGCGTCGAACGTGTGCCGCAGCTCGGCAGAGAGCCGGTCGAACTCGGCGCTCCGGTAACCGCCGAAGTTGAACCCAGTGCCGATCTGGGAGGAGTGGAAGTAGGCGTACGGATCGGCCACCGGTTCGAGCATGAACCGGTAGAGCGCCGCCTCGAACTGACGTTCGTGCACCTTGGCCTTCATCACCGGCCACTCCAGGCCCTGGAGGCGAACCTGCACGCCCGCCTGGGCCGCCCCCCGCTCCAGGAGGCTGCCGATCTCCCGGTACTCCGGGGTCGCCGCGTTGTAGATGATCGTGAAGGACATCGGCCCCGAGTCGGTGTCGCGGATCCCGTCGCCGTTCCGGTCCTTCACTCCCGCCTCGTCGAGCAGCCTCGCCGCCCCCGCGACGTCGAACGGATAGGGGCGCAGCGAGGGATCACCCCCCCAGATGGCCGGATCGATCAACGTCGTGGCCGTCCGGTAGAAGCCGCGGCGGACCTTGCCCGTGTAGCCGTCGCGATCCAGCAGCATGGTCATCGCGCGGCGGACGCGCGCGTCCTTGAAGAGGCCGCGCGGCTCATCGATGTTCCAGTAGATCAACTCCATATAGGTCGTCGGTACGGCGACCACACGGACGGGGAGGTTCGGATCGGGATCCGGATGCGACGCGGCCCATTCCGTCGACACCGGCGCCACGTCGACGGACCCGGCGAGTGCCGCCGTCCGGAGCGCCTCGGCGTTGGGAACGATCCTCTGGATGTACCGATCGACCATCGGCCGTCCTCCGAAATACTCCTTGTTGGCCTCGAGGACGATCTGCTGCTGCGGGTCCCACCGCAGGAACCGGAAGGGCCCCGTTCCCACGGGGGCCCGGCGGAGGGCCGGTGCGATGTTGGGATCGGCCGTGATGTGCGCCGGCATGATGAAGGTTTCCCGCCAGCTCGACAGCGCGAGGGAGAAGGGCTCCGTGTACAGCGCGGCGATCGTTCCGTCGCCGGTCGCCCGCACCTCGCGCAATGGGCCGAACTGCATGCGGTAGGCCTCGCCGTTCGGGTCGAGATCGCGGAACGACTCCACGGTCCGCACCACGTCGCGCGCGGTGAAGGCCGTGCCGTCGTGCCACCTGACCCCCTTGCGGAGGCGAAACGTGATGGTCAGTCCGTCCTGCGAGATCTGGAACGACTCGGCCAGCCGCGGGATGAAGTGGAAGTCCTGATCGAGGTCGACGAGGGAATCGGCCACCAGCCTGCAGATCTGGAACGCCGCGCGCTCGGTGGGCCTGCCGCAGTCGAGGCTCGTCGGCTCGGCGGTGTCGCCGTACACCAGCCAGTCTCCCGTCTCAGGAGTGGCGGGGGCTCCGCCGGCGAGGACCGTGGAGGAAAGGGCCAGGCAGGCGAGCAGGATGGAGGGAATGACCCCGTGAGGCGTCGGCCGCTTCGTTTTTCAGTCCTCTGCGAGTGTGGTTCAGGGCGCCTCGACGGTGGCGGCGTTGCCCGCCGCGTCCGTGACGCGGAGCGTGATCCGGGCCCCGGGCCCGGGCCGCGCGACGTCGAGCCTGAAGCTCTCGACCGAAGTATCGCAGATGCCGTCCCGGCAGGGAAGGAGGATCCAGGGACCCGAGGCCGCGTCCACCGAGTATTCGCCGCGCGCGATCGGGCTGAGCCCGTCGGTGGCCGTCACCTCCAGGACGAGGCGCCCTTCGCCTTCCTTCTGGCCCGGAGGACGACGCGTCTCGAGCCGGGGCGCCGTGTGGTCCACCAGGAAGGGATCGCTGGCGCCGGAGTCCCGCAGGGAGAGCTCGAGCCCGTTGATGGCGGCGTCGTCCGCCTCGACCTTCAGGACGTAGACCCCCTCGGCGAGGCCCGAGTCATCCAGGGCCCATGGGGACGAGAGGACCCCGAAAGCCAGCCTGGTGAACTGGGCGGATCCGGCTTGAGGGGCTCCGGCCCCGGACGCAGGGGAGGACTTCAGCCAGATGGTGCAGGCGAGCGTGTCCGCATCCGGATCCGCCGAGGTCCAGGAGACCCATCGGGAACCCTTCGGAGGCTCCCCCTTGCCCGCGGGCTCCTTGTCCGCCTGGTCCTTCTCGGCGCCCCGGTCCGCGCTCCTCTCCGGTCCGGAGCCCTCCGTTGCCTGGGTTGGAGCCTTCGGCGCGCGCGGCTCGGTCGCCGAAGCGCCGGGGGCCAGCACCGAGACGTTGCGGACCGTCGGCGGGCGATTCTCCGGCAGCAGGGTCACCTTGACGTGGCGCAGTACGGGGGAGAGCTCGGTCTTCAGGCGGCTCAGCTCCGCCTTCCACTGGATGAACCGGCCTGGAGGGCTCACGACCGGAGAGCCCCCCTCGGCCGCGTAGGGAGGGGACCATTCGCTCCAGGACTCGTCCGGATCGGGACGATTGCCCGAACGCGTGCTCAGCTCCAATCGGGTCCCGGGCGGCGTCTCGGCGCTCCACGCGATCGCCCCCCATCGCGCCCGATGTCCCGCGTCATGGATGGAGGAAAGGTAGCTCCCCGTGGAGGTCGCCCCGGTGTCGAGCAGGTAGACGCGGCCCGGGTTGCTGGCGCAGACGTAGATCCTGCCGGAAGAATGGGCGAGAAGCGCCGTCACCTGCGCCTCGCGCAGACGGTGGAGCAGCGTCACCGTCTGGTCCGGTTCGAGACGGTAGACGCGCCCTTCGGCGCTCAGTCCTCCGGTGCCGAAGACCAGGCCGCGCCCCGCGCTCCAGGCCAGCGCGTAGATCCGCTCCGAGTCCGATTTCCAGACGAGGACGGGGGAACGATCCGGGTCTATCCGGTAAAGGCGGCCCGCCGTGCCGGTCACCATGCCCGCCAGCGAGGGGACCAGCTCGGAGAGGTCGATGGTGATCTTGCGGGGCACGTCGGTCTGCTCCTCGAGCGCACTGCCGTCCCCCGCGGGGGTCACCTCGATGGTCAGGTCGCTCTTCTCGCCGGGGCGGCGCGGGGGCTGGATCGCCTCCTCGCCGATGGCCGCCGCGTAGATCGTCCCTTCGGGCGTGACCGTGACCGCGGAGATCTCGCCCAGCTCGGTGTCGAGCAGCAGCTCGGCCCTCCCGTCCGTCGAGAGCCTGTAGAGGAGCCCCCCCGGGGAGGTCCCCGCCAGCAGGCGCCCGCTCGCGTCGAAGGCCAGCGAGGTGATGTGCGTCTCGTCGCTGTCGAAGAACGGCTTGCCCTCCTGCCCTCCCGTCACCTTGTAGAGGATGCCGCGCTCTCCTGTCGCCACGAAGAGCTGGCCAGCCTGGTCGACCGCCATGGCCCAGATATACCTGTCCTCCGGATCGAAGTAGGGCTCCGCGACCCCCGCCGCCGTGATCCTGTAGACGCCACCCGAGGGAAAGGTCGCCATGAAGAGGTCCCCCCGCGCTCCGCCCGCGAGCGCCCGCACGCCGAGCTCCTCGGTGCGGGCGTATCCTGTCGCAGTTCCCTTCGGGTCGATGCGGATCACCTCTCCGGTGTTGCCGGCGCCGACGAGGAGGTTTCCAAGGGAGTCGAGCAACCCGGTCCAGAGGATCGGCGGCGGCGTGACCTTCGAGCCGCCCGGGTAGAACTCCCGCAGGGGCGCCGAGAGGGCGAGCGCCCCCGACTCGCCGATCGCGATGCCCTCGATTCGCGTGGGGCCTGCCTCGAGCCCCGGCCCGCCGCCGCGGGACTCCTTCGCGTCACGCGGCGCGGAGGCCGGGACGCCACGGGCGGGATACTCCCAGGTCACCGGAGTGGACGCGGCCGCGGGGCCGGCGCACAGGAGGAGTCCCGCCAGGAGGGACCCGGACGACCATCCCCGCCGCCTCATCTCCTGATCTCCAGGATCGCCTTCTGGTAGCCGCGCACGACTTGCTGCGTCTCGAGATCCGCCTCCGCCAGGGCGCGGAACCTCACACGGGTCGTGCCATCCGTGTCGGAGCGCGCCGGCAGCAGCACCGTCGAGATCGAGGGAGGGAGGCTGGGGAGCCGCTCTCCCGCGATGAAGGCCCCGTTGTCCGGCCTCAGCAGCGTCGCGTAGATCTTCTGGTTCGAGCGGATGTGGTTCAACAGCCAGACCAGGTGCCGCAGGCTCCGCGGCACGAAGAACGGCGCGCCCGATGCGGCCTCCATCCGGCTCAGCGTGAGGGAGTCCCCCACCTGGAGGAGCGACTTGCCCTCGGGAGCCTCCGCGGGGATTTTCAGCGGCAGATCGACGGTGAAGCTGCGGCCGCGGAAGGGCCGGAGCGTCACGTGGACGGGGACCGTCTCGCCGGGAGCCGCCACGTACCTCTCGAGCCAGATCTTCTCCACACGGGCGCTACGCCGCTCGTCCTGGTAGTCGAGCAGGAGGTTCACCCCTTCGATCTGCGTGGGACGCTCCTCGTTGTTGAGGATCAGGTAGACCATGTAGGCGACGGTCCCGGCCGTGTAGAGGGGGGACTCCTCGCCGGAGAAGAGGTTGTCCAGCTTCACGTCCAGATCCTCCGAGATCCGGATGCGTGAACCCTCGCGCACCCTCACCGAGATCTCCCCGACGTCCTTCTCCTCGGAGGAGAGCAGGCTCAGCAGTGAGAGGTTGAGGAGCCCCGGCGTCAGCAGCGGATCGGGAGCGACGTCGAACCGGTACGAGCGGCTCGTGCCGTCGGCGTGCTTCATCTCGACGCGGATCGGCACCATCTTTACGGCGGCGCCCTTGCGCCCCGCCACGCCGGGGAAGCGGTCCTGCGTGATCGCGCCGATCTCGTCGGTGGGGCTGGCCAGCTTGAAGGAGGAAGAGAGGCTGGGCAGGTACCCATAAACGTACGCCTTCGTCATGGGCAACGCTGTGGCCCCCATGCTCAGGAAAGGGTGGCCGAATCCCAGCACCTTCTCGCCGGCGACGTAGGTGACGGTCCCGATGGCGGTGATGTCGAGGTCGCCGCGCACCAGCGACACGCCGAACGCGGAGCCTGCCGCGAGGGGCGCATCCGTTGCCTCCGCGGCGGGCCCCGCGGTGGAGCCGGAAGGGGAGCCGGCCATCACGGGACGCAGCGCCATCGCCTCGAAAACGGGAAACCACTCGCGGGCCACACGCGGGACGAACCCCGAGAAGACCAGCGTGGGGCGCATCGCCTCGAGCGCGGAGGACGAGACGTCACGGCGATCGTCCCGGCCGAAGAGCCCATGCTCCTGGCGGCGGCGGAGGAACTCGATCATCCGGTCGGGCCAGGCGAGGAGCGACACCGGCGCCGGCTCCCCGGTCCGTGACGGCAGCGACGAGGTCTTCGCGGTCCCCGAGGGCGGGTCGACCCCCCGCTCGAGGATCGCGAGCATCTCCTCGATCGGCGTGACCCCGCAGATAGGCTCCTTTGCGAACCCCCAGGAATAGGCCACCGCGCCGATCAGGCGCCCGTCGATGTAGATGGGACTGCCGCTCATCCCTTCCAGGATCCCCGTGTCGCGGAGGGGCCCACCGGAAAGCCGCGCGAGGATGAGGTTCCGCTTCGGCAGGATGTTCTCCATCGTCGCGACGATCTCCACGCCGAACTCCTCCACGGTCGTCCCCTTGAAGACGGTGCGGCCGACCCCCTTCATTCCGGCCGCGACCTCCTTGAAGGGCATGATGCTGGGGCCTGGCGAAGTTTCGGGAGCGGGAGCGGGCGCGCTCCCGGCGGCGGCGGGCAGAGCCAGCATGAGGGCGCACAGGAGCCCGGTCCGCAGAGAGCCGCGAGGTCGACGGTGGATCATCGATTCATCGCGCCGCCCGACCACCCGGTCGCGGAGGGATCGGTCGAGGAGGAGGGCTCGGTGCGCCCGGACGAAGCCTCCGAGGCGCCGGCGGACTGCGAGGAGGCGGTGAAGAGGAGGGCACGGTTACGCCCCTCGTCCTTCGCCCGGCGAAGCGCCGACTCGGCCGCCGCGAGCAGGAGCCCGCGGGTCGCGGTCCCTTCATGTGGATAGGAGGCCACGCCGACGCTGGCGGTGATCCTGAGCGGCTCCGGGGAGGCTGCCCCGGCGGCCTCGGAGGCGGACCCGAGCAGCTCCGGCAGCGAGCCGATCATGCCGCGCACGCGACCCGCCACCGCGAGCGCCGCCTGGGCGTCGGTTTCCGGCAGGAGGAGCGCGAACTCCTCGCCGCCGTAGCGCGCGGCCATGTCCACCTCGCGCAGCAGCGAGCGCAGGCCCCGGGCGGCCTCCCTCAGGACTCGATCGCCGAACTCGTGCCCGTGAGCTTCATTGAGCGAGCGGAACCTGTCGACGTCGATCATCAGCAACGACAGAGGCGCGACGTAGCGCTGGGCGCGCCGGAACTCGCGGGTCAGGTGCTCCTGAAACGCGCGGTGGTTGGGAAGACCCGTGATTCGATCCACGGTCTCCATCTCGGCGCACCTGCGCGTGAGATCGTCGATCTGAGCCGACATGCGGCGCACGCGGGCCAGGCGGCCGATTCGCGCGGCGAGCTCGTCGGCCGGGCAGCCGAACTCCACCCAGTCCCACACCCCCGATCCCTGCGACGCGAGCGCCTCGACCCGCTCGGCGGGACCGGCGCCGTCCGACAGGACGAGGACGGGGGCCGCCGGGGGCGCGGCCGCCAGGGACGCGCTCTGGATGGTGTCACGCTCCAGCAGCCGCCGCGTGGGCTGCCAGCTTCCGCCGACCTCGATGGCGACGATGACGTCGGGCGCCTCCAGCAGGCGGCCGCGAAGTGAGGCCGGCGAGGAGGAGGCGGCGGTGGAGCAGCGGAATCCCCGTTGCTCGAGTCGTTCGGCGGTCCGGGTGAGTCGGTGTTGATCGGGGCCCACGATGAGGACCCGCACGGGCAGCGCGGGGCCGGCTTCCTCGTGATTCATCGGAGTCTCTGCCTTGTCGTCCGGATTCACAACTCTGGATTTCCGGGAGAGAGCCGGCATTGTTACGGATGCCCCCGAGGCTGTCAAGGCGGTGGCGCCTCACATGCGAGGCGGCACCTCGATCCCCATGAGGTCGAGCGCTTCGCTCTGGAACCTGAGGAAGAGATGGGTCAGGACGATGCGCGCGGACTTGAGGTTCGGGTCCCGCTCGTTCATGACCTGGAACTGGTGATAGAAGTGGCTGAATCGCTGGGCCAGGGTGAAGGCGTAACGGGCCACGATCGACGGCTCCAGTGACCGGATGGCCTGCTCCACCGCTTCGTCGAACCGCGTCATGAGGCTCAGCAGCTCCCAGTGGTCGTCGAGAGCCTCGCCGAGGAAAGAGAAATCGGCGAGGGAGGCGTTCTCGCCGATACGCGCGGGGTCGAACCCCT
The DNA here is from genome assembly GCA_036505635.1 of Candidatus Polarisedimenticolia bacterium. GTDB lineage: Bacteria > Acidobacteriota > Polarisedimenticolia > JACPZX01 > DASXTC01 > DASXTC01. The sequence continues at coordinate 19,404 of DASXTC010000047.1, forward strand.
CTCGCTCGGCCATCCTGGTGAAGATGTTGCGCGCCCGCACGACGGAATAGAGCAGGTAGGGGCCCGTCTCCCCCTCGAAGCCGAGCACTTCGTCGAAGTCGAAGGCGATGACCTTGTTGCGGGTGTATTTGATCATGAAGAAGCGCAGGGCGCCCACCGCCACCCTGACCGCGATCTCATCGGCGCTCGCGCCCGGCTCCGTCTCCCTCTTGAGGACCTCCTCGCGCGCGGCCGAGATCAGCGCGTCGATCAGATCGTCGGCCTTCACCCCGTAGCCGCGGCGTCCCGACATCTCGATGTGCGAGCGCCCCTCGTCCTCCTGGGAGACGGGCAGGCCCAGCCTCCTGGCGCACGCGGGCGTGAGCGCCACCATCTCGTAGGCGAAGTGGTGCGATCGGTCCGCGGCCTCCTCGTGTCCCAGGGCCCGGAGCCCCTGTTGCACGACGCGTTGCAGGTACGATTGCCTCACGTCGATGACGTTGTAGACCCGGGAGCCGCCTCCGAAGCGCGGGTGGTCCCGCGCTCCGGGCTGATCCGTCGTCGACCACAGCACGTGCGGCGCCGCGCCGCCCTCATCGGGCCGGGCGTCGTACGTGTGGAAGGGCCGGTACTGGAAGTCGGCGCCGAGCAGCCCCATCTTCCAGAGCTGGTACGCGATGTCCTTGCCGACGTAGGTCACGGTTCCGTTGGACCGGACGATGATCTTGGCTTCGTCGGGCGCGGCGTCGGCGGAGCCGGGAAGCTCCATGATCCAGCATCCTCTGCGCTCGCCCTCGTCGACGTGCCGGATCGCCCCGGCCGCCTTGAGCAGCTCGAAGGCGCGGGCCCAGAACTTCAGCCCGATGATGTGGCTCTCCCACGGCAGCAGGTCGTACCGGACCCCGATCCGCTCCATCGTCTCGAGATGGCATCTGACGATCCGGGGCGCCAGATACCGGGCCAGGATCCCTTCGGCTCCCTCGCCCTCCTCCATCATCTTCAGGGTCGAGGCGCGAAGCGCGAGGCGCGTCTGATCCTCCTCGTAGAACTCGGTCACCTGCGAGTAGAGGTCCCAGCAGAAGTAGTCGAACTTCGCGTCCTTCGGCACGGCCCGCTCGATCGCCTCGACGGAGCTCAGACCGCGCAGATGGATGAACCCCACGACGAGGTCGGCGACCTGCACGCCCGTGTCGTCGATGTAGTTCTGGACCTCCACGTCGTGGCCGGCTCGCCGCAGGAGCCGTACGAGCGTGTCCCCCAGCACGGCGTTGCGCAGGTGCCCGATGTGGGCAGCCTTGTTGGGATTGATGTTGGTGTGCTCGACGATCACCTTGCCGGCGCCGGCGAGCCGGGCGGAGGGCGTCTCGATCTCGGCGAGGAGCATTCGCGGGATGGCGGCTCGGTCGTAGAAGACGTTTATGTAGCCGCCCCCGGCGATCTCCACCCGTCCGACGCCTGCCACGGCCGGCATCCCGGAGACGATCTCGCGGGCGATCTCGCGTGGATTCCGCTTGAGCTTCCTCGCCAGCTCGAAGGCGATCGGGCAGGCCAGGTCTCCCATCTCGAGGCTGGGCGGATACTCCAGCGCCACCGTCTCGAGATCGAGCGAGAAGAGATCGCGCACCCGCGCGCGCAGGGCCTCGCGGACGAGGGCTTGGGGGGAGGTGGCCATGATCGGGCGGCGAGTATAGAACAGCCCCTCCCGGCCAGTCAAAACGAAGCGGTTCGGAGATCTTCAGCGCGCGACGGGGAGCCTGACCTCCACCACCACGAAGGAGGGCGCGGCTGGCGCATGGCTGGTGATGGCGGAGCGCAGCAGCAGCGAACGCGCCAGCTCGACCATCTCGGTCCCGACAGTGTGCGCCCCCAGGAGCTCGGCCGATACGATCCGGCCGCCATCGTCGAGCCGGGTCAGGAAGACGAGGCTCGCGACATCGGCCTTGGCGCCGGTGGCCGTGGCGGCTGGTTCCGCCGTGAGCTCCCTCCTCGCAGGGGGCGCGGGAGCCGTGACAGCATGAGCCCCGGCGCCCGACTCCCGGCCGGCGTCCGCTGACGAAGCGACGACCGGGACGATGGGGGCCAGGGAGGCGGGTCCTTCCCCGGATCGGATCAACTCGGTGGTGAAGCGCCCCATGATGCCGCGAGCCTGGAGACTGAGGGTCGCGGGGCTCTCCGGCGCCAACCCGGAGGCGGGGGCCTGGGCAGGCGCGGCGGCTCCCGACACGACCATGTCGAGCGGCTGGGCCTGATCGGCGCGCGCGTCGAAGGTCGCGGTCGATTGCTCCTGTGTGGGTCGGGGTGCGGGCGCGCCGGCGCGGCGGGGCGCCACGACCGAGCGGCGCGGCTTCGCGTTCTGCGTCTTCATCGTGGCCTCGGGTCCGCGCGCGCCTTCTGCCGGCACGCGCACCGAAGCCATGTCATCGTAGCCGAGCGACTTCAGCTCCTCGGGATGCTGCTCCTGCGCGTTGACCATCTCCGGCTCCCCAACGTCCTGCCGCGTGCCCGGGGGGGCGACGAAGATCACGACCGCCGTCACCACCGCCACGGCGCCCAGGGAGGCGAGCGCCCAGGGGCGCGCCCTGGCGAGGCGATGCGTGCGTGCGGTGCCCCCGCTGGCGGTCAGATCCAAATGGCGCGCCTGCCTCAGGAGGGCCCCCTTCAGATCTGCCGGCATCGCGGTCCGGTCCAGCCCGCGGATCGACTCGGAGAGATGACGCATCCCCTCGAACCGGGCGCGGCACCCCGCGCAGGAGGCCATGTGCTCCTGCATCAGCCGGACCTCGCCGGCGGGCAGTTCCCCGTCGAGATAGGGGCTCAGCCTCTCTTCCCATCGTGAATGCCTCACGAGCCACCTCCTTGCCGCACGCCCCCCGGCTCCACGCCGGCCATGGAGAGCCGGAGCGCCTCGCGCGCGCGGGCCAGCCGTGACTTGACCGTTCCCTCCCTCACGCCGAGGGCCGCGGCTATTTCACCGTAACTCATCCCTTCCACCTCGCGCAGCAGCAGGGCCGCGCGCATCTCGCTGGGCAGCCTCATCAGCTCGCGCTGGAGGCGCCTTGCCGTCTCGCGCCCCCGGATCTGCCGCTCGGGGGAGGGGGCCGGATCGGCCAGCGTCTCGCCCAGCGTGGAGGGTCCGCCCTCCTGCCCGGAGGACAAAGGCGCATCGAGCGACACAGTGCGTCCTCTCTTGAGCCGCCGCCACCAGCGCCTCCGGTTGCGGTGGGTATTGATGACGACCTGGCAGATCCACGTCTTGACGGAGGCCTCGCCCCGAAAGGTCGAGGCCCCTCGCAGAATCCGGATGAAGGCGTCCTGCGCCAGGTCGCGGCCCTCCTCGTGGTCCCCCGTGAGGCGCGCGGCGAGGTTGTAGACCACGTCGGTATATCGCTCGACGAGGTCGGAGGCGCTCGGGGAGGTGGCCTCCCCGGAGGCCTCCCCGATGTGGCTCACAGATTCCTCAGAGAAGGGCACCTGCCTTGTCACTCCACCCGTCGCCGCTCTGCCGCTTTCTCAGCGCGTGCCAGGTATATGGAACCCATTCAAGCGGGAAGGTTCCACTCGACTCTGGCGGGTGAACTCAGCGGGTCGTGAGGGCCCGGCCGGGGACCCTGCCGAGGCGAACGCCCGCAGGGTGGGAGCTCTCCGTGAATCCTTCGAAGGTCACGCCCTCGAGGTAGTAGTAGTACTTCCGGCCGGGCTCCACGGACGAATCCACGAAGACGTAGCTCATGGACTGGTCGGTGCGGCCGGCCCCGGGGAGGAGGAACTGGTTGATTCTGGAGAAGGGGCCCAGCGGGCCGGTCCCGCGCAGGATGTTCCATCCCGCCATCCTCTCCTCGCTCTCGGTGGACCACGACAGCACCGCGCCGCGCCCGGAGTCGTCCGCGGTGAAGCTGAGCAGATCGTAGGGGACCGCGGGGTCGTACTCGATGGTGAACGCGTAGTCGGCGGGGGAGCTCGCCGGCGCGGAGAGGTTCTGGATCAGAAGGTCGATCACCGCCAGGCTCCGCCACGGGATGGCGATGTAGCCGTGTCCCGAAGGGTCCATCTCGATCTGCACGTGGCGCACCTGGCCCGGCTCCCTCGCCGAATAGACCAGCGCGGAGAGATCCCAGGCCCCGGGCTCGTCGCCGGAGAACCGGATCCTGAGCCCCCCCTGGCTGCCGTCACCCAGCAGGCGCACCAGCGCCGAGCCGAGCGGGAGCAGCGGGCCGGGGAGGGAAGCCCCGCGCGCCGGGAAGTTGTCGAAGATCGCGTCCCCCTGGGGCGTGGGAAGCAGAGATCCGAAGGCGTAGTGACGCCCGTCGTCGGCCTGACCGAGAAACAGGTTCCAGACGTTGAAGACGCGGATCTCCTCCTGGAGCGACGAGCCCAGGATCCGCCTGGCGACCCGATCGATCGCCTCGAAGGTGTTGTTGCCGGGCACTGCGGCCATCTCCTCCCACATCTTCCGGATGAGGGAAGCGTCCGAGCCGGTGCTGCGAACGAGGTAGTGCGGCCAGAGGAAAGCCTCGATGGTCAGTCCGAGCAGATCGTCATCCAGTCCGCGCGCCGGGCCCGGCGAGCCGAACCTGCGAGCGATCCGGACGGCGTCTCCCGTCAGGCTGCTTTCCATCCAGGTGGCGCTCGCCTCGTCCCACCAGGCGGACTCGCGCACCGACTCGCGCATCTGTACCACGTGGGCCAGCATGTGGGCCACCACCTGGCGCGAGAGGGCGGTGGTGGAGGCGAGCCCCGAGTCCAGGAAGATGACGGCATCGCCTCCCTCGTGAGCCGCGTGCGGCGCGCCGTTCGGGAGAGGCATGTCCGGGGCGATGGGGGTCACGAAGCCACCGGGGTCCCCCGGCGGGGAGGCCAGGTTCGTCAGGAACACGTCGACCGCTTCGCGCGCAGCCCGGCCCGAGGGTCCCCGCCCGCGCGGCGCTCCCTCCGGCGGGGGCGCGGGCGCCCAGTTCAGTACGTGGACGATGTCGGCGAGAAGGTCCGTGAGCTCGGCGCCGAGTCTCTCGACGCCGTCCGGGACGCCGTCCCGGTCATCGTCGCGCGGGTCGACTCGGTCCGCGGAACCCGGATCGATCGAGTAGTGGATGCGGAACTCGCCGTCCGCGCTGACGTGCACGCTCTCGAGCCCCTCGAGAGCGGGGTTCGTGGCTCTCTCCAGGAGTGCGCGCGCCGGCCGGTTCAGACGTGGTTCGTACTGGTAGAGCGCGAGAACAAGAGGGGTCGCGCAACGTGCCGGCAGGCCACGCCCGCCCGAAAGCTCCTGAAGCGCGTCGGAGCGCGAGGGCGATCCCTGCGCTGGAGAAGGATCGGCGTGGGGCGCGGCGGCGGCCCGCGTCCAGACTCGCAGCAGCTCGCGCAACGACGGGATCTCGTCGTTGGCCGAGGAGGCCGGCGCCGCCGCTCCCAGAGTCGAGGCAGCCAGGGCCAGGCCGGTGAACCCGCGCAGTATAAGAGGCCTTCCCTTCAACAGTTTCCCCCTCGCCCGGACCGTTCGGAAGTGCCGAGATTATAGGCGGATAGGCAGGGCCCGTCAAGGCGGTCAGGCCGGAAGCCGTTGATTCACAGGGAATTAGGTTTCTTCGACCTTGATCAGGATGACCGTCACGTTGTCCTCGCCGCCGTGATCGTTGGCTCCTGCGATGAGGGCCTTCGCCGCCGACTCCACGTCCCCGCCGTTTTCGGTCACGAGACGGACGATCTTCTCGTCATCGAGCATCGTGTTGAGACCGTCGGAGCACAGGAGCAGGAAGTCGCCATCCTGGAGCCCCTGCTCCACCACGTCCACGACCACGTCCTCCTTGCTGCCCAGCGCGCGCGTGACGACATTGCGGAACGGATGGCGGCTGGCGTCATTGCGGGTCAGGAAGCCCAGCTTCACCTGCTCGTTGACCCACGAGTGGTCGCTGGTGAGCTGGGAGATCATCCCTTCGCGTATCAGGTAGGCGCGGCTGTCACCGACGTGCCCCACGCAGGCGCGGCCGTCCGCGATCAGGGTGCTCACCAGCGTCGTGCCCATCCCCTCGAGCTCTTTCTTGTTGCTGATCGTGTCCAGGATTCTCTGGTTGGCGAGACGGATGGCCGTCTTGAGACGGTTGCCCTCCACCGACATGGAAACGTCGTAGTCGTAGGGCCAGGTCACCTCCGCGTCGCGTCGCGTTGCGGCGATGAAGTCGGAGATCGCCGTCACGGCCAGGCGGGAGGCCACCTCTCCGGCCGCGTGCCCGCCCATCCCGTCGGCCACCACGAAGAGGGAGTCCTCGGGCACGGTCGCGTAACAATCTTCGTTGGCTTCGCGCTTGCGGCCAACGTCAGTGACCCCTTTGAAGGCGATTCTCATGATTGGCGGGTATCCTCACCGCGAAGGATAACCCGCGCTTTCACGCGGTGTAAAGACCGGCCGGATTCTTTCGATCAGTGGTGCCCGGAGCGCTGGTTGCGGCCTTCTATGATCCTTTTGGCCTGCCGGCGGATCACCTCCGAGACGTTCTTGTCGCCGACCAGGAGCTTGAGGTCGTGATTCGTGAGGCGGGTGACGAGGTTCATCGCGATTCCCGCCGGCGTCTTGGGATTGAGCGCGAGGGAATGGCAGATCGTGTAGTTCTTCATCCAGTCCCGGCTCCCCGCGACGATCCGCAGGACATCCTCGCTGACGCTGCGCATCTTGGAGATCCCCTCCACCTCGTTCTCGGTCAGCTTGGGGCTGTCCAGGACCGCCTCCTGGACCATCTTGCTGGAATCCTTGATGAGGATCGCCCGCTCCTCGCGCGTCCCCTTCATGGCGAGCTGGACCTTGTCCGCCGTGTTCATCTTGAGGATCTTCGACGTGGCGTTCGCGATGAGGGCGTCGTCGGGCTCGGACGCGGGGCCGGGAGCAGGCGTCGCGGTCGCCTGCGCCTCCACCGCGGGGGGCGGCGGGGGCGCGGCCTTGACTGGCTCCGGCGCCCTCTCGGGCCTCACGGCAGCCGGCGCGGCCGCGGCGGGCGCCCGCAGGAAGTGATGGCGGATCTCCTCTATACGGGAGCGCTGCAGCGGCGAGAGCGTGAGATCCCCCGAGTCGATCAGATCGAGCAGATCGGGGTTGGCGATCAGCCGGGTCTGATTCAGGAGCATCAGATCCACCTGCGAGGATGTGAAGGAGGAGATCATCCCGCGCAGGGTCGCGGCGGGGGTCGCCGGGTTCGCCACGAGGATCTCCCGCAGAGCGGGGAGGCATCCCGGATCGCTCGCGAAGTGGTGAAGCACCTCGGGAGGCGCCTCGGGGTCCGCGAGCAAGGGGCGGATCTCGCCTTGCGGGAAGGAGGTCAGTCGCTTTCCCGCCTCCCGGCGCACCTCCTCGTCGCCATCCTGCACGAGGACCACCAGGATCTTGAGCAGCTCCGTCCGTGCCACCGGCAGGACGCCGCGCGCGGCGGAGATCTTGAGCTGCCGGGGGGCGGCTCCCGCCAGCAGTGCGGCCACGAGGGGATTGGCCGGAGCTTCAATCTGCTGCATTCGCGTCCTTGACCGGGGCCGCTGTCTTCTGCACGGGTCCTTCGGGCCTGGCAGGGGTGGGGATTGGCGCCAGGATGAGCCCTTCGATCTCCTGACCCACCGCGCCGAGCAGCGTCGGCGCACGGCCGTCGAGCGCGTATTCCACGGCGCCCGCGTTGGCGGCGCTCATGGCCACAGGTTCCACGCAGGCGAGCACCTTGGACTGGCCGGGCCACAGCTCCTGATCGAGGACGACCTTGCCCGAGCACTCCACCACTACCCGCGTCGATTCCGAGGCCCTGATCCAGAGCCCGTGCCGGAGAGGGGGCTCGGGCTCGGGGTCCGAAGTCGATGGTGAGGGGTCGGGTCCCCGCGCGGCGGTCGCCGGAACGCTGGGTGCTTCAATCCCCGTGCCGGCGCTCTCCTCCTCCGGCCCCGGTGGTGAAGGGATCTCCGGCGTGGATCCGATTGAGGCGGCCGCCGGTGCGGGGGCCTTCCGGGCGAGGCGCGCCTTGACGGCCTGATCGTGACTGTCCTCAGCCGTACCCCCTGCGGTCCCACCGGTCAGGCTCATGGTAAGGAGGGTGGCCGTGGCCACCAGGACGAGGACCAGGAGCACCCAGAGCGTCAAGGATACGCGCCCCCCCCCGATAGCGGGATTCTCCAGAGCGATGGCCGGGAACCTCGTCTCGGGAGGGATGGACGCCCGTGCAGGATTGGACGCCCGGGATTCGAGGCGCGGCTCCGGGCGCGCCGCCTTGCGTGCCTCGGGGCGGAAGACGCCCGGGGTCTCTACCGGGGTCGGGACGCCCGCGGCGCCCGGCTGAGGGAGGCGGGCCTCGCGCGCAGAGATCTCGTGAAGGTAGGCGTTGACCATCTCCTCGCCGTCGATCCCGATGAAGCGGGCGTAGGAGCGGATGAAGCCCCGGTTGAAGATTCCCCCGGGGAGTATCTCGAAGTTGTTGTGCTCGAGGGCCTCGAGAAACCGGATGCTGATCTTGGTGGCTTCGGAGATCTCCTTGAGGGAGATGTCACGAAGCTCGCGTTCTCTCTTGAGCTCCTCGCCGAAGGAGGCCATGGATAAGAATGCTCCAGACGCCCGGGCGGGACGGGCGGAAACCGTCTAACCGCAAGGAGATCGCCGGCAGACGGCCAATCTATGGGGCCGTCCCGCCGGAAGTCAAGTTTATGTCCTTTGAAGGGCGCCGCGCCATATCCGCAGAGCCCGCGCGACCCGGCTTCGAGTCAGGGCGTCAAGGGGCCGTCGCCCGGCCCTGTGCGCCCATGGGGGGCGGGTCGAGCGCGAGCAGGGAAGGGGAGCGGCTACGGCTCCTGCAGGGGACGCGCCTGCTTCTCCCGTTTCTGCAGGACCACCTGCGATTGGGCCGCCTGGCGGACCAGCTCGCCGCACCTCTGCGGCGGCAGCAGGTCCTCGTCCACGAGCCGGCCGCACGTCCTCGCGACGCAACGGAGGAACTCGCCGCGGTTGCGCCAGAGCATCGCCGGGTCGCAGCTCACCTGTCCGTCGCAGTTCTCATCGAGGGAGTTGCCCGGCAGGTCGACCGCACCGGGATTGACCAGCGGGTCGGCGTCGTCGCAGTCGCCGCCACAGACCGTGAAGCCGTCCAGATCGTCATCGGGGGACTGAGCGAGCCCATAGCGGCCCCCGGTGTGCTGCGTGGATCCGCCTCCCCACACCAGCATCTGCGCTCCGGTCCAGACCGCCTTGTGGCCGCTGCGTCCCGCCGGCGCGCCGGCGGTCGAGGTGGGCGTCCAGCCATCGCTGGCCGGATCGTACCGGCCCCCCGTGTCGAGCCCCGAGCCGCCCCATACGACCATCGCCTGGCCGGACCAGACGGCCGTGTGCGAGCTGCGCGCGGCCGGAGCGCCCGCGGTGGAGGTTGCCGTCCACGAGCCGGACCCCGGATCGTACCGGCCCCCCGTGTTCGTCACGCCCGGGCCGACGCCGGTGGCCCCGCCCCAGACGATCATCTCCCCATCGGCCCAGACGGCCGTATGGGCATCCCGCGCGGAGGGGGCTCCGGTGAGGCTCACCTCCGTCCAGGTGTCGTCCCCCGGATCGTAGAGTCCACCGCTGTTCGTGCGCGTGCTCGCGCCGGTGCGCCCTCCCCAGATGGCCATGCTGCTCCCCGTCCACACGGCGATGTGGCTGGAGCGGGGAGCGGGAGCATCGACCGTCGAGGTCGAATCCCACTCGTCGTTTGCCGGATTGAAGACGCCCCCCGTGTCGGTCCGCCCGGATGGATCGCTGCCCCCCCAGAGGAGCAGCCTGGAGCCGGTCCAGACGGCCGTGTGGCCGGTTCGCCGAGTCGGAGCGCCGCTCGCCGGCAGGGACGTCCAGGCGTCTCCAGCGGGACTGTACCTGGCGCCATCTCCGAGCAGGCCGAGCGAGTCGCCGCCGCCCCAGAGGATCATCTCGCTTCCCGTCCAGGCGGCCGCGTGCCCCGAGCGAGGTGATGGGGCGCCGGCCATCGAGGTGGGGGACCAGACGTCGAGCATCGGGTCGTAACGGCCCCCCGCGTTGGTGAACGCGTCGCTCTCCTGGTCGAATCCCCCCCAGTCGATCATGACGGTGCCGGTCCAGACGGTCGTGTGTCCCGAGCCGCCCGGCGGACCCACCTGGGAAGTCGGAGTCCACGCACCGGCCGCCGGGTCGTACCGGCCACCGGTCCCGTACATTGTGATGAACGGGCCGGTGATGGTCTGGATGTAACGTTGGCCCCCCCACACGATCATCCGGTCC
>DASXTC010000048.1:0-1676 GCA_036505635.1 Candidatus Polarisedimenticolia bacterium
GCGAAATCCTGGAGGAGCTTCATGGAGCCTGTTGCCGATCGCGTGAAGAAGATCATCGTCGACCAGCTCGGGGTCGAGGAGGACCTCGTGACGCCGGAGGCCTCGTTCGTCGACGACCTCGGCGCCGACAGCCTCGACACCGTCGAGCTGGTCATGGCCCTCGAAGAGGAGTTCGGCATCGAGATCCCCGACGAGGACGCCGAGAAGATCACGCGGGTGAAAGAGGCCGTCGACTACATCCAGAAGCACGCGGAGAAGGCCAAGAAGTAGCCGCTTCCTCGCGGCGAGGCAAGGGCGCGGACGTGGGAGATAACCGCCGGGTGGTGATCACGGGCGTGGGAATGGTGTCCCCCCTGGGAACGGGCACCGAGCCCACCTGGAGCGGGCTCCTGGCCGGCCAGTCGGGGGTGGCCAACATCACGCTCTTCGACGCCTCCCGCCATTCCACGCACTTCGCCGCGGAGGTGAAGGGGTTCGATCCCCTCAACTGGATGGAGAAGAAGGACGTCAAGAAGATGGACCGCTTCATCCAGTTCGCGGTGGCGGCGGCCGACTTCGCGGTCGCGGACTCCGGGTTGAAGATCGAGCCCGCGGAGGCCGACATGATCGGCGTCTATATCGGCAGCGGGATCGGCGGATTCGCCACCATCGAGCGCGAGCACGAGACGCTGATGAAGGAAGGGCCGCGCCGCATCAGCCCCTTCTTCATCCCCGCCGCCATCGTGAACCTGGCCTCGGGCTGGGTGTCCATCCGCACCGGGGCCAAGGGCCCGAACTCGGCCACCTGCACCGCCTGCACGACCAGCGCCCACGCGGTGGGGGACTCCTTCCGGCTGATCCAGCGGGGGGACGCCGACGCGATGATCGCGGGGGGCAGCGAGGCGGCCATCACTCCCCTGGGCGTGGGCGGCTTCTGCGCCATGCGCGCGCTGTCCACCCGCAACGACGATCCCGCCCACGCCTCGCGTCCGTTCGACAAGGAGCGCGACGGCTTCGTCATCGGCGAGGGATCGGGGATCGTGATCCTGGAAGAGCTGGAGCACGCCCGCCGGCGGGGTGCGCCCATCTACTGCGAGGTCGTGGGCTACGGCATGTCCTCGGACGCGTTTCACATCTCCGCACCGTGCGAGGACGGCGACGGCGCGATGCGGGTCATGAACCGGACGCTGAAGGACGCGGGCGTGCCGCCGTCGGTCGTGGACTACGTCAACGTGCACGGCACGTCGACGCCGCAGGGCGACCGGGTGGAGGTGCTGGCCCTCAAGCGTGTCTTCGGCGACCACGCGCGGCGGATGGCCATCAGCTCGACCAAGTCGATGACGGGCCATCTGCTCGGCGCCGCGGGCGGCCTGGAAGCGGGCATCACCGCTCTCGTCCTCAAGACCCAGATGCTTCCCCCGACCATCAACTACCAGCACCCGGATCCGGAGTGCGACCTGGACATCGTGCCCAACGTCGCGCGCAAGGCCGACGTCGGGTACGCGCTGTCCAACTCCTTCGGATTCGGCGGCACCAACGGGGCGCTCCTCTTCCGGCGCTACGAAGGCTAGATCTGCTTCAAACGCAGAGGCCGCAGAGAATCCGCAGAGACCGCAGAGACGGAACGGCATCTATGAGATCACCGATGATGATTGGAGCTGGCTTTCCCATCCTTTTCTCTGCGGCCTCTGCGCGTC
>DASXTC010000049.1:0-40843 GCA_036505635.1 Candidatus Polarisedimenticolia bacterium
AGATGATCAAATAGTTACCCGTCCAGACAGCACTGTGGAAGACACTCGCCACGGGAGCTCCCGCCGTGCTCATGGCAGACCAGCCTTCTCCGCCTGTTGCCGAGATGGCCGGAGGTTCGATCTCTTCGTCGGGCCCGAGCCTCCAGCCGGCCGAGGACTCGCGAGCAAGGCGGCCGGCAAGGGTCGCGCGGACGAAGGTCTCTTCGATCAGGAAAGTATCGTCGTCCAGGGCCTCGAAGATCTCGCGAAGGCGATCCGGGAATCGCGTGTCGCGGATGATCCGGTCGAGTTCCTCGCGCAGCATCCCGGCTGTGACAGGTCTGCCCAGGTGATCCGCGAGGGCGCGCGACTGGTCGAGATAGGTCCGGACCCTCGACTCGATCACATCGCGCGGAACGCTCTCCTCGAAGGACTTCGTGGTCCCGATCTGGTGAGAGTAGTAGACGCGCTCGATGGCCTTCTGGGCGCGGACGCGCTCCTCGAAGGTGAGCCCGCGGGGCCTCACCTCCGTCGCGAGGATGGGAGGGGTCGAGAGGTAGGTCGCCACCGCGAGGATCACGGCGACGATAACGCGTCGCATGTTCGACTCCATCGCGGGAAGCGCTCAGAGAGGATGCCTTGCATGGTAGCACGATCCGAGCCCGTGGCGGCCGGATTTCGAGGGGCGCGAAGAATGGCTCGGCGTGGGAGCGAGACGTGATGGGGAGGGTTACGGGCGAAGATCAGGGGCCAGGGCGGCCGAACTCACCTCATGACGTCGGTGCCGCTCGAGCCGTGGTCCTTCCACCAGGCGCGCCACCGGGCGATCGCCTCGCGGTTGGCGGGCCCGTCGTCGTCCGCCTCGAAGCCGAAGTCCCGGCCCGTGAGCAGACTCAACGAATCGGCGGCGCACGCCCTGACCTGCTGGGAGGGATCGGTCAGCGCGCGGATGAGATCGGGCACCGCCTCCGGGAACTGCGCGGTCGACAGTCGCTGGATCGCCTCGCAGGCGATGCGCGACAGCTCTCCGGTCGGATCGGGCGGGAGCCCCACGGTGGAGATCAACAGCCGCTGCGCGCGCAACGAACGCTCCGGCTCCATGGAAAAGAGGATCCGGGACGCCTCGGAACGCACCTCCAGGTCGGCGCCCGCTCCGGGAGAGAGGACCTTCTCGAGAAGCGACTCGTCGATCGGATCGCCGCTCCGGCGCCACCAGCGAAGCGCCTCGGCGCGCCGCAGGGCCGACGGGTCCTGGAGGATCACCGCGCCCAGAAGACCGTGCAGGGCCGCCGGCTCGCACCGGAGGCCGTCCATCAGGCAGACCATCGAGACGGTGGCCAGCGCGTTGTCCCGCGCCACCCCCGAGGCGGACGGATCGAGAATGACCGGGGCGAACTCATGCAGCAGGAACGTGAAATCGAGATCCGCGTCACTGGACTCCGGTCCGCCATAGCGGTCCTCGAGCGACGCAGCCCATGCGTCCAGCTCACGCGAGATGGCCGGATACTTCCTCTCGAAGAAGGCCGGGTCGCCGCTGGCGCGCATCTCGCGCCAGGCGGCAAGCAGCGAGAAGTCGCGCGCGCCGAAGAAGCTCAGGATCTGACGGAACCCTTCGGCCAGCCTCACCTCGGGGCCGGCGGGCGCGACCTCGACGCGCGGGGGCGTGGCATGTGTGGTGCCGAACCCGGCGACCTCACGGGCGGGCAGGAGAATGAAGACGGCGGTGAGAATCGGGATTAACCCGAGCTTCGCCGGAGCGCCACGCTGCATCGCTGTTGATCTCCTCTGTCCCCGCCCCTGCCGCGAAGTGCAAAGATAGGCCGGTCGGCTCGAGATTCAACCGCGCGAGGTCGCGCGCGCGCACTGAGAGACTCGGACGCTGACGCGGACGCATGACGCGCCGGGCCTTTCGCGCATGAGGATCTGCGATCGGGATTATCGAGAAGGAGAAGAGAGCGCGAGGTGCTTGTCCAGGAAGTCCGCCACCGCGGTGTAGGCCTTGATCCTGTTGGGCAGCTTCACGATCCCGTGCCCTTCGTCGTCGAACAGGAGGTACTCCACGGGGCTGCCGCGCCGGCGCAGGCTCTCTACCATCTGATCGGCCTCCGTCCTGGGCACGCGCGGGTCGTTGGCCCCCTGGATGACCATCAGGGGGGCGCGGATCTTTTCGACGAAGTTGAACGGGGAGATCTTGTCGAGGAACTCGCCGTCTTTCTCGGGGTCGCCATACTCGGACATCCTCAACTTCACCCGCCAGGCTCCGGTGTTCTTGAGGAAGCTCCTGAAGTTGGAGATGCCCACGATGTCCACCCCAGCCGCCCACAGATCCGGATGGAAGGTGACGGCCGCCAGCGTCATGTAGCCGCCATACGAGCCTCCCATCACCGCGATTCTCGACGGATCCACGCGGCCCGAGCCCTTCAGGTAGCGCGCCGCCGCGGCGACGTCCTCGATCGCGCCCTCGCGCAGGCGCACGTCGTCCAGACGGTGGTACTTCTTGCCGTATCCCGTGGAGCCGCGGATGTTGGGCGCGAGTACGGCGTAGCCGCGGTTGATGAAGAACTGGTTCACGGCGGAGAAGCCGGGGCGCGCCTGGCTCTCGGGGCCACCGTGCACCACGACGATGCAGGGGGCAGGGTGCCCCCCGCCCGCGGTCGCGGGCAGGTAGAGAAACGCCGGGACCTCCAGACCATCGAAGGATCGGAACCGGACCAGCTCGGGCTCCACGAACGACCCTCTCGGGATGCCGGCCAGCGCGCTGGCCGTGGCCCGCGAAGCGGCCCCCGTCTTCGTGTCGTGGATCCAGATGTCTCCCGGCTCGGTGGAGCTTTCCGCGCGCAGGGCCAGCCACCTCCCGTCGCGCGAGAACTCGAAGCCGCCGGACAGGCCCGCGGGCACCTGGGGCGCCGCCATCTCCCTACCCTTCAAGCCTCCCTCGCGAAGCGACAGCCGCGTGGTCCCCTCCTCGTTGTAGGCGATGAGGGCGCGCCGGCCGTCCAGCGAGAAGAGGACCGACTGCACGTCGCCCGCGCGATCCTCCACGAAGGTGGCCTTCGGCGAGGGGTCCCGCACGTCGATGGCGGCGACGTTGAGGAAGTCGCGCCCCTGGTCCGACGCGAGATAGATGAGGTCGCCCGGCGGCCAGCTCACGTCATCGTAGACCGCGGCCCCCTCGTGGGGCGTGAGACGCTTGAGCGAGGAGCTCCCCAGGTCGAGCAGGAAGAGATCGTCGTCGAGGCTGGCGTTCGAGCGCCCGATGACGAGGGAGCGGTCGTCGGGGGACCAGGCCGAGGCCGCGTTGTCCCCGTCGTGGGTCAGCACGCGCGTGGCCTTCCGTGTCTCGAGGTCCATCACGTAGACGTCGAATTGGGCCTCGGCCCTCTCGTTGGACGAGTAGGCGATCCGCTTTCCGTCGTGCGAGAGGGCGCCGAACCGGTGGATGACCTTCGGGTTCGCCGTGAGGGGCGTGATCCGGGAGCCGTCGGGAGAAGCCATGTAGAGCTGCGTGCGTTCGTCGCCGCCGGTGTCCTTGCCAAAGAGGAGGGTCCCCGCCGGGGCGGGCCAGGGGGACCAGGAGACCCACTGGACTCTGTCGGGATAGAAGGTGACCTGCTCGGGCCATCCTCCCTGCGCGCCCACGGTCCAGATCTGGTTGAAGCCGGTGATGTTCGTCAGGAAGGCGATGCGGGTCCCATCGGGCGAGAGGGCGGGGCCCGACGCCGACCGGACGTTGAGGTACCTGTCGATCGGATAGGCGGCGCTCTCGGCCGCCGCGGGCACCGCCGCAAGCGCGGCCGCGGGGAGTGCCGCGAACAGAAGGACCCACGGGCCGACGAGCGTTTTCCTCATACGTCTCATTGCTCCCTCCGCCGATCGTACCTCAAGTGGCGGCCGCGCGCGCCCTCTTTCGCGACCAACGCCCCATCGTCAGCTTCAGCGCGGGGGGCGTGATGAAGGTGGTCACGATCACCATCATCACCGTGGCCGAAAAGAGCCGGTCGTCCACCACTCCCAGACCGCGGCCGATGCTGGCGAAGATCAGACCCACCTCCCCGCGCGGGATCATCCCCACCCCCACGCTGATCCGGTCGAGTCCCTTCTCCAGTACGCCGAGGCTGCAGACCTGCTTGCCCACCACGGCCGCCACCGTTATCGCCGCAGCCAGGCCCAGGACCGCAGGATCCACGAATGTCTCCAGACGGACCTGTATCCCCATCAGGACGAAGAAGATTGGCACGAAGAACGTGGAGAACGGATCGAGCGTCTCTTCCAGAGGGCGCTGACCGCTGAAGCTCTGAAAGCTCGCCTCCTCCAGGACGAGCCCCGCGGCGAAGGCCCCCACGATCGGCGCCAGCCCGATCAGATCGGCCAGGTAGGCCAGGCCAAAGCAGAACGACAGAGCGGTGATGACCTTCATGCCCCGCACACGCATCCTCGCGCTGTAGGCAACGAAGAGGCGCACGACGGTCGGCCCGGCCAGCAGCGCCCCGCCCAGAAAGAGGATCGAGACGCCAGTGATGCGCGCCACCTCGAACGGCGTGATCGACCCCGCCGTGACTATCCCGCTGACGACGGCCAGCAGGATCAGCCCGAGCACGTCGTCGATGACCGCCGCCCCCAGGATGATCTGCGACTCGCGGTCCTGGAGGCGCCCCAGATCCTTCAGCACCCGGGCCGTGATCCCCACACTGGTGGCGGCCAGCGTCGCGCCGAGGAACAGGTGGGCGTTGAACGACATGTCGGGAAGCAAGCTCTCTCCCACGATAAGACCCAGCACCGTCGGGACGATCACTCCCAGGGACGCCACGAGGGTCGCCGACGCTCCCACCTTGAGCATGTCGGCCACGCGGGTCTCGAGGCCCACCTGGAATAGCAGGACGATGACCCCCACGCGGGCGAAGATGTCGATGAAGGGATCAGCTCGCAGCCCCGTGAAGAAGCCCACGCCGGTCAGGTAATCGAGGTTTCCGATCAGGACGCCGGCGACCAGCTCGCCGAGAACCGCGGGCTGGCCGATCCGCTCGAAGATCTCGCCACCCAGCTTGGCCCCGATCAGAATGACGACCAGGCTCAGGATGACGGAGGCGACCGGATCGTGGTGGGCGCCTTCGCCCGAGGCGGCGAGGCTGAGAATCGACGCGCCGCCCATCGTAAGGAGTGCGAACAGGACAAATCGGCGAGCCAGACCGCGGCCGCCGGTCATCAGCTCAGCTTCGCGGCTTCGGCCACCACGTGGCCGATCTCGGGGAGGATCAGCTTCTCCATCGCGAGACGCACGGCCGGCGGCGAGCCGGGCATCGAGAAGATCGCCACGCCGGAGGCGATCCCGGCCACCGCGCGCGAGAGCATCGCCGCCGGGCCGATCTGCGCGTACGAGAGCGCGCGGAAGAGCTCGCCGAATCCGTCGATGCGACGCCCCAGCGTCGCCGAGACCGCCTCGAAGGTCCGGTCGCGCGCCGAGATCCCCGTCCCGCCGTTGATCAGGATCGCCCGCACGTCGGGACGCGCGAGGAGCTCCCACAGAGCGGAGCGAACCTGGGCGGGCTCGTCGGGCACCAGGCGATACGCGGCCACGGTGTGCCCCGCCTTGACGCAGAGGCGGCGGATCAGCGCTCCGCTTTCGTCTTCGGCCTCGGTCCTGGTGTCGGAGACGGTGATGACGGCCAGCGAGATGGATTTGGGGGCCTTGGCCTGGTGCTCGCGACGGCCCATCGCCTCAGGTGGCCTCGGAGCCGGCCAGCGAGCAGACGTAGGTGAGGAGGGTGCGGACGACGGCGCCGGTGGCCCCCTTGCGCATGAAGCCCTGCTCGCTCTCGAGAAAGGCGGGACCGGCGATGTCCAGATGGATCCAGGGGGTCTTGTCGTCCACGAAGTTCTTCAGGAAGAGCGCGGCGGTGATGGCTCCCCCGTACCGGCTCGACGGCGAGTTCTTGATGTCCGCGATGTCGCTGCGGATCTGATCGGCGTACTCCTCGTAGAGAGGAAGCTGCCACATCTTCTCGCCGGCCCCCCTCGCGGACTCGAGGAAGCGATCCACCATCGGCTGATTGGTGCCGAAGACCCCCGTCACGACGGGGCCCAGCGCGACCATGCAGGCCCCCGTCAACGTCGCCAGATCGATGATCTGATCCGGCCCCTGCCGGGCGGCGTACGCGAGAGCGTCGGCCAGCACGAGACGCCCCTCCGCGTCCGTGTTGAGGACCTCGATCGTCTTGCCCGCCATCGTCCTGAGGATGTCCCCCGGCTTGATCGCGGAACCTCCCGGCATGTTCTCGGTCATCCCGAGGATGCCGTGCACCTCGACCGCCGGCTGAAGCTCGGCCAGCGCACCCAGCACGCCCAGCACGACGCTCGCGCCCGCCTTGTCGAGCTTCATCGTCTCCATGCCCGTGGCGGTCTTGAGCGAGAGGCCCCCCGAGTCGAAGGTCAGCCCCTTGCCCACCAGCGCGATCTTCGGCAGGCGACCGGAGCGGCCGGGGGCGCCGCGCGGACGGTAGGTCAGGTGGATCAGACAGGGAGGCTGGTGGCTTCCGGCAGACACGCCGAGCAGGGCGCCCATCTTCATCCTCTCGAGGTCCTTCTTCACGTGCACCTTGATCGTAAGGCCGCGATCTGCGGCGATGCGCTTCGCCACCTCCGCCATCTTCATCGGCGTGAGCGCCATGGCCGGCTCGTTGACCAGATCCCGCACGAGGTTGGTGGCGAAGGACCTGACAGTGCCGGCCGTGATACCGCGTCGCGCCTCGCTCCCCTGCGCCTTCGGCGCCAGCAGCTCCACGCGGGACAGATGGACCTTGCCGTCCTCTTCTCCCGTGAGGTACTTGGCCATCCGGTAGGCGCCCAGCGAGATCCCCTCGGTGGCCGCCCCGGCCAGCGCCTCGAAAGATGCGTTGGCCGGCGCCTCGGGGAGCGCCACGGACATGGTCCTGGCCTTGACCATGAGCGCCCGGCGCGCCGCCATCCCGCACCCCTCGCGCAGGAGGTCGACGGAGTATCCCGAACGCTTGCCCAGCCCCACGATCAGGTAGCGCGCGGCCGGGAAACGCCCCGCCGATTGCCACAACAGGGTCTCCTTGCGCTTCCCCTTGAAGCCCTCCGATCGCACCAGACGGGCCAGCGCTTTGGCCAGCGCGCCCGAGGCGGGCAGGCCCGGAGCCGTGGGGATTCCGGTTGGCTCGAAGGCGAAGCAGACGGCCAGGTCGGTCCGGGTCGAGGATAAAGAGGTCGCGGAGGCGCCGATCTCCGGGACGTGGGTGCCGGCGGGAAGCCGCTCGAGGGCCGTGCCGGCTGTGCGGGAGCGGGCCTTACTCTCAGGCATCGCCGGCTCTCGCGGGCGCCGGCGCAGCCGGAGCCTGTGCGCCCACCAGCGAGAGCGCGCACGATTCGATCTGGGCCGCGGAAAGCCCGCTCTCCGCGAAGAGCGCCGAGCGGCTTCCGTGCAGGACGAAGTGATCGGGAAGGCCCAGATGGTGCAGCACGGGGCCCCCCGGGCCTATCCCCAGCTCGCGGAGCTGCTCGTAGACGCCCGAGCCGAACCCTCCACGCAGCGTGTTCTCCTCGAGGGTGACGAGGACGCGGTAACGTCGCGCCAGGGTCTCGAGCATCGCCGTGTCCATCGGCTTGATGAAGCGGCAGTTCACGAGCCCCGCCTTCACGCCGCGCTTCGCCAGCGCGTCCACCACGGGGCGCGCGTGCTCGACCATGGTCCCCACCGCGAGAAAGGCCAGGTCCTCCCCTTCGATCATGTGCTCCCAGGAGCCGACCGCGATCGTCTCGAAGGGCGCCCCCCCCGGGTCGGCGGGACACTCCTCTTTGGGATATCGGATCGCGAAGGGATGCTCGGTCTGCATGACGGCGGTGTAGAGCAGGTTGCGCATCTCGACGCCGTCGCGGGGCGCGGCGACGATGAAGTTGGGCACCGCGCGCAGATAGGTCAGATCGAAGACACCGTGATGGGTCGGCCCGTCGGGGCCGCAGAGCCCCGCCCGGTCCAGACAGAAGACCACGGGAATGTTCTGCACGGCCACGTCATGGATGATCTGATCGTAGGCCCGCTGCAGGAAGGTGGAATAGATCGCGGCGACCGGTCGCATCCCCGCCAGCGCCATGCCGGCGCAGAAGGTGACGCCGTGTGCCTCGGCAATCCCCACGTCGAAGAACCGGCCGGGATACTTCTGCCTGAACTTGACCAGACCTGTGCCGTCGGCCATCGCGGCGGTGACCGCCACGACGCGCGGGTCCTTCTCCGCCAGCTCGCAGATCGCCTCTCCGAAGACCTTTGTGTAGGCGGGCGGGGCCACCTTGCCCGGGCGCGGTTTCCCGGAGACAACGTCGAAGGGGTTCAGGCCGTGATAGGTGTTGGGGTCCTCCTCGGCGTAGGTATAGCCGCGCCCCTTCTTGGTGAGCACGTGCAGCAGCACGGGCCCCTTCTCGTCGCGGAGGCGCTTGATGACCTCGAGGAGTCCCTCCAGGTCGTGGCCGTCGATCGGGCCGAAGTAGTGGAACCCGAGGGCCTGGAACAGAGCGCCGGGCACCAGCACGTTCTTGAGATTCCGCTCGAGACGGTTGGCCACCTCCGCCGCCGTGGTCCCCTTCGGCAGCATGTGCATGAGGTGGTATCCCTCCTCGCGCAGCTTCTTGAGGAAGGGATTGGTGCTGAGGCTGGTAAGGTATCGCGAGATGGCCCCCACGTTGGGCGAGATCGACATCTCGTTGTCGTTGAGGATCACCATCATGTCGCGGCCCGCCGCCCCGGCGTTGTTGAGCGCCTCGTAGGCGAGCCCCCCCGTCATGGCGCCATCGCCGGTGACCGTCACGACGTAGTGAGGATCCCCCATGAGGTCGCGCCGCGTGGCCATGCCGAGCGCCGCCGAGATCGAGGTGCTGGCGTGGCCGGCCCCGAAGGCGTCGTGCTCGCTCTCCGCGATGCGCAGGAAGCCGGAGATCCCTCCCTGCTGGCGGATCGTGGGCATCTGCTCCCGCCGGCCGGTGAGCATCTTGTGGACGTAGGCCTGGTGGCCGACGTCCCAGACGATCTTGTCGCGCGGGGAATCGAACAAGTAATGAAGCGCGATGGTCAGCTCGACCACGCCGAGCGAGGGCGCCAGGTGGCCCCCCGTGCGCGCGACGACCTCGACCAGATAGGCGCGCAGCTCGTCGGCGAGCTGCTTGAGCTCGGGGACCGTGAGCTTCTTCAGATCGCCCGGGTCGTTCACTCGATGAAGCAGACGGGCGGGCGCGCCCTCGTCCTTGCCGCGGGCGAACGCCCGATCGAGGTTGTCGGTGATGGCTTCACTCATCTGGACGGGGAGTGCCTGCGGAGAGCGTTCATATCGAGCTCTCATTATCAGGCGGCGATCCGAGGCTGTCAAGGAGGTGCGCGCCCCTACGAGATCGCCAGCATGCGGGCGAGCGCCTCACGGGCCCTGACGGCGACCGCCTCGGGGACCTTGATCTGGTTGACCACCTGCCGGGCCTCCAGGTTCTCGAGGACCCAGAGGAGGTGCTGCGGGTCGATCCGGTTCATGGTGGAGCAGAGACAGACGCCGGGCACGAGGCTGCTGACGAACTTGTCCGGGTTGGCGCGCCGGAGCCGATCCACCAGGTGGATTTCGGTGCCCACCGCCCAGCTCGTGCCGGCGGGGGCCTTGTTGACCGTGTCGATGATGTAGGCGGTCGAGCCGACGAGGTCGGCCATCTGGACCACCTCGTAGGAGCACTCGGGATGGACGATGACCTTGATACCCGGAAACTTGTCGCGAAACGACCTGACGTGCTCGGGCAGGAACCTCTGGTGGACCTGGCAGTGGCCGCGCCAGAGGATGATCTTCGCACGCAGGAGCGCCTCGCGGCTGTTTCCGCCGAAGGAGCCGGGTGGGAGCCGCGGGTCCCAGACGACCATCTGGTCGAGCGGGATCCCCATCCTGAAGGCCGTGTTGCGCCCGAGGTGCTGATCGGGGAAGAAGAGAAGGCGCTCGCGCCTGGCGAGACCCCACCTGATGATCGGTTCGGCGTTGGACGACGTGCAGACCGCCCCCCCGTGCTCGCCGACGAAGGCCTTGAGGTTGGCCGCCGAGTTGATGTAGGTGATCGGCATCACGGCCTCGCCGCCAAGCACCTCGGAGATCTCGTCCCAGGCGTCCTCCACCTGATCCAGGTCCGCCATGTCGGCCATCGAGCAGCCGGCCTGCAGGTCGGGCAGGATCACGACCTGGTCGTCCCGGGTGAGGATGTCGGCGCTCTCCGCCATGAAATGGACCCCGCAGAAGACGATGTAGCGGGCGTCCTGGTTGGCCGCGGCGCTGCGTGACAGGCCGAAGGAGTCCCCCGTCTTGTCGGCGAACTGGATCACCTCGTCGCGCTGATAGTGGTGTCCGAGGATCATCAGGTCGGCCCCCAGCTTGAGCCGGGAGGCGCGGATCCGCGGCACCGTCTCCTCGTCGGTGAGGTTGAAGTAGTCGGTCGGCAGGACCTGCTGCGTGATCGGCACCTGAACAGGGTAGGCGCTCGGGGCTCCGTTATCAAGCCGGCTGACCGCGCTGCGCCGGTGATACGATGGCCGGGCGGCGCGCCGCCGGGAGGATCACCCCTGATACCCTTGAAGGACGACAACCCGGGCCGGACCTTCCCCTTCGTGACGATGGGGCTCATCGGCCTCAACGTCGCGGCCTTCCTCTACGAGGCCTTCCTCCCCTTGCCGGAGCAGAGGGCGCTCATCCTCCAGATGGGGCTCGTCCCGGCCGAGATCATGACCGGCCGGCCGGTCGGCTCCGACTTCCCTCTCCCCCTCACCCTCTTCACCTCGATGTTCCTGCACGGGGGTCTTCTCCACCTGGCCGGCAACATGCTCTATCTCTACATCTTCGGCAACAACGTGGAGGACGCGACCGGCCACTTCAGCTTTCTGGTCTTCTACCTGCTCTGCGGCCTGGCGGCAGCCGGGACCCAGGTGGCGGCGGCCCCTCGGTCCCTCATCCCGATGATCGGAGCCAGCGGCGCCATCGCGGGAGTGCTCGGCGCCTACATGGTCCTCTTTCCGAAGGCCCGCGTGCTCACCCTCGTGCCGATCTTCATCTTCGTGCGTCTGATGTACCTGCCGGCCATCCTCGTGCTGGGGCTCTGGTTCGTCTACCAGCTCCTTCTGTCGGGGAGCGCCTACGGCGGTGATGGGGGCGGGGTCGCGTTTTTCGCTCACATCGGAGGGTTCGTGGCGGGGATGGCGCTCGTCTGGCTCTTCAGGAAACGCCGGCCGAGCCTCCGGGTGGCCGAGTGGTAAGGAACTCATCCACGCGGCGGTGCAGGTCGGCGAGGGTCCCCTCGTTGCTGACGGTGTGGTCGGCGAGGGCGAAGGTCAGCGCGAGCTGCTGGCGCGACGGATCGGGGCTGTTCTCGCGCGCCTCCTTCGCCTGAAACTCCCCCAGCGTCATCCCGTCGCCGGGACGGTTGCGGGCCCGGGCGCGCGCGAAGCGCACCTCGATGGGAGCGTTCACCCCGAGGAGCGTGAACCCGGGGAGGGCGCGCAGCACCTCCACCTCGGATCGATTCCGGATCGAGTCGACGACGTCGCGCCGGCCGAGCCTGGGCAGGATCATCTCCGCGAGTACGCCGAAGCCCGAGGTGGCGCGCAGCTCGTTGCCCACCGCGATCAGGTTCTCCCGGGTGGGGGGGATGCCGCGCCGGTCGAGCTCCTCGCGAAGGACATCGGAAAGGGAGTGATAGGCGAACCCGCGTGTGGCGAGATACGCGGCGACCTCCCCCTTGCCGGCGGCGTTGGGCCCGGTCAGCCCGATGATCATGAACCGATCATCGGCGGGTCATTCATCCGCCTGGGCAGGCGGCCGTGCACCTTGCGGGAGCGCGTCGCCGGGGGCTCCCCGCCGGGGGCTGAGCCTCCTGTTGCCGGGGAGGGTCCCCGGCTGGGTGAGGGGCTGGAATCCGCCGGGCACCCCGCCGACCCCCTGCTGGGCCGCCGCCGGGTTCTGGAGGTTCTGCCCCCGCAGTCCGCTGCCGCGGGCGTTGCCGCGTCTGGCGGCGGCCGCCTCCATCAGCTTCTGGCGCTGGTAGGTCTGGTCCTCCACCGCGTCGCGGACAAGCTCTTCGTTCTCGGTCTCGAGGTCTGCGACGGGCGAATCAGGCGCCGGCCCGACGTCGCCGCCACCGGCGCTGGGGACGTACCCCCCGCCCGTCCCGGTTGCGACCTGGTTGGTCCTGTGCTCTCCCGCGGAGCCGCCCAGGGCCGCTTCCTCGATGACCAGGATGGTCGACTCGTGCACGGAGATGAAGTTCTTGTCGTCCAGCTCGCACTTGAGCCACTTGCCGTTGGGCACGGCGGACTTGACCCGCATCGCCTTGCCGTTCTTGAAAATGACGAGCTTGTCCGCCAGAGCCGGGCTCGACAGGCTCATGAGCGCGGCCATCCCGATCAGGAAGGCCGCAACGCCCCTGCCCGGGGCTCCTCGTGTCTCGATCTTCATTTCGAACCTCTCACGATCCGGCGTTGGGCCCCCGTGTACCAACTCTTTATGACCTCAGCGGCCGGCTTGCCCCGGGGCGTGTAGCCTGCGTCCTGAGGCCCCCCTTCCCCCCACCAGAGGTAGAAGTATACTCCAGCAATCCCCGGTTCGCCGCTCCAAGTTCTCTGAAAGGCCCGATAGCACCGGAGCTGCTCCGCCGGGTCGGGTTTTCCCTCCCCCTCGTAGTTCCACGGGTCCACGCAGGCCCCCGCACGGCTCGGATACCCCGCCTCGGTGATGATGAGGGGCTTGCCGGCCGAAGCCCTCCAGGCCGCCACGTCCTTCCTGATCCCCTCCCAGGCCCTCATCAGATCCTCCTCGTCGGAGGCCTCCCGGTCGCTCACCTTGAAGTAGGCGTTCATCCCGAGGTAGTCCAGCGCGTCGATGAAGCTGATCGCGGCGCGGTGGTCCCAGTTGGCCGAGTAGGTGATCGCGCCCGGATAGACGGCGCGCACCTGGCGGATCAGCACGAGCCAGTCGTCCCGGCGCGACTCGGTGGAGCAGAGCTCCGAGCCGACGCTGAGATACTCGACCCCTTCCCGGCCGGCCAGCGCGGCGTAATGCCCGATGAACGCGTTGTAGGCGGTGAACCAGGCCTTCCAGTCGGGCGGATCGATCTTCCCCCGCCACTCCCCCTCGTCCATGTGATCCACGTAAAGGAAGGGCATGAGGAAGACCCGCATCCCGGCGGCGTGGGCCTTGCGGATCGCCGAGGTCAGCGAGGCGTCCGACGGCGTCATGTCGGCCCGCGGCGCCATCGCCGTGGAGCGCACGTTGGCGATGACCCAGGGGATCGTGATGGAGACCGAATCGACGCCAAGCTCCTTCATCTCGGCGATGCCCTTGTCGGTGTGGCCGGCCTCCTCGCGAGCGAAGAGCCCGAAGACCATCCCCTTCTGGAAGGAGTCCGCCGCGGGGGCCGGCCCGCCGGCGAGCCCGCGTATCTCTCCGTGGAGCGCGGCGATAAGAAGCGAGGCGGCGGCCGCCAGACCGAGCCCCAGGGTGACGCGCCCCCCCGGCAGGTGTTGATGTCGTCTCACGGATCCTCTCGTGCCGGAGCGTGGTCAGCCGGCGAGCTGAAGGCCTATCCTGGTGGGGCTGGCGGCGAGCACGCTGACCCCGTCGGAAGCGAGCCCCGCGAGGGCCCTTACCACCTGCTCGCGCGCCCCCTGCTTGCACAGGAAGGCCACGCAACCGCCCCCGCCGGCGCCGCATGCCTTGCCGGCGATCGCTCCCGCCTTGCGCGCGATCTCGATCGCCTTGTCGATGGCGGGAGTGGTCACCTTGTCGGAGAGGTGCTTGCGCTCCTCCCACTCGCGGCCCATGAGGATCCCCGCCGCGTCGAGGTTCCCTTCGATGAGGGCCGCGCGCATCTCTGTGGCGATGACGGCGATCTGCCTGAGGCTCGCCATGGTGACGGGCTCGCCGTCCACGGCGCGGCGCACCATGTCCCAGTTGGCCGTGGCGCTCACACGCGAGGCCCCGCTGTAGGCCAGCACGAGCCGCGAGCCGAGGAAGTCCAGGTCGATCGGAAGGGCCTCGCGGATCGGCGGCCCGGGCGGGTAGCGGATAGCGGCGATGCCGCCGAAGGTGGCCGCGAAGTGATCCTGCGTCCCCGTGGGGATCCTCAGCACGCGCGCCTCCAGGTCGTGGGCCACCCGCACCATGTCGTCCGGCGGCATGATCGGCCGCGACAGGAAGGACTGCAGACCCCCCAGCATGCTGATGGCCAGCGACGACGAGCCCCCCAGGCCCGACCCGGCGGGCGCCTCGCACCGTGTGGTCAGCTTCAGGGAGCGGCGCGGCTGGAAGAAGCGGATGCACTCGGCCACCAGAGGCAGCCTGGTGTCGGGGGGCGGGGAGGACGCGCGCTCCCAGCGCTCCTCGATCCCCTGGTCCTCGGAGCGCACGTGGGTGCGCCCTCCGGCGCCCGCGCTCTCCCCCGGGGGGAGGTCCTCGATGATGGTCGTGGCCCACAGATTGATCGCCACGTTCACCGTGACCGCGCGGTCCACGAGCATGTTGAGCGGCCAGATGTCGAGGGTGCCGCCGGCAAGGTCGATGCGCGTCGGGGCGGATGCCGTCTGCTTGCGGATGTTCATGACGGCCGCATTATAGCGCCCTTTGCTTGACAAGCCCGGCGAAAGCGGCGTACAAGGGGCGCATGCGACGTTCGGTCCTCTCCTTTGTGTTGTATTTCGGGGCGGGCATCACCCTCTCGTCCATCCTCATCCAGATCGACGCCGTGGACCAGGGAGTCGTGGTCCCCTTCACGGGCCTCATCGCCAGGGCCGGCGGCGCGGTGCTGAACCTCATGGGGATGGGCACGCAGGTCACCGGGACGGTGATCTCGGGCGAGAGGGGCTTCTCGGTCAACATCCTCAACGGGTGCAACGGCGTCTACGTGATGGCCATCCTGATCTCGGCGGTGCTGGCCTTCCCCAGCACGTGGAAGGAGAAACTGGTCGGCCTGGCGATCGGAATCCCGGGGATCCAGATCGTCAACCTGATCCGCATCGTCTCTCTCTACTACCTCGGCCTGAGGCGGCCCGCCCTCTTCGAGGAGTTCCACCTTTATGTCTGGCAGGCCGGGGTCATCATCCTCTCGATGGCGATCTGGCTCTTCTGGGCCGAGGTCCTCGTGTCCGGGCCCGACCGGCCCCCGGGAGGGCCGAGCCATAAGGCCGCCGGCAGTCAGTAGGGCCCGACTCGGCGCGCGGCGGATCCTCGTCTTCATCCTGGGACTGACCCTCGTCTGCGCGGCGCTCCAGTACCTGGTCTGGCCCGCGGTGCAGCCGATCTACTCGGCCGCCGTGGCGAGGGTCGCCGACCTGGCCCTCTCGCTCATCGAGGCGGGCCAGAGGGTGACGCGACTTCGCGCCGAGGGGGTCGCCATCCACTTCTTCACCGACCTGGTCGAAGGGCCGGCCCCCATCACCTCCTACAACGCGCACCTCCTGCACTTCTACGTGGTCCTCTTCGCAAGCATCTTCGTGGTCTACCCCGGGCTGGGGCTGCGGCGGCGCCTCACACTGATGGCCCTCTCCCTGGCAGGGCTCTTCCTCTTCCAGGTGGCGGTGGTCCTGATCGACGTGGAGCACCTTTACGCGATCGAGCTGCCGCCGCAGGGCGCGCGCGCCTATGGAGACGCCGAGAGGGCCTTCTGGGAATGGGTGCACCGCACGGCCAGCTTCTTCGCTGTGCAGTTCATCCCGGCGGCGGCGCTGGCGATCCTGTTCGTCACCCAAGGTGGGCTGTTCGAGAGACGCGCGGCCCCGGCGAGGCCGGCGCTCCCGGGCAAGGCCGGGAGACGCATGCGGGTCGCGACGGTGGCGGCCGTCCTGCTCACCGCGGCCGTCATCCTCACCCCCTTCGTCCGCGTGCACATGGGCCGGATCGACGAGCGCCAGGCCGAGAAGGAGTGCCTCCAGGGATACCGGGCCCTGGGCGCGTCGGCCTGGACCGAGGCCGCCGGGCTCTTCACCTCCGCGCTCGAGCGCAGCCCTGGCTTCGCGCACGCGCACGAGGGGCTCGGGCTCGCGCTGATGACGAGAGATCGACCGACGACCGCCGATCTGGAAGGGGCTCTGGCCGAGTTCCAGAAGGCCGACGAGCTGGAGCCCACGCGTCAGGGGTCCTGGTACAACGCCGCCATCGCCCTCGGGAAGCTGGGCCGGCGCGCGGAGGAGGAGTCCGCGCTGCTCAAGTTCCTCGAGCTGAAGCCCGATCATCGAGAGGCGCTCTTGTTGATGTCGGCCCTGCTGATTCATGCCGGCCGTACCTGCGATGCCCTCGTCTACCTCGAGCGGCTCCAGAAGGTGGGGCCGCCGCCGGAGCGGGAGTCGCTGGTGAGAAGGAGCATTGCGGAGTTCGAGGTCCAGTGCGGGCGGACTACTCGACCCAGACCTTGATGTTCTGCTTGGCGTCGTCTATCTCGACGATCGTCTGCTTGCCCCCCTTCTTGAAGGCATCCCAGAACCTCTCCAGCGCGATCCCCTTGGCCTGCAGACCGTGGGTGATCTCCTTCTGGAGCTCCTCGCCGAGGGACTGGAAGAGAAGCTCGGCGAAGGCGAGCGGCATGTTGACCCGCACCGTCACCTGCTTCTTGACCTTGTCGTAGACCTCCACGCGGATCAGCTTCGCATCGTGGGTGGCGGCGACGGGGTCCGGGGGAAGGGGCGGGGGCCGGGGGGGGGCCAGTTTCGTGGTCGCATTCGGGTCGATGCGCAGGAGAGCCAGCACGCACTCGTTCTTGACCTCCGCGTCGGTCTCGAGGTTGGCGCAATCTTTGAGGATCGGGACCGCCTTGGCTCGCGCGGGAGTGTGATCGATCTTGGAGGCCTGGATGGCGGCGTAGAGCCTCGGGTACCCCTTATCGTCCATCCCCTTCGTGATCCAGGTCACGTGGGTCCTGTCCCCCTTGAGCCAGAGGGAGGTCGCCAGCGTGATCCGGGAGAGCATGGCGTCTTCCTTGAGCGCCCCCGTCTCGCCGGGAAAGCGGGTCAGGTAGTCGGTGTAGGCGGCAATCGCGTCGGCTTCCTTCCCCTTCATGTGCTCGTAGGCCTGGGCGCGGTAGTAGAAGGCGCGCTGGAGATTGTCGCTTCCCGGAAACTCCTTGATGAACTGGTCGCAGCTCGTCACCACCGCCGTCCACTTCTGATCGAAGACGTCGTTCTTGATCTGGGCCAGCAGCGTCCCCTCGTCGGCTCCCGCGGCCAGAAAGAACGCGGTCATGCCGGCGATGGCGAGCGCCCCGATGACGAGGGCCGAGCGGCGCCTAGGCACGGGGCACCTCCGCGCGGGTCAGCTCCTGGCCGAGCAGCTCCATCCTCACGAAGATCTGCCGCTTCTCGATCTGGTCGCGCAGCGTCTGGATCTCTTCGTCGCGGGTGCAGTCGGTCAGGGAGGCCACCTCGAGCAGGAGCCTCTCGAGGTCGTTGCAGACGTCCTGGGCGCGGGCCAGCGGCATCCGGTGCAGCTCGGCGGCGATGAGCCTCTGGCGGCGCAGCAGCTCGGAGGCCTTCGCGCGCTCGGCGGAGACGTCGACCCTGCCCTCGCCCTTGTCGCAATGGACGTTTACGTCGAGCAGGGTGACCAGAACCGCCCGCGTCTGCCTGAGGTACTCGGCGGTGTTCTGCCGGGCCAGGTTCACGGTGAGGTTGTCGAGATTTACTTGAGGGACCAGCACCTGCGCTTCCGGCTCGCCGGCGGGGACGGGGGCCTGCGGGCCGATGTACGGGATCGGGAGCCGGCCGGTGATGAGGCCGAGTCCCACGACGAAGACGAGGCTCGCGGCGGCCGCCGCCCAGACGGGCCGGGCCGGCATCGCGAGGAACCTCCTGAGCCGTGCGAACGGGACGACGACGCCGTCGCCACGCAGCGCGCGGCGCACCGTGGTGCGGGCGAAGAGGTCCCAGTCGACCTGGCCTTCCTTCGTGAAGGCCTCGTCGGGGCGCAGGGCGCCGGTCAGGAGACGCAGATTCTCCAGCTCGGCCGCGCAGGCGGGGCAGGCGGCTACGTGCTCCCGCGTGGCGCGCTCGGCGTCGGGCGCGATGAGACCGTAGTGCAGGTCCACCAGCGCGTCGCGCATCCGCCCACCGGCGTCACAGGGTCTCATGGGTGTCCGCCTCTCCCCTCTGGAGGATCGTCTTGAGCGCCGCGATCGCCCGGTGCAGGGACGACTTGACCGTCCCGAGCGCGCATCCCTGGGCTTCGGCTATCTCCTGAAGCGACATATCCTCGTAATGCCTCAGCATGATGATCTCTCTCTGCCTCGGAGGCAACTGAAGAACCGCCTCCATCACCTTCTTGCGCTCCTCCCGCTCCACCTGGAGCCGGAGCGGGTCGACCGCGTTGACGTCCGCCAGCGTGCGCCCCTCGGACGACTCCTCGTCGTCCAGCGAGCTGGCCACGTACCCCTTGCGCTTGCGGATCAGGTCGACGCAAAGGTTGGCCACGATCCGGTACGACCAGGTGTACGGGTTGGCCCTCGGCTCCCAGGTGCGGCGCGCCCGGTGGATCTTGATGAAGGCGTCCTGCACGGCGTCGAGGGCTTCCTCGTGCTGATGCAAGTAACCGTAGGCCAGGCGGTAGAATCGTTTCTGATACCGGCGGACGAACTCGGCGAACGCCGCCTCGTCGTCCCGCTGGATGGCGGCCATCAGTTCGGCGTCGGTCGGTTCCAGCTCCATTTCCGAGGCCCTGATGGCCGGCTCACAGCCCGGCCGTGTCGGTTAAACGACAGTGGCAAGGGGAAAGGTTCCCGTCCTGCCCGGGGTTTCCGGGGGATTCCGGGGCGGTCAGCGACGCCCCCCGGCGCTGGCCCTGGCCTCCAGGTGACGCCCTATATAGAAGGTGGCCGCCCCGACCGCCAGAAGCGCGAGCTCCACGTACATCCCCTGTCCGCTCAACCCTATATAGAGCGCGTAGGCCAGGGTCATCAGGCCGGAGACCTCGAAGGCTTTGGCCACCAGATAGGTCATATGGGCCGGGTCATTCTACGGGGGAGGAAGGGCCGTGTCTACGATGAGGAGGGCTTTACCGCGCCTCCCCCGCCCTGTAGTGGCACCCCCAGCACTGGTTTCCGAGCGGGTGGTTGGGGGTGCGGGGGGAGGAGCGCCCCGGGCCGTGGCACGAGAGGCAGGCCTCGGGGTCGAGGCCCGCCTGAAGGTGGTCGCGGTCGCCGGGGATCTCGGGCGGGGTGCGGCGCACCGCCACCATGAAGACGAGCGCGAGGAAGGCCGCGAGGAATGCGATGAGGACGATGACGCGGCGGGGCATCGCGGGAGGCTAGCACAGGCGGTGAGGGAGGGAGCCGCGCCGTGCCGGCCTGCCGGCTCAGGGGGCGGGCGGTCCGCCGTTGCTGTAGCGGGAGACCATGTAGCGGATCCCGATCGTCATGACCGCCTCCCACGACTTTTCCACCTCGGGGCTGAACCCGGGATCGAACTGCCTGACCGTGGCCAGGAGGCTGTCGAGCCAGAGATCGTAGAGCCGAGCCCCGACGTCGAGATTCCGCTTGCCGTGCAGCTCGGCGACCTGCCAGAGGTGACGCGCGGGGCCCCCGCCCTCATCCATGGCGACGAGGACCATCAGGAAGAGCGAGGCGCGCACCTCCGACCTTTGCTTCTCGAGGTCGGTGCGGGCGAACTTGAGGGCGACCTCCGGCGAGGAGGCCATGAAGGTCTCGTAGAAGCGGGTCAGAAAGCCGGCCTGCGCGATGCAGCGCCTGAGGCTGCCCTCGTAGATCCTGACCGTTGCCCTGTCCATGCGCCTCTTGGACCTCGTGGCGGGGCGACCGACCTGCGCCGAGTCTACCACGGCACGGGGCGCGCCAGCCTTGACTCGTCTCCGCGGCGGGGGCTACCCTACCGCGCCTCGAATATCCAGCGCGCAAAGCCGGGCCGGCGTAGCTCAGCGGTAGAGCAGCTGATTCGTAATCAGCAGGCCGTCGGTTCAAGCCCGACCGCCGGCTCCAGTACTCACGCGAATCTACACCCCGGAGATCGACGTCACCGCCTGCCGCTGATACCGCTACGGTACCACTCCACCCCCGGGACGCCGGCGATGGGTCGTCGAGCGCAGGCTGGTCGAAGGAGTGAATCGTGTGGTGCGCGGTGCAGGGATGCTCCGGATCGGGGCGCGGCAGCTTTCCTGTCTACCCTTTCGAGGGGTACCAGGCGTAGAGCAGCGTGCCGTTCTTAATCGCGTCGATCACCGTTCGGGCGATGGCGGGGCGCAGGGCTGGACACCCATGGCTGCGCCCGAGCCGCCCGAGCTTGCGAGCCACTCCGTCATCGACGTATGGAGCGCCGTGCATCACGATCGCGCGGGCTTCAGCGCGGTCGTTCAGACCCGGCTCCATTCCGCGAAGACGCAAGGAATAGCCGTTGCGCCCATCGTAGCTCTCCCCCGTCACGAAGGTGCCGAGCGAGGTCATCAGACTTCCCTCATCGTTGGAGAAGGCCATTGCCAGGTCCTCGCCGGAGTTCCGGCCGTGAGCGACCAGCTCGTGGAAGATCAAGCGACGCGAGGACAGGTCGAACACCCACAAGCGTCTGGCTGTCGAGGGGAGACTGTAGTCGATCACGGTGAGCACCGGCCGGGCCAGGAGCCTGGCAGACTGAAGGGCTTGCCATGAGGATAGCCCCGCCTGGAGCGCCGCCGGCCTCAGGTTGGGAGCGGCGCGGAGAAGCGCCCCCTCCAGATCGACCAGTCGGGCCGGCGGCTCGGGGCTCGGCCCGGCGGCCTCGCCGAGGGCAGAGGGCGCCAGCACGAGCGGGACCATCAGGAGAACGATGCGCGGACAGGACATGGGCGGGCAAATGTAGCGCGCTCCGAGCGGACTTGCATCCGCGCCCCGCCTTCCAGGCAACCGGAGAAGCCGGAAAAGGGGGAGAGGGACGAGCCCTCTCCCCCGGGCGGGCTGGGCCTGGCGGCCCGGCCTAGTGTGTGGACTTCACCTGAACGTTGCCGCCTCCGAGCAAGCTATCGAGCTGGTGCACCGTGGTGCCTCCGACCGTGACCCGTATCTGGAAGCGGTCGGCCCCCTTGCCCGGCTCGGCGGCGTCCTCGACGTGCACCGAGAAGCGGCAGGAGCGGCCGTCGGACAGGGTGCCGTTGCCGACGAAATCCGCGGTGTACCCGCTCACCGATGCCTCCTGGACGGTTCCTTCAAGCTGGATGCCGCTCTGACTGGCGTCATACGTCAGCTTCCCGGACGATTCCGCCCCGGCGCGCTGGGCGCTGAATTCGAACCTGGCTTTGCCGCTGCCATCCGGGATCCAGCCGCCGCCGTTGCTCCGCCCCGGCGAGGCAGGCAGATGGACCTCGATGGTCACCGTCGCGGTATCCGTGAGCTGCCCGTCCGACACCGTGTAGGTGAAGAGGTCGTCGCCCGTGTAGCCGGACTCCGGCGTGTAAATAACCGCACGGCCGGAATCGATCTGCGCCGCGCCGTGCTGCGGCTGCGTCACGCTCTGCACGGTGAGCGCGCCCCCTTCGGGGTCGGAGTCGTTGGCCAGCACGCTGACCGACACCGGTGTGTCCCTCGTCGTCGCGGCGTGGTCATCCACCGCGTCGGGAGGCAGGTTGCAGCTCGTGGCGGGACGCACGAGGTTGGTGAACTGCACGTCATCCAGCCACCACCCCAGCGAACCGGTGTTGTCGTCCTGAGTCAGACGCCACCGCACGCGGAGCCCCGTGCCCGCGTAGGCTCCCAGGTTCACCTCCACGCGGCTCATACCCGTCGGGGAGGAAGCGCCAGTCCAGGCGGGACGGTTGCCGGACGAAAGCAGGCCATTGTAGCCGCCGGTGACGAACGATCCGCCACCGGCCACGACATCCACCCAGGTGGCGCCACCGTCGCGGCTCACCTCTATCACCCCGCCGTCGAAGCCTGACTCGAAGGAGAACCGGTGCCAGAAGATGAGCCGGCTGGAGGCGCTCAGATTCTGCGGCGGCGCGATCAGACGGTCGTCTTTGGCGCCCACGGGAACGGCTGCGTCGCTGAAGTACGAACGTGTCGGGCTGTGCGCCAGCGGATCGCTCCGCAACGACCAGGTGATGCTGCCGGTGGGTGCCACCGCGCTCTGGACGGTCCAGCCCGGCTCGGCCGCCGGTTCGAAGTCGTCGGTGAAGACCCCGTCGGTCGACGGCGGACAACTCTCGACCTGCACCGTGACGGTCGCTTCGTCCTGAAGGCTGCCGTCGCTCGCGCGGTAGGTGAAAGCGTCGGTCCCGAGGAAGCCCGAGACGGGACGATAGGTCACCGTGCCGTCCGCGTTCGCCGTGGCGCTCCCGTGAGCCGGCGCGCCGACCGAGGCGAGCGAGAGCGGCTGTCCTTCAGGGTCCGAATCGTTGGCCAGCACGGGGACGGTGACCGCGTGGTCCTTCAGCGTCGATGCGGTATCGTCACGCGCGACCGGCGGCTGGTTGCCGGCGCCGCGCGCTCCGCGGAAGTAGAAGGGCATCCGGAGATCCTCACCCGGACGGCTGGCGAGGACGTACCACGCGATGTCGGTCCCTTCGAGCCCGTCGTCATCGGCCCCCGCGATCTGCAGCCCCTCGGGCTGCCCATCCACCGCGATTGCCATGTCGAACGTCGCGCGACCGCCGGGCGGCAGCGAGACCGACGCCGGATTGAGGACGACGCTGAAGCCGGGTGTGTCGATCGGCCTTGTGATGTCGCCACGCAACGCGCCGGCGTCCACAAGTTGGAGCGTATAAGTGCCGCCGCCACCGCCGACGTCCGCGATCGTCACCGTCACGGTGCGTCGCTGCGGCGCGTCGGTGGAGGGACGCCCCGTGCCGATCAACACCAGCTCTCCAAAGCTGTAGGAAGGCAGGAAGTCGGGGTCGGTGATGTCGTCGGGACCACCCGTCCCGTTGAGCTCGTTGGTCCCTATGAGCGTCCCCACGCGCGTGGCGCGGATGAGGTCGGCCAGTCCCGCTCCTGTCGCGTGCAGAAAGACGCGCTTGTCGTCATCGGGAACGGGCGTGACGTTGTCCGCCAGCCTGACGTTGGTGGCGCTGTTCATCAGCGCGGCGCGCACCATGCTCGATGTGAAATCGGGTCGTCCGACATCGGGGTCGCGCACCAGCGCCGCGGTTCCCGAGGCATGGGGACACGAGAAACTGGTTCCCGACGCCACCGTGTATCGGGTCGGATCACCCGCCACGGCGGTCGCCATGAGGATGTTCTCACCCGGTGCCAGGAAATCGGGCTTCACCGTGGCGAAGTCGTTGTTGGGGCCGCGGGAGCTGAAGCCGGCGGTGTCGGGCTGGAAGGCGTCCGGATCGACCGGGTTGATCCGGATCGGGTATCTCGAGAGGGCTCCGAATGCCACGCTCTCGAATCCGAGCGTGTCGCGCAAGATGAGACCATCCTCGCGTGAGATCGTGAGCACCGGAATGGCCGCCGGGGCCGTCACGGCGCCGATCTGGCCCGGGACGTTGTTGAAGACCACCAGCGCGATCCCGCCGCGCGCCGTGCATTGCGTGGCCTTGTTCGCGAAGAGACCCGAGCCGGTCGCGCCGGCGTCGACGTCGCCGCCGCGCTCCGACAGGCAGATCCGGCCCGTCACCTCGGCCGGCACGTCGTCGGGCGTGTCGGCGAATCCCACGTACACGTAATATTGGGCCACCGTGCCGAGCACGGACTGCGACTCGGGCGCCTGCGTGGCCTGGATGGCGGTCTGGTTCGCCAGTCTCGGCAGTGACGCCGGGTCCCCGGCAGGCACGATGCTGTCGTGCAGACTCGAGCTCGGCTCGAGCACGTGCAGGCTGTTGGAGCTGGTGCCCGGATCGATGCTGGCCCCGATGGAGACCACCAGCCGGCCGGCGCTGGGAGAGCCGATCGTGTTCTCGATGTGATCGTCGCAGTTCACCTCTCGGACGAGATCGAGGTTGCCGGCAGAGGCCATCGGCACCACGCCGGCGTACTGCAGGTTGCCCGCCGCGATCGCGTCCGCGGCCTGAGGGTCCCCTTCGCACGAGCCGAAGCTCATGTTCACGACCGTGGCGACCGGTTTGGGATTTCCCGCGGAGTCGGCCTCGCGCACCGCGTCCTCGAGCGACTGCAGGATAAGCGTCTCCTCGCAGGCCAGCGATGGGCAGACCTTGTAGTCCATCAGCAAGGCCCCCGGCGCGACTCCCTCCAGGATTTCGCCGCCCGGCTGGCGCCGAACTTTGAGGCCGGCGGCCGCCGAGGAGCCCTCGGTGCCGTGGCCGACGTCGTCTCCAATCACCGGCTGGGTCGAGAACTCCACGCGATAGGCCACCTTCGGGTGGTTCGTCCCCGGCACGTACGATTGACCACCAAGACGCGGAAGACGCGTGTCGCCGAGCCGATCCTCGAAGTGCGCGTCGTCCTTCGTGGTGTCGAACATCGGATGCGTCTGATCGATCCCGGTGTCGAGGTAGGCGATGACCTGCCCGGTCGCGCTGCCGTCCGGATTCAACGTGCCCGTCCCCCGGAAGCCGTCCGTGCGGGCGCTGTCGGAGCCGTTGGCCCGGATGTAGGCGACGCTGTGATCCAGCAGGAGGAAACGCGGAGTGTCGAGGCTGACGTGCCTGACCTCGGGCAGCTTGCGGATCCGGATCACGTCCGTGCCCACGACGTTGAGCCGCACGGCATTGATGAGCTCCAGAAAACGATCCTCCACCGGCAAGGTCTGCGTTCCCGTGAGCAGGCCGGTCTGTGTGAGAGAGCCCGTGATGCCCGCGACGGCCAGCTTTTGCAGGAAGGCGTCCTGCGAGGCTCTTATCGATGCGCGGTGCGCCGCGACGTCGAAGGGCCGGCCCTGCCGCTCGGCCTTCCATCGCGCGACCACCACCGGTTCGGGTTGAGTCAGCTCCACGAAAACGGCCGTCGTCGTCACGGTCGCTCGGATTGGCTCGCTCGCCGTCGCCGCCAGGGCGACCAGCGCGACCGCCAGGATTCCCTTTCGCATGGGACCTCTCCTTCTGGAAGTGAGGAGTCCTGCGGCCGCCCGCCCGGGGCCACGGCTCCTCGTTTTTTCACCGAGAGGATGGAGATCCACTCTTGACTATTCCTTGAATCGGCAGAGCCGGTCCGGAGGAGCGCCAACCAAGTTGTTGAATATAAGGAGGTTATTTATTTCATGAAAGAACCGGCCTAAGGCTTCACCTGGATCTCGAAGTCGAAGACGTTGCCCGAGAGCGGGCCGAGGGGTTGCACGCTCGAGTTGAGCAGGCCGTAGGTCACCTGGAAGAAGTAGAGGCCGAGGGTGGCCCTGGAGGCCACGTTGATCCGGAAGTCGACCCGCATCTGTCGCGTAGAAGGCGGCCTGATCCAGGACCGTCGAGGCCCGGCCAACCTGGGAGGTCGTGTCCAGGTAGTTGTGCTTGCATGACCCCGAGCAGGCGCGTATCCTTAGGCAAACGCGAAGGAAACCCGAGATCATCGAGCGCGAGACGAAGCCTGACTTTATCCGTCTTTCGGAGCAGTACGCCGGGCTCTGGGTCGCGGTGCATCCGGAGACTCACGAGGTCATCACCTCTGGCGCTACTTGCGACCGAAGTGTACGAGCGGGCCGTCCAGGGCGGAGTCGAAGAGCCGCCCATCATCTATTCCGTGAGCGCTCGGGTAGATCTGGAATCCCCGTGCGTGGAACACCGTGGCGCTCGCTCCGTCCTCACAAGACTCCGCGACCCCCTCCCTTGACGTTCGGTCAATCTTGACCTAGGATCAATGTCGCCTCGTGGGATTCCCCGCTCGCCTGTCCCCGGCTCCTGGAGGAGTCCTGCATATGGAAGGGGTGGTAAGACTAACCCGCTCACGCAGCGCGAAGCGGGCCTGGGAACGGATTAAACGGCTCTGGGATCAGGGCGTTGTGGAGTATGCGCTCCACGCCACGAAACGCCTGGAGGAGCGCGGGCTCGACGCGAATGACATTCAGAACGTCATCCGATACGGGACGGTCACTCACAGCGGACCGAGCGATTTCCCCGACACGCCGACGCGTTTTGTCTTGGAGGGAGCGGCAGTAGAAGGGGTACCTGCTGACCACGAAGGACGGTGATGCCATGAAGTGCACCCAGTGTGGGACTGACAGCGTTCAGCGACGCGCCACCGTCAGGAATCCGTATCACTACACTTTCAGCGGGCTCCGAAACGTCTTCCTTTGTGGGATCAGCGTGCGCGTTTGTCCATCATGCAAGTCCGAATCGCCAATCATTCCTGCCGTGGGTGAGCTACATCGGGCGATCGCGAATGCTCTGGCCAAGAAGCCCTTTCCCCTGAGTGGAGAGGAGATCAGGTTTCTAAGGAAGAACATCGGCATCCCGGCGAAAAAACTCGCCGCAGTGCTTGGCATCGCGCCAGAAACTCTGTCGCGCATCGAGAATGGAAAAGTCGAGGGTGGGCTGCGAGCTGGCCTGGAGCATCTCGTTCGTCTCCTCGCCAGGAGCGCGTCTGCCAGTGAATCTCTCCGTGAAGCAGTGCTGGAGGTTGCGGACCTGTTGGAACGACAAACAGGGACGAGTGGCCGCGTCCAGCCCATTCGATTGAAGCCGGACAACGAGGGTGGCTGGAAGGCGGCCGCATGAGGGAGGGGCCGCTCCAGCTCGGTCGCATCTGACACGCCGATTCCCTCTGGGGCCCTTGTTCAACTGAGCTTGAATCGGCTCCGCGCTATTAAGAGTTGGGCGCTGCGTGGGTCGAGGAGAGCCACGCCAGTTGACCGGGCTAAGGCTTCACCTGGATCTCGAAGTCGAAGACGTTGCCCGACAGCGGGCCAAGGGGTTGCATGCTCCAGTTGAGCAGCCCGTAGGTTTGACTCGCGTTCTCATCTCGTCACCACCGGCGCCCCGCCCTCTCTCACGTGCGCTGCGGCTCGAACAGTCTGGATGCCTCGGCCAGCGCGCGCGACCGGATCCTCTCGACGATCGCCGTGTCCCCTGCGTCGGCCGCCTGCCGCAGCTCCTCCAGATCGCGTCGCTGCCGCGACAGCTCCGCCTGCACGAGAGGATGCAGCCGCAGCTGCTCCTCCCCGCCGGGTCCCGACGCGTCGATCCCCACCCGGTGCGTCAGATGGTGATCGACCGCCTCGTAGGCCCTGCGGCCCGCCCAGGCCGCCTCCTGGCTATCCCCGCCCGCGAGCGCCCGCAGCGCGTACGCGATGGCCGCCCCCGCGTCCTCCGCGTAGGCCTGCTCCTCGAACCAGGGCGCGTCGTCCTCGGCGGGGATCAGGGACATGCAGGTCGCGAGGTTGGCGCTCAGCTCCTCCTTCGGCATCGGGTGTCCCTGCAGGTCCGACCAGAGCCGCTCCAGGATCGAGGCCAGCCGGAGCGAGTCCCCCCTGTGGCTCTTTCGCGCGAAGCTATCGTAGGCGGGGAGCAGGCGCTGGGCGCAGGCCGCCGCGAAGGCCGCCCTCAGCTTCGGGGGAAGCCGGTTCAAGGACCGGACCAGATCGGGCTCGTCGAATCGGAGGGGCTCCATCGTCCCGCCCTACGGCTTCACGAGGAAGATCACGGTGGTCGGGCTCGTGAGGGTCCCGCCCGCCTGCTGGATGATGACCTGGCAGCTCGGACAGATCGCCCGCGTGACGGCCATCGCCTGCGGCGTCGCGCCGAGCCGCCCCGCCGCCTCCAGCGCCGTCACCTCGGCGTGCGCCCCCGGCAGCTTCGCGGCGATCTCCCCCAGCCTCGGGCGTGATGCGTCCGCATGGCGCCGTTTCTCCTGGTCGCGGGACGATCGAATCGCGGGGGTGGTGTGGAGGAGTCTTTGTATCAGAACCGCGAACGGACTGTCAAGGACAGGAGCGGCCGGAGCGGGGCGCGCCGGTGGAGTCGGCCCCGAGCGGCCCGACCAGGGACGGGCAGGCGTTGCGCGCGCGCACGAGGTAGAAGAAGGCCGTGCCCGGGGCTGGCGCGACGGGATCCAGCGCGGTGGTGTCGCTGCCATCGGCCGACTCGACGCAGACCGCCGCGCTCGTGAAGTCTCCGGCCAGATCCGTCCGCAGCGTGTCGTAGGAGAGAGGCGCCGTTCCTCCCGCGTCGGCCGGCGGCATCCACGCGAGCGAGGTGTCTCCAGAGCCCGGTTGCGGCGAGAGGGTCAGGTCGAGCGCCTCGCCGGGCGCCCCCCAGACAGAGGGATTCGTGTCGTCGCAGTCGCCGGCGCAGCCCCGGACGCCGTCGTTGTCCGCGTCGGCGTCCTGACCGAGCGCGTAGCGGCCCCCGCTGCTGAGCGCTCCCGCCGCGTCCTGTCCTCCCCAGGCCAGCAGGAATCCATCCGCCCAGACCGCCCCGTGCGAGTCGCGGGGCGAAGGGGCTCCGGCGTTCGTCATCGGCTGCCATGAATTGCCGACGGGGTCGTAGCGGCCCCCCGTGTCGAGGTCCGAACTCGCGTCTTGTCCTCCCCAGACGATCATGCGCGCGCCCGTCCAGACGGCCGTGTGCAGCGTTCGAGCCGAGGGCGCCCCCGACGTCGTGATGGAGGCCCACATGCGTCCCACCGGGTCGTACAGGCTTCCGCTGCCGAGCGGAACAGTCGAGTAGCCGCCCCACACCACCATGCGCGCGCTGGTCCAGACGGCCGTATGGTTGTACCGGGGCACGGGGGCCGAGGTCGAGGGAGTCACGGCCCAGAGGTCGCCGGCCGGGTCGTACTCCCTGCCATCCCCCAGCGGGACCCCCGCGTATCCACCCCATACCAGCATCCGGCTTCCGGTCCAGACAGCGGTGTGCAGGTACCGCCCCGTGGGAGCGCCCGCGGGGTTGACCGGAGACCAGGAGTTGCCGGCCGGGTCGTAACGCGCGCCGTCGGCGAGAAACGAGATGTCGTATCCGCCCCAGACCACCATCGCGGAGCCGGTCCACACCGCGGTGTGGTGGGCGCGTCCCGAGGGGGCGCCCGCGCTCGCCATGGAGCTCCATGCGTCGTTGACCGGATC
This sequence comes from Candidatus Polarisedimenticolia bacterium, assembly GCA_036505635.1. Lineage (GTDB taxonomy): Bacteria > Acidobacteriota > Polarisedimenticolia > JACPZX01 > DASXTC01 > DASXTC01. Next base: position 28,907 of record DASXTC010000049.1, read on the forward strand.
GTACCGGGCCCCCGAGCCCAGGTAGGTGAAGCTCTGCCCGCCCCAGACGATCATCCGGGAGCCGGTCCAGACGGCGGTGTGGTTCGCGCGCGCCGCGGGCGCCCCGGCCGTGGAAGTGTCGAGCCAGGCATCCACCAGAGGATCGTAGCGGCCCCCGGTGGAGACGACCGCCGCCCCGCTGCTGCCTCCCCAGACCACCATCACGTTGCCCGTCCACACGACGGAGTGTCCGAGCCGGGCGGTGGGCGAGTTGCTGATGAGTGTGGGCGCCCAGGCGTTCGCGGAGGGATCGTAGCGGCCGCCGGTGTCCAGACCGCTCGTGGTTCCCGCGGTCCCACCCCAGACGACCATGACCGAGCCGGTCCAGATCCCCGTGGCGTTCGCTCTCGCCTCCGGCGCGCCGGTCATCGTCATCGGCGTCCAGAGATTCGCGCCGGGGTCGTAGCTCGCGCCGGTGTCCAGAGGCCCCCCCGCGCCGGTGCCCCCCCACACCAGCAGGCGGTTCCCGATCCAGACCGCCGCGTGGCCCGAGCGCGGCGCCGGAGCGGTCGTCTCGTCGACGCCGGCCCAGGTGTTGCCCGCCGGGTCGTATCGTCCACCGGTGCCCAGCCGCGTGGAGGCGGCGTCGGTGCCGCCCCAGACGATCATGACGCTATCGTTCCAGACCGCCGTGTGGAGGCTGCGCGCGCTGGGAGCGCCCGCGGTGGCCACCGCGGTGAGCCACGAGTCCGAGGTGGGGTTGTAGCGTCCACCTGTGTTCGTGACCGCGGAGAAGTTGGCGCCTCCCCAGACGACCATGACGCCGCCGGTCCAGACCGCCGTGTGGTTGAATCGCGCGCTGGGCGCGCCGCTGGTCGTCATCGTGCTCCAGTTGTCGGTTGCTGGGTTGTAGCGCGCGCCGGTGGCGAGGGGCGACGTGCCGCTCGAGCCGCCCCACACCACCATGACGGAGCCGGTCCAGACGGCCGTGTGCAGGTTCCGGATCGAGGGCGCCTTCATCGTCGCCACGCCCGACCACGCGTCGGTCAGGGGCTCGTACCGGCCGCCGGTCGCCATCGTGCCGGTGTCGTCCGAGCCCCCCCAGACGACCATCCGGCTCCCCGTCCAGACCGCGGTGTGCAGGGCGCGCGGGGACGGGGCGTTCGCCAGCGCGGTGGGGGTCCACGTGTCGGTGAGAGGATCGTACCGTCCCCCCGAGTTCAGGTAGGTGCCGCCGTATCCGCCCCAGACGATCATCACGCTCCCCGTCCAGACCGCCGTGTGGTCGGTGCGCGAGGCGGGCACGCCGTCGAGAGACCCGTTGTTCCAGGTGTCGTCGGCCACGCAGATCGATTCGAGCTCCGCCGGCTGCGCCACGGCCGGGCCGGGCTCCGGCAGCGCGAGGGCGGGATCCGCTACGGTCGTCACGTCGGCCGCGTCGAGCCCGTCACGCGCGGCGGCCCACCAGTCGTCCCACGTCCTCTTGAGGATGGTCCAGGTGGCCAGACGGAACCGGTCGGGCTCCTCGTCGAGCACCACCTGCACCGTGAACCGATCCCGCTCCTCCAGCACGCTTCCCACCTCGTCCGTCCTGAGCGGCGCGCGCCCCCTGAGGCGTTCGTACGCGTCGCGCGGCAGGACGAGGCCCGGCGCGGACGGAGGCGGCGAGGTCCCCTCCGGCGCGAGCACCACCTCGGCCACCTCGCGGAGTGGATGCGGGCGATGGAGATCGAGCGCACCGGCCGCGAGCCGGAGGCGCAGGCTCCCGGCCTGCCGGCGCGCGTCCGCGTGGAGGGTCCGGTCCGACGCGAAGAAGGAGCGCGTCTCCCGCTCCACCAGGACCGCGCGGACGAAGGTCTCCTGCACGAGAAGCGGGTCGCGCCCCAGCGCGTCGTAGATCTCCCGCAGGCGTTCGGGAGTCCGGGTCCTCGCCGCGATCCGTCCGAGCTCGGCGGCGAGCGCCTCGCGCGTCACGCCCGCGCGCCAGTACCGCTCCAGCGCGACCGACTTGGAAAGGAGGTCTCGAACCCTGGCCTCACGCTGGTCCTCCGGGTAGACCGCCTCGAAGGGGGGAGCGTCCACCTGGTGGGAGTAGTAGACGCGGTCGATGGCGCGCTGGGCCTCGACGCGTTCCTCGAAGGAAATCTCACGGGCCGGGCGCAGAAATGCCGGGACCAGGGTGGCGCAGATCGCCACCCGCCCTATCCAGGCACCACCGGGACGGACCCTCATGCCCTTTCGGCCGCGCCGCCGGGCGGCGTGTGGAGGGCGGAGACCCTCCCCCCGGCCGCGTCACCGGGCCGGCGTCCCGAGAGGGTCGGGACACCGGCCCGGCTGTCGGTTCCGCGCTCTTCTAGAAGTTCACCACGATCGCCGGGTTGAAGCCACACGTCGTGACGTCGAACCCGACGCTCTTGTGCTTCCTCTTGCCGTTGACGACCGCCGTCACCGTCACCTGGTACGAGCCCGGCAGCAGCTGGATCGGGTTGCTGACGGTGCTGTACTCGCGGTGGTACTGGAACGCCGCGCACGGCGGGGCCGGCGCGACGCTCTGCAGCGTGAGGTTGCGGGCGTTGTCGACGGTGTCGAGCAGGTTCTTGTTGCGATTGGCGTTGATGCGGCTCAGCTTGATCTGCTCCACCGAGGCCATCGGCACGCCTCCCGCCGTCACCAGGACCCGCGCCCCCGTCCTGACCCCCTCGCCGCAGAGCGCCCGCGACACGTTCGTTGTCGCCCCGGTGATGGGATCGGAGACGTAGGTCACATTCAGCGTCCCGGCTCGCGCGCGGCCGAGCAGGTCGGGCGCGAAGACGGTCTGCAGGTCCCCTTCGCCGGCGATGTGGCCCGGCTCCAGGATGATCGGGAACGACGGCAGCCCGGACAGCGAGAACTCGTCCGTGTTGGCCGTGATGGCGAAGTCGGTGATCGACAGATTGCAGGTCCCCGTGTTGGAGACGGGGAACGGCTGGCCGGTCTGGCACGCGCCGACGCTCGAGATGACGGTCGGCGGGAAGCCCTGGTCCGGCGGCACGTCGATCATCGACAGCGGCGTGTTCGCCGTCACCGTCTTCGAGATGACCGGGGTGTCCGGATCGTCGGACCGGATGACGAGCGTGCACGACTTCGGCCCCGCCGAGGTCGGCGTGAAGCGGATCACCACGTCGTCGCATGAGTCAGGGCTGACGGGGGCGGGGAACGGGTTGTTCACCAGCGTGAAGTCGGCGCACGGGGGCTCGAAGGCCACCGACGTGACGTTGAGGTTGCACTTGCCCACGTTGCAGACGGAGAGCGTTTTTTCCGCCAGCGTGCCGGCGCAGACGTCCCCGAAGTCGGTCGAGCCCGTTACGCGGATGTCGCCGGGAGGCGTGGTGCCCGTCACGGGCACCACCTTGACCGGCGTGTCGGGGTCGTTGCTGGTGATGGTGATGTTGCCCGCCTTCGCGCCGAGCGTGGTCGGCGCCAGCCGGATCGGGACCTGCAGCGAGGTGCCGTGGGCCACGACGACCGGGAAGCTCATCGTCGAGGCGACCTGGAACTCCGCGGCCGAGGAGGTGATGTTGCTCACCGTGAGATCGCAGCCGCCGCTGTTGTGGATCGTGAGCGGCAGATCCTTGAACGTGTCCCGGCAGACGTCGCCGAACGATCCGTTGTCGGCGATCACCGTGTCGATGTCCTTGTCGATTCCGGAGCCCGCGGCGGTCACCTGCACGGACGGATTCACCGTATCGTTGCTGGTGATGGTGAGCGTGGCGGTCTTGGCCCCGGTGCTGGTGGGAGTGAACTTCACCTCGAAGGGAAAGCAGAAATCGGGGCTGATCACCACCGGGTAGCCCGACGACGGCGTGGTGACGGCAAACTGCGTGTTGTTCGACGTGATCGAGTCGACCTCGAGGTCCTCCTTGCCCGTGTTGCACACCTGCAGCGTCGCCGTGCTCGAGCTGCCCACGCACGTGTCGCTCAGCGTCACGCTGCCCGGCACCTGGATCTGCGGCACGCAGCACACCAGCTTCTGGTCCATGAAGACATCGATGTTGCCCGAGGGCGGTGTTATGGTCGACGGTGACGTCGCCGAAGCCCATGCGGCGTAGAACCGTCCTGCACCACAGGTGATGCCGCTGTAGTCGCCGTACTTGGGGCAGCCGTTGCCCGTCTGGCACGCCTCACCCGCCGGGCAGCCGCCGTCGGAGAAGTCGCAGGCATTGCTTGAACCCATCCCCGCCGGGCAGTTGTTGCCGTTGAGCGCCACCTGGCAGCATTTGCCCGCGAGCTGAGGTTGGACGGTGCAGGTCTCCGAATCGCCCGTGGCGCGCGGTACGCAGTTCTGGTTGCCACCGGTGCCGTCGGTGATCCATCCGGAGGCGCATGCGGAGTCAGAGACGCGCGAGATCTTGAATTCGGTGCCGGGCATCAGATCGCCGCCCGCGTCGAGTGACGCGCTGCCCACGAAGTAGTCCGTCAGGCTGTTGTCCGCACCCGTGGCGTTGCGGCGGTCGTACCAGCCCACGTAGGCGGCCCCGCCCACGCTGCAGACCCAGGGCATGTAGCGGCGGGAGACCACGCCATTGTTGATGGTGACCGTCCTCGCCGGTGGGAAACTCATCCCGCCGTCGGTGGAATCCTGCACGCGGATCTCCTCGTTGGACAGGGCGACGGTGTTGAGCGAATAGGCCACATAGATGTGCGCGGCATCGGTATCGTCCACTGCGACGGTCTGGCTGGAGGCAAAAGGCGAGCTACAGCGATCGATCCCAGGCATCGGGCAGTAGCTCCCGTCGCCAGGGACAGCCGCCACCGGGACGGGGGGGCCGGCTGGGACCAGCCCTGAGGTGCAGGAGCTGTAGCGGCGGTACATGATGCTTCCGCCCGCGCGGTAGACCACGTGGACGGCGCCGTCCTGGCCCACCGCGATCCGCGGCCGGTCTCCGCCGCCGTCGATGGTGGCCACGCCGGTCCAATTCTGTCCGCCGTCGTTGGAGCAGACGATCGAGGCCACCGGGCCTGCCGCGGAGTTGAGGCAGGTGCCTCCGGTGAAATGACGCCAGACGGAGTAGACCTGATCGCCTCCGCCGGCCGCCGCGTTGAACCGGTCGGCCGCGATGTGCTCTTGATCCGGGAAGCAGATGGTGCCCCCGTCATTGCAGTAGACGGCGTTGGCCCTGAAGGTGAAGCTCTGCCCGCCGTTGGTCGAGACATCGATCGCCGTGGAGCACTCGTCACGGGCGGCCGAGGCGTCGGTGTCCGGATATCCGATGAACGCATAATAAAAGGCGCCGCTGCGGCCGAACGCAAGGGAAGGATCGCCATTCACGGCGAAGAAGCCGGCAGGCTGCGCCAGCGCTCCGCCGAAGGTCCAGGTCTGCCCGCCGTTGGTGGAGAATGCCCAGTCCCTGCTGTTGTTTCCGATCACTATATTGCGCCCGTTTGTGGAAACCGCCACCTCGATCTCGCTGTCGTGCGTGGTGCTGTTGTTGACGCGTATGTTCAGTTCGGGGTCGCTCAGCGAGCTCGTGATCACATTGCCCGATGCTGAATCGGACGATAGAGCGACCGATACACCTGGCGACATCGTCTGAAGCGAGCTCTGATGCCCGGCCTTCAGGGCCTCGATCTCCTGCTGCACCTGCGTCGGGTCGCCCGTTGATACGAGGGAAAGACCACCGCCGATCGCCAGCATCTCATCGGCGATCGCCTGCAGGGAGCCGGTCGAGGAAGGGAGGAACCCCTCAAGACGCACCACGACCGAGCCGGCCGCTATCGCCGTGGTGAACCGGTCGTAGGTCTCGTTTGTGGCGGGAGCGGGAACCGACTCGGGCTGCTCGACGGGCAGGGTCTGGCGGCGCTGCACCGCCGGCCAGCCGCCGACGTTCAGGAACACATGGGGGGCCGACGCCGCCTCCAGCGCGATCTCGCTCAGCCGCCGTAGAGCATATGCGTGGTCGCGCGCCTCTTCCGTGGTGATCAGGATACGCGGTGCATTTGCGGTCCGCGTGGTGAGCTGGCTGCCCGCGGACGCCCGTTGCAGCTCGTGCGCGTTGATGAACTGGCTCTGGACCTCGGCCCAGGTGTCCGGAAAGTGTACCGTGATTCCCTGCGCCCTCAGCTCGATACTCTTCGTGAGCGCCGGGGGCTGCGCCCCGCCCGGGGAGGCCAGCGATCGACCGGGGCCGATGGCGATAACTGTCAGGGCGGCGAGCAACGCGATCAGGCTGCGGAACAGAATAGTGTTCTCGGACTGGCGAAACGGGCGCCGGAAGACACTCATGACACACTCCTCTCAGGAGACGGGGAAAGTGTTCCTCGCGTTGGCTGCAGGCCAGAGGGTATGGGAACGGTCGGCACTCCAGGACGATTCAGGTTCTCTCGCCGATCGGTCAGGGCTATACGGCTCGACTTGAAAGGACGACTCTTCGACGACGCGGACTGCGTCGCGTGTGGCAATGGCTTTTTTACCTTATACCAGTCATTCGGCCGGTCTGCAACATATTGTTTTAGGACGGTTATTCAGCCGGACCCTCATGCGCGCTCGAATGCCTCGTTGAGTGGGCTCGGTGGCCCGGAGCACCAGCTCCCCCCGGCCTGTGTCTGCGGCAATCCATCGCGCTTTGTGAAAGGGGATTTCGTTTGGCGACTTGTACCCCATTGGGGTGGCGCGTCAAGAGTGGGATATTTATCGGCTCTGCCCGAACTCCGCCATCCAGTTCTGCACGAGGAAGTAGGAGTCGTTTTCCGGGCCCTGGCCGACCGGCACGTTGATCAGGAAGCGCTGCCCGTCCGAGGAGACGTCAAAACCTGCCGGCCAGTTGAATATCAGCGCCCAGCCAAGCGAGGGCCGCGTGAACACCTCCTGAGGGTTGCCCAGCTGAGGTGCCGCGCCGACGGTGGACACGTTGACTTCCATCAGCCTGTCGCCGTTGACGTAATAGATGCGGTTCCCCCGGCGGCTCCAGCGGGGCCAGAAGCCTCCCGAGGCCGAGACCTGCCATTTCCCCTCGCCGCCCGGAAACCGTTTCAGATAGATCTCGTAGGGCCCGGTTTCATCCGAGAGATAGGCCACGTACCTGCCATCCGGAGAAACGCGCGACCACATCTGGCCGCCTGTCCCTCTCACGAGAGGAACCGGCTCGGAACGTGACGTAAGATCGCGCAGCCAGAGATCCGTGCCGTTGTTGGGGTCCAGGGCGGTGTAGGCAAGGTAGCGGCCATCCGGCGACAGGCTGCTGGCCCACCCGTTGGCGAGCTCCTGAGCCTCTCCGCTGCCGTCGGCCGACTTCGAACGCGTGGTGAAAGGAAAGTTGCTGCCATCGTCGTACAGGAGCCGGTCCCCCGACGGATACCAGAATGGCACCGCATAGCTCGCCTGAGCCCCGAAGGTCAGCCGGGACCTGGTGCCTCGCGCGATGTCGTGGATCCAGACCTCCCTGGTCTCCTGCTCGGCCACCGCAATCGCGACCTGCCGCTCGTCGGGAGAGAGGACCGGGAATGGCCAGACTTCCTGGGGCTGGCCGATCCGCGCGAGGACCTTGCCCGATCGATCCACCCAGACGAGCTGCGTCTGCCGGGTGGAGGTCCCGCGGGCGTAGACCAGGGTTCCGTCGTTCGAGACGCTCGGAACGTCCCCTTCGGGGATGACCGGGAAGGGTTCTCCGATCACCTCGTGGCTCTTCAGCGAGAAGGGGAGCGCCCAGATCCCGGAGTTGGCCGGCTGGCGCCGGTAAAGGATGTGCCCGGTGGCCGAGTACGTGGGAAACCAGATGTCCTCTCCTGGCAGATGCAGGAGATCCTTGCGCGTCCCTCCGGCGAGCAGGCAGAGCCGGTCGGGCCGGCCGTTGACGGCGTGCGAAACAAAGATGACGCCGCTGCCGTCGGGCAGGTAGCAGGGCTGGTGGAGATCCCCCTCCACGTTCGGATCGGTGTCGAGGATCTTGCGGACCTCCCCGCCGCGCGCAGGGATCTCCCACAGTCCCGGTTCACCGCGTCCCAGGACGATGCGCCCATCCGGGCCCCAGGAAGCGCCGCTCCCGCCGGTCATCTCGCCGGGTCGATCGGCGATCACGGTCCCCTGGCCGCCGTCGGCAGGGACCTTCCAGATCTTCCCCGCGGCGCCGTATCCCAGCCAGGCTGAATCGGGCGACCAGAAGAGAAACGCGGCCTCCCCCGCGGTGATGACCTCCCTGGAATCGAGCCGGTCGAGCGGACGGATCCGCAGCCTGCCAGACTCCACGCAGGCGATCTTCGATCCGTCCGGGGAGATGGCCAGAAGGTTCCCCTGGATTCCCGAGCGGAAGGGTCCGGTGGCCGGCATTTCGAATCGTCGCAGCGGGCCCGGGTCCGGCCGCGGTGCGAGCGCCCGCATCAGGGCGGCGCCCGCGAGACCGGACAGGATCAGTCCCGCGGCGATCGCCGGGATGCCGGCTCGGCGGCGCGGCGCGACGCCGGGCCCCGCCGTGGCGCTGCCGGGCTCCTCCACGGTGCCGGCGATCGTCTCCTCCAGGACGATGCGGGCCTCGCCGATGTCGCGAAGCCGGCGACGAGGGTCCTTCTCCAGGCAACGACGCAGGAGCTTGCGGATCGACGGCGGCACGCTGCCGGGCAGCTTCTTCAGATCGACGGTGGACATGATCACCGCGGCCAGCATCTCGGAGGCTCCATCTCCCGTGAAGGGACGGACCCCCGTGAGCATCTCGTACAGGACGCATCCGAAGGCCCAGATGTCGGCGCGCCGGTCGACGATCTTCCCTTTCGCCTGCTCGGGGCTCATGTACGCGGCGGTCCCCAGGACGACCCCCGCGCGGGTCGCCGGCGTGGTCAGGGTCGGGGAGAGCGAGGCGTGCGGAGAGGAGGGGTCGGCCTCGAAGGCCTTCGCCAGGCCGAAATCGAGCACCTTCACCGTGCCGTCGGGCGCCACCTGGATGTTGCCCGGCTTGAGATCCCGGTGGACGATGCCAGTGTCGTGAGCGGCCTCCAGCGCCGCCGTCACCTGAAGCGCGATGGCGAGCGCCTCATCGAGGGGCAGTGGCCCGTCCTGCAGCCGCCGGGCGAGGTTCGTTCCCTGAGCCAGCTCCATGGCCAGGAAACGGACGCCGGACGATTCGTGGAGGCCATGGATCGTGGCTATCGAGGGATGGTTCAGCGAAGCGAGCAGCTTGGCTTCCCGCTCGAAGCGGGCGAGGCGGTCCGGCTCGCCGGCGAAGAGATCCGGCAGCACCTTGATGGCCACCTCGCGTCCCAGGGTCGTGTCGACCGCCTTCCAGACGACCCCCATCCCCCCCTCGCCGATCTTCTCGACGAGGCGGTAGTTCGAGAGCATCTGGTTCGACTGCAGGCTCATGGCGGTGGATACCCCTGCCGGAAGGAGGGCGCGGCATTCTATCACCCACCATGCTTCGGCACGAGGTGTTTGCTATAATGCCCCGGACGAATCACTCCATGGGCAATGGAGTCTGCCTACCGACTGCCCCGCGGGGCTGATGACTCCTACGAAACGTCGTAGGAGGAGTCATGCTCAAGCTGAGTGCCCTGGCGGTCGCCGGCGCGCTCGCCACCCTCGCCCGCTACTGGCTGACCGGCTTCGTTCACCGCTACACCAGGGAGACGTTCCCCACGGGAACGCTCGTCGTCAACGTCCTGGGCTGTTTCCTGATCGGCCTGGTGATGTACCTCGTTCGCGAGCAGCAGGCATTCGGACCGGAGACGCGCGTCGTCATCGTCGTCGGGCTCCTGGGAGGGTTCACCACCTTCTCGGCCTTCGGCTACGAGACCATCGAGCTGCTCCGCGGCGGAGACCTCCCTCTTGCCGGGTTGAACATTCTGGGGAACGTGCTGGTGGGTGTCCTGGCGGTCTGGTTAGGTGCCGCTGCTGGTCGAGTCCTGGGCTTATGACGGATGGAGACTGATTCATGAAGATCGAAGGCGAGGCTCTTCTGCTCCGCATCTTCATTGGTGAGAGCGACAACTGGCAGGGCAAGCCGCTCTACGAGGCGATCGTGCTGAAGGCTCGGGAAGAGGGGCTTGCCGGCGCGACGGTCCTCCGCGGCCTGGAGGGTTTTGGGGCGAACAGTCGCATCCACACCGCGAGGATCCTCCGTTTGTCCGAGGATCTGCCGATCGTCGTCGAGCTCGTGGACCAGGACGATCGAATCCGCCGGATCCTGCCAGCGCTCGAGCAAATGGTCACCGAGGGGCTCATCACATTGGAGAAGGTCCAGGTCATCACCTACCGACATGACGGCTCGCTTCCGTGACACACGGCGACCCCCCATAGCCTCTCATCTCAACTGAGGAGCCAGCCTCGCCGAAGGCATTTTTCAATAGCCCGCCCGTCCGTCTCGTCGTATGATTGTGATGGTCCGCTCCTTCCGTCACGTATTTCTTTCACGGGAGGGCCATGTGCGCCGCCTCATGCGCTGGGGATTGATTCCTCTACTCCCCGTTCTCGTAACCTGTCTCGCAGGCGGCACGGCAGGCTCCCCACGCGATCTGACCTTCGGGCAACGCGTCGCGGCGCAACGCGCGATCGAGCGCGTCTACTACTCGCATCAGATTGGCGCGACGCTTCCCTTCGACGAGGCCGTGCCCCGCGAGCTCGTCGAGCGAAAAGTCCAAACCTACCTCCGGCAGAGCGTCGCCCTCGAGAAGATCTGGCGAACGCCAGTCACCGCCCGGATGCTGCGCAAGGAGATGCTGCGCATCGCGGGTGCAACGCGGCTCCCCGAACGGTTGGAGGAGATCTACCGCGCGCTGGGAAACGACCCGTTCGTTATCCAGGAGACGCTCGTGCGGGCGGCGCTCGTGGATCGTCTGTCACGCAGCTTCCTCGCGGGGGACCCTTCGATGAGGGGCCCCGCTCGCGAGGCGGTCCAAGCGTGGTGGGCGCGGACCGCACCGACCCTCGACCCCACGGAGGTTCACGCCGTCTCCGCCGGCGCGCTCGCCTCGCTGGCTACACCGTGCGTGGCCGACGATACCTGGGACAACGGCATCCTGGATGACCTGCCCGCGGCGCGGATCGGCCACACGGCGGTCTGGACCGGCAGCCTCATGATCATCTGGGGCGGGCAGAGTGGCCAGCCGCTCGGCTCGGGCTCGCGATACGACCCGGTCATCGACACCTGGAGCGCCACCTCGATGGCCAACGCTCCCTCGCCCCGCCGCGGCCACACAGCCGTCTGGACGGGCACGAGGATGATCGCCTGGGGCGGAAGCGGGCCGGGCGGTGTCGGAGTGGGGAACCTTCTCGACACCGGCGCCCTGTACGACCCGGTCGCGGACACGTGGACCCCAACCTCTACGGGCGGGGCTCCCCTGCCGCGCGCGGGTCACGCGGCGGTCTGGACCGGCAGCCAGATGATCGTCTGGGGAGGGGGGACGTCGATCTCCAGCAGATCGGACGATGGCGGCCGGTACGATCCCGCCGCGGACACCTGGATGCCGACCTCCCTGGCCGGGGCCCCGGCGCCCCGCTCCGACGGCCATACCGCGGTCTGGACCGGCGCCGAGATGATCATCTGGGGAGGCGTCGACAACACCACGGCGACTCGGCTCGACACGGGGGCCCTCTACAACCCCGCGGCGAACACCTGGCGGCCCATGTTGAGCGCCAACCCACCAGCCCCCCGCTCCAGCCACACCGCCGTCTGGACCGGTGCGCGCATGATCGTCTGGGGTGGAGGGGACGGCGGCTCCAGCCTCGACAGCGGCGGTCGCTACGACCCGGCAGCCGACACGTGGGCCGTGACCTCGATGGCTGACGCGCCCGATGCGCGCGAGAGGCACACCGCGATCTGGACAGGATCACGCATGCTCATCTGGGGCGGAAACGATCTGACCTGCTGCGACTCGTCCGACCCGAAGGATTCCGGAGGCCTTTACGATCCCGTTGGCGACGCATGGAGCCCGACATCGCTCAGCGGCGCGCCCGCCGCGCGCGACAGCCACACGGCGGTGTGGGCAGGGGACCGG